>NZ_JAFLCJ010000001.1:0-642086 GCF_017302695.1 Leptolyngbya sp. UWPOB_LEPTO1 | reverse complement strand
CTTCAACAACACTTTAAGACAACGAGTGTCTCGGTTAGTGCGGAAAACTTTATCGTTCTCGAAGGATGTCAACAATCATATTGCTGCCATCTGGAACTTCATCCACTACTACAATGAGCAATGCCGATACATGTTTGCATGAAATCAGCCTATTTTCTACAGCATTTCCTAAAAGGCACTACCGTAATTCGCTTTGCATTTGGATTACATTATCTTAGCCGCTCAACAATCCCAAAAATATCATTAATACCTCCTAGTATCGCCACTAATGTGAGTGCAACAGTAGCGTACTGAGCAGACACATTTTGCTGCTGTTGAATTAAAATCAAAACTATTATTCCAAGCATAATAGAAACCATCGAGAGGAGCTTTACTTTCTGCCCTTGAGAACGCATACGATTAAAGCTTTTTATAGTTGTTCCGGCGCTAGAGAAATCAACATATTCATAATAAGAAATTTCTCTACATATATCGTGGTAATCCCTGCTTAGCCCTTGCTGCTTCCACTCTGGGGAATAAACACTATTATCAAGTTCAAAACAGCAAATGTGCCTTATTCCATTCAGCATGTAAGACGAGATGATATCACTAGAAACTTTCTTGTTACAGCCAGAAACATCTACAATTAGGTTCTCAACATCATGAAACTTTCGCTTCAAGTCGTTTATTGAAAATTCCGGATTTGTAAATGGAACTCTCACAATTCGTTCGTCCAGTTGGCTAAATGAAGGCATCATCTCGCAGGCTTGCTTGTATTTATCTGGATATTTACTAACAAGATTGTCAAATTTATCTCTGATCTTTCCAATCTTATTTATTTCTTCAGAAATGCTGCCTACTGAACCTGAATTAATTGCAAAATAAATACTACGAACATTTTCAGATTGAACGCAATGAGTCAGGATATTAGTGTAAAGTCCTGGATTGTCGCTTTGGATAAAGAGAATTAGCTGCCTTGTCATTTTACACACTCCTGAAAAATCTCAATCCTGTTTTTTCCAGCAGCTTTAGCCAGTTTAAGTGCAAAATAGGCTTGACGCGGACTTTCGCCAATGCCAACTGATATTGTCATTTGCGAAATATTAAAAAATTCATTTCTTATAATTTCTAATTCACTAATCTCAGCTTTACTTGCTTGTAGCTTCGCGAGTAAACTGTCCCCCCCGTTAAACACTATTTCTGCTTGAAACCTTTTTGATAATTCCTCTGCAAACCAAAGCATAGATATCTGGAATTGATTAAAGAAATTGGATAGGATATCTATCTGATTCATGACGATGAAGAATTCAATTTTTCGACCGACATCATCACCATCTGCTGCTACATATATATGTGACATAAGGAATGTTAGGGATTTGTTGTATTAAATAGTACTTTAAGCAGGAAGCTCATACTCAGAAATACTATCATAAGCAGCATACTTAATACTTTGGGTAGAGCATTTCGCACCAATAGATCGAGAGCCATTCCAAGTTCAGCTTTCACAAGCACTCTAAATCACTCAGTCGTTAAGTCGTATTAGATTCTGATTGTGCGAGATCGCAAACTCGATTGGTCAATTCCAATTTTGCTCAGGATTGTCTAATTGTTGTTGAAGCTGTTGAACTTCTTCAGAAAGCTTTGCTTAGCCGAAAGCAACAACAAACCCGTAGCAGGAGCAATGATATCGATCGACACCCCTCGGCGTAAAAGTTCGACCATAACTCTCCTACCAAAGCAGCGTTACTGAGTAATTTCCAAATTCGCCATCTTTTGACACCAGAGGCGTCGATTCTGCCAGACTTTGAGCAATTATCAGCCTATCAAATGGGTCTTTATGATGAAACGGGAGCTTTGCCAAAGCGTCCAAATGCTCAGATCGAATTTGCAGCACCTCGATCGCATTGCCATAAACTTCATGCTGCATCAGTTCTGTAAAGGTCATACCGATATCAAGCTTGCCAATGCTAACTTTAATCGACATCTCCCAAAGACTCGCAACACTCAAAAACCTTTGATTATTCGGATCTTCGATTAAGGTTCTTGCTTTGTTGCTGAGATCAGAACTTCCTGCGATGAACCAGAGAAACGCATGGGTATCGAGCAACAATCTCATGGAGTGTATTCCTCAAAACCCTCCAATGGATCGTCAAAATCATCTGATATTTTGATACGTCCCCGCGCGCTGCCAAATTTGGGAACTGCAACTCGATCGACGATCGGCACAATCTTGAAAGCTGTTCCATCACTTCGGGTAATGATGACTTCCTCTCCCTTTGCTGCCTGCTCAATTAGCTCTACCAGTTGAGTTTCAGCTTCTTGCAGGTTAATTTGATACATTGATCGTGTCCCAAAAGGCTGATTCTCTGAATATAGCTTTTTATGGAGAAGATCGAGCGTTACTCCTAGTTCGATTTTCGCGATTGCTCTTCTAAATTTTGCGATCGCATCCTAATCATTCGTTGTTTCAGAAGTTGAGCTAAATCCTTTGATGATTTGCTGAATCTCTTCTACCTCAATATCCTCTTGCTCTGACTTTGAGTAAATATCTACTAACACAACCAAAGAATTTGATGAAATCCAGTAAATCAAACGATAACCGCCACTCTTTCCCTTCTGCGTATCGCTGTTTCTAACTCGCACTTTCATGACGCGAAAACCAACGCCAGAAATCTGATCTCCTAGAAATTCTCCAGTTTGTAACTGAGCAAGCACAGGTTGAAGATCGTTTGGGACTTGGCGATATTTCTTCGCAAGGTTCTTCAATTTGCGCTGAAACTCAGAAGTCAGACGAATCTCCACAGGCAGATCACTCAACGTCGATTCCCTCCCACAACTGAGACAGTGGTAAAGTTTGCCCCGTTATCGCTTGCTCCCAAGATTGCTGAAAGCTTGCTGCTGAGAACTCTGTATCAACTTCTGAGGTCGAAGTTTGAGTCTCTAGGGCATGAGATTGCTGAATCATTACCGAGAGCATTTTGAGAAGCTCAAGCTGTTCCGCAAAGGAGAGAGACTGAGCAAGATGAATGGCTTGTTGAAGTTCTACAGTCATAGTCTTCACGAAGTGTCTCTACTCCCCAATCTTGCCACATTTGTATTCGTACCTTAAAGATTTTCAATTTGTCCTCTGACATAAATCATCGATAAACAATCGATGACGCTTCTGCTTGGCAGCGATCGCTCAGTGCGTTGAGTTTAGATTTCACCAATCAGCTAAACACCTTGACTTCTAAGCAACCAAAACCCCGTATAGGTCATACCTGAATCATCAGGTTCAACTAACAAAAAGTGCAATTGCTTACTTTCTTTCTTCCGTTGTTCAAACAATTGAGCCGCACTTCGCATTTCTGGATCATCAAAGGTTGCGAGAATCCAACGATCGACCTCTCCCGCATACAAAACCAGTCCGTCCGGTGTTCCTGCGATCGCATTCATTGATCTCGGATCATTGGCTTGAATCCAACGGGCTAATTGCATCGATCGTCGTCCTCCGTCAATCACGACACCGGGGATTTGCGCCGTTGATGCAACTCCTAAATTCAAAGGGTGCAAAGCTTCAGGCATATCTACGATCGGGATTGTCCGGTTGGAAATTGTTTCAACTAAATCACTCGATCGTAGAGAAGCAAATCGCCACTGTTCTCCCCAAAGATTGTCGGGTAAAGGCTGAGGAGGATTACGCATAAACTAGCAAAGTGCAGAACAGAGCCTATTCTACCTGTTTCTTAGGGTTGCTAGGCGATCTATCAACTTTGCTCGATCTCAGATCGGCATAATCCACAGAATGAGTCTCGACTTTATCCCTAAGTTGAATAAAGTCGAAACCTACTATGAAACGGCTGGCTTCGGCTTGTAAGTAGAAGCAACTTGTAGTTCTTTTAATTGCTTCTCATCAACACTAGAAGGTGCACTGGTTAACAAACAACGAGCCTGCTGTGTTTTCGGGAAAGCAATCACATCGCGGATTGAGTCTTCACCGGAGAGCAACATGACCCAGCGATCGATTCCATAGGCGATCCCACCATGCGGAGGCGCACCGTATTCAAATGCTTCGAGTAAAAAGCCGAATTTGTTTTGTGCCTCTTCTTCAGAAATTCCGATCGTTTCAAACACTTTCGCTTGCAGATCAGGTTGGTGAATCCGAACACTGCCACCACCGACTTCAAACCCATTGAAAGCAAGGTCATAAGCTTGAGCGCGCGCAGTGGTTAGATCATTCACATCATCAGGATGCGGAGCTGTAAACGGATGGTGCAATGCTTCGTATCGCTTCTCGTCAGCATTCCACTCGAACATTGGGAAATCGACAATCCAAAGTAGGCTGAGCTTGTCAGGATCGATCATGCCGAGTTCGTTGCCGAGGTATTGACGTAAGCGATCGAGGGTTTTATTCACCGTATTCGCATCGGCAGCAGCAAACAGTAGAAGATGTCCGGGTTTCGCATTTGTGCGTTTGAGGATTTCTTGCTTTTGTTCTTCGGTGAGATTGTCTTTGATTGCGCCGATCGTATCGATCTCGCCATCTTCACGCACTCGAATGTAAGCGAGTCCACGCGCACCCGCTTCGGACGCTTCTTTGAACACATCTCCGCCAGGCTTAATCCGAACATTGGAAATTGCATCGTTGCCATTTGGAATCGGGAGGATTTTTACTAATCCACCTTTTTTCACGGCATCCGCAAAGACTTTGAAACCGGAATCTTTCACGACATCGGAAACATCGACTAGCTCTAAGCCAAAACGAGTATCAGGCTTATCACTGCCATAGCGATCCATCGCTTCCGCATAGGTGAGACGCGGGAAAGGACGAGGAACTTCGATGCCTTTCATGGTTTTGAGAATGGTACAGACTAGACTTTCGTTCAGATCCAAGATTTCCTCTTGGCTCATGAAACTCATTTCCATGTCTAGCTGGGTAAATTCTGGCTGACGCTCAGCTCGCAAATCTTCATCACGGAAACAACGCGCAATTTGATAATAGCGATCGAGTCCTGAGACCATTAGCAATTGCTTAAATAGCTGAGGCGATTGCGGTAACGCATACCATTCGCCCGGATTAACGCGCGAAGGGACTAGATAGTCTCGCGCTCCCTCAGGTGTAGAACGAGTCAGAATCGGCGTTTCAACTTCCACAAAGCCTTCTTGATCTTCGAGGAAACGTCGCATCGTTTTGATCAATTGGTGGCGAAGTTGTAGATTGCGGCTCATGCGATCGCGGCGCAAATCGAGATAGCGATATTTCAAGCGCAATTCTTCGCGAACGGATTCTGTCTCAGCAGCAGAAACTTGGAAGGGCAATTGTTTGCGAACTGTGCTGAGAATTTCAATCTCATCTGCATAGATCTCGACTTCGCCCGTGGGAATCTTCGGATTCAGTGATTCATCAGGGCGCTTGGTCACACGTCCAACAATCTTGATCACATACTCATTTCGCAGATCGCCCGCAATTTTGTAGGAATTCGGCGTGCGTTCTGGATCGCTAACGACTTGAACAATGCCTTCGCGATCGCGCAAATCGATAAAGATCACGTACCCGTGGTCACGTCGCCGATCCACCCATCCGAAGAGAGTGACCGTTTCACCAATATGATTCGCTCGAAGTTGACCACAGTACTGGGTACGCATATCTCAGAAATAAGGGGTTTAAAAATTAGAAAACCTCCTAATTATGCCGTAATCGGGGAACGATCGCGAGTGATATTTAATCTTTAAGAATTTTCTTGAACGCTGAATAGATCAAACGGGAGATCTAATTGATCGATCAGCGAGAACAGGTTGGGAACCTCGAAGCTGATCTGATCGGTTGCATTCACTTGCATCGAAAATAATGGATAGAAGCTTTGGTTCTTGTCTTCTAAACGAGATTGCCGAGTCGGTGGAACTCTCTCCACAACACAAGCGGGATCTTTGAGCGGAATGGCAGCATTGAGAGCGTCGATCGCAGAACTTTGACGAGCCGCATCTGCACTATCAAATTTTTTAGACCAACTTAAGCCAAACTGATCCCGCTGGTTGCGTTTCGCCCAAATAGTATCTGCATTTTTGAGAATGAAAGCTTTGTACTGCGCTTTAGGAGACGTTTCTTGCAGGTAAGCTAGATTACGCATGAAGATGCCCTTGAACTGTGGACCATCATCTCCACACTCAGGTTCACAGTATTCGATCAAGATGCCCTTGCGAGAGAGGTGCTTGATCGTTGCAGTAGCGATCGCATGTGCCTGCTTCAAGTAAGTCTGATCTTTTGTACTTTTATAGAAATCAACTAATCCCCCTATCACAACGCCTTGGTTGTAAGTCCAAGTAACATCGCCATTGTTGCGACAGTGATCATTTAATCCATCATTCACTAAGTTCTGCTTGTTGATCATGCCGGACTTTTTGAACCAATTCCAGCCGTGTTTTGCCCAGTCGATGTAACTGCCTTTGCCATAGTCATTCACGGTGCGCTGATGCAGCCGAATCGCGATCGTAAAAAATAGTCCATTGGTAATCGCATTTTTATACTGGCGATCTTTGCGCCACCACATTCCACCCCCGCATTTAGAGTCCCAGCCTTTGGTCATGTCTTTGAAGATGGATTTTGCTGTGTCGAGATAGCGTTTCTCTCCAGTCAAATCGTAGGCTTTGATCCAAGTTAGTGCCCACCACCCCTGATCGTCATAGACATTTGCCTCCAGAAAGCCTTGTGACTTATGCTTTTCGTAAGTATTCACGATGATGGGATGATATTTTTTCTGCTTCGTGAGGCGAGAGTAATCAATCGTTGTCTCCAGTGCATTCGCTGCATTCCACCAACCCGTCGAGTTCCAAAGTCCGGTTGTAGAACTATAAAAGACTTGTAGTGCAGCCATTCCTGCTGCTGCGGTAGCGTGACAAGCTCCGGGCAATACCATGCGATCGCGTCTCCTTAGATTTCTATCTCAAGCGATCCAAGGTACTGCCTGGTTTTATTCGTTAAACACAACCTATTGATTTATTTCTAGTCGGTAACAGCATGTTGCTTTAAATCATTCAGAGAGACAAACTCTAATGCAGCCGCGTGAGTTGCGGCAAGAACGACCGGAGGTGCAACCCCTGCATCTAGGGCTTCTTTCCAGCGAGAGGCACAAAGACACCAGCGATCGCCGGGTTTAAGCCCAGGGAAGTCGTAAAGCGGCATGGGCGTGACTAAATCATTGCCTTGGGCTTTGCTAAATTCGAGAAATTCAGCCGTGACTTGGGCACAGACAACGTGAATGCCGACATCTCCGGCTCCCGTACTGCAAAATCCATCGCGGTAGTAGCCAGTTACCGGCGATCGACAACAGTTTTGCAATTCGTCACCGAGGACATTTCTAGCGCGGCTCACCATAATCTAGAGTCTCCTTATTCGCTCAGGGCTTGCTGAATTTGATCTACTTTGAAGCCAACTGCGATCGCAGTTTGGTCTTTGACAAATAAAGGGCGCTTCAGCAACATTGCATCTTGGGCAAAGGCTTCAATCCATTCGGCATCTGTCCAAGTTTGCTTTTCGTCACCTAAGGCGCGGTAAGATTGCCCTGACGTATTTCGCATCGGTTTTGCTCCCAGTTCGGCGACCCATTTTTGGATGGTGGTTTTGGTGGGAGGATGTTCTTTAGTGTTGATGAATTCGTAGGCAATGTTCTGAGCATCGAGCCAGGAAATCGCTTTTTTGCAGGTTCCACAGGTCGGAATTCCGTAAACTTGAAGACTCATCAGGATTGTGTTCTAAACTGCAATGCTGTTTATCCCATGTTTTCGGAATCCTGTACAGCCTAGACAAACATATTGGCTAAAACCCAGTACAGAACTAATACGCCGATCACCCCGATCCATAATTTTGCTTGGTTCATAACACTTAGGAGTAACTGTAGAGTTTACAACTAGCTTGTCACGATCAAGAAAATTCTGGCTCTATCTCAGGAGTTGATTTTCGCGATGTTGCTACTTCGCTTCCTCTAAATTAATAGACCTCCTCCTGCACGAATGCCCTCCGAATCGAATTCGCCAAGGCGCAATGATTCATCCAGGGAGTCTAATGTTCAACCAGTTCCCGAAATCGGCGATCGCTCATAATCTGCTCGAATTCTGGATCGTTTTTTGCATCGTCTCGATAGCGTGGATTCAACCGAATCGCTTCTTCTAAATTCTCGATCGCAGCTTGGGTATGTCCCTGAAGGGCGTAACAAATCGCTTTGTTGTAGTACGCCGGAGAATATTTGGGTTGAATGTCGATCGCGTTATCAAAACAGTCTAAAGCTTCGCGATCACGCTCTAGCTGAATCAGCAAATAACCGCGATAATTCCAAACTTTGTAAGCTTCTGTGTTCAGCTTCAATGCCGCATCAAAGGATGCTAGAGCCTCCGAGTAGCGTCCTAACATCTGCAACGCCAAGCCGCGATTTAACCAGGCAATTTCATTGTTTGCGCGAACTTTAACCGCTTGATCAAACGAGCGAAACGCTTCTTCATGCCGTTGCAGTTTTCCTAAGGCGACTCCGCGATCGCACCATGCTTCTGAGTAATCGGGGTCAAGCTGCGTTGCTCGATCGTAAGAGAAAATTGCTTCTTTATATTGTTTCAGACGCGCCAGTGCTAACCCGCGTTTCAGCCAAACTTCAGGATGGTTTGATTGGTGTTTGAGCGCTTGATCGTAATGTGCGATCGCGGCTTCAAATTGTCCGGCTTTAAATTGAGCTTCTGCTTGCTCCAAATCGTTCGATTCAGGCGATGCAGTCGGTTCTGCGGGACGGCGATTTTGAGCTTGTTCACGCAAGCCAGACAACTGTGAAACAAATTCGATTTCTAAGCTCTGCAACTTGTTGAAAATCGCTTGTTTCTGTTGGGTTGCATCGGATTCGAGCAATCTTAGTTTGTCGAGGAAATTTGTTCGACCTTGGATTGCACTCGATTCAAGCTCAGAGAATTGTGACATGAGATCGGATTGTTTTGCTGTTATCGCATCTTTCGCCGATTGCTGATGTTGCTCTACATCAGATTGCTTGGCTGAGAGCGATGCTGCAAATTCAGTTTCTAAGTGCTCGATCCGTTCCCGCACTTGATCGCGTTGCTGTTGGGTATCTGCATGTAGAACAGAGAGTTGGGCTGCAAATTCAGTTTTAAGTTGTCCCAGGTTCTCTAAAATCTGAGTGCGCTGCTCGGCAGTTTGTGATTCGGATTCATTCAGTCGAGCGATGTACTCTTGCTCGAATTGTTCTAACCGTTCGAGGAGTTGCGCGTGTTGTTGCTCGAGGTGTGTAGCAATTTGGGCTTGCGATCGCGTTAAATGCTCTTGAGTCAACTGCTGTTGCTGAGTTGCAAACGCACCAATTTCATCGAGTTGTGACATTAATTGCTGATGCAGGTCACTGAAAGTATTTTTAGCAGTCGCATTTTGCTCATCTACATCAGTTTGCAGCATGGATAGATGCGCCGCAAACTCTGAAGACAGTTTCTCTAATTCTCGCTTCGAGAGATTGACCTGAGTTTCTAACCCTGCCAGTAATTCGGATTGAGACTGAGAAAGCTGAGTCGTTAATCCGGTTAAACTTTCTGCATCTTCTGAAATTCTTCTTTGCAATTCTTGAACTTCAGTTTCAAGCTGTTGAATAATTTGGCGCGACTGTTGAATTTTACGTTCTGCTTCTTGCTGAACCTCGTGCAATTGATGTTCAACTTCTGACAAGTTCTGAAGCTGGTACATGCCGCGATCGACAATTTCTCGAATAATCACCTGCCGGAACCGCCACAGCGATGCCAAAATCGCGATCGGGAACAGCGTTAAGGTAATCAGCGCAACATTCAGCAGTAAGCTAGAGCGACTAAATGCCCGATCAATTTCAGATTGAACTTGCGATCGCAGTTGTTGCTCTTGGCGTAACTGGTTTAATTCTTCTTGCTGAGCGGTTTGAGCTTGTACACTTTCTGCGCCAACCGGAACAGAACAGACAAGCAAGCTACCCAGTAAAAAGGCAAACACTGATTGATTCTGATGACGCATAGAAAATTGCCCGATCGCGTTGAGAGGTTGTACTATTCTCCAATTTACCAAGGCAATTGGAGAATCGACCGGAAATATCTTAACGTTGTGATCGAATTGCGCCGTTATACAGCACAGTGGTCTGAAAATCTGCCTTATCGACTCGAACTTCACTCTCGATCGAAGGTTCGATCACACCTGGAACATTCCCTTTGAACGTAAAGATCCAGTGATCCCCTTGATCCACAAACGGCGATTTTGCCGCGAATCCGTGCATTGAGAGTTCAGCACGATATTGCGATAAGCCTCCATTTTCGGTTTCAGCCGCTTGCCGCGCTAAATTTTTTGCCCGACTCAGCGCTTCGATTTCTTTGACTCTTGTTTCAAAGGTTGAGGTCTGAGCGACCGCAGGCAGACTCACAGCGCCTCCAAGCAATCCGGCAAGCAGAGCAATCGTGATCCAAGATTTCATAGTTCAGTATCAGCAAAGTGTTCAAAGATACTTGACTACAAACCTTGCCGAAAAGTTGCGATCGCTTCAAGCTCATTTGTCTCTGCCATCAACACGCATCGAGTCAGGAGATCAATATCCAAACCGGGTAGAATCCGACTCTGAGCGAGACGCTGATAATTCCCATCGATAAATCCATAAAGTGCAAAGACTCCATCTTCCCAGAACCAAACTTCAGGGACTTCTAGCACTTGATACTTTGCAAGCTTCGTTTCACTGCCACTGGTAAAAACGACTTCAATCGACAGATCAGGCGTGGATTTGCGATCGCCGATGCAATAAGATTCGTCTGCCTCGATCGCACATTCGCCTTTTTTCTCCTGTGTCATTGATCCAGTTGGAAGAAATCGAATTCCACGTTCAATGCAGAACAGCATGATCAAAAGACCGATAATGCGCGAGAAAATCTCATGATCCCGTCCAGGCATAAACAGTTCGATCTCGCCCTTGAAATAGGATAAATGCACACCAGATACACCTTCCAAGCTCTGCTGCATCAGCTTGAAATGTGCCCAAGTGCGATCGGAATAAGTGATACGCTGACCAGCTTCAATTCTTCGATTAAAAGTTGCTGTCATGGTTTGATCAGTAGCGACTTTCCACTATTGTAAACCTTCAATCTCAGCAACTCGATCGCACTTTTGCCACGAATTGAATCTCTGAATCACCGAGTTGACTGAGTGCGATTTCGATCAGGTTGGTGGGGAAATAGGAAAAGCAATTTTCAGATCACCAGAACGGGTCGCCATGACTCTCCACTCCCCACTCCCCACTTCTCTTAAATCACTCCACGAATCTCTTCCACAACGCCATCGCGCAAGAGAATCTCAACATTCATCATCTCAATCAAATTGTCACCCGGCTGAATCTGAAACACGCTGCCAATCTGACCCTGTTGCACTTCCTCATTCAATTCCAGCATTTGAATCTGCTGAAGCTGCTGCAAGCTTTGATTCTTTTGTTCTAGTAGCTCACTCTTGCGCTGATTGAACTGCATCCGAATATTTTCGCTCTGCTGCAAAGCCTCTGGACTTCCAGGCTGGATCGTCTGACGTTGAACTTCCGTCAAAACCTGCTGCATCTGCATTTCAAGCTGCTGTAACTGCGTATCCGTCTGATTTAACTGTGCTTGCAGCGTTTGCTGTGCCTCTTCCTTCCAGCGAGGAGTGACGATCGCTTTCACATTAACATTGCGCTGAAGGAGCAAATGAGACTTAGAGATTTCCATACTGTGAGTTAGAAAGGGGGAACGTAAAAGTGGGCTAAACCTCGGCTGTGAACAGTTTAGCCCTGATGATTTCACACTACGGCAAAAACATCTCGTCAATCATACCTTGGTAGCGCTCCATCACAACATTGCGGCGAATTTTCAGCGTTTGCGTTAGCAATCCGTTCTCGATCGAGAATGGCTCACTCAATAATCTAAAACAGCCAATGCGATCATCCGGACGATAGGCAGGACGATCTTTGACCAATCGCGCCAATTCTCCCCGGAATAAATCCTGCACCGAGGAGCTATTTAAGTCAGTACTACCCCACTGTTCCAAAGCTTCCATGTTGGGAACTACTAACGCACCCAGGACTTTTTGATCCTGTCCCACCAACATAATCTGATCAATATAAACACTCCGCAGGCAAGCATCTTCGATCGGTTGTGGCTCAATATTTTCGCCATTGGTTAACACAATCGTATCTTTTGCCCGTCCTGTAATGATCAAATCATCGTGAGGCGTGACCATGCCCAAATCGCCCGTGTCAAACCAACCGTCTTTGTCGATCGCTTTTGCAGTTGCTTCGGGATTTTTGTAATACCCTTGCATAATCTGATGTCCGCGCAGCAAAATTAACCCTTTCTGCCCGATCGCTAAATCTTGGCGCGTCTCAGGATCAACAATTCGCGTTTCAGTCGTCGGTAAAGGTTCACCATCTGCTCCCCGAACATTCCGCCAAGGGCGACGAGCATGAGTAATCGGAGATGTTTCGGTCAATCCGTACCCTCCTAAAATGTTAATGCCGACAATCTCAAAAAAGTCCTCTAGGTGATCCGCGATCGAGCCACCGCCACTGACAACAAACTTGATTTGACCACCTGTGCCTGCTCTGACCTTTTGATAGACTAAGCGATCGCCCAACTGATGCAGTGGAAATCGCAACGCTGCTTTCACACTTGCCGTTAACTTCTCAGCCGCAGACGGGTTTAAATTATCCAAGTTCAAATTCTTAGCAGTGCGTTGAGCCAAGATGTACTTCTGACTCTGTTCTAAAAAGAATTTCACCAATTTTTGCTTCCGAGCAGGTTGATCGCGAAATTGTTTCTGAATCCCTTCATAAATCGACTCCCACAAGCGCGGTACACCGACCATGTAGTGCGGCTGGAATTCTTTTAAATCCTTTTTCACAAAGCGAATATTGGTATAAATCTGAGTACACCCATTCGAGAAAATGAAGTACTCAAAGGAGCGCTCATACGAGTGCCAAATCGGCAGAATGCTCAAGACTCGCTCTCCTGCTTCCGGTTGTGCCACCGCATAAGCGCCATTGATCTCATAGATTAAATTTCCATGACTGAGCATGACCCCTTTCGGCATTCCCGAAGTGCCAGAGGTATACATCAAAGTAGCCAGCGTACTGCGGTCTTGTTGAACAGGCTGAAGAGAATGCGATCGACCGAGTTCTAACACTTCCGAAAAGGTCATCACTTTGTAAGTTTCTGAAGCTACCGCTTCATCCGAGAGCAAAATCACAAACTGTAACGGAACTTCTGAGAGAATACCGCGCAATTTCTTCAGGAGTTCCGCATCTTGTAGCACGACTCCGACCGAGCCACTATGCTCCAAAATGTAGCGTAACTCGACCGGATCAGCCTGCGCTCCTCGAACCACATCCACAGCACCCGATCGCATAATGCCCTGGTCTGCCACTAACCATCTCGGACAGTTATCTGAGAACAAGGCAATCCGAGGCGGTACACTGTCTCCGTCCTCAACGCGAACCCCTAAAGCTTGAATCCCTGCTGCAAACGCCTGCATCTGATCGTAGAGTTGTGCATACGTTAATTTGACTTCTGGGCTACTGTGCGGATCATGGACGGCAAGAACATTGGCAAACTGTTTTGCCGCGATCGACCAGACCTCTGGCAGCGACTGTACGTTGGAATAGAGCGGATGAGAGGGATAGGCGAGGCTCATAGAGGGGACTCCTGTTCAAAAAAGCGGGATTGACTCTAACGATATGCCTCAGTCATTACGTTAAATCACTGAGAGCAGACAGAATTCATTTTGTCTGAGATTCGACGGAATGATTGAGAAATTGTCCGAAGTCGCTTCAAGATTTTCTAGGATAAGCATCAAGAAACTTTAAAGACTTGATAAGGCACGATTGGGTTTCTACGTAATCTCTCGGTGATTCCTGTTTAATGTAAAACCGTACATCTGAATTTCTTCAGTTCAATGGTTGCTACAATTTCTGGAATTGTCACACTTTGCCTAACGATCGGCGCAGTCGCATTTCATTTGAGTTCTTCTGTACCGGACGTGAATCGTTCAGAGTGTGAATCCTTTGAAGTCTACCGATTAAGCGATCACGCCTGTTACATTCCGCAAGGTGAGTAGAAATGTTAGGCTTTGAAGGTTGCATTGAGAGAAAACTGATGCCGAAAGCAGTTTGGAATGGAGCCGTTTTAGCAGAAAGCGAACAGACAGAAATCGTCGAAGGAAATCACTATTTTCCGCCCGACGCTCTCAAATCAGAGTATTTTCAAGACAGCAGTACGCACACCACCTGCCCTTGGAAAGGCGTTGCCAGCTATTACAGCATTGTTGTGGACGGACAAACCAATAAAGATGCGGCTTGGTATTACCCAACCCCTAAAGATGCGGCGAAAAACATTGCAGGCTACATTGCCTTCTGGAAAGGCGTAAAAGTTGAAGCCTGATCGGCTTCTTGAACGTAGCCCGGCTGGATGTTGCTTGAACTCTTCATCAAATCTGGACATACTTTGATAGCAAATTGGCGAAGCTGAGATTCATTCAGCTTCGCTTCATTGTTTTTCGCATTCGAGTCAACCACCTGTTTTTGCCAGATTTGTCTGCCCCGTTGCTCCGCGATCGTCAAGCAAATAGCGTCACGATGTCTGAAGTCAGAGGAAGATAGCGGTCAAACATCATTCCTGACAGCAGTTCGAGCAGATTGAATCTCAGCGTTTACTGGCTCCAGCAAAATCTGAGACAACACAGGAAAGTAAACGACTGGAGGATGCTCCGAGCCACCCTGCAGGATTGTCGTCATGAGAAATTCCCTGAGTGCAACCGGGAAAGGATTGAGAAGGATTAAACCTGTACTGGATTTAATCCCCACACCACTAAGCAACGATTTTGAAACGGCTAGGATTGTCTCCAACCTTCTCATACGCGCCTTTTCTCATGCCGTGCGCCATCATCAAAGCAACCCGCTTGCGTGCTTCAGGCATTTTTTCGCTTTCGAGTGATCCGTAGAGAATTTGGATCATTTCGTCAGTGGTGAAGGTGTCTTTGGGGGAATCCGTCATCACTTTCAGCACAGCTTCAGCCGGAGTTAAGCCTTTGAAGTCGCGCTTCATGGTTGCATCAAAAGGAACCGAGGGTTTAACATTCCGTTTCGGCTTCTCTTCTTTGGGAGCCTTTGCAGCAGGTGCTTTCGCAGCTTTCGCAGCAGGTGCCTTCGCAGCTTTCGCGGCAGGTGCTTTCTTAGCAGGAGCGGGAGCAGGAGCGGGAGCAGGAGCAGCTTTCGCTTTACCACGACCTTTCTTAGCAGCAGGAGCAGCAGCAGGAGCAGCAGCAACAACAGCCGTGCCATTGGGTTCAATCGTACCGCCGAGCAAACCGTTTAGATATTCCAGCGTTTTATCAATCTCAGAGGTTGCTGATGCAACAGCAGCTTCGATGATAGAAGCTCTATCTTTTTTCAAACGATCGCGTTCTTGTTCGAGATTGCTCCGAACTGATTTGTCGAGAATAGCGTAGGGCATTGTTGAAACCTCACTAGTAAATGTTTTTGATTGTAGTCCTACTTGGATCAATCAGAACACTAATTTTGCAATTTTGTATGTTTAAATTAGCAATTTCAAGGTGAAAGTCTGCGATGTTACTGAACTATCAGCAGGTACAATGCCCGATCTCTAAGTATTTCACCCACTTTTTCACCTTTGAGATAACATTGCCGCTGGCTTGAAGAAATTTGCCTGTAAGTCCAGCGGCAAGTGTTTCAGCGGATCGGAACTGTGATTATTTGGGTTCCCAATCAAAGCTGATCAACTGTAGGTGTTCAGGATGCGCGAGTAGTTCTTTGGCGAGTAGATAACCTGCGATCGTCCAAGTTTGATATCGCCGCGCTTCTTTGCCAATCAATCGCCCATCTGGCCCATCGTAGTATTCCGGAAATTGGTCTTCAACCAGACGACGTTCGGCAACTGCGATCGCATGGTGGGCAAGTTCTCCACGGTTCATCTTTTTCGCGGCGGCAGTCAGCATCCAAAGTAGAACGGGCCAGCTTCCGCCATTGTGGTACGACCAAGGGCGATTTTTCGGATCGGCTCCCGTGACAATTCGCCATTCAGCATCTTCGAGAGCAGGGTAGCAGAGCTTCATGGGCATCTGTCCGACTAAGTCCGTCCAGCGTAGTTCGATCAGGTTGAGAATCTTGTGGGACTGGCGTTCTGTGGCAAGCGCAGACACGATCGACATTAAGTTCCCCAGAGTGAAGAAGCGAACATCCATCTGAGACGGTCCTAAGTTGCCTGCCATGTATCCACCAGCTTCGGGGAGCCATTTTGCCAATCGATAGAACGGAATTGAATCTGAGTAGATATTGAACTGATTCAGAGCCTCTTCGCCGTATTCTTCGACTCGATAGCGGTAAATCACGTTCAAGCGGTCTGGATCGAGCCAATAATTCTCTCTCAGTTGCCGTCTGAGGGGGATGAGGCGGCTGTGAATCCCTTGAATCATTTTTTGATTGTCATCGTTCTCGACGAGCAGTTCTAGGCTCGCTCGCAAGGCTCCATAGAACAACGACTGAATATCGAGTGGATGACCATACATGCCCATGCGGCGATCGATCATGCTTGCACCATCGGGAACCAGTACCATCGGGTACATATCGAAGCGAGTCACGAGGCACAGTTCGAGGATGAAGCGAATGCCTTCTTGAAAGTCGGGTTGATGTGCCAAGCTGAAGTCTTGAGTCGCGATCGTATAAGCTCTCAGCAAGATAATCCACCAGAGTCCAGAATCGGCTGGGGCAACTCTGCCGATCGCATGATCTCCAAAGTCTGCTTTGAGGTATTCACCGCCTTCGTAGGCAATGATTTTGAAACTAGCAGGCATCAATCCCCGACTGGGCTTTGAGGAATCGAACTGTGTGGTTTTGGGCTGGAGTTTGAGGGTTTCTTCGAGAAAGTAGCGGACGATTTCAGTTCTGCCTCGCATCAAGAACAAGAGCGCGGATGAGATGAAATCCCGAACAAAACATTGGTCGTAGTTCAAGGCTACGACCTCTGGATCTTTTGCGGCGATCGTGCCAATTTCTCGACCTTGATAGGTCAAAATTGATTTTTCTAACAATTCCCAGGCTTGTGCTTCGATGCTCAATGTTCAAGTCCTCGTGCTCAGAACAAAGGTCTATCCTAGAGCAATTTTTCTCGATTCGAGTTGAGCATTTACGATCGATTCACATCCGCAAAATTGCTTTACTGGCTCAGCAGCTTCACTTTCGCGATCGCGAGGTCAGCATCGGGAAGTTTTCGTCCGTGTTTTTCTGCAGTTTCAATCCAGAGATTAGCCACGATTTGAAGTTCTTCCAGTGTTTCGATTAGAGGTTCTCCAGTCGCCTGATAAGCAGCAACCAGAGATTCTAGTGCTTCGATGCCATTGTTTAGAGCATCTTGATAAGTATCGCTATGTGTTCGCCATTGTTGACCTGGAAAATCAGGGAACCCAACCAGAAAACAATCATCGTCTTCTGACCACTGAATCACCATTTGATACTTAAGCTTTTTCGGCATTGCTCTAATTCTCTTCGATCCGGCAGCGCCCTGCAACTGAGCACTCCAAACGCTTTTGCCGTTCGGCTGTAAGTGTCGCTAAATCCGCTCTACCCGTCAGCTTCAATCGCCAATCTGCCCAAATCGCGTAAAGTTGATCTGCAATCCATCCGAACACTGGAATGCGCGTAATCGCATAAACCCATCCCATGCCTAACACTTCATACACTCGGCGAAAGACTTCAACATTCTTGATAGCAGTTCCATCTGGCAAAATGGCATGAATCCGACCCATTGCAGTTTCGTAGTCAATGCCACCATTGGCTTCAGGTGAATAGTTCTCATCGGCAATATCTACGAATTCAACTAAGCCGCGATCGCCATCTCGCTTTCTCAAGAAATTCACTTCTCGCATACATAGCGGACATTCACTGTCGTAGAGTAGCCTGATTTGCCAAGTTGATTGTGAGGAGTTGCTGACTGAATTCGACATTGTTCAAGCCTTTTTCTTCTATTTTAAGCTTTGTAACGCGCTCGATAGATTGTCAGAGCTAATTTTTAGGACTAATGTTGATCCGAAATTCTGATCAATCACCATGACTCAAGCTCGATTTCCGAAGCTGGCAATTTTGGCACTCCTCGCGATCGCAATTCTCTGGGGCTATAACTGGACGCAGATGAAGATTGCGGTTCAATATTCGTCGCCTTTCACTTTCGCAGCATTACGAACTCTCTGCGGTGGGCTGGCATTGTTTGGCGGCATGGTGATCCTACGTCAGCCTTTTCAGATCAAAGAACTCTCATTGACGTTCTGGTTGGGCGTATTTCAAACGGCTGGAGTGTATGGATTGGCATCTTGGGCATTGGTGAGCGGCGGAGCCGGAAAGACCTCGGTTCTGGTCTATACCATGCCATTTTGGACAGTCTTGCTGGCTGGATATTTTCTAGGAGAGCGGGTGAACCGAACACAATGGATCGCGATCGCCATTGCTTTCTCAGGATTGTTGATCATTCTTGACCCATTTCAGATGCAAGGCTCGGTGTTCAGTGGCATTTTAGCTGTGTTGGCAGGGTTGAGTTGGGCAGCTGGCTCGATTGTTGCGAAAAAAATTAATGCTAAAGCGCAAGTCAACTTGTTAGCGTTGACCGCTTGGCAGACCTTGTTTGGGGCTTTGCCATTGATCGCGATCGCGCTCTTGCTTCCACAACAACCGATTCAATGGACACCTGCTTTTATCGGTGCATTGTTGTATAACATTCTGCCCGGTACTGCCATTCCGATGGTGTTGTGGCTGTATGTCTTGACCCAGTTATCAGCAGGAATGTCAGGCTTAGGCATGTTGTTAACCCCTGTTCTGGGTGTGTTGTTTGCAGCCTTGCAGCTTGGAGAACAGCCCCAATTGACGGAATGGATTGGCATGAGCTGTGTGTTAGGGGGATTAGTTTTGATTTCGCTTAGCAATCGTAAATAGATTAGCGCCAGTTCGATCGATTCCAGTCATACAGACCCTGAATTTCAAATTCTTGCCCATTGTCAAATCGAACCACACAGCTTGTCTCTTGAGCATTTTCTGACTCATTCAATCCGATTACAGTACACGAGACCCATTCATTGTCATTCTCTTGTACCCATTCCCAGAGGGCACTCGAAACTTCAATGCGATCGCCGATTTTCAACACTGCTTCTGAATCTCGATAAGCAGCCAGATCATCGGCGGTAATTGAGTTTAACCATTCAATCCCGTACTCATCTCGAATGAATTGAACGGTGCCTGAATCTCGACTTTCGAGCCAATCGTTCAAAATGACTGTTTTCCACTCCGCATTCTCTTGGGCGAATTGTAGGAAAGCTTGCCGCTGTTGCGGGGTTAATTGGTCGAGCGGATTGATGCGCGTGGCTTGCTTTAAGGTAGTGCGGAGTATCCATTTTTGCTCCTCACTTAAAGGATGTCCCAGCGACTCACATTGCTGGAAGGCTGTATCGAGTAGAGCATCCAGGTCAGATTCCTTCATGTCAGTTCAATCTGCAAAGCAAGTTGATAGAGGTGTCGCCGGGGGAGGTCTGTTTGTTGGGCTAACTGTCGGCTCGCTTGGGAGCGGGAAATTCCCTGCTGCATGAGTGCAAGTAATTCAGCTTTGAGAACATCCTCCGTCAGGGGCACATTGTTCGGTTCTGCACCAGAAACAATCAGTGTAAATTCTCCCTTGGGTTCAGTCGTGGTGTAATGTGCGATCGCAGCTTTGACGGTTCCTCGCCAAAATTCTTCATGCAGTTTTGTCAGTTCGCGCGCGAGAACAATCTGTCGATCCTCGCCTAAAACAGTGGCAATGTCTTGCAGGGTTTTCTGAATGCGGTGAGGAGCTTCGTAAAAAATCAGCGATCGCTCATCGGTGATTAAGGTTTCAAGATGAGTTCTGCGCTCTTGTTCTTTCGTGGGTAAAAAGCCCTCAAACGCAAATCGATCGCTCTTGAGACCCGATGCACTCAAAGCCGTCATCGCAGCCGTTGCGCCCGGAATTGGAACAATAGGAATGCCGGATTCGGCACAGGCCTTGACCAGTTCGTAACCTGGATCGGAAATTCCGGGCATTCCAGCATCGGTGACGAGCGCGATCGAGGTTCCTTGCTGGAGTCGATCGACGAGTTCTGCGGTTCGAGAATGGCGATTGTGATCGTGATAGCTAATTTGTGGCGTTTTGATTTGGAAATGTTGCAAGAGTTTTCCAGTGTGGCGCGTGTCTTCTGCGGCGATCAAATCGACTGATTGCAGCGTTTTAATCGCTCGGAAGGTCATGTCTTCTAAGTTGCCCAGTGGTGTGCCCACAATATATAGAGTTGCAGTCATGTGAGAATTATGGCAAATCGTGGGTTGTTTGTGGGTTTGGTGACGCTAGATCTAATTTATCTTGCAGATGCGCCACCTCAACCAAATCAGAAAATTGTGGCACAAGAGACGACGATTGCAGCCGGAGGTCCAGCGACAAATGCAGCGATCGCGTTTCAGCATCTTGGCAATTCTTCTACATTATTCAGTGCGATCGGGTGTCATCCAATTTGTCATCTGATTAAAGCAGACTTGAAATCGATCAATGTGATGGATTTGAACCCTGATAGCCCAGAGCCGCCATCCATTTCTTCGATCGTGGTGAGTCAATCGACAGGCGATCGAGCGGTGATTTCTTTGAATGCAGTTCGCACTCAGCTTTCTCCAGATTGCATTCCGTCCAGCATTTTAGATGAAGTAGACATTATATTAATTGACGGTCATCAGATGGCAGTTGGGGCAGAGATTGCCAAAATGGCTGGAACTATTCCGGTGGTGATCGATGCCGGAAGTTGGAAACCTGGATTTGAGCAAATTTTCCCATATGTGGACTATGCGATCTGTTCTGCCAACTTTCAGGCTCCGATCGAACAATCTGTTTTTGACTATTTATATAGTTATGGAATTGAGAACATTGCGATCACGCAGGGCGAGAATGCGATCGAGGTGTTCAATCATCCGCAAATCAAAGTGCCCCAAGTCAATGTAAAGGACACATTAGGAGCCGGAGACATTTTTCACGGAGCCTTTTGCCATTTCATTTTGCAGCATGACTTTGTTACCGCTTTGGCGGAAGCTGCGAAGGTAGCATCTTATTCGTGTGAATTCTTTGGCACAAGACAATGGATGCGATCAGCGCACTCTTATAATATTGAGGCTCGTTGACAACTCTTTGACAACTCTGTGGACATGGAAAGTACTCAACCTCGTGTCGGTTTATCCTACAGACAGCATCTCTCGATCGCTGGTGCGATTTGGACATTTGTGGGAGCCGGATTGCTAGCAATGGGACTATTGTTCTGGTTTCATTTGCCATATCTCGGTTTTCTAGATGCTCAGCATTTAGGATTTGGCTCCCTTGCCTTGTCAGTCGGGCTAATCAAAGGAAAGTTCGTCCTCGATCGCACAGCAAACCGAGTCATTGAACGCGCCGAAACCTTACAGGAACCGAACCCATTAAAGAGTGTGTTTCAACTCTTTGGCGGCAAGACGATCGCCTTAATTGCAACAATGATGCTGTTTGGCTTAGGTTTGCGAATCGCAGGTGTGAGCTATGAGATCCGAGGATTGATTTACCTAGCAGTTGGAGCAGCATTGCTCTGGAGTTGTCGGCGCTATTGGAGCGCTGCATTTCAGGGAGAGATGGGGAAATAGCCACTCCCCACCTCCCCACTCCCCACCTCTTCACCCCTCTAGCATTCAACCCAATGGAACCAAACTTTGAAGGCATTTGTGCAATTGTTCGCTCAGTCGGCTGGGGCGCAGCAGAGATTCTCGCAAACCAGGCTCAGAGCTTTGAAGTTGAGAAGTCAGGGGACAGTCCTGTTACTTCGGCGGATTTAGCGGCAAATCGATATATTTTAGAAAAGCTGCAAGCAGTTTTTGATCCGCAGGTGTTTGCGTATTTAAGCGAAGAGACGTATCAATCTGAACCCCTCGAAAGTCGAATTGGGCGAGATTGGGTTTGGATTATTGATCCGTTAGATGGAACAAAGGACTTTATCAATCGCACGGGTGAGTATGCAATGCATATTGCACTGACTTATCGAGGTCGTCCGGTGGTTGCAGTTGTGGCTTGTCCAGGCTTTGGAAAACTCTATTCAGCCACCTTGAGAGGCGGAACTTGGGTAGAAAATCAGAATGGCGATCGACAACGCTTACAAGTATCCAACAAAGCTGAATTCAATGATCTGACTGTTGTTGCCAGTCGCAGCCATCGAGATGCCAGATTTAATCAATTGATGGATCGCTTTCCAGTCACGCAGCAAAAACAGATTGGCAGTGTCGGATGTAAGATTGCAGCGATCGTTGAGCAAAAAGCAGATTTATACGTGTCTCTTTCTGGCAAATCGGCTGCAAAAGATTGGGATTTTGCGGCTCCAGAGTTGATTTTGACCGAAGCGGGCGGACAGTTCACTTACTTCGATCAATCTCCAATTCAGTACAACCGCGAAGATGTCAGCCAGTGGGGCGGAATTTTAGCAAGTAACGGACAGGTGCATGGGGAGTTGTGCCAAACCGCGATCGCGCTTTTGGAAGAAATCGATCGCGGTTAATGGATCGGTACTTAAAAGCATTGCGCTTCTGTAAATTTGAGCAGAAGCGCAATGCTTTAAATTGAAACAAAATTCAGATTCGGCACGCGATACATGGGTTTCGTGGGTTTCTCCGTTGTGATGAACTCATCTACATTGCAGGAAAGTGCTGCTGCGATGTGCAAAGCATCAATGCTGGCTAGACCGTAAGTAGAAGCGATTTGTCTCGCATCCTGAAGCAGTTTTTCGAGATTCACTGTCCAATGCGCAACTGTTGCAAAATAAGCTTCATAGAATTCAAGCTCTTGCCGTTTTTTGTGATAGGTCGCTTTCGGGAGAACTTCTAGCTGTATGAAAGGACTAGAGACAAACTCCCGATTCGTATCACTCAAGATATTCAACGCGAGAGCAGAATCCACTGTGTTACCTCGTGCTGCAATAATCAGAACTCCTGCATCTAGGAAGGTTCGTCTTATTCATCCCAATTGCTGATGCCTCCGCGTCGTTCTGCGAGTTCTCGCTCAAGGTCTTCTCGACTAAGCAGTGGTTCACCCGATGCAACAATTTCAGCGCGAAGCTCACGCAGTCTCTTACCCAGTGGGCTGATTTCAGGCTCTTCTTTGGGTTTGGGAAGCGTGTTGATAAACTCCCAGACTTGTTGCTGCTGTTCTGGGTTGAGTTTGCGGATTTTTTCAATGACTAATTCTTCAGTGGTCATAGAAACGAGCCTCACTTTTCTCTATTTTATTCGACCCGACTCGCAATCACTGCATAAAACGGATCACCACCTCCCATCCCTAGCATCTGGAACACAGGCGGAATCTGAGATTGTTTGATCACCACTTCCGGTTCTGAAAATCCAGGTACAGCTTTGAAATAGTTTTTGACGAGTTCAACGCGATCGCGTTCTGATCCGTCTCGCCAAGCGGCAATCGCTTTTTGATAAAACATCCGATTCGAGAAGCTAATGATGACAATTCCACCCGGTTTGAGCACTCGATGAATCTCAGTAAAAACGGCTTCGGGATATTGAACATACTGCACAGACACCGTATTCAAAACCGCATCGAAGGATTGATCCGGTAACGGAAACTTCGGATCTAAATTCAAATTCTGTACAAAGTAATGATTTAACCGAGGATTGCGAGCGAGTTCTGCGGCATTCAATCCATGTCCTTCGATATGCTCAAACTGCACATCATCCGGCAAATGTGACACCCAGCTACTCATCATGTCGAAAATCCGCGAATTTGGCTTTAAGCGATCGCGATACAGATCCGTCAATTGTTGAATAAATCCTGTATCAACATGCGTGACAAATCGAGGCTGGTCGTAAAACAATTTGTCATCGGTGGGATCTAATTTCTCGCGTTGATTCGGATTAAGCAGCATATTCATAAGAGGTAGAACTATAAACTTATGTTAACAAACAAGATTTGACTCGAATTGGGCAACAGGTCATGATGAGAACGGCAATGATCTAGGATGTTGGCGATATGCGTGTCCGTCAAAGCATTCCCGAACTATTCTCAACCTTTTTGCGATTTGAATCCGATCAAATCACAAGTTGGAGCACCGATTCGAGATTGCATCGCAGCATTCAGAAGCATTTGGCTCAAATGCCCGAAGAAACAGTCGATCGCTTTTGGGTAATGTATTGGCATCGCTGCTGGAGAAAAGAGGAAGCCTCTCCACGTCAGCAAATTGCAGCGGGACATGTTTCGGCTTATTTGCAAGAAGCGTGCTACTGGAGTGTGCAAAAGATTCAACCTAAAACTTCATCGCAGCAATTTCAGCTTGCCGATTTGTTTCAAGTTGCGATCGCTGCCGTGCCTAAAATTCTCAAAGCCTGCGATCCCGACGAACGAGCCAGCCTGAAGACTTATGCCAGTTCCGCATTTGGCAACGTAGTTCGAGATTGGTTACGCCAGCGTCGAGAGATTGATCTGTGCAATCATTGGGGATTGCTCTTGAAGCTGAGCCGCAAACGCTTAATTGAAGCGCTACAAGGATTAGATGCCTCAACGATCGAGCAATATCTCACAGCTTGGAAATGCTTTGAACTGTGTTATCTACCTGCAAAAACGCTAGGCATGAGACAGAGTGCGGCTCCCAGTGCAGAAGTTTGGAATGCGATCGTCACTCAATATAAAAAAGAAACAGGCGAAGCGGTGAGTTCAGCCACTTTGGAGCGTTGGCTAACCGATTGTGCAAATCGGGTGCGATCGCAGTCTTTTCCGACGGTCTCCTCTTTAAATATGCCAAGACCTGGACAAGACGATGGCGAATTACAAGATGAGGTTATAGATTCAAGAGATTCGCTATTAACTGAGTTGATTGAGCAAGAAGAACAGCGGGAAAGGCAGGATCAGCGATCGCAGCTCAATCAAGTCTTGGAAACTGCGATCGCCGAATTCGATGTGTCTGTCCAACAACTGTTACAGCTTTATTACCAGCAACAATTCACTCAGCAGCAGATTGCGAAACAGCTTGAGGTGCAACAGTACACAGTGTCCCGAAAGTTATCGAAAGCGCGGGAGGCATTACTGTTGAAATTAGTTCGGTGGAGTCAAGCGATCAATCCTGCAACTGACCCAGAAGTGATTAAGAGCATGGGTCTAGTTTTGGAAGAATGGTTACAGAAGCATTATTCGTGAACGATCTGTACTAACCTTCGGTATGGTCTAGGCTTCCAACTTCACAGAGAATAGTCTCTGCGATCGCAACTCATCACTTAATTTGAGCGAACTAGATCCATCAGTATCTCATATCCCCAAGCTCCTAACGTTTCTGAAGGGCAGGAGACAGAATTTCAGTGGAATAGACTGCACCACTTAACATCAGTTCTGTCACAACTGAATATGCTTCGCTCCATGCCTGTTCAGCGTTAGGAGTCCAAGCCTCTCCTAGACAAAGGGCAAGTGCTTTCAACAACGTGCTGCCCACCAGCGGATAATGTTCGGGCAGCACCCCGTATTGGATATGGCGAGTGCCTAAACCCTGAAGTGGGTGAGCCAAGCGATCAGGATGACGGAGACTTTCTACAACTAGGACAAGCGATTGAAAGAGCTTCTTGGCTTGGTCTTCCATATGGGTGTTTGCAAAAAGCGGCTTGACCTCTGGATAGTCGGCAAATAAATTTGTGTAGAAGTGATTCGTAAACTCAAGCTCCTGTGCTTTAATCTGCGCAAAACTGGACTCTAACAATTCAACATTTAAAGGCATACAGCGCTTCCTCTTGTTCACTTTTCACAAAGTATTAGACTCAGATGAATTAATCTATGAGGTAGCTCATTCAGGCAATAGATGAGCGATCGCGAGAAAAAATGCTGAGGAGAGTTTGACGGGCAAAATACAGCAAGACAATCTCTTCAAATTTCTCTTCAAATTTGAGTTGCTTAGGCAGGTTGAAGACCTGTCACAAATTAGATGCTTCAAACCACTAAGATCACGGCTTAATAGAAGAATAATCACGGGGATACGATCGATACAGACGCGCCCTGAAGCTTCCCCGATTCAGGCGGTGAGAAAAAACCTATGCTTTCAAGACTTCGGCGAATCATTCGGCAATTTTTTACTAGAACCAGAACGATCAATAAACAGCCCTTAAACCCGGCAAGCCTGATCGTGCTGATCTTGATCGACATCTTCATCCTTGTAAATGTCTTTACAGGACTCAATGATATTAGCAATTGGGTTCTCAGCCCCACTCAAGCCAATCCTTGCTACACGGCATGGCAAAACTATCGAGAGTCCAAAGACAAAAATAAAGATTTCAATATCGTCCGTGCTGCCGCAGATAAAGATTTCTACCCTCCAATTTCGAGCTTCCCGCCAAACTCAGCAAATCAGACCTTACAAGACAGTTATCGACAGAATTCAAGAGGACAATTGGGCGATGTATCGCCGACCTGTCAAGGGTTTGCCACCGCTGCCGATAAAGTCAATACGCCAGACAACGAAAAGCTCGTGAAATCGATCGCTCAAAAACAAGACGCGATCGCGAAACTTGAAAATAGCAATCGAAATATTCGCGCTCAATATGATTCAACTCTACTCGAAAAGATTGCAGGTCAGAATCGAGAGCAATCAATCAACAATGTTGGCGCAGAAAAAGCAAAACAACAACTCGATAATAATAATCAGCAAATTGCTCAACTGAGACAAGAAATCGAGAAACTTAAAGCTGATTTGTTAGCAAAACCAGAAAGCACTGCATTTCTCAAACTTCTGAATGACGGCAACACCTTTAGTGAAGTTGAAAGAAGCTATAAACATGCTTCATTCTGGTATCCCAGCATTCAACTGACCTTACAAGCGCTCTTTCTCGTCCCGCTCTTGATTGGAGCCGCGATCGTCAATCGATTTGCCGAGCGCAAACGCTACGGATTAGTTGCACTGATTAGCTGGCACTTGCTGATCATTTTCTTCATTCCGTTGATTCTGAAAGTCTTTGAATTTCTCCAAGTCGGTGTCCTGTTCAAAGTTCTGTTTGATCTGATCAGTACAATTTTTGGAGGATTAGTCTTTCTGGTCAGTTATGCCTACATTTTGATTATCCCGATTGCAGGTTTCGCACTGATCAAACTGTTCCAGACCATTGTGAAAAAATCGAAACCTCAGCCTTCGATTTTAGTTCAACAATCTCGCTGTCTTAACTGCACCAGAGTTCTCAAAGGCGGAGAAGATTACTGTCCTCACTGCGGCTATCACCAACATCACGAGTGCCACAATTGTCACCAACCGACTTATCAGCATCTTCCCTACTGTCGCAACTGTGGTGCAGAACAAAATCCGAGTGAATCAATTTAAGAGAATTCATCTACGATCGATAAAAATCGGGTCAGCCTATGTATCCCATTCCTTCATTCTTCGATCGTACTTCTGTGAATTCGGTGTGGCGTGTTCCTTATCAGCAACGCGCCACCGATGCCGAAGCTTGGGCAAAACAGCATCAGATCACCCCCGCTGCTGACGATCGCAAACGCATTTGTCTATTAGCGATCGATGTACAAAATACCTTCTGTCTTCCCGATTTTGAGTTGTTTGTGGGGGGTCGATCGGGTCAGGGTGCGATCGAAGACAATGTGCGGCTGTGTGAGTTTATCTATCGCAATTTAGGAACGATCACCGAGATTGCTCCCACAATGGATACTCACACAGCAATGCAAATCTTTCATCCGATTTTCTGGGTGAATGAAGCAGGAGAGCATCCGATTCCAGCGGCAACCTTAATTCAATTCGAGGATGTGCAAAATGGAGTCTGGCGGGTCAATCCCTCGGTTGCAGCAAGTTTGCAAGCAAGCTATGACAGGCTGAATCAGCACGCTTTGCATTATACGAAGCAACTCACCGACGCAGGGAAATATCCTCTAACGGTATGGCCCTATCACTCAATGCTAGGTGGAATTGGACATGCGTTAGTGTCAGCCGTTGAAGAAGCAATGTTCTTTCATTGCATTGCTCGCAGTAGTCAGACCAGTTTTGAAATCAAAGGCAATCACCCTTTAACTGAAAACTATTCTGTTCTGCGTCCTGAAGTGTTGACAACCACGGGTGGTGAATTGCTTGCACAGAAAAACAGCCGATTGATTGAGAAATTGTTGAAGTTCGATGCGGTGATTATTGCAGGTCAGGCAAAAAGTCATTGTGTCGCTTGGACGATCGATGATTTGCTCACGGAAATTCAAGTCTATGATCCTAGCCTAGCTCAGAAAGTGTATCTGCTCGAAGATTGCACTTCCGCAGTCGTTGTACCGGGCGTTGTCGATTACACTGAGCAAGCAGATCAGGCGTATGAACGATTCGCAGCGGCTGGAATGAAGATTGTGAAATCGACAGATACGATCGCGGAGTGGGTTTAGTGGGGAGTGGGGAGTAGGGACAAGCGCTATTTCTCCCCATTTCCTTATTTCGGTTCTGCACAACCCTCGCGGACTGTATTTCCCATCATCAAAGTTGCAGCGTAGGGATAGTTCTTATCTGACATCGTATCGCTACAGGAATCGACTTTCTTAAGAACTAAGATGTTATTGCCTTGTAAACGGTAGACTCGAACATTGTCGATCGGGCGACCCTGTGCCCCGATTGGAGCGACATACGGGAAGGTGCGCGGCTTTGTATCAGGAGTCGTATAAACAATGCCTTTTTTGCCGATTGTAATATTCCAGAATGGTTCATTTCCGCGAACAATAAACTCGCGTGCTGAATTTGCAGAAGTTGGAACCGGAGTTTTTGCGATCGCGCTTAGAGAAACAACAGAAGCCATGCCAACAAAGGCAACACACCATAACCAAGATTTCATGATATTGAAAATACAATGAGTAAAGAATCGAGCAACTCAAAATCGCTTGTGTGCTCAATCATTTACACAATTACCATCAACCTGATTCCGGATCTGCCTGCTCTGATCCATGGCTTGATCATGAATTAAGAGTTCAATCGCGATCGCGGATCAGGAATCATAGCTCAAAAGTTCACGAAGTTGATGATCATCGACAGGCTGTAATAGATTGAGCAAATGTCCGTCAGGAGTTCTCACCAAAGCAACTTTACCGAAAGATAGTTGGCGAACAATCCCTTCTAATCTTCCGCCCATCGCTTCGAGATCTTCGACCGTGGTATACACATCTGCCACATGAAAACTCAAAATCGGTGAACTTTCAGTTTGATATGAACGAGTTGTAGCATGTAGCGCAATCTCTGTTCCGTCTGCTTCTAGCTCTGCCCAAGTTTCTGTGACTACATTGACTTTTAGCCCCAATCCTTCCCGGTAAAACTCTACAGAAGCACTAACATTCTCAACCATGAGAATAATCTGTCTAAATTGTGTCGTCATTTTGATTGCTCCTCAAGCTGTCAACTCTAGCTCAGGCATTCGAGAAAGAGATTGCCAAAACTGCACCACTTCATTTCCAACTGGCTCTGGATGAAAAAAGTGAAAGAAATGCCTGCCCTCTGGGCATCGCCATAAGCGATCGCCTAATTTCAGCATCCGGCTCCATTGAGCATGAGATCGCCGATCGATCACCGAATCATCATTGGCAGCACAGACTAATAATGGGATTTCGACTCCGCCTTTTGGCAATTGCACCAATCCGTACAGTGAATGGAGACTCGGCGATGTTTCTAAATCTCGATCGAGTAATGCCACAAACGCTTGAGTCTGGAAGGGCAGATGTGTGCCGAATAAGTTTCGTACCATTTGTCCCAAAACCTGCTGACGGCTACAGGGTAAAAGCTTCCGTTGAACGTAATAATGTGTATGCCAAGTAATTGCAGGTTGAGCAGCTACGCTGAAAAGCGTCAGTGACTTCACTTTTTCAGGATAGAGACGAGCATATAACAGTGCGACAATGCCACTGGTTCCATGTCCAAGTAGATGAACAGAATGGTGCTGAGTCTCTAAATACTGATGGAGAAGTTCAACGGCACTCGCTAAAGAACTTGCTTCGTCTAGATCTTGCTCATACTGCCATAATGCGATCGTTGCTTGTCGAGAAAGATACTGTATCAAAGGACGATCTAAAGCTTTCACTCCAGCACTTGCACTAACCCAAACTGCATCTACCACCTGATCCATCGCCATCTCCTTAACAAATTGAATTCTAAATTGACCTGAGCTTCGACCAATCAACTCGCGCTCATACTCATCCGCTCCGGAGTAGAATTCGAGGCAGATGAGCATCAGTGCGAGCGGCTTACCAAGCTTTAGGTCAAGTGAACTGCTCTAACCACAAACTCAGAATCAGGATTAATAATTTGTCCATCTTTGTCACTCCTAGACTGTTGCAAAATCAGGCAATACAACTTAGATGCCAAATGCAGATTTGAGTTGAGTCGCCCAAGCTTTGATCCGTTCGTCTGTCAGATCGGATTGGTTATCTTCATCAATGGCAAGTCCGCAAAATTTATCTCCGCGAACTGCCTTCGATTCTTGATGCTCGTAGCCTGCGGTGGAAGTCATCCCCACCGTTTGTCCTCCGAGTCCAGAAATTTTTTCTTCCAAGATCCCCATTGCATCTTGGAAGTTATCGGCATAGCCAATCTGATCGCCACAGCCAAAGTAGGCAACCTTTTTGCCATTGAAATTGATATTGTCTAGCTCATCGTAAAAGCCTTCCCAATCGGCTTGAAGCTCTCCAATGTTCCAGGTGGGACAGCCGATGATGAGGTATTCATACGGTTCAAAATCTTCAGAACTTGCATTGGCAATATCGTTCAACTCAACGATCGAGTCTCCTCCCAGTTGAGCTTGAATTGCTTCTGCAATTGTCTCTGTGTTGCCAGTTTGCGTGCCGTAAAATAAGCCGACCGTTGCCATCGTTGATCCTTCATTCTGTGAGTTACTCAGCCAGCCTTATTGATTAAAAGTCTCAATAAGCTTCAAGACCAAGCTTACCATTTTTATTGAAATAAATTTGCATCTAAGGACTGTTAAAAAATATTAAAAAAACGAGCAAATAAGAAAAACCAGACTTTCTAAGGCTTTGAGAGCGCAAAGTCTGGTTTAAATTTGCTTGTTTAGAACTTAAGTTGTTGAGAAAAAGTCTAGGTTAAATTGTGGCGCGATGGCAAGGTCGTTGAGAAAAAGCTTTTCGGGGCCACCCAATATTCCAGCCTGATTTTGAATGCGAGGCGACTTTTTCAGGGCGTTGCATAACTGCTCATCTTCATTCGTGTAAATGAACACGATCGCTCGATGCAGTCTGATCTATTTCTTAATCTTTTTCCATCCCCTGAGCTTTGATGTTAAAAAGACTGAAACGCCCTAATTCTCAGCTTGTGATTCATTTGCTTTATTCAAATCCCTTGGTGAGAACGCTATGAAATATCCTCAATGGTTCCTACCCATTGTTCTGGTTGCCTTGCTGATTACAGTCGGATGTTCCCACTCCAATGTCACGATCTCGGCACAGGAGGATGTTCTTGCTCAAAGTCCGAGTTCTGTCCTCAAACCAGAACCCGATCGCGTGACTGAAGCGCTCGATCGTTCAGATGTGCCTGAAGCCATTCGACAAATCGAAATCCGCTGGAAAAGCCAATACGAAGACTATTTTCAAGGAAAATTCAAAACCCAAATTGTGCCTGCTGCGGAAATTGCACGATCGCTGAATCAGATCAATCAACGCACGAAACGGAAATCGGCTCTATTCTATGCAATTCCAAGCGCGAACCATTTAGACTTGATGCTGGTCACTGCCAACGGTAAACCCATTCATCGCCGTATTCCCGCCGCAAATCGATCTGTTCTCACTCAAACGCTGCAATCTTTTCGCATGGGAGTTGTGCGAGACGATTCTGACCCGGATGATTACTTAGTCCCCGGACAGCAACTTTATCGCTGGATCGTCACACCCTTAGAAGCGCAACTTCGAGCCGAGGGGATCAATCAGATTATCTTCTGCTTGGGCAGTGGGCTAAGGAGCTTACCCCTCGCGGCTTTACATGATGGGCAGAAATTTTTGATTGAGAAGTATAACTTAGCGATTATTCCGGCGTTTAATTTACTCGATCGACAATCGCGTACCTCTCCCAATACTGAAATTCTCGCGATGGGAGCCTCTACGTTTAGCAATAAACCGCCCCTGCCCGGTGTACCGATCGAGATTGCATCGATCACCCAAACTCCCTGGCAAGGCACATCTCTGTTGAATCAAGAATTTACGCTAAAAAACCTCAGGGCACATCGACAAAAAACTCCCTATGGCATTGTGCATTTAGCAACTCATGCGGAGTTCTCGTCTGGCGATGTGAATCGGTCTTATATTCAATTCTGGGATCAACAGTTGAAGTTGAGTCAGCTTCAAGAATTGGGCTTGCAAAATCCGCCTGTACAATTGTTAGTCCTCAGCGCTTGTCGGACTGCACTGGGAGATACGAGAGCAGAAATGGGATTTGCAGGATTGGCAGTGAAGGCAGGCAGTAAAGCGGCGATCGCGTCTTTGTGGTCAGTCAGTGATGCCAGTACATTAATGTTGATGAAAGAGTTTTATCGAGCCTTGAAATCGGCTCCTGTCAAAGCAGATGCCTTACGAGAAGCCCAGATTGAGATGATTCAAAACTCCGATCGCCTTCGGGCACAAATTCGCGATCGTCGATTGCCGGAAGAAATCAGAGCCTTGGCGGATCAGAATTTAGCGCATCCGTATCATTGGGCAGCCTTTACGCTGATTGGAAATCCTTGGTAGGTTGCATAAGTTCAGATCTTGCAACGTGAATACCGCTATGTCGCACACCCAAACGATCTTCCTATGACTTACTTAAACGCTCTAGCTCAACCTGTTCTAGAAATTCCGCCATCGATCAATGCTGCTGCTTGGCAAAATCGATCTCGCACTGCTCCGGCTCGCTGGAACACATACCTCAATCAGGTCTGTTCTCAAACCGTTTCAGATTGGCTTCAAGACGCTCGTGAAACTCTAGATCGAACTGCGTTGCAGAATCTCTGGCAATTAGTCAATGGAACATCGTTTCGGCTCGACGCGCACCGAATCATTGTGATTCCAGATAAAACAATGGATACGCGCGAATTTCGAGTGCCGCAAGAATGGGTGGATATTCCAAGTTGGGTGGGGGATTACTACTTTGCGGCTCAGGTCGATCCCGATGAGGCGACGATTTTAATTTGGGGATACACGACTCATGCTCAGTTGAAAGCTTTGGGAGAGTATGATGCAAGCGATCGCATGTACAGCTTAGATGCAGAACAAATGTCTCAAGATTTTGCTGTCTTTGCATTGACGCGAGAACTGTATCCGCAAGCAGTTACTCGTGCTGAGATTGCGGCACTTGCCCCTGTTCCTGCGGTTCAAGCTGAGAATCTTGTGCAACGATTAGCCAATCCCGAAATTCTCCAACCTCGCTTAGAAATTCCCTTCCAACTCTGGGGAGCATTACTCGAGCAATCTGAATGGCAACAAAGATTAGGGCAATTGCGACAAGGCGTGAGAAGTGTATCGCTGCGCCAATGGTTGCAAAACACGATCGCAGAAGGCTGGCAAACCCTAGACAGCTTACTGGGTGATGAACCTGCTCTAGCTTATCGCTTCCGTCAAACGGCTGATGCAACTCGTCCCACGGTTCAATGTGTCAAAATTTTAGAACTCAGAGAACATACCTTCTGGTTGTCAGTGGTGATCGAGCAAGAAGAGGACGATCGCTTATCAGTACGGGTGCAATTGCGAGGTGCAGAACGCGATGAAATCCTACCGAGTGGAGTAATGCTAACGATGCTTTCGAGTGCAGGCGAGGTTGTGCAATCGGTGGAAGCCCGCGACCAAGATAATCTGATTCAACTCCGTCGTTTCCGATGCTCGGCGGGAACTGAATTCAGCTTACAGATTTCATTCGATCGAATTCAAGTCACTGAAGACTTTATTGCATAGGTGCGAACAATGGATCATCTGATTGTTCTCAATCTAGGGCAAGGCAACTGGAAAGATGGATTTCCCACAGTTATTGCTCAACTGTGGGAGTCTGGACGATCGACCCCGATGCAGTTTACGGGCAGTCTGCCTGCGACTCCAACTTTAGTCGATCGCTTAACTCGCTGGCGGTCAATTTATACAGCCCTCTATGCTCACCTTGGGTTACGTCGCTCAGAATTTGAACTCGATGACGATGAACCGACTCATATCTCTGCGGCTGAATTTCATCAACTGACGCACGAAGTTCAAAGTCAATTTAATCTCTGGCTTAGTGCTAGTTCCTTTCGGGCGATCGATCGACAACTTCGCACCCGCCTTTCTCCGAAAGATTCAATTCGGCTGATGGTTGTGGCGCACGATCGACAGATTCTTCAGTTACCTTGGTGCTTATGGGATTTTCTATCGGACTATCCTTACGCAGAGGTCGCATTGAGCCTGCCGGAATTTGCGCGATCGCTGCAACTTCCGAATCCGAATCGCCGCAAGAAAGTACGAATTCTCAGCATTCTCGGCAATTCTCAAGGCATTGATGTCGAACGCGATCGCGCTTTGCTGCAAAAGCTTCCGAATGCAGAAGTTCATTGTTTAGTTGAACCAACCCCTCAAGCTTTACAAGAGACGCTCTGGCAATCGGCTTGGGATGTTTTATTTTTTGCGGGACATAGTTCGACAGATGTGAAAGGCTACATTCAAATTAATCGAACTGAAACGTTAACGATCGAGCAATTAAAGTACAGTTTGCGTCATGCGATCGCGCAAGGTCTGAAGCTTGCGATTTTTAACTCTTGTGATGGGTTAGGGCTAGCTCAGGACTTAGCTGATTTACAACTTCCGCAAGTGATTGTCATGCGCGAACCTGTGCCGGATCACATTGCTCAAGAATTCCTAAAATCTTTTCTCAGTTCATTTTCGAGTGGGCAGTCTCTCTATCAGTCGGTGCGAGAAGCGAGAGAGAAATTACAGGCATTAGAATCTGATTTTCCTTGTGCGACTTGGCTACCTGTGATTTGTCAGAATCCCTCTGAAGTGCCTCCAACTTGGCAGGATTGGTGCGGTCAGAAGCGGCAACTTTTGCCCCCAATGTCACGATCGCAGCTACAAACGATCGCACTCAGTACCCTTGCGATTACTGGATTAGTCTCAGGAATTCGCTGGTTTGGAGCAATGCAGTCGATCGAACTTCAAGCGTTTGATGTGTTGATGCAACATCGCCCAGTTGAACCACCTGACCCGCGAGTCTTGATTGTCAAAATTGAAGAAGAAGACATTCAGCGACAGCCTCAGAATGGCGGATCGATCTCTGATGAAACGCTCGATCGCGTTTTAGAAACGTTAGAACGTCATCAAGCGCGGGTAGTAGGGCTTGATCTCTATCGCGACTTTCCCACGCAACGTCCGAGCTTAAAAAAGCGCATGGCACAGATGGCACAAAATGCTCAACTCGTCGCCATCTGCAAACGTCGCGATCCTGACTCCAATGATCCGACAGGCATTGCACCGCCTGCTGAAATCAGTGCTGATGCCGTTGGGTTTAGTGACGTTGTGCAAGATCGCGATGGTGTCTTGCGGCGGCATCTTCTCTTTGCAAGTGCCGATGAGATTGGCACTTGTGCGACGGCTTATTCGCTTAGCGTTCAGCTTGCCTTTCGCTATCTCAGTACTCAAACGTCTCCGATCGCGCCAGAGTTTACTTCTGATCAGCATTTGAAGTTTGGCAGTACTGTGTTTCCGGCTTTAACTGAACCGACGAGTGGCTATCAGCGCTTTGATGCACGCGGCAGTCAGATTTTACTGAACTATCGATCGACAAAATCCCCGATCGAGGTCGCGCAGCAAGTAACCGTTCGCCAATTGCTCAACGGTGAAATGAATCTCAATGCTATTCAAGATCGGATTGTGCTGATTGGCGTAACGGCTCCGAGCGCAAAAGACTATTTTGCAACGCCTTATGGCAGAGGCTTTTCGCAACAACTTCCAGGGGTGATCGTTCAGGCACATATGGTCAGCCAGATGATCAGTGCTGTTTTAGATAAACGACCTTTGCTCTGGGTTTGGTCAACTGCGATCGAGGTGATGTGGATCGGAGCTTGGACAGTGTTCGGAGGCTTACTCATCTGGCGGTTTCGTCAGTTGAAATGGATCGCGATCGCAGGTGCAGGCTGCATTTTCCTCCTGATTGCTGGATGTTGGTTTGTGCTAACTCAAGCCGGATGGATTCCGCTCGTACCAGCATTGCTAGGATTTTTGCTCAATGGCGGCACAGTTGCCTACCGATTTCTTGCTTCATCTCAACCGAACTCACTCTAAACCGAATTTAAGAAGGATCAATTATGAAGTTCAAACCGTCTCAAATTGCCTTAAGCGTCTCATTGCTCAGCGTTGTCTCGATCTCTCAATTTACTTCTGCTCAGCAACGCATTCGATTTACTCCACCGCCTTCTCCGAGTACCAGTACTCCGTCCGATCGTGGCACAGGTGCAGGTGCTCGCGGATGTGATAAAGAATTTGCGGGATTAAAAGCTTTAGTGCCATCGCCATCTCCGAATGATCAGTGGGGCTTAACGGTCAGCGATCGACCAACCATTTGGTTTAATATTCCAACCGGGGTCAAAGCAGGCACGCTTGTTGAATGGAAACTACGGAATGCTACGAATAAAGTGATTTACAGAACTACAACGCGCCTACCCAAAACAGATCCAGGCGTTGTGAGCTTTTCGATTCCTGAATCCGTTGCTCCGTTAGCAGTTTCGACCTATCAATGGGATTTTGCAATCTACTGTGAGAGTGGAACTCGTGACCCGAACAATCCGAGCGACGATATTATCGATCGACCTTTGGTGAAAAAAGGACGAGTTCAAAAAGTCTCTGTACCTCCAGCTTTGCAGCAAGAATTAGCAGAGGCTAAAACTCCATTAGATCAAGCAAAAGCTTATGCAAGATACGGCATTTGGTATGATGCTTTAACCGTCTTGGGCAAACAAATTCAAACGGCTCAAAAGCCGGATAAAGCAATCTTGGAAGCTTGGAATGAATTGCTCCGACAACAAAAACTAGAAGGCAAAGCCTCGGCAACGGTAACATCGTGCTGTAAGTTGTGAGGAGAAGAACCCAAGCAATGCGCCTGTCTACCTCATGAGTGATGCTGACGATGGAACTACGATCGATTCAAGCTACGAGATACGTCACCCCTTTACGCGAAGGTGGATCACTTCCTGCGATCGTAGAAGCTGATGATGATGGCATGTATGTCCTCAAATTTCGGGGTGCGGGACAGGGTGTAAAATCTCTGATTGCGGAACTAATCGCTGGCGAACTTGCGCGATCGCTCGGCTTACCTGTTCCAGAAATTGTATTCATTGAACTTGATCCAGACTTAGCCCGCACTGAGCCTGATCCAGAAATTCAAGATTTGATTCGAGCGAGTGCGGGTCTGAATCTTGCACTCGATTATCTACCTGGATCGATTACGTTCGACCCCGTTGCAGGCAAAGCCGAAGCTGAGCTTGCCTCTGACATTGTTTGGTTCGATGCCTATGTGACCAATATCGATCGCACGGCTAGAAACGCTAATATGCTCGTTTGGCATCGCAAACTTTGGCTGATTGATCATGGTGCTGCTTTGTACTTTCAGCATACTTGGACTCACTATCTCGATCGCAGTCTCGATCGCTTTCCTGCAATTAAAGATCATGTGCTTCTGCGCTTTGCCACTCACCTCGAAGCGGCTCATACTAAGATGACGGCGCGCCTGACACCTGATATCATCCGTCACATTATCAATCTCATCCCGGACAGTTGGCTGGTCGAAGGTTCTCCATTTACAGAGCCAGATCAGCATCGGGAAGCGTATGTTGAGTATCTACTCAAGCGCTTAGAGTCATCGCAGATATTTTTGGAGGAAGCGATTCGTGCCCAGTCACTTTACTTATGATTACGCTATTATTCGCGTTGTCCCCAAAGTTGAGCGCGAAGAATTTATCAATGTTGGGGTGATTGTTTCTTGTGGTGTGAAACGCTTTCTCGACGCTCGGATTGAGTTGGATGAATTGCGCTTACTCGCGCTTGACCCAACTCTAGATATCGAAATGATTCGCGATCATCTCGCGGTGATTCCCAAGATCTGTCAGGGTGGGGAGCAAGCAGGAGCGATCGGACAACTTCCCCATCGAGAGCGATTTCATTGGCTGGTTGCGCCCAGAAGTACGATTATTCAAACTTCTAAAGTTCATACCGGGCTTTGCCAAGATCTTCAGGCAGTGCTAGAACATTTGATGAACCGCATGGTTAGGAAAAATGCTCATGTTGAAACAGTTCACTCTTAGGACGCAGATCGGTAGGGTTGGCATAGCAATGATGCACGCATTTGCCATCGGCATTGCGGCATGTTCTTCCCCATCTGCAAATACTGCTGCGCCTGCACCTGTTGCTCAAACAACCCCAACCAATGGAACAACTCAGGGATTTCGGCAGACAAAGGTCTTAGAAGGATTAGAAAACCCTTGGAGTATGGCTTGGCTTCCTGATGGCACCATGCTGATTACTGAAAGACCCGGTCGGCTACGAATTGTTCGCGATGGCAAGCTAGATCCGACTGCGATCGCAGGTGTGCCCGAAGTCTTGGCAACAGGGCAAGGCGGATTGCTGGATGTCTCTGTTCATCCTCGATTTAGCGAGAATCGATGGATCTACCTCACCTATGCGCACGGTACACGCGACTCAAATCGTACCCGTCTTGCGAGAGCGACCTTTGACGGCAAAGCATTGCGCGATGTGCGAGTCATTTTTGAAGTCGCTCAAGCCAAATCGGGTGGACAGCATTTTGGATCGCGAATTCTTTGGTTGCCGGATAACACGATGCTCGTTGCAATCGGAGATGGTGGAAATCCTCCCGTTCAGCTAGGAAGTGAGCTAATTCGCGAGCAAGCTCAGAACTTACAGAGTCGTCTTGGCAAAATTGTGCGCTTGAATGACGATGGTTCCATTCCGTCGGATAACCCGTTTGCAGCAAATGCGAAGGCAGATTCAGCGATTTGGAGCTATGGACATCGCAACATTCAAGGGCTTGCCTTTGATCCTGGCGCGAAAAGAGTTTGGTCAACTGAACACGGGTCGCGGGGCGGTGATGAATTGAATCTTATTGCCGCGGGTCAGAACTATGGCTGGCCTGTGGTTACACATAGCCAAGAGTACTTTGGTGGTGAGATTTCACAGGAACGATCGCGACCCGGTATGGTTGATCCAAAAACGGTTTGGACTCCAGCCAAGGCTCCTTCTGGGCTTACATTTTATACGGGCGATCGCTTTCCTGGCTGGCAAGGAAATCTATTCGCAGGCGGTCTAGTGTCTCAAGATGTGCGTCGAATTGAGTTAGATCAAGCTGGAAATGTCCGAAGTCAACAATCGATCAAGATTGGGCAGCGGGTGCGAGATGTCCGGCAAAGTCCAGATGGATTGTTGTACATTCTCACGGACGCATCGAATGGTCAATTGATTCGATTAGAGCCGACAGGTGGCTAAGTTAGTAAAGCGCAGCAAGCTTGTACAGTGGTCGTGATGTGCCAATGTACCTTTAGAATGAGAAATCGTGCTTGCTGAAGCTGGACTGTGTATTTATGAGTTTGATCGAACTGAGCTTAGATGCGACTGAAGAGGCGATCGATTGGATTCGATCGCTTCTCGCAACTGTAAATTACACAGGAGAGCTTCAAATCGAGAAAGGTGAATCTCCTTGGGCGTTTCATGTTCGGTTTTATTTAAGCGATCGTACAAAAGTCAATCCGATCGAACAGGCTCTTTCTTCGTTGTATCGAACCGGAATGACAACAGAATTAGAAACCGCGATCGTCGAACAAAAAACAGAATCGACCCCAGAATCTTATCGAATTGGGAATCGCTTCGTTATTGGTTCTGCAAACCATGCGGATGATATCACGCTCAACATTCAAGAAAGTCTGGCATTTGGCAGTGGATTTCATCCCGCAACGATTCTCAGTCTGCGATTGATTGAACGGCATATCACGCCTGGATTAGAAGTCTTGGATTTAGGCTGTGGGTCTGGAATTTTGAGTGTAGCAATCGCAAAGTTAGGTGCGAAAGTTTTAGCGATCGACAATGATGCGATCGCAGTTGAGGCAACTCAAAAAGCAGTTGAGCAAAATACAGTTCAAGATCTGGTCACGGTTCAACTGGCAAGTTTGGGTAAGGGAAGTGAGCTTGGACATTGGATGGGAGGCGAAACCGGAGAAGTTTGCGCGATCGAACCCAATGAGAATTTCGATCTGATTGTGGCAAATGTGTTTGCGCGAATTTTGATTCGGCTGAGTGAGGATTTGAAAAAGGCAGTGCGATCGCCAGGGCGATTAATTTTGGCAGGATTTACGATCGAATACGAAGAGGAATTGACCGAAACATTGGGGGCGTTAGGGTTTGAGTTATGCGATCGACTTCAAGAAGGGGATTGGATCGCACTGGCTTATCAAATCTGAATTGATATTGGATACAAAAAACCCCCGACCAAATCGCCAGGGGTGAATCATCAGGGTGCATCTACCATTCCCCTATACCCAAAAAACCCTCTCGATCCGGAAAATTGCCGAAAATTTTCCCTAATCAACGCCTCAATAGTTCTGCCGCTTGCTTCACAGGCTCTAAGAGATCTAAAGAAACATGCAGGCTATTAAGCGATCGAAACTCATCCGCTTTCACGTCCGCAGGCATTCCGTGAAAATCACTGCCGCCCGTCATTAACAAGCCATACTTGGCGCACATCTCTTTTAACCGTTCTGCCTGCCACAACGTATGACTCGGATGAAAGACTTCCACGCCCATCAAACCTGCTTCGACTAATTCCGGCAAAATATCCTTCACAGGTCTGCCTCGATACAGAAACGGATGCGCCCAAACCGGAACCGCCCCACAGTCGCGTAAAAGCTTAATGCCATCGACCGCACTAAATTTTTCATACTGCACAAATGCAGGTTGAGCATCGCCGAGAAATTCATCAAATGCATCGCGTGTTGATTCTACATACCCCGCTTTTACCATTGCAGCCGCAATATGCGGGCGACCTGGAGCCATGCCTTCACCCATTTCGGGCAGTTCGATCGGATAGCCCAGCGCTGCCAATTTATCGATCATTGCTTGAGCGCGACGTTTTCGGCCTGCAAGACGTTCGTTCAGCGGGGGAACTAAGCGATCGCGATCCGGATAAAATCCCAAAATGTGCATTGAGCGATCGCGATAAACAGTACTCAACTCTAAGCCAGGTACAATCTCTAACTCAGGAGGAGCCGCCGCGATCGCTTCATCCCAGCCTGAAACGGTATCATGATCGGTAATTGCAAGCGCCCGGACACCTGATACCAAAGCTGCTTCGACTAGCTCAGTCGGCGTGAGCATTCCATCGGAGAAAGTTGTGTGGCAATGTAGTTCTAACATGCTTCTAACTTAACGCATTTTACATATGCCTGAAGGCCCTGAAATTCGCCAAGCTGCCGATCAACTCGCCACCGCACTCGTCAATCAACGGGTGACGGAAATGTTCTTTGCGTTCGAGCATCTGAAGCCTTATGAAGCAGAATTTATCGGACATTGTGTGACGGCAGTGCGGACTCGTGGCAAAGGCATGGTGATGAGTTTTAGCAATCAGCTTTACATCTACAGTCACAATCAGCTTTATGGACGTTGGTATGTCCGCAAGCTGCATTCTTATCCCCAAACAAATCGACAGCTCAGATTAGCAATTCATGCCAAAAAATCGGCATTGCTTTACAGTGCTTCTGATATCGAAGTACTCCAACATTCAGATCTGGCTACCCATCCATTTCTGAGCCGAATTGAATTAGATGTACTCGATGAGGCAGTCACCGTAGAACAGATTGCACAACGGTTTCGAGACAAGCGGTTTTATCGACGACAGTTGCCAATTTTATTGTTAGATCAGCATTTTTTAGGTGGATTGGGTAACTATCTTCGCAGTGAGATTTTATTCGTTGCAAGAGTGTTCCCGACCTTACGCCCGGTAGACTGCTCAGACGATCAAATTGCAGCCCTTTCGCAAGCAGTTTTATCCGTGACTCAGCAATCTTATCAGACGAAAGGAATTACGAATGATCTAGAGATAGCAATGCGACTCAAAGCACAAGGCTACAAGCGCGGCTACTATCGGCACTATGTTTTTAATCGAGACAATCAACCTTGCTTTGTCTGCGGAACCTCGATCGTCAAAGAAATTCTGGGCGGACGGCGACTCTATTACTGTCCACATTGCCAAGCGAAGTAATCATACATCACAGCCTTCAAGGCTTAAGACTCTCTGTATTTCTCTGATTAGATCTTGGCATTTGATACAACGAATCGCTACTCTAGGGTTGCCCCTGAAATTTTCTGGAATTGATGAGCGAAACAAAAGATTTCTTTATCAGCTACAACCGGGCGGATAAACAATGGGCGGAATGGATTGCCTGGACGCTCGATGAAGCGGGATATTCGGTCTTGATTCAGGCATGGGATTTTCGCCCAGGTGGTAATTTTATTTTAGACATGCAGAGGGCAGCCGCAGACTCGAAAAAGACGATCGCGGTTTTGTCAGAGTCTTATCTTAAGTCGTCTTTTACTCAGCCAGAATGGGCGGCAGCATTTGCACAAGATCCGCAATCTCTCGATCGCAAATTGATTCCGGTACGGGTGAAGGAATGTAAACCAGAAGGAATGCTGCGATCGATTGTTTACATTGATTTGGTGGGACTTGGGCAAGAAGAAGGTCGGCAAGCTTTATTAGATGGGCTGAAGCCAACGGGGAAACCTGCTCAAAAACCAAAATTTCCTGGAGAAGAATCACCAGAGCAAGAAGCTCCAAAAACGGTTGCATATCCAAGTGCATTGAGCCGAGTCCAGCAGGTTGTAGAAAAGGGCTTGCAGAAACGACTTGAAAGCTTAGCAGAAGACTATGAGGCAGTTGCAAATCAGATTAGCTATACCAATAATGCTGCGGATCAGAAAAGATTAGAGCGTCAATTAACTGAAATTGCAGAAAAGATGGAGAAAGTAGCAGCAGAACTTGATAGTTTGGGAAAGTAAGGTGAGCAATCTGTACCAAGTTAAGTTAGAACGATTGGCAAAGCAGAAGCAACGCTTGGACGATTTGACTGCTGATTATCAGGCGATTTCGGACGATATCAGTTCTACAATCAGCAGTAGAGATCGTCAGCGACTTGAAAGAGATCTCAAGCAATGTGAAAAAGAGATGGAGAGAGTCGCAGAAGTTTGCGATCGACTCGAAGCAGAACTCCAGAAATTTCAGTCGAAAGTAGATGAAACGCAAACATTGATTGACCTTCTTAGCCCGATTCCGTTTGAGGTCGTCATCAAAATTTATCGAAACTGTCTCGCAGAAGGTCGCGCTCGATCGATTCCTGATACTTTAGAAGCGCTTGTTCAGCAATTGACCGATCTTCCTAAAGACCTGCTTGTGCGGTTTATCGGTCTTCTGATTCAAGAGCCAATTGAACAAAGGGATGCTCTAAAAGCTTGGGTGATTCAACAGGGGATGACTCTACCAGAAGCAGAAGTACGCACAGCAGAAATTTGTCTCATGATCAAGGTGAAGACGCGAGGCAATCCATCGCTTGGATATCTGGTTGAAGCTGCGATCTCTCAAGATCCCGATCCCTGGGATTCTACAATTGAACCGACTAAAACTCCGATCCCCATTCCATTCGCGCCCGACCCAAAACGCGCTCCCGGATATGCTCAAGAAGATTTGCCACAGATTTTAGATCATCTCATTGCAACTTGTGGAAGCCAGTACCAAATTCCTTTGAGTGATTTGGTGATTCAATGGTTTTTACCGATCGAGCTAATGAGCTTACCGTTAGAACATTGGCAAATTCAGATTGGCAGAATTCAGAAACAATGTAATGGGTTGCGGTGTAAGGCAGTGATTGTTCGGTCTTCTGATCGACAGTATTACTTATCTGCATCGGGAGATTGGAAGAAGTATTGGATGCGCTTGCTAGAGTGCCGAGCGTCTCGCTGTTTTCAAACGCTTGAATCTTTAGATCCAATCAAAGGCAGAACGACAATCAACTGGATCAAGACACAAGTTGTCGGCTGCAAGTTTGTCGAACATCATGAATTGCAGAAACAAGAAATGCTTTGGGATGAGCTATTGGGTCAGGGCTTGCCTGTTGCGCTTTGGATGCGTCAGTCAAAGGGCGACGCTGAGAAAGCTAAAAAAGTGATGCAATCGGTTACGAAATGTTCGATCGCTGAATTGCCCGATTCTTTAGCCAGACATCGACAAAAAGCTTTATCTCATGACTGCGAGACTGATAGGCTAGAAGCTGCTTCGCTCTGCTTATTGCTGGATAATCCATTTCGCCCCTTTCCAACTATTGATTACCAAAGTGCCTAACTATGCCAAGCTCTAATCGACCCAATTGGAATATCTACCGGGGAGATGGTCAACCTCAAGACTCGATCCAGCTTCCTGCGCCTCCCAGTTGGCGACAGTTTAGAGATGATGCAGAAGGTGCAATCGAGCAGCAACAGAAAAAAGGCGAAACGTTTCAACCGCCTGATGTTGCGATCGAAATGGTAAATGCGGCGTTAGCCTTGCGGCGACCGCTTTTGATTACTGGAAATCCGGGGACTGGGAAATCTTCTTTAGCCTATGCGGTGGCGCGAGAGTTGGGATTAGGAACGGTTCTGAAATGGGCGATTACGACTCGGACAACGCTCAAAGATGGGCTGTATAGTTATGATGCGATCGCTCGGCTTCAAGATGCTCAAGCCAGCGGGCAAGACAATCGACAAGACACTGGAAATTACATTACGTTGGGTGCTTTGGGAACGGCTTTTCTGGCGGCTGATCTACCGAGAGTATTGTTGATCGATGAAATTGATAAAAGCGATATTGATTTGCCGAATGATTTGCTGAATTTGTTTGAAGATGGGGAGTTTCCGATTCCAGAATTACAACGATTAGAGATGTCGGAGACTCCAGTGCGAACGCTCGATCGAGAAAATGGCAAGCAGCGCAAAGTAACGATTCGAGATGGGGTGGTGCGGTGTCGAGCGTTTCCTTTGGTGATTATGACGAGCAATGGGGAGCGAGATTTTCCGCCGCCTTTTTTGCGTCGGTGTTTGCGGTTGAGAATGCCAAATCCGAGTCCGAAAGAGCTTGAAGCGATCGTAGAAAAGCACTTAGGAGAACAAGCTGCACAGCAGTCGAAAGCTTTGATCGAATGGTTCTGTGAGCAGATTGATGCAGGCGCAATTTTAGCGACAGATCAACTGCTCAATGCGATTCATCTGAGAACTCAGGAGCGAACCAAAGCGACAAAAGAATTCAAGCTCAGCGATTTAGAGCAGCGATTGCTAAAAGATTTGAGTAGTCCAGAGGAGGTGTAAGGTTTGGACTATCCGATCGCACATCTCAAAGCGCTCTTAAGCGATCGTGCAGGACTTGAATTGAGTCCTATCGAATTGGCTGAGATTTTGTGGTTGGCATTGCAGCAAGGCGAGATTGAACCAGATGAATCGGAAACTCCAGCATTACAGACTCCAATAGAAGAGAATCAAGAAATCGAAACCTCTTCAGATCCAATTCGATCGAATTCTGAATCGGCTGCTGTGGTAACAGAACTGCCAAAACCTTTGGAGGCAGAGGAAGTCGAGGAATCAGAACCGCGATCGCAAGAATCTGCTTTACCTGTGAAGATTCCAGAGTCAGTTGCCTTACGAAATCGCCAAGCAATTGCTCGATCGATTCGTCCGTTGATGCGGAAAGTGGCATCGAAACAACGTAGGTCGATCGATGAAGAAGCAACTGCGATTCAAATTGCCGAGACGCAAACTTGGAGTCCGGTTGTGCAGCCCGATCCGGAGCGATGGTTAGAGTTAGCGATCGTGATTGAGGTGACAAATCTTTTGGAGGTTTGGCGGGATACGATCGCTGAATTTCAGCAGTTAATGGAGCGGCATGGGGCATTTCGGACAGTACGAACTTGGCAACTGAAGCCGAATGAAGATGGAGAGCCGCAGCTATTTTTACAAACCGCAGCCGGGTTACGCAGTCGGGCGCGGAGTCCGAGAGAGCTACTGGATTCGGCTGGACGAAGGTTGATTTTATTGCTGAGTGATTGTACTTCGAGGGCTTGGCGTTCAGGAAAGATACCTGAACTCCTGGAATTATGGGCACAGGAAAATCCAGTAACGATCGTGCAGCTTTTACCGGAGTCGTATTGGGAGCGAAGTGCATTGTCGGCAGGCTATCCGGTCGGTTTGAAGTCGAGATTACCAGGCGCGCTCAGTCGAGATTGGAGCATTGAAGGACTTTCAGCACGACAGCGACAGCGATTGCCAGAGGGCTTGAATTTGCCCGTGGTGACAATGCAGCCTGAATCTTTTCGGCAGTGGGCAAGAGCGCTCTCTGCAACGGATGAGCAGCAAACGATTGGAATTGTTTTGAATTTACAAGCTTTTCCGATGCCGTCTCTGGCTCAAGCGGCTCCTTTAACGGCAAAACAGTTAGTTCAGCGATTTCGGTCTACTGCATCTGCAAAAGCTCAAGAACTAGCAGATATGATGGCGGTTTTGCCTGTGAATTGGTCTGTGATTCGGCTGATTCAGAAGAATTTGCCTGCCGATGAGACAGAGAATGCATTGTATTTAGCAGAGATTTTCTTAAGTGGATTGCTGCATCCGATCGATGCTCACTACGATTTTGTCGAAGGAGTGCGGGAGGTCTTGCTGAAAACGATTCCGATTTCTGAGGCTCAGGCGGTTGGGGAAGAGGTGACGGAGGCGGTGTTTAAGCAGTTGCCGTCTGAGGTGCAAAAGCGGGTGAATGCGGATATTTCGCGCAGGTTTGGGGAGGGTTTGAGTTATTTTGAGGCGTTTTTGATTCCGGATTTGCCTTGGGGAGAGTCGGCTGCGAGTGAGATTTTTCCGTTTGCGCGGGTGGGACGGCAGGTGTTGGCACAGTGGGGGGAAGAGTATACGGCTTGGGCAGAAGAGCTAGCAGGATCGAGTCAAGTTTCGGAAATTCCGCTGTTGCAAGAGTTTGATGAAGCAGTGATCGAGGAAGAGAACGCAGCGATCTCTTGGTTTCGAGAGCGACAAATCGAAGTTCAGTTTCGATCGAACGATATGGAAGTGTTCGATCGATTTGCGTTGGATCTGGGCGATCACTATGATGTGCTAGCTCCTGTGCTTGTGCAGATGAGACGGGCTTTTTTGCGAAAGCAGAGAGATTTTCACTATGCTTTGGGCGAGATTTCGGAGGAGATGATTTCTCGCTGTGTTGGGTTTGGGCATAACCTTCTGAATGCAGAGTTGCTGACTGAATTTCACTACGATCGAGCGACGAAGACGATTCGAGGAACGATGGCAGATCAGCCTGATCTCGCTGAGTTTTTTATGGGCGAATGGTTTGAGCGATATATCTATCAGAAAGTTGCGAATCTGCTTCGAGAGCGAGAATTGAGGTTTAGCTCTCTGAGTCATGTAACTGTTACTTTGCCTAATCGCGATCGCTTTGAGCTAGATCTGTTCTTTTTAGTAGAAGATGAGCCGCTTTTAATTGAATGTTTCACAGATCGAGATATCGATCGTGCGATTCAAAGAATTTCTCAAAGTGCGCAAAGGCTTGAGATTTCTGACTCTCGAATCTTTTGCATTGGATTAGAGATGACATTAGCGCAAATTGCAGAATTGCATCAGCAGCATCGCGTGACAGTCGGAAATCGAGAAACTTTCTTAGCTCAAATTCGGACAGCTTTGGTTTCTGAAGCTTCACTGCCGACGTTTAGTTTTGAGGTGATTACAGTCAACGATCGAGGAGAAGAAATCGATCGTCGTCCCGGGCAAGCGAGCTACTACCGAGAAGAACTTGCAGAGGATGTATTTCTCGATATGGTGTCGATTCTCGGGGGAACCTTTTGGATGGGAGCCGCAGAAGGAGAGTTAAAAGCGAGACGTAATGCAAAACCTCGACATCAAGTCACAATCGAACCTTTCTTCATGGGTAAGTTCACGGTGACTCAGGCACAATGGAGAGCGATCGCGGAATTGCCCAAGATTAATCGAGATCTCAAACCAGATCCATCCAGGTTCAAAGGCAATAATCGACCTGTTGAGCGGATTTCTTGGGATGATGCGATCGAGTTTTGCGATCGATTAAATCGAAAAACAGGACAATTTTACCGATTACCAAGCGAGGCTGAATGGGAATACGCTTGTCGGGCTGGAACAACTACACCGTTTCACTTTGGAGAGACGATTACCCCTGAAATCGTGAATTATGATGGCAATTACATTTATGCAAATGCACCGAACGGAATTTATCGAAAACAAACGGTCAGAGTAGGTAGTTTTCCACCAAATGCATTTGGACTGTATGACATGCACGGAAATGTTTGGGAATGGTGTGCTGACCCGTGGCATGACGACTATACGGATGCACCTACTGATGGTCGTGTTTGGGAAATGAGCAATGAAAACTTTTATCGAGTTCTACGTGGCGGTTCCTGGTGCTACAATCCGTGGGTCTGCCGTGCTGCCTTTCGCAGCAGGAGCAGGCGCGACTCCTCCATCAAACGGGGTTTTCGTCTTGCCCTTTCCTGAACTAGGACTTCTTAACCTTTATTCTTTTACCCTTTTTTCCTTTTCACTTCTCCATTCTTTCTCTCTTAATTCTTCGCGCCTTCCTTGATCGAAATTTTTGGCTTGTCTCCATGTTTCGCACTTCTACTTCTGAGAAGCAAACTGTTGGATAGTTTCGATCGACAGTTTGAAATATTGGGCAATTTCTTCGATCGTCATCCCCTTTTGCAAAAGCAAAGGGACAGTTGCCCTCAAAACCTTTTCTTCACCTGCTTGCTCTGCTTCCTGATATGCACGAGTCTGCTTTAGATCGTCTTTCTCCCACATCTCAAGTCCCCTAATTTTGAGGAATAAAGCGCTGAATCGTTTCTACAGGAAGTTCAAGATCTTCGGCAATTTCTGCGATCGTTAATCCGCGTTTAAGAAGCTTTGGAACCATTTTCTCTACCATTTCATCCCGTTCTTCTTCTCTAGCCGCCTGATATGTACGAGTTTTCTTCAAATCATCTCGTCCCCACATTTCGCGCTCCTACTTTTGAGGGGTAAACTTTTGAATTGTTTCGATCGGCAATTTGAAATGTTGAGCAATTTCTTCAACGGTCATTCCTTTCTCCAGAAGCAAGGGCACTGTAATGCGTAACATTTCTTGCCGTTCTTTTGCTCGCCCTTCTTCCCGTCCTTCTTCTCGTCCTTCTTCTCGTCCTGTTCTACGTCCTTCTTGTTCTGCTTCCTGATATGCGCGAGTCTGTTTTAGATCACCAAGTCCTAACATTTCGCCTATCTCCTGGAAATTGAGCTGTGGAAATTTATAAACAAAAATCGTCTCAATTAATTCTATGAGATTTCGCTGTACTGTCACATCCGTAAGCTCTTGCCGAGTGCGATCAATTAACGCCCGCCCTTTTGCTGGAGCCTGTTTTGGTTTCGTTGCGATCAGTTGCAGTAATCCTAAACCTATCGATCGTTCTCCCACTTCTGACGGCAACTTATTCAAATAGATTCGCTGCACTCTTGGATTATCTTCGTACTCTGAATAGTGTTCTGGAATTCCAGGGTCAAAGCGCTTTTCAGTAAAGATCACTACTGCTCGCCAATTATGAAATGGTTTGTAGTCCTTTAGATACAGATGAATCTCACCAAAAAAGCGATAGTAGAAGTTTTCTTCTTCCCTATAAGCCTGAGCTTCCACAAAATAGATGGGTGCTTGACGCATTCGGAGCGGCGGCATGAAAATACCATCAATAGTAAAGCTCATTTGCTTCACTTCTTGAGAACCAAACCCATAAGTGCTAGTTCGAGGATCACCATCGCCAATCAACTCAAAGAAAGCACTCGGAGCAAGCTGAAAAATTCGATAAAAAATTGAATCCGTTTTCAAAGGTCTATCTCAAATGCAATGCAGCCACAATTAATCCTGCTTCCATAGTTTAATCGAAATTAGAGTGGCAATACGATCGCGGCTCTCACTCAAATCCTCTATATCCGTGGCAATGATGGCACATTGAGTCAAGATTTGTTCAACAAGCGAGCGGAGATTCGTTATATTGGAGCCTATCGCGCAGTTTGACCCATTTGACGACCCATTTGACGTATGTTGAGCAGTCCCAAAAGCCGAAGAGTTGCCGCAATCCTGGCATTAGCGGGAGCCGTTCCCATTGTGGGTGGCTTCCATCTGGTTGGATTGCACAAGCTGTATTTGGGGCAGCGCTGGTGGTGTTTAATCTACGTCGCACTGGCATTGACCGGGAGTAAAGCAGCTTGGATTGCAGGACTGTTTGATGCGGCGTTTTATTTGATTCAGAATCCAGATGAGTTTGATGCGAATTTTAATGATCAGCCGCTCCCAGAGACGGGGACGATCGGGGTAACAAAGCCAAATGCGGTCGTTGCGGTTTCCGATAGTTTGCGAGAGCTTGATCAGCTTCGACAAGATGGTTTAATTTCAGAGTATGAATTTGAACAGAAACGGCGGAAATTGCTCGATCGAATCAAATAATCTGGTTCTCCTAAGCAAGGGGAACAGCGTTTAGGGTGTGTGAAAAGTATCAATTATTTCCTCGCTCCGTTCTATCTCGCCCTGGAATAGAATTCCGGGCTAACCGTGCGAAGTCCTTTGAAAAGGACTGAAGACCTGACCTTGATTGGCTGTTAGTCCCTTCAGTGGACTTCGTTCAACTAGCCCTGGACTTTCAGTCCGGGGGCGGGTGAATGCAATGAACGATACTTTTCAAACATCCTCTTAGGGTTTCCCCATGACCTTACCGCAGCGAATCCCTTCTGATGTGAGACAAAAATGCTAAGCTGGCTCTCTTCTTCTCTGCTCAAGTCTAAGATTCAAAACGATCCTTACTACCGCTTCCAGTCGATGGCTGAGATTAAAATCGCGGCAGATTTAGGGATACAAATTGATGTGAATCAAGCAGCAGTCGATGATTGGCTGAGGTTTCCGGGTTTGTCGATTCATCAAGCCAAAACTTTAACCCAAATAAGCGAATTCGGCGTGCAATTTCTTTGCATTGAAGATGTTGCAGCCGCTTTAGGCTTATCGGTTCAGCGGTTGAAGCCGTTAGAACCGATTATGAAATTCTGTTATTACGATCCAGAAAGTTTACATCAGATTCAGCGCGTGAATTTGAACACAGCAACGGTGAATGACTTAACTCAAATTCCAGAAATTCGATCGGTATTAGCCAGAGCGATCGTCAGAAATCGACAAATTCGAGGCGAATACAAAAATCTCGTCGATCTTCAGCAAAGATTGTCCCTTCCGAGTGAGATGATTGCCAATCTGATGCATTATTTACGGTTCTAAAATGCTCGAAGGCAAGGCAACATTTGAAGTCGGTAGCGCTTTTTATAATCCAAACGCTGAAATGGTCAGAGATTTGGCGATTTTAGCGGCAGCAATCTATCGACGCGATCGCGGACATTTACGAGTGTTGGATGCGATGGCAGGGTGCGGAGTGCGATCGCTCAGATATGCCCTCGAAAGCCAAGCGGACTTTGTATGGGCAAATGATAGTAATTCTGACATTCAAGACATTCTGCACCAGAACTTAGCACAATTGAAATCGACGCAGTATCGAATTAGCGATCGTGATGCAATTCGAGTCTTTTTTGATTGCTATAACCAGCAGGATTACTATGATTTAGTCGATGTGGATGGCTTTGGCTCTCCAGTTCCCTATGTTCATGCTTGCCTCAGTGCTTGCGCGATCGGGGGAATGATTTACTTAACCAGCACCGATGGGCGAACGGTGACAGGTCGTGCCGCAGACAATTGCCTTTCAGATTATGGCGCAGTAGCTCGAAGTCATCCTGCCATTCATGAACAAGGATTGAGGCTAATTCTCGGCAATGTTCAACAGCAAGCAGCCTCGCGAGGAATGGGGATTGAGCCTGTATTTTCCTACTTTACAGGGCAAACCTATCGCGTCATGGTGCGGTTAGTGTCGTCGATTCAATTGAATGAAAAGAACTATGGATTTTTAGGATTTTGTCATGAATGCGGAACCTATCAAACCGTTGGATGGCGAAGTTTAGGGCGATCGCACTGTCCTCATGACCAGCGATGGCTAGTCGTCAGTGGAGCCATGTGGCTTGGAAAACTACATGATGTTTTGCAGATTACACAAATGATTAAACTTGCAAAAGAATGGGGTTGGATCTCGCAAGTTCGCTTATTAGAACTGATGCAAGCTGAAGCAGAAATGCCGCCCTATTTTTATACCCTAGGGGAGATTGGAAGGCGCGGAAAATTAGATATTCCAAAGTCAAATTATTTGATTCAAACGCTGAAAGAACTGGGATATCGAGCGAGTTTAACGCATGTCGATCGTGAAGCAATTAAAACCGATGCTGATTTAAAAACTTGTGTTCGGATAGCTCGAACATTTTCTAGTTGACTTAAATTTAGGAACGCATTACCCTGGGAGTATGGAATTGCAAGAGTTGAGATCTTTTGACAAGTCCTCGCGCTCTAAAGCTAGAGAAGCAATCAGTTAGTTTGAGATTGCTTCCGCGCCCAAAGGCAATAAACACGGTGATTTTATGTATTATCTAAAAGGAATTCCAGACATATAGCGGGCATTGTCAGGAAGCACAATTAGTTAATTGAAATTGGAATTTAAGCCATTTTAATCCCTATTCTTCGACCTGTTTTAAGGTATAGGTCGAAGGTGGAAGATTTTTACCTTTTTTCTAATTTATTAGGGTTTGATGCAAATCATTTTGCGTCCAACACTCGGTTGTGCGATCGAATATTTCACGTTTCAAGATTCGTAGCATTTGAGAAGGACAAAATTTGTATGCTGTCTATTGATGTAAACGTAGCTTATCGTGTCGCTACGTCGAAAGATATTGATGTTTTATTGCAACTGGTTGAAGAGTTTCACAAGTTAGAAAAATTGCCGTTTGATCCCGTACTCGATCGCGTTTCACTTCAGCAATTTTTGCTCAATCCAACCCTCGGAAAAATTTGGCTCATTTACGATCGTAAAAACGTGATTGGTTATGCAGCCGTTACGTTTAGCTACAGTATCGAATTTCGTGGGATCAGTGCAGTTCTAGATGAGTTGTATCTCCGTGCCGACTGTCGAGGGCAAGGAATTGGCACGAAGACGCTGAGATTTGTCGAGGAGTCGTGCCAGCAGATGGGAATTGATGTGATCTCGCTTCTCGTACATCGTGACAACGATCGCGCGAAACAGGTTTATCAAAAAGTAGGCTATGACGATCGCGGGTATCAATTGATGGTGAAAACGATCGCGTGATTAAACATGTAGGAGGACTAGGAATTGGGCGGCAAAGTCGTGAAATAGAAAGTTGTCCCTCGATCGACCTCTGAGTCTACCCAGATTTGTCCTTGATGGCGTTGGATAATCCGTCGAACCGTCATTAATCCAATGCCATTACCCGGAAAGTCCTCATACGCATGCAATCTTTGAAACGCATTAAACAAGCACCCTGATTGAGCCATGTCAAATCCAGCCCCATTGTCTCTGACGAAAAAAACCGGAGCTTTCGGCATGACTCCAAATTCAATTTCTGCGATCGCTCGGCGGCTCGTGTATTTCCAGGCATTGCCTAGTAAATTCTCTAGAGCAACTCTGAGTAGTCTTGCATCTCCATAGGCTGTTAAATCTGCCTGAATCGTAACCTCTACTTGGCGATTAGGCTGAGTCTGTTTTAGGTCTTGTGCGATCGCACTGGCGATCTGGCTCAAATCGACTTGCTCGACCTGCATATCCAATCGAATGATGCGAGAGAGCTTAAGTAAATCTTCGATCAAATCTCCCATCCGCTGCACAGACGCTTGAATATAGTTCAAATAGCTTTTGGCCTCACCCTCAAGTTGCGTAACATGATCCTCAAGTAGCATGTCACTAAAACTTTTAATCCGTCTCAAGGGCGCACGTAGGTCATGAGAGACTGCAAAACTAAATGCTTCTAATTCTTGATTGATTTCAGTTAAGCGTTGATTCAATTGAGTTTGAGTATCTGCATAGTCCTGAAGCGCGATCGCAGTTTGCTTGCGGTCTGTAATCTCTTCTAGAATCAGCAACAGTCCGCTTGGAGATTGATCTTGAGGCTGATAAAACAATGGCTCGAATTTCAGCTCAAACCAGCGCTGCGATCGCTCTACTTCAAACGGAGCCAACTGCTGCACTTTTTCCTGCCATTGGTGCGGAGTGATCCAGTTGGGAACTAATTGTGATTGAAGTAGCATTCCAACTTTGACATTCAGCCAAGTTGCCGCCGCCGGATTACAGAACCAGATAAAGCCATCTAAATCTGCGGCAAGTAACCCGATCGATAAATTTCGAGCGATCGCAGCTTGAGCGGCATGCGATCGCCCAAATTGTTCTGCAAGTGTTGCAAGTTGCTGCACACGCCTCATTGAAACAGGTTGCTGAGAAAGTTGAGGAGAGACGAGCAAAGATTCATCAACTTGGCGAAGCACAATATCGCTATAGTAACGATTCCAGAGTTCTTGAACTTGGCGCTGTAGCATCGCATTTAAGCTGAGTCGCTCTTGGAGAATCGTAATACTGACAACTGCTAGAACAAATAAAATCGGAGTAGCAACACTGAACCAAACTGAACCGAACTTCAAAGCAAGGACACAGTAACCAAACCAAAAAATTACTAAACCCAACCCGATCCAAACTTGTGTCATCGTTTGCCAGCGATCGAGCCATCGACTTAACCCCAATCCGAAGAACATGAGCACCCCAAAGCTCCAACTCTTGGGCACAGGTTGTAGCAGTTTATGCTGGAGTACATTATTGATCGCCGTTGCATGGAGATAGACCCCACTCGTTGGAGGCGCACGATTAAACGGGGTAATCAATTCGTCATAACCTGTTGCCGTCATTCCCACTAAAATAATCTTGTTCTCAAACGCTTGGATCGGCACTCGATCGCGCATCACATCGACAAAAGAATAGCTCGGAATATGCTGACTTGCTCTTGACCAGTTCAACCAGAGCGGTTGATTTGGCGGAGGCAGCGTTACATCCTTGCCCATCATGAAATACCGTTCCAAAGTTGCAATTGCAAAAGATGGGCGATCCGGAGGCGAAGCCGGAATGCTGCGAGAAATCCCATCGGCATCAATCTGCTTGCGAATATGCCCCATTGCGCTAGCCTGAGACCGCAATGAATCCACTGGGAGCAACGGTACGCCAAGATTATCTTGAGCTGTTGCGAGCACTACGGCTTGATGCTGTGCGATCGCATCTGCGAGTTTTAAATCTTCTGCACTCGGCTCTGACCAAATGATGTCAAACGCAACGATATTCTCTTCTGCTCTTGCTAGCACGTTTAAGAGTTGAGCAAAGCGATCGCGCTTCCAAGGAAACCGTCCCAATTCCGCCAAACTGCGATCGTCAATCTCCACAATTACAATTCTCGAATCCCAAGACTGCTCACCGCGAACCAGAAAAAGCACCTGATAAGCGAGATTCTCAAGCGGTTGTAAAACTCCGAGCCATGACAATGTCAAAATGAGCACGATCGAGATTAAGCCTGATCGCAATCGTCGTAAGTTATTGAAAAGCCAGCGCATAGTCACGTCGAAGTCCAAGCGGAGTCAACACCGTCACGCGCACCTGCGGAAACGATATTGCATCCAGTTCGACCCTAAATTTACCATTGCGGTCTGTGTTCTGCTCAATGTCGTTGACGAGAACGGTATTAACTGCATCGACTTGCCCGTCTAATCGCAGTCGTCTCACCCCATTCTTAAACGATTTGACAAATTCATACTTCAAAGTCGTATCGTTGCGGAGCGGAACCGGATCAGACGGAGGCTCGCCTGGAATCGTAAAATTTTGAAATCCAGCATTCACGAACACACTTTTACCTTGAGCGCTCGATTCTACACTCCCTGCGCCAGTTGCAATACTCATTTTGCCGTTCTGCTGGACATTTACCCCAAATTCAGTCCCACGCACCCCTGCAACTCCTGCTGGCGTTTCAATTTCAAGCTGCGACTCAGGGTTAGTAAATGGACGAACTTGCACTTGTACTCGTCCTGTCGTCACATTTAAGCGGGTGACTCGCCCACCATTGGAGGTAGCCTCTAGCTGACGCACATTGACTCTAGTGTTTTCGGAAAGATTGACTTGCCCAATGCCTAAATCAATCTGCAGGACTGCACTTGATTTTTTCCCAGTACTGGCTCCATCTCCAACAACTTGCAAGCGATCGCCCGATCGAGCAGGACGCGAGCCTGTATTCTGCCAATATGTGACTTGTCCTTTTAATTGTTGCAGACTCAACCATCGATTTACTCTGACGGTCACATCTCTTGCTTGAACAACTTTTATCCCAGTCAGCACCCCAATTCCACACAGCAATAAAACGCTGATTTTTGCTGATTTCTGAGCAAAAGTTAAATCCTGAAAATTCTTCATAGGGTCGTGTCAAGCTAGTGATTTCATCGTAAATTGTGCCAAAAGTACGAACGCTATACTTCTACAAGATTTACAAATGAAACGCTGATTTTATCTATCAGAAAGCATAGGATAATTAAGGTGAAAAACTGGTGAATTATGAATTTAGCGAAGTGACCAGCCTAAAGCATCAGCGACTTGATCAGAAAGCATTGCTGGATCAAAGGGCTTTTTAATCACTGCGATCGCACCAGAATTGATGGAAGATTGCAGATCTAAAACCTGAGTTTTGGCTGTTAAAAAAATGACCGGAATCTGAGAAGTTTTGGGATTTTCTTGCAGCTTTTTTAACGTCGTCAACCCATCCATATCCGGCAGCATCATATCGAGCAAAATCGCATCAGGCTGTTCAAATTCTGCGGTCTTGATTCCTTCTGCGCCAGAAGTTGCGACGCTCACTTGCATACCGCCGACCAGTTCTAATGTGGCTTTGACAACCATGCGAATATCCATTTCATCGTCAATCAGCAAAACGCGATGTGCAGCCATAGTCATAGAATTAAATCGGATCGATCGGGAGCGTAAAAAAGAACGTGCTACCCGCCCCTAATATACTCTCAACCCAAATTCTTCCACCATGCTGATTAACAATGCTTTTACAAATCGCAAGTCCTAACCCTGTGCCACCTTGCTGTCTTGAATCCGAAGCATCCACTTGCTGAAATCGCCCAAAAATTCGCTCGATCTTATCACTCGGAATTCCTCGCCCTTGGTCTTTCACGGCAATCCAAACTTCTCCAGGATGCAATTCTGCACTCAGTTCCACCACGCTCTGCGGCGCAGAAAACTTAATCGCATTGCTCAAAAGATTCGTTAAGGTTTGAATCATGCGATCGAGGTCAACAAACACCGTAATGGACAGTGTGTTTGCTTTCAGTTGAACATTGGCAGCATTCGCACTCCCCTGCATTAATTGCAGCGATTGCATCATCAGATCGTTCAGGTTACAAAGCTGAGGGGAAATGTTGACTTCAGCCGCATTCAGGCGCTCGAGATCGAGAATGTCATTGATCAATCGAACTAAGCGATCGGTGTTATTCACGGCAACTTGCAGAAAAGGCTGACACGCTTCAGGTAATTCGCCCAGTCTGCCCATCAGCATCAAACCGAGCGAGGCGCGAATTGACGTTAAGGGAGTGCGCAGTTCATGGCTGACGACAGACACAAACTCATCTTTCATTTTTTCGACAGCTTGCAGTTCACTAATATCTCGAACAATCCACGATTGCCCAGTGACAATTCCTGCCGAGGATTTGACAGGTGAGATCGTTAGGAAGACATCGATCGCGGTTCCATCTTTGCGGTAGTGAACAGTCTTTTGGGTCTGCTGGTCTTTCTGTTCGTCAATGTATACGGGATTGTGCCGACAGACTAATGTTGTAATCGAGTGTCCTTGTGCTTCTTCTCGACAATAGCCATACGTTTTTTCTGCACCCTTATTCCAACTCAGAATGATTCCATCTAACGTGGTGCTCATAATTGCATCATTGGAAGATTCGACGATCGCAGCTAACTGTTGCAACGATTCATTTGCAATTTGCAGTTCAGCAGTGCGTTGCTGGACTAGGCTTTCTAACCCTTCATAAGCCTGACGGAGGGCTGCTTCTGCCTGTCGTTTCTGTCGTCGAACTTCCGCTTCGCGCAGTTCTCGCTCGATCGCGGGAACTAACCGACTCAGCGATTCTTTGAGGAGATAGTCATGTGCGCCCGCCCGCATGACTGCAACTGCTGTTTCTTCTCCCATGCTTCCCGACACCACGATGAACGGCAGATCTAAGTCGAAAGATTGAACGAGTTCTAGAACTTGGTGAGCCGTGAAACCAGGGAGCACATAGTCAGAGATGATCATGTCCCAAGTTTTGGAACTCAGCGCTGAGCGTACAGCTTCTAAGGAGAGAACGCGCTCAACCTCTAACTGATACCCTGCTTTGCGTAGGGGGTACAACAGTAAAAGCGCATCCTCCTGCGAGTCCTCAACCAATAGCAATCTGAGCGAATTTTCCATTTACAGTTGGGCGAGTTCCGAGACTGCATGTTGTTGGATTGTTTGCAGGCGAGCAAGGCGATTGAAGATTCGGGTCGCCAGGATAGACGGAACCACAGGTTTCATCAAATAGTCATCTGCACCGATTTCAAAACTTGTACTCTGAGTCTGAAAATCTTCGCAGACGGTGAGAAAAATAATGGGGAGCCAGCACCATTGCTCACTAGCACGAATCGCCTTGCACAACTCTAATCCGTTCATTTCGGGCATTTGCACATCGAGTAACACGAGATTCGGCTGTATCTCATCTAAGGTTTGCCACAGCTTCGATGGAGATGGCAGCGGAATGATCTCGACTCCTAAGGGACGCAGCACTTCTTGCAGCAAGTTCAGCAGCATTTCATCATCATCGATCGCTAAAACTTTCGCTTGAATGGGAACCGGAGTCGAATCAGAGGCAGAGAGAGGACTAGCTGCATTCTGGGAACTTGCCTCAGAAGAGGAGGCTTGATCTTTTATTCTTAAATACTGCTGTAAGCCATGAACCAAGTCTGCAATTCGCTGAATTACTTGAGGCTCATGCAACCGATCAGACTCAAACAGAATTTCGAGTTGTTGAGCAATCTGTGAACCTTCTGAGAACCCAAACATGCCTAAAGCACCTGTCAACTGATGGGCACTCTGCGTGGCGTTCGAGCGTAGCGTTTCGGAGCATTCGCCTGTCCTTAGAGCCGTTGCAGCTTGTTGTAAAACGGTCAAACGCTCAAAACTCAAGCCTTTGACCTGTTGCCAAATTTCAGCGACGAGCATTTGTGTTCGTTCCGCTTGCGGATTGGGCGGAATTTGAGGTGCATCGTTGATGGCTTCATTCGCACTTAGCCCGTAGCCTTGCCCGTATAGCGTTTGAATCAAATGCTCTGCACCGACTGGGCGCAACGCTCGGCGAATGCCTTTGATATGGGCTTTGATCGTTGATTCATCGGGCAGATCATCATCAAGTGCCCATAGTCGATCGAGGATTTCACGCCGACTGAAAATGCGCTGAGGATTGCGGAGAAATAGCTCTAGCAAGGCATATTCTTTGGGTCTTAAATTGATGGGTTGACCTGCAAAGGTGAATTTGCGATGGGCAGGTTCTAATCGCAATCTGCCCCATTCTAAAACGGGAGACGAACTGATGCCTCGACGCTGAAGTGCCCGCACCCGCGCCACCAATTCTTCTGGATCAAAAGGCTTAATCATATAATCATCTGCGCCCGCATCGAGTCCTAAAACGCGATCGGCTTGATTGCTGCGAGCCGTCAGCAGCATAATCAAGATATCGGGTTGATGCGTTCTTAATTTTCGGCAAAAGCTGATGCCATCTAGTTTGGGGAGCATGATGTCCAGGAGTACGAGGTCATAGGGAAAAAATTGCAGCATTTCCCATCCTTCCTGTCCATCTGTAGCAATATCGACAACGTGACTCTGACGAACTAATGTTGCTGCCAACACAGTAGATACTTGGGTATCATCTTCTACTAATAAAATTCTCATTGATTTATAGAGATTATCGGTGCAAGGGTCTAATCGTTGTCCTGGATCGAGTCTACATTCAAATCAATCTCATTGCTGCGTTCTTCCAAATCAATGATTGAATCTTCATCTCCTAGATTGTTGCGGCGAATCTGCTCAAATGCTTCTCGTGTAAGCTGATGTAGCTGAAGATTGTTCGCTTGAATTCCATCTAGTAATTCAATGATGATGTCGCTTTGATCAAAAGATTGATCAATCTCTAGTTCAGTTAAGGCAAAAATTTTAGATTGATAAGTCTCGCTGTCTGTGGCAACGCGATCGCAGACCTGCTCGATTCTTTCAATCTGTTTTTGAATCCCATTCAGGCGATCGAATCGTCCCTGTCGGGTCAACATTTCACAACTGATTTTTAGTTTTGTCACCGTCTTGCGGAGCTTCTCACACGCATCATCGAGATCAGATAAGCGATCGCTTAAATCACTCTGCAAGCCGTCTAAAACCTCGATAGTCGGAAGCAATGCGCGGTCAACTGGCTCCGTCCTAAAACTTGCTCCATGCTGTTCTAGGAAGCGTCTTTGCGAATTGGATAGTCCTTGGTTTCCGCCAAATCGAACTTGCTGCACGATCGCACTTTGCCAAGTCACACCGACTAAAGTTGATGCAAGTAAGTTGGCATTGTTGAGCATCGCTGCGGTGAAATCAGAATAGCTCAGATAAGTTCGGTTTAATCTTGCCCCGCGCAAGCTCGCATCCTTGAAGTGTGTTCTAAGCATAGCTGCACCACTGAGTTGAGCATTGGTCAGAATAGCATTTTCAAATGAAGCTCCGCTCAGATAAGCCCGGTTCAGCTTAATCTCAGTCAAGTCTGCTTCATGAAATGTACTATCGTTCAAGCTCGATCGTGTAGCAATCGCAGCTACTAACTTTGCGCCATTGAGCGTTGCACCTGTGAAGTTTGCGCCCCGCATCATCGATCGACTTAAATCTGCGCGACTGAGATTCGCATTGCTAAAGTCAGCACCTCGCATGACCGTATCGGTCAAATCTGCGCCCCAGAGCTTTGCGGTGTTTAAATTTGCGCGGCTCAGACAAGCGCCAGCCATTTCTACTTTAAATCCGTCTGCTCCTTCTAATTCCGCCCCTTCGAGTATGGCTTTGTGCAATTTTGCTCGGCTCAATTGCACAAAGCACAGATTCGCATTCTCTAAAATCGTGCCGATTAAGCTTGCCCGATACAGGTTTGCGCCATAGAGCTTGGCACGACGCAGATTAGCGCGATCGAGAATTGCCTCTTGCAGATTCGCTAACTTGAGATAAGCGCCTTGCAATTCTGCGCTGGTTAGATTCGCACGAGACAGACGAGCATTTTTGAAGTCTGCCCCTGCTAGAAAAGCACATGCTAGGTTTGCTTCATCGAGCAATGCGCGTCTGAAGTTAGCTTCATACATTCGCGCATCACGCAGATCTGTGCCTTTGAGGTTGGCTTCTCTCAAATAAGCATTTTGCAGATTTGCACTGCGCAGTGTAGCAGATTCGAGACAAGCAAAACTAAGATTGACGCGTTCGAGTGTCGCTTCGGCAAAGTTCGATCGCGTTAAATCTGCGCCTTCTAATTTTGCCCCTTTGAGATCGGCTCCGATAAAGACAGCGTGTCTCAAATCAGCTTGAAAAAAATTTGCTCCTCGAATCCAAGCGTCACTCAAAATCGCTTGATAAAAAGTGGTTTCGCACAAGGCTGAGCCGCCTAGATTCGCTTCTTGGAATTGTGCGTGACTAAAATTGGATTCGCAGAGGTTGGCATGGCGCAACGTTGCCTGAGAGAAATCTGCAAAGCAGCAATCAACTCGAATCATCCGAGCATGAGAAAGGTTTGCTCCTTGAAAATTGGTCACTCGCAGAATTGCGCCGCTGAAATCCGCGCCGATCAGCGTTGTTCCGGTAAAGTTTGCGCCGGTCAGATCGCAGTTTTGAAAGTTCGATCGCGTTAAATCTAACCCACTGAAATCCTGACCTCGAAGGCTTCGTCTTTCATAGTTTTCGCACACTCGCCCATTCCTCCGCTGAATTTCTCTGTGGAATTACGGAAGCAAATTGGCTTTATTCTACGAAAGATTTTCAGTCTGTGCCATGTACCAGGCTTGCAGCGCAATTCGATGCACCTCTCGCCAAGGCAACTGTGTCGCTTTCGCAAGTTTGGCGCAGTCTTCGTATTCGGGCTGCACATTGACGATCGCGCCATGCCGTGAGGCTACCTTGACCTGCACTGTCCCCAATTCGGTCTGCACCGGATCAAATCGTCGATCGAGCGCGGTTCTCTGTTGAACGGTTCGCCGAATTCCTAACGTCGTTGTTTCCTGAAACACGATCGTTTCACACCGTTCGACCTGTTCAGGCGTGCAAATCACCGTTAATAAAAGCCCAGGACGCGATTTTTTCATGCCGATCGCTTGAGTAAAAACGTCGAGTGCCCCCGCTTCTAGCAATTGCTCAAACAGATACCCGATCGCTTGGGGGTTGAGATCATCGACTTGAGTCTCAAGCACGGTAATCATTTCTGTATTCGTCTTTTGCTCAGGAGTCGAGTCGAGCCTGCCACTTTTGGAATCTTTCGCAGGAGAAACAGCGATGCTCTGGAATGCTTCCCGATGTTCTACTTCCCCAATCCAAATCCGTATCATATTGGGAATTTGTAAGTCGATCGATCCGGCTCCTAAGCCAATTTGTTTGACTCTCATGCGAGGAGCCGCGCCAAACTCATCTGCCAACGTCACTGCGATCGCGGCTCCGGTTGGCGTGACTAATTCTTTCTCAATGCCATTGCTATAAATCGGTACATTCCCCATCTCAAACAATTTCAGCACAGCGGGAACCGGAACGGGCAAGCGACCATGAGCCGCCCACACTGTCCCACCTCCTGTGGGCAAGGCTGAGCAAACGATGCGATCAACATCCAGCCAATCCAACCCCAAACAAGTACCCACAATATCGACAATCGCATCGATCGCCCCGACTTCGTGAAAATGCACTGCTTCGGGCGGAATTCCATGCACTGCCCCTTCCGAGATTGCCAACTGCCGAAACACTGCCAAACTCCAAGCTTCGGCTCTCGGTGGTAAGTTTGCACCCTTGATCATTTTTTCGATATCTGGCAGATTCCGTAATTCATTGTGATCATGTGCGTGATGATGCTCATGATGATGAGAATGCTCGTGCTCGTGATGATGGGAATGGTGATCGTGGTGATGATCAGAATGATGGTGCTGATTTTGATGATGAGAATGCTCGTGCTCGTGATGATGGGAATGGTGCTGCTCAGATTTCAGCATCACATGAACTTTCGTAGCGCGTTGCCCATTGCGTTGAACGGTTTCGGCTTTCAGTTGATATTCTTCTGAAATTCCTAAGCGATCGAGTCTCTCTGTCAGATAGGCTAGAGGAACACCCAAATCAACTAGTGCGCCGAGGCACATATCTCCAGCAATTCCAGTCGGACAATCTAGATACGCAATCTTGCTCATTACACTTTGAAAAGGGTGAATTGACATTTTCCACATTACACCCGCACTCGCTTATGGCAACGCTTTACCGACTCCATCCCGACAATCCCCAATCCCGCACGATCGACCAAATCGTGGCTGAACTCCGCAACGGCGCAGTCATGCTCTACCCAACCGATACCGTTTACGCGATCGGGTGCGATCTCAATTCAAAATCTGCCATTCAGCGCGTTCGGCAACTCAAACAACTCGCTAACGACAAACCGCTGACCTTCCTTTGCTCATCGCTATCGAATATTGCTCATTATGCGGTCGTGAGCGATCGTGCCTATCGCATCATGCGCAGTCTGATTCCTGGCAGTTACACGTTTCTTCTGCCTGCCACCAAACTCGTTCCAAAATTGGTGATGAGTCCGAAGCGCAGAACTACCGGGATTCGAGTTCCCGATCATCCGGTCTGTCAGGCATTGTTAAAAGCGATCGACAATCCGATCATTTCCACGTCTGCCCATATTCCGGTTGAAGATGAAACGGTTCCGCTCAAAGTCCGTGACCCTGAAAATCTTTCTTTACCGGAACTTTTTGACAGCATGGATCGACTGGTGGATGTAATTGTCGATACGGGACAAGAACCGACTCAACTGGTTTCAACCATTTTGGATTTAACAAATGACGAGCCTGAAATTGTTCGCAAGGGATTAGGATGGGAAACTGCTGCAGATTGGGTGTTGGAATAACAGCCATCGCCCAACTCTCGCCACTTTGGTGACTGTCACGACTTGGGGGGTACACTCGATTCATCCTCTTATGCGATCGAATGCCCTTGAACTACGAACACTTGGAACTTTGCGACTCTCAAACGGGACAAACACTTTATACCAGCCTCACATCGTATGTAACCAGACCAGAAACTGACACACGATTTGGGAACTCTTCCCGAAGCGCTGCTGGATCTGCGTGTAGCGACTGATGTGCACTACCAAGTCAGGATTCTCATGAAAGCAAAGTCTACCCAATCTACCCCGCGCGATTCTTCTCTGCTGACAGTACCTATGCCAGAAACAGATATCGCTGCCAACGCAGTTCAAGCCCAACTCGATCGCACTGCACAGCTTGCGAGTTTGCTTAAAACCGAGATTGAAGCTGAGTTAAACATTCAATCGAATACGATCGCACAAGTCGCTCACCGCATTGCGACTGAAGTCGATCGCATTTGCAGTAAGAGCGATCGCATTCAGTCATCTGGGCAGATCAGTTCGTGGCGGCTGACGCTTGCCCGTTACCGTTCTCAGAAATGCGTGCATTACTATCAGCTTGGCTCTCAGCGCGGCAGAGTTGAGCTTCATAGCAACCTGAGTACCATGGTGTATCGTCCGATTGCACCCGCTCATTTGCAACTGACCTTTCAAGCTCGTTACACCCTAATTGAAGATTTCTTACAAGGGTTCTACACTGAGTCTTTAAGAGCTTTTCGGCGTGAGAATGAACTCGCAGAGACTTATCAGCCTCGAACGAAGCTAGAGCTAGCAGAATATATGGCGTTCACTGAGCAGTATGCAAAGCGCCGGATCACGCTGCCTTCTCAACATAATCAGCAGCTCATTATCTTACGCGCTCAGCGGTTTGCGAGCCGACAACCGCAAGAGATTGCAGTCGATATTGAAACTGCAATGGAAACTGCAAAAAACGATGAAGCAGACACGTACGGGCGATCTGCAGTAATGCAGATGATTCGAGAGCAGATGGTTTCGGACAAAGGCGATGGTTCCGAGTCGGTCTTGCGCGATCGAGTTGTGATGGAACTGATGCACTATCTAGAATCGCAAGATCAAAAGGACTGTGTAGACTATCTCACCTTGAAGCTACAAGACCTCTCTGTTCCAGAAATTGATGAGATTCTAGGGCTTACGCCTCGCAAGCGTGACTATCTCCAACAGCGCTTTAAGTACCACGTCGAAAAGTTCGTCACGTCTGGCAATTGGAAGCTGGTGCATGAATGGTTAGGTGCAGATTTAGATCAAAATTTGGGCTTGTCTCCGAATCAGTGGGAAATGTTTCTCGATACGCTTTCAGACGAGCAACAACAGTTGTTGCAATTAAAGCGATCGGGTGTGAGTGACCAAGAGATTGTGCAGATCCTCAAATGCACAACCAAGCAGCTTCAGAAGCGATGGGGAGCATTGCTTGATGTCGCGAGACAACAACGCAATCAAGCCAAGTAAGCTGCTCGTTCAAGTTTGGTCTAGTTCAAGTTTGGTAGTGCGATGGGATGGAATGTCAACCATCCCATTTTTTTGCTTTAGCGACAGGTACTGGGTGCTTTGCGAGGTCCGATATTGATGCGATTGAACTCAGACAAGTTTAGGGTAGAAGAACTAAACGCATTTCCCGCATTTGACCAAGTGCCTAGTTTCAGATATCCTGGCGGATCAAACGGTTTATTTTGCCGCGATCGTCCCTCTGCATCTGAAAATCGCACAGGCAGATTTACCACTCCTGAGATGGTATTTCCTTTCACAGTTCCGGTCATACATATTGCTAGATCATCAGGGCGGGCAAAGATTCCAACAATTCGATTGCCTGCTTTAGTAAACAGAAAAGTAAAACTTCCGGGTCTGAGCTGCTTGTCAGTAACATTCATCGAAGGCGCACCGTTCCAGTATCGATATGAGCCATCGACGAGATCAGCGATCGCTGCACCTGGCTGAGGCGTGCTTGATTGAGGTGGACTTGATTGAGGCTTATCTGCTCCAACTGATCGGCAAACGAGCAAATCGTTAAACGGCTTAAACCCTTCGGGGTCAGAAAATCCGCGCAGTTCAGTAAAGAAGGTCGGATTACTCAACATTTGCTGCCGAACAGCGGGAATCGTAGAGTTGTAGAAAATCATTTTACGCGTTTGTTCGATCGTCACGGGCTGACCTACACCTACTGGAGAGGGCAAATTCGTGTAAGTGACTGCTACATTTCCGTCTGAAGTAGACTCTAGTGTGAACAATGCCCGCATGGCTAACGGACTAGGCTGACCTTCGCGAGATTGAATTTGGCACTGAGTCGTGACAGCAGCTTGAGCCGGGGTAGATAGAGCGATCGCAATGATTCCTGAAAGGAAAACACTAACCTTGAAAAAATTTGACATGAATGATGATGGATGATCAAAAACCTCTGTGATAGTAAGAGATTCTAAGATCGATGTGTTGAAATTGATAAATCTCAACACATGCAATTCCAGCTTATCAATGTGCATGTCCAGCTTTTGGGGCTTGCTATCTATGCACCTAAATTAAGGCTTAGGCGTGCCTTTCAACGCTTCTTGAGCCGAGATGCCATCGCCTTGAAAGCCGAAATACGAGAGAACTGCAGCAGCCTCCGCACGGGTTACAGGGCGTTTCGGTTGAAACAGAGTCGTGTAAGCAAATGCTCGGCGGATATTCGCTTGATCGCCATTCTGAAAGTCAGCATAGATAGCTCTCAATGCTTTTGCATCAATTTTGTTCGCATCTTGGAAGCCCCAGGATTGCTTGACAGATTCGATCGTGGCATTGGGCAAAACTTGACGAGTATCGACCGGAATCTTCCACAAAATCAAATCCTCGCGCGTCAGTGGTGCATCGGGACGAAACAGACTTGCGGTTGAATCGCCAGACAAAGAGCTTGGAATCAATCCTGCTTCAGCTAAGCCTTGAATTGAAGCAAAGTCAGGATCTTTTGTGGGAACGTCTTTAAAAGCAGGCGTTGAGGATTCAACTGCTAACCGAATTTGACGAGCAGGACGAGTGCTGTAAATGCGGTTATTCGCAGCAACGAGCCATCGCGCATAGACCCGTCGAGTCACATTTTTGTTTGGTTCAAATACAGTTGATTCATTGGCTTTTGCTGAATTGCTATGCGTGAGAATCCCTAATTCAGCCGTCTCTTTGACCGCTTGGCGGAGGGCTTGTGGTGCTTTATCGAGATCTGAGAAGGAACTAGAAGAATCAACAGTCGGAGCCGGAGTGGCAGAGGGAGTCGGACTCGGCTCTGTCGTTGTTTCAGGGGAAGGAGTTGGAGAGTCAGAAGGCGAAGGACTCGGAGAAGCTTGTGGGCTAGGCGAACTGTTTGTCAGGCGCGGATCTGCGGACAACGCATCCCGAACTGAATTCGCAGCGGGTGTGTTAGAACAACTCGCGAACAAACATAAGCTTACAAGTCCAAGCGTAATCTTTTGCAACGACAGCACGATCGATTAAATCCATGACCACGTTTCAACACTAGCGCAAACTGCGATCGATGTGGGGATGATCTCTATTCGCGATCGTCATCCAAGATTTTTTGTAAGCGCGATCGCTCCAAAACGTAATAGTCTGAAAGTCCCGTGCGCGCTGCTTCGATCTCTTGAGATTCTTCAGAAAAGATCTCAAATTTTTTGATCCACCAATCGAATGCACTGGGAAATTTTACCTTTTCTTGAGCAGCTTGCAAGAGTTCTAACGCTCGCTCTCGAGTCGGGCTAGCATCGCGATCGCAGCCTGCTTCTTCAGGATGTAAGATTGCACAGGCTTGTTCTCTTAATTTCTGACGAATTTCGGAAGAAGAGAGTCTTAAACAATCCGGTGAGATATCACCGAGCAACAGTCCGCGATCGGTATAGAGGAAAATGCGAATATTGCCAACTTCAAATGCGGCATTGGTAACAGTACAGAGAAGCAGTTTGGGGCAAGAAGGCAGCTTCCGGTCTAGTCGAATTTTCATATAGAAGAGAAGGGCAAAACGATGAGAGGCTTCTAATTCTTTTAACTTAGCGGATTTAGTTTAGGAGATTGGATTTATTTTGCAAAACTCCATATTAAAAACTGTTCATTTAGATTCAGATTTTTTTATTTTCTGGCGTTTGTCTGACATTTTTGCCCTATGATCTCTCTGACGATCGATTAAAATTTCTGTCCAATTGCCCGATGCCTGACATAATACGTGACGGAATATCGTGTATTTAAGGATACTAAGTAGGTATGCAACCTGTCTCTCGATCGGATGTGCTTTATGTAATCGATCACTGCTGGATGGTCGAAGATCCAGTGATAGATGAATATGCGTATCGATTCCGATTGATTCAAGATCGGCATTGGGCAGAGTTTAATCAAGCGTTTGCCTGTACAGATGAAACTCAGTACGAAGATATGGCGCGGCATCTAGATCAAATTCGTGAAGAACGCGATCGAGCCGAAGAGATTTTGTATTGGTTATTTCTGGATTCAGAATTGCGTCGGCAGGGGAAGACTGTGCCGGATTTGTGGGAAGCACAGCAGGCGCAGGCATAGGCGTTTTCGGGAATTGGGGAGATTTTGAAAATTTAGTTGAGAATTAGGGCTGATTTGGGTGTAGCCTTTCTCGGATTTGATGGATGATCGGATGTTTGCCGTGCTGTTGCTCTAGGTGGTTGAGCAGTGAGATCAGGTCTACAGTGAGCGGAACTCCGAGTTTTAGGTGGTCTAAAATCGATTTCTGAGCGAAAACAGTTTGCGGAGTTCCTTCTAGGGCGAGGGTTCCTCGATCGAGCACAATCACCCAATCTGCCCAGCGATAAACCCACTCTAGATCATGCGTTGCCATCAGAATGGTTGTGCCATTGGCATGAATGGTTTCTAAAGTCTGCGCGAGCATTCGAGTGTGGAGTGGATCGAGATAAGCTGTTGGCTCATCTAGTAGCAATAACTCAGGCTTGAGAACCATGACATCTGCTAGGGAAACTCGCTTTTTCTGCCCTAGGCTCAAGTGATGAATCGGATGATGAGCGAGTTCGGTTAAACCAAATTCGGCTAGAGATTTCGCGATCGCAGGTTCGATCTCTGATTCTGTCCAGCCTAAGTTACACAATCCATATGAAATATCTTCTGCAACGGTTGATGCGATCAACTGCTGTTCGGGGTTTTGAAAGACTAAGCCTACTTTTTGCCGAAGTTCGATCAGCGATCGGCGATCGTAACTCAACGTCTGACCTTTCCAAGCAATCGTGCCGCGTTGTGGCTTGTATAAACCATTTGCCAGGAGAAACAATGTGGTTTTACCACAGCCATTTTGCCCAATCAAAGCCGTTCGTTTTGCGGTCGGAATCTCTACCGTCAAGCCCTGAATCACAGGGCTTTTGGTTCCGGGATACGTATATTCGACTTGATCAAAGGCTAACGACATAGGCTGATAAGAAGCAATATGAGACATCCTAAACTAGCTTCGATCGCATAGCGTCGAGAAGGGCGATAGGTTCGTGGCGAATAGACTCGAAATTCCCCATTAAACCCTCTTGCTGCAGTGGATAAAACGAATTGTTGATAGTTCTCCATTGTTTTACGAAAAAGCTGACTGATCAGCAGACTCAAGCTATAAAACCAGCGTCGGACACTGCGATAACCATTGCGCGAATGTTGAGCAATCCAAAGTTCACGAGCAGTTGAGAGCAAAATAAAGATGAATCGGTACATCAGCATCAGCAGTTCTGTGAGTACCTCTGGACATCTGATTTGTTTGAGAACTTGTAATATTTCTGTAAATGGGGTTGTGAATAAGACGAAATATAAGCACGAGACTGTCGAAAGTGTCCGAGTCAAGATGACGACAGCTTGTAAAATCCCTTGCTGGCTCAAATAAAAGTAAGTCGATCCAAGTGAGAAACCCAAAACTGCATCGCTTGCCGAGCGATCCGCAATCCCCAGGATCAAGGCTGGAATACTGATCAACCAAAACCCGATCGCAAGACTGAGCAACCGTAAATAGATACGACAAGGAATTTGAGCATAGATGACAATCCAAATTCCTAGCCAGACTGCGATCGCGATCTGAATGATTGGAGTTGCAATCAGAGCAATCAACAGTACGATCGTTGCAAATAGTAATTTATGTTGCGGTGGTAGTTGTCGTAATCGATTGCGATGAGAAAGCGTATCCAGCCAAAGGTGCATGGTTTTATTTACCTTGCGATCGCCCTTTATACAGCCCGATGACATATCCAAGCACACCTGCACCCAATGCTGCTTGCGATGCAAAGAGTAAACTTGCAACTTCTGTACTCGCAGGCTCAAACATGGGCTTAAACCAGGGTTCATAAGTCGGATGGCTCTCTTCGATCAGTTGTTGTGCCTGTCCATCTGCTCCATTAAACTCTGCTCGCACAAACACCAAAGGAGCCACAGTGAGGAGAATGACTGCGATCGCAAGGAACCAATTCTGTCGCGTCGATGATTGTCTCATGTCTTCATTAAGTTTAAGGTTTCCAATTCAGTCCGATTGTAGGTCTGTAGCCAATTCCAGACTAAGACCGTGAGTAAGCCCTCGCTAATGGCTAAGGGAATTTGAGTCAGCGCAAAAATTCCAGCAAACTTTAGAAATGCAGCCCATACTCCACCCGTTGCCGCCGGAAACGCCAATGCCAACTGGATCGAAGTTGTGACATAGGTTAAAAGATTCGCGAATGCTGAAGCTAGGAAAATTGCAGCTTTTTGATTCCCAGTTCTCAGCACTAAATGATAAATACCGTATGCGACGAAAGGTCCCACGATCGCCATTGAAAACAAATTGGCTCCGAGCGTTGTCAAGCCTCCATGCGCTAACAAAACGGCTTGAAACAGCAGCACCAATCCCCCTAAAACGGTCATTACCGCAGGTCCAAATAAAATTGCGCCGAGTCCAGTTCCCGTGGGATGCGAGCAGCTTCCTGTCACGGAAGGAAGCTTTAACGCAGATAAGACAAATGTGAATGCGCCAGCTAATGCTAAGAGCAGTTTCAATTCAGGATTTTGGCGTGTAATCCGCGTCAGCGATCGCAGTCCAAACGCAAAGAACGGCAGCGAGATCGCCCACCAAAATGCTGCCCACTGAACAGGCAAAAAACCCTCTGCAATGTGCATTGCTTGGGCTGGAGTTGCTGATCCCAATACTAAATACAAACTCAGCCCTGCCATTGCAGCAAGGCTCATCCATTTCCGAGTCCTCATTCTGTACCTCGCAGAACTAACAACCGTAAAGCTGGTGGGCATTCTGGCTTAGCGAAATCTCGCTTTACAGTTGCGGGACAGCGGCAGCTTTGCACTACACTTTCCCCAATCCAACTTTATTTAAGGTGTGACTCACTGTATCACTATTAGTCGAGTTTTTTGGTAGAGTTTTGTCGAGATGTAGAAATCTTTTAATCTATGACTCCAGAGGTAGACCATCCTGTAACTGGGCTGATAATGTACAAGCACAGGAGTTGCCAGTCGCCTTATGTTAGAGCCATCTACCTTAAAATCGCCGCTGAAGCCCAATTGTTTACCTGTCTTTTTTGCATCCTCATCTTTATTTCCTGATCTTCCAACGTTCCAGCAAGCAAGTAGAACGCTCACGTTCGATCAAGCACGACTGACAACAGACTTACAACCCCCTTCGGGCAACACGCAAGTGACTAGTGCGATCGCTCAATTGCCCCCTGATTTCTCGAATTCCCTAAACCGAGAAATTGTCACGAGCGGTTTAACCGCTTCCAGCGGCGATCAAACAGATTCGGTTCAATCTGCTCAAGATATCGTTGTCTCCATCAGCAGGTTGGTCAAAGAGATCTCAGGCACAGTTCCATTCGCAGATGGCACAATCGACGTCGATCTTTCAACTTCAGCAGGAGCAGTCCAAGGCTCGATCGAGTTTGGTAATGGGGCACTTATATCTAATTTAACAACGCCTTTTGGAAGTTATTTTTCATCGATCGACTTCAAATCCTCTGATCAATATCCATTCAATTTCAACGGCACTCCAGGCATTGTCAATCTAGACGATGGTTTAGTCATCTTGGATTTCCAGCCTGAAATTCAAGATGACGAAATCGCAATTCCAATTAATGCACTCAGCGGCAATGTCACCTTCAACGATGGACAAGCGATTCTGAATATTCCAACTCCTTTTGAAGCATTTGCAACAAATTTTGATCTATCAGCATTAGTCAAACCTAGCACCCTGCAAGTTTCAGGAACTGTGACTATGCAAGATGGAACGCCTCCGATCGAGATGACGGGCGATTTCGGCATCATTCAGACCACGCTTGACGTTCCAAAATTAGTTCAAAACGCTGGCTCAATCTTTGCAACCGTAGGAGGCACGATTCAGATGACGAATGATGCGATCGTCTACGATTTCAAGACCTCCATTTCGTAAGGCATTGAATTTAGCAAATTCTATCAATAGAAAACGAGGAATGTTGTTTGTAGCTCTATTCGCTAAATTCTTAAAGAGAGATTAAAAACAGCGTAAATGATTATGGTGAATTTGAAAAAAACGATAGGAGTCTTCCTCGTGAGCGTTTCCCTCTTAATCGGAGGTGCTGCACTTACAAGTTGTGGCAGTGGACAATCTGAGACTGAGGCAAAAGAAGAGTCATCCAAGGAGCAAGAAGCCTCAAATCAATCTGAAGATGGCGATGAAAAGCGCCAAGAAGACAAAGCTAAGGATAATGATAGCGATGATGAGAAAGATGGCGAGAAATCCAACGCTCGCAACAACAACGATCGAGAGAATGATCAAGAAGATCGCAAAGAGAGCAAAGATAAAGACGACGGTTAATCTATTGCTCACATGAATACAATAGTAGGAGTATAGAGCAATCAGTGATGATGCACGAACCCCTACTATTTTGCTTGGGTACAGTTGTCTGGATACAAATTGGATCGAATTCTCCTCAACCGTTGCTTATGAATCCGTATCCATTCCTAAGCGCTTCTGAATTTGCTTGATCGCTTTGTACATCTCAGACAAGTGGCTATAGACAGCAGACGATCGTAGAAAAATTCGATGATCGACCGCAGGATAACCCGATACTGTTTGTCCTGCCGCCACGCTGGCATGAACTCCAGTTTTTGCAGAGGCAACCGAACCATCGCCCATCCGGCTCTCATTGCCCACACCGACCTGTCCTGCCAAAATCACGCGATTGCCCAGTACAGATCCCCCGGCAATCCCAACTTGAGCGGCAAATGCACAAGCCTCTCCAGTTTTGACTCCATGCCCAACCTGCACACAGTTATCAATCTTTGTATTACGCCCAATTCGAGTCTCACCGACAGAAGGGCGATCGATCGAAGAATTGCACCCTACTTCAACGCCATCTTCGAGCACGGTACAGCCCGATTGCTCCATTTTCAGCCAGCCTTCACGAGTCGGCACAAAGCCAAACCCTTCTGAGCCAATCACTGCTCCTGCATGAATCACACAGTCTGCACCGATTTGAGCGCGTTCGTGAATCACACAATTGGCATGGAGAACTGTACGATCGCCAATTATCACGTCTGGGTAAATGACAACACCCGGATGAATAACAACATCATTGCCAATTGTCACGTTGGCTTCAATCACAACATGCGCGCCAATCGCAACGTTTTGACCAATCTGAGCAGACGGATCAATGATTGCAGATGGATGAATCGTCGCGGCAGGTTTGTAAGGTTGGTAGAAAAGCGCGATCGCTTGAGCAAACGCATAGCGCGGATTGCCTACAATGATCCAAGCTAAACCGCGTTCTTTCGCGATCGCTAGTAATTCCTCATTTGCAGGCAAAATCACCGCAGCAGCTTGGGTTTCTCGAAGCTGCTTTGCAAATTTCAGGCTTTCAGAATAGGTCAGCGTATTCGGCTTACTATCAAGTACTGCGGAAACTCCTGAAATTTCTAGATCAGGTGTTTCGCTACTACTCTTCACGGATTGCCCTAACTTTTCTACCAGATCCTTAAACAGCATTTACTCCTCCACTCGGTTTAAAAAAGCAGCACATTCAACATGAGCCGTCTGCGGGAAAAAGTCCGCAGGCTGAACTCGTATCAGTTGATAGGCATCATCTGCACATAACAATTTCAGATCTCGTGCTAATGTCGCAGCATTACAACTGACGTAAACAATTTGCTTAGGTTTCTGTTGTCGAAGCGTCTCCAAAACAGTTGCATCACATCCTTTACGAGGTGGATCGAGCATGACTAAATCCGGGTGAATCTCAAGCGATTGTAAAACTTTTTCAACCGCTCCCACTTCAAATCTGACGTTCTCGATTCCATTCAAACTTGCGTTCTGTTGAGCTTGTTCAATCGCTTCCGGTTGAATTTCTAATCCGATCGCAGTTTTGACACGTTGTGCGATCGGTAAAGTCATTGTTCCAATTCCACAATAAGCATCAACAAATGTTTCGTCACCTTGTAAGTTTAACTGTTCTAAAACAATGTTTAACAAAGCTTCAGTTTGCTCAGTATGGACTTGAAAGAAAGTATCGGGTCGGATGTGGAACGTCAGATTTGCGAATCGTTCTGAGAGGAAAGGCTGACCTGCGATGCAATGTGTCTCTGAACCAAAAATGGCATTCGTGCGATCGCGCTGTACATTCAGCGACACACCGACTAAATTCTCATAGCGTTGCAGCCATTCCTGAGCCTGAGCTTCTAAGTTCGGCAAGTCTGGATCAGCCGTAATCAACGTCAGCAAGATTTCACCTGTGCGCTGCCCAATTCTTAAGGCTAAATGCCGCAATTGACCGCGATGATATTTCTCATCATAGATTCGCCATCCCTGCTGCTGAATGTCCTGTTTGACTTCAGCCAGTAAAGGATTCAATCGCTCATCCTGAATCGGGCACTGATTCAGATTTACAATCTGATGCGTGCCTTTTTGATAGTATCCCGCTTGAACTTGTCGCGTGTTGGAACTTCCGAGCGGATAAGTCGATTTGTTGCGATAGTGCAGAGGTTCGCTCACATTCAGAACGGGATCAACTGCAATGTTACGAAATCCGCCAATTCGCTCTAATGCCTGAACGACCTGATTCCGTTTCGCCTCTCGTTGATAGTCATAATCGACATGCTGCCACTGACAGCCGCCGCACTTGTCAGCAACAATACATCCGGGTCGAATCCGATGGGGCGAAGCTTCGAGGAGTTTGTATAACTTCGCATGAGCAAGATTCGGCTTGACGTGCATCAATCGGACTAAAGCGCGATCGCCGGTGACCGTATCGGGCACAAAGACGACGCGTGAGCCTGCGCGACCTACTCCATCACCGCGATCGCTCAAATCGGTAATCGTGACTTCCAGCAATTCACCTTGCCGCCATTCCGTAGTGTTATCGCTGAATGATGTGTCTAATTGTGTGGGCACAGTAATGTCTCGCTAATATTCTCTTAAGTGTCGCTTCTCTTTCTGTCCTATGACTGATTTCACAACCGTTCTTCAATTTATCAGCGATTTTGAACAATCTCACCCTGATGCTTCGACTTACGAGATTACAAATCGTTTACGCGGCTATACGAAGCCGAGCTATACGACGAAAGTCTGGACGGTTGTGACAGGGTTTGAGCAAGCATTTATTGAAGGTAAACTCAATCAAGATGTGATCTTAGCAGGTGAAAACATCGATTTTGGACATTTCATTGCGTCTTTGTCGGATCAAATCAATCAGCCAGGGCTGCAATGGTCAGATTTGACGCGCTGGACAGGAGATCATACCTCTTGGGCGGGTGATATTGGGTCTTCGATCGAGACGTATCGCGCCACTCCAGAAAAGTTCAAAGGCTTAGGGGATGCGCTCGATCGGTTTGCTTCAGAGTCAGATTATGCGGCAGATGTTGCTGCTTGGGTGGTTGGCGCAATGCTCAATGGAAATTCCAAGATGCTTTTATCTGAAGCGATGCAGAAATATCATGCTCAGCCTTATTCGGAGCATGTAAGAACATTCATTCAGCGCAGATTTAATGGCATCCTAGATGGTCAGAGAATTACGAATCCTGCCAAGATTGAAGCTGAAATTCGCAGTGCTACGTTTGCGTATTTAGAATTGTCTCAGAATGCAAGTTTTCTCAAGAAATTGATGAAATCGTTTACACAAAAACTACGATCGACAAATTTAGAACGCGATTTACTCAGCGCAGATTTGCTACAAGGTTCGCTGCACTTTATGGCTCACCTCATTCGCAACGCTGATCTAGCACCTTTGAAGTTCAAACCTTATCAGCAACCTCAAGCTCCTTGGCTCGGAGTGGTGAACTATGAAGTGACGATCGACAATCCGAAGTAGGTTACTCTCTAACCCCACTAGCCCCAACTGTAGAGGTGCTAGAGGTGCGTTCATACAGGTTCCATCCGACCGCGACACTCTGTCATTAAATCCAGGCTCGTTCATATTGCACGGGATAGACTTTTTCCTGACCTAGTTCTTTTGCTGCTTGAAGTGCCCAATAGGGATTCCGCAAGAATTCCCGCCCTATCAAGACAACATCTGCTTGACCTGCACGGATAATATAATCTGCTAGTTCAGCAGAGGTGATCAATCCCACTGCACCCGTTTGAATTTTGGCTTCTCGACGAATTCGTTCAGCAAAGGGCACTTGGTAGCCCGGAGATAGAGGGATTTTCACGCCAGGGATCGTTCCACCCGAAGAACAGTCAATCACATCAACGCCAAGAGATTTGATCTTATCGCTCAGAGAAATGCTTTGTTCAATGTCCATCCTTGCTCTGCCCAATCGGTTGCTGAGATGCGAACCCAGAGCGAATCGCGTTCTGGTACAATCTCCCGCACTGCTCGAACGACCTCTTGGAGAAATCGAGTGCGATTTTCAAAGCTGCCACCATACTCATCTTGTCGTTGATTCACCAAAGGCGAGAGAAATTGATGCAGTAAATACCCATGTGCTGCGTGAATTTCAATGACTCGAAATCCAGCTTCTACTGATCGACGCGCGGCTTGAGCAAATGCCTCAGTCGTTTGCTGAATTTCTTCGACAGTCAAGGCTTCTGGTGTTGGATGCTTGGGACTAAATGCAACGGCACTACTCGATACAATCGGTCGCCATCCTCCCTGAGACTCATCGATCGCATGTCCCCCTTTGCTCGGTTTTGCAGTACTTGCTTTTCTGCCTGCATGGGCGAGTTGAATGCCTGCAACCGCACCACAGTTATGAATACTCGTGACAATTTTTGCTAAAGCTTCAATCTGATCATCTGACCAAATTCCTAAATCTTCGGGGCTAATGCGTCCCTGGGGTTCGATCGCGGCTGCTTCAGTAAACACTAATCCTGCTCCACCAACAGCACGACTTGTTAAATGAACCCAGTGCCAATCATTGGCATATCCATCAATGCTGGAGTATTGGCACATGGGGGAGACGACAATGCGATTGCGGAGAGTGACATCTCGAAGGGTAAGGGGTTCAAACAAATGCGACATTGAGATATTCCTAACGATCAACGCTGATCAAATCTTAGAAAATTTCCACGATCGTAGTGATCTAAGATTCTCAAAGTTCCCCAAAATGGGGAATTTAGGGGGCGGAGTTCTGCCCCTTTACAAATTGATTGGCTATGAGTTCTGTCTTTTCTTCAGGTATTGCCGAATCGAACTGACTACGCTTCTCAAGATTTCTTCTGGAGATGTCGAATTGCTTGACCGACTCGTAATTTTTAGTCATGCGATCGACATCTCCCACCGCTGCACCTCGCAGCAGAACGCTCGATGGTCAGACATTGAGTGCAAACCGACTTAAGGAGCCGGATTGGGATATTGCGTGTAAACTTCCTCAATGTCTTTGAGAATGTCTGGAGTTAGATCAACTTTGATGCTATCGATATTTTCTCGAAGTTGGTCTAGGGTTGTTGCACCGATAATAGTACTGCTCACAAACCAACGACTCCGAACAAATGCTAACGCTAATGCTGTCGGACTAAGGTTGTGACATTTTGCAACCTCAGCATAAGCCGCAACCGCTTCCTTGACTCTAGGTTTAAGATAACGCTGTCCAAACTGCTCAAACAAGGTAATTCGAGTCGTTCCAGGATCGCCTTGTAAATACTTTCCAGACAAAAATCCAAATGCTAAAGGACTATAAGCTAGTAAACCCACATTCTCGCGGTACGAAGCTTCTGCCAATGCAGAATCAAAGACCCGATTCAATAAGTTGTAAGCATTTTGAATCGACACCACTTTCGGTAATCCTAATTGTTGAGCAAGATAGCTAAACGTTGTAATGCCCCAAGGGGTTTCGTTGCTCAGTCCCAAGTAGCGAATTTTTCCAGCCTTGATCAGATCTGCAAATACTTCCAACTGTTCAGCAATGGGAACTGTTTCCCGCTCTTGCTTGGGATCAAAAATGGTTTGTCCAAATTGTGGCACATAGCGATCGGGCCAATGAATTTGGTACAGATCGACATAATCAGTTTGGAGCCGCTTGAGGCTATCGTCGATCGCTTGTTTTACACTATCGCGATCGACTTTGTTCACCCCCTCACGTACCCATTTGAACCGTCGTCCTGCACCAATCACTTTCGTGGCGACAATCACTTTGTCTCTTTGCTGGTGTTTTAGCCACTCACCAATGTAAGTTTCAGTCACGCCATGGGTTTCAGCACGTGGTGGAACAGGATACATTTCTGCGGCATCAATAAAATTAATGCCACGATCGAGAGCGTAATCAAGTTGTTGATGGGCTTCTTCGATTGTATTTTGCTGCCCAAAGGTCATCGTACCTAGGCAAATTTCAGAAACTTTGAGGTTACTTTCACCAAGGGAATTGTATTGCATAAATTCTAGTTGTGACTTGAAGGAATAATCAAATAAAGCTTGATCGGTTTGACCAAATTAACGGAATTTGCTCAGCAAAAACTAACATTTGGCGATTTTATGAAATACTACGGTGAGTCGGCCGATTCACCGTAGTATTATAGCGAAGAAATCACACAAAGATAGCATCTACTCAAAAATAGACCTGATACCGAATTGAAGAATGTTTGCGACAAATGCCGTGCGAATGGAATTCGCGGCTACACAAACGAAGTCCGCGCAGCATTTAGCAACGCTAAAGAGCGAAGGTCTCCACAGGTTTTATATCTTCAGAGTTAAGCTGATAATGCTCTCTCTTACTATGCACGTGACATAGCACAAGTCTTTTCAAGCATTCATATCTATGTATATCTATGATCGACGCTCTAATCTGAGTTAGTTCGGTAATTGGCTATAATCCTAATTAGTTATAAAATTACCCTAATTGATTGCTGAATTACCCTATGCCAAAAACTAAACCATCAAAAGCAGATCCAGCGATTCTTGCTGCTGTTGCCGACTATTTCAAAGTCTTGTCAGAGATGAGTCGGCTTCAGATTCTGACTTGTTTGCGATCGGGCGCGATGAATGTGATGGAAATCTCCGAAGCAACAGGTTTAGGGCAGGCGAATTTATCAAAGCATCTCAAAGTGCTCTATCAAGCCGGAATCTTATCGCGGGAGGCGAAAGGTACAAGTGCCTACTACGAAATCGCTGATCCAATGATTTTTGAGTTTTGCGAGCTAGCGTGCGATCGCATCAGTGAACGAGTCCAACAGCAAGCGGCAAGCTTAAAGAGTTTACGGAATAAAACCTCTATTTTTTAATCTGCAATTCACTGCTTGCAACAGCCTTCCATTCCTGAATAATCAAAGGTGAAACTGAGAGACGAACCGACTCGTCTTGAAGCGTTGGGATTGAAAGTTTGAGTGGGATTTCTGCCTGCATCTGAGGGAATACAGCCTGTAAATCGTATTGACCAACATTCGGTTCGGGATGAGTTTTATCGGTAAAAATTGCTTGATCATTTGCGTGAGCAGTCAAATTTGCGCCCAAAGAATTTGTGAGCATCAAAGGCTGAGAGTGATCAATGTTGGCAATTCCCGGAAACCCCACAAGCCTGAGATCAAAACTGGTTTGACCATTGGGATAACTGCGTTGAAATGCGATCGCTTGCCAGCGATTTCCATGCTGGTCTTGCAGCAATTGTCGAGATTGGATCACACTTTGTCCCGGTGCTTCTTCTAACTGCCGAATCTCTGCCCTTGCAGGTGAACTCATCAATACTCCTAATCCTAGTGAGATCACCATTACCCAGGTACTCAGCAATGACCAGAAAAAGAATTCTCGGATGGGGGATTTCATTCAGGCTCTCCTAAAAACTCTGGCAAGAAAGCGTCCTGGTTAGAGGACGCTCGTTGATGAAGGAAGATCAGACTAACTCTGGATGGTCGGGGCTATCAGTGCTAGCGGTTGAGCTGCACCTGATGCTAAATCAAGCGGAAAATTGTGAGCATTGCGCTCGTGCATCACTTCAATCCCAACATTTGCTCGATTGAGCAAATCTGCCCAAGTCTCGATCGTTCGCCCTTGACTATCGAGAATCGAACTATTGAAGTTAAACCCATTGAGATTAAACGCCATGGTGCTAATTCCCAGAGCAGCAAACCAAATTCCCATCACTGGAAAAGCAGCAAGCACGAAGTGTAGCCAGCGCGAATTGTTGAAGCTCGCATACTGGAAGATCAATCGCCCAAAATACCCGTGTGCTGCGATGATATTGTAGGTTTCTTCTTCTTGTCCAAACTTATAGCCATAGTTCTGAGATTCCGTTTCTGCTGTTTCGCGAATCAAAGAAGATGTCACTAACGAACCATGCATTGCGCTAAATAATGCACCTCCAAAGACCCCGATCACCCCTAGCATGTGAAACGGGTGCATGAGAATGTTATGTTCAGCCGTGAACACAATCATAAAGTTGAACGTTCCTGAAATGCCGAGCATCAAACCATCAGAAAAGCTTCCTTGTCCGATGGGGTAAATCAGGAGTACAGAGGTTGCTGCTGCGACTGGAGCAGAGAATGCAACTGGAATCCAAGGACGCATTCCTAGGCGATAGCTCAATTCCCATTGCCGCCCCATGTAGGCGAAAATCGCAATCAGGAAGTGAAAGACAATCAATTCATAAGGACCACCATTGTAGAGCCATTCATCCAATGAAGCGGCTTCCCAAATGGGATAAAAATGTAAGCCAATTGCCGCAGAAGTTGGCACAACGGTCGCTGTAATAATGTTATTTCCGTAGAGCAATGACCCAGAAACGGGTTCTCGAATGCCATCAATATCTACCGGAGGAGCCGCAATCATCGCAAGAATAAATACGATCGCGGCGGTCAGCGCAGTCGGAATCAACAACACCCCAAACCAACCAATATAAAGCCGATTCTCGGTACTCGTAATCCAATCACAGAAGCGATCCCAGAGGGGGACACGATCACGTCTTTGCAATAGCGTTGTCATGAGTTGATAAATCCGTATGGATGAGTAAAATACAAAGTAGTCTGAATAATCAGCTATCTAACTTAATAGCTAGACAGTTATAAAATGTCAAGCCCATTTGTTGATTTTTTCGAGAGTATAGTCATGCTCGAAGAAACATCGTATCTGGGGTGGGCTGTATTCCAGCACTCACAGCATAAGATGAAGAATGAAACTACGATCGAGGAAGAGTGAACGCGATGAAAGTAGATGAGCTACTCAAACGATATAACACTGGAGAACGCAACTTTCAGCGCATTGCTTTACAGGATGCTGAACTAACCAATGCGAACTTGAGCCGAGCCGATTTTAGTCATGCAGATCTACGTCAGACGCGACTCGGCAAAATTAACTTTCATCAAGCTTGTCTGCGCGAAGCAAACTTAAGTGAAGCAATTCTTTGGGGAACTGATTTAAGTGAAGCAGATTTATATCGAGTCAGTTTACGTGAGGCTGATCTCACGGGAGCCAAGTTAGTTCACGCTCGATTAGATGAAGCCAATTTAGTGAAAGCGAGTTTATGCGGTGCAAATCTCACTCATGCCAAGCTCTCACACGCATTGTTAATTGAAGCGGATCTTCGTCCTAGTTCTGACCAGCGAACGGATCTCGGATTTGCAGTGTTGAGTGGTGCAGATTTGAGCTATGCCGATTTGGGGGCTGTGGTACTTCATCATGCGGATCTAGATGGTGCGAAGCTATGTCGAGCAAATTTGAGTCGCAGATTGCTCTGGGGAGATTTGATTACGGACTTGAGTGCATCAAGTTTGCGCGGGGCTGATTTAAGTTATGCGAACTTGAGCGGCGCAAACCTATGCAATGCGAATTTGCAAGGTGCAGATCTGACGGGAACCGATTTGACCGATGCAGATTTGCAAGGCGCAATTATGCCCGATGGAAGTGTGCATGATTAGAGCCTTTCTAGCTCGTTTGATGATTTAACGCTTTGTATTAAGTTTTGAAACAGTTTTGTAGTTAGTCAGTTTAATAACCATAGAGTGATTAAAGCAACTCACTACCCCTGCTATGGCTAGAAATACTCTTTTGCAATCCACTTCTTTGACAAACTCTCTGCCCCCTGTAGACTCACGGCAGAGAGCAAAACAATTTGTCCAGAACCTACAAGATGAAATTTGTGCTGCACTAGAGCAACTAGATGGAGAAGCAAAATTTCAAGAAGACCATTGGGAACGCACCGAAGGCGGCGAGGGAAGGACTCGCGTGATTCGCGATGGGCGAGTGTTTGAACAAGGTGGCGTGAACTTTTCTGAGGTTTGGGGTGAAAGTTTGCCCCCCTCTATTCTGGCACAGCGTCCAGAGGCTGCTGGACAGCCTTTCTTCGCCACTGGAATCTCAATGGTACTGCATCCTCGCAACCCTTATGTTCCGACTGTTCACCTCAACTATCGCTACTTTGAAGCAGGTTCGATTTGGTGGTTTGGCGGCGGTGCAGATTTAACACCGTACTATCCTTTCGCAGAAGATGCCATTCACTTCCATCAAACCCTAAAAAATGCCTGCGATGCCCATCATCCGGCTTACTATCCTGCCTTCAAACTGTGGTGTGACGAGTATTTTTACTTGCGTCATCGTCAAGAGCAGCGAGGTATTGGCGGCATCTTCTTCGATTACCAGGATGGTAATGGATCGCTTTATGTTGGATCACAATCAGAGTCACTCGCTGCACAATATAGTCAGCAAGTTGGTTCTGTTCCTCGGACTTGGGAAGAACTTTTTGCCTTCGTTCAAAGCTGTGGGAATGCGTTTCTTCCTGCTTACTTACCGATTGCACAAAAACGCCAATCAATGAACTATGGCGATCGCGAACGCAATTTCCAACTTTACCGCCGAGGACGCTATGCCGAATTTAATTTGGTCTACGATCGTGGCACTGTATTCGGCTTGCAAACGAATGGACGGACTGAATCGATTCTCATGTCATTGCCACCCCTGGCTCGATGGGAATATGCCTACGAGTCGGAACCGGGTAGCCCAGAAGCTGAACTGACCGAAGTCTTTCTCAAGCCGCAAGATTGGGCAAATCAAGCACCAGAATCGACGCTGGCACAAAAGCGACTCCAAGCCCAGCAACTTCGATTTAAGTTTGCTCATCAGCTTCGGGATGTTTATCATCAGTTTTTTGATGAGCTAGCACAAGCAGACTTACCAGACGGCGAAATTGCACATCTGAGCCAGGAACTTCTGCGATCGCGTCAAGAAGGACTGAAAAATCTGATTACTGTCGATGAACTCAATCGCTATAGCAATCTCTATCCAGAAGATGTCTAAGCGCTAAGCTTAATGCAAAAGATCATGGAGTGATGAGCATTCCATGATTCTGCTGCCATTCTTTACTGGCTAGTGATGCAGTGAATTAATGAGTTCTGAACGAGCTGTTCGCTATCCAGCGATCTCAGCACTGCTACAAGCTTCAGTAACGTCATAGGAATGGCTCTAATTGACTGATAGTGTGGTTGAGGAAGAACGTTATGTCATCTGAATCTTTATTGTCAAGGTCTAATCCGCCTTTGAATTGGGGAACCGTCGCATTTTTTGCCCTGATTCATGCCCTTGCACTGCTAGCACCTTGGTTCTTTTCATGGTCAGCTTTGGGGACAATGCTAGTGCTTCATTGGTTCTTTGGCAGCATTGGGATTTGTCTGGGGTATCATCGCTTGTTGAGCCATCGAAGTTTTCAAGTTCCGAAAGGGTTGGAATATGCGATCGCACTGATTGGTGCTTTAGCTTTACAAGGCGGACCAATTTTTTGGGTAGCTGGGCATCGCTTACATCATGCTCATACAGAAGATGAAGAGAAAGATCCTTACTCTGCTCGGCGAGGCTTCTGGTGGAGTCATATGCTGTGGATCTTCTATCCTCATGCTGAGTTTTTTGACTATGAGCAATATAAACGCTTTGCGCCAGATCTCGCGCGCGATCCATTCTATCGCTGGTTGAATCGTTACTTTGTTCTCCTACAGCTTCCGCTCGGACTCTTGCTCTATATGATTGGCGGTTGGTCGTTCGTGATTTATGGCATGTTTGTCAGAGCGGTGCTGCTCTGGCATAGTACTTGGTTTATTAATTCTGTGACGCATGTTTGGGGATATCGATCGTTTGATATTCCCGATGGCTCTCGAAATTTATGGTGGGCAGCAATTCTGACCTATGGTGAAGGGTGGCATAACAATCATCATGCTTATCCTCATGTAGCGAAAGCAGGATGGCGCTGGTGGGAAATCGATGTAACGTGGTGGGCAATTTGGCTGCTTAGACAGGTTGGGTTAGCTCAAAAAGTTATCCTACCCCCATAGCTGCGGGAAATTCTTCCTCACAGGCTCCTTATGTCCCTCTTCTGTTCCTCTGGGAATGAAAAAATTGACGAAAATTAAATAGGTCTGCTGAGTCTGACTTTCGGGGGTGAGTTCTTACACGGATAGGGTTAGGCTATAGGTTCAGCCCATCGCGCCCTTTGATGCCTTGATTGATTGTCGATTTCAAGTCAGAATCAGTCAAAAAGATTAAGTAACCCGAAAGAATTGCCTTAACTAAAAACGCCATAACATCGGATGGATGTAAATCGGAAGTGTTAAGAAGTGTTTTGATTGCGGGGCGTATGACAACAGGTAGACGCTTTTCGTCGTGAGAACCCATACACTCAAACTTTACAAAAGCCGAAGAAAGCGACATAAGGGGACTAGGAGGTTTGCGATGGTACAACCGATAGACGTTCAGCAACTACAGCAGCGGTATGAAAGTGGCGATCGCGACTTTAGTAACGTCGATCTCGCAGAAGCAGATTTATCAGGGGTGAATCTCAGCAATGCCGTGTTCGCAGGTGCTAACTTAGAAGGCGCGAGCCTAAGAAATGCGACCTTGATCAATACTGACTTCAGCAGCACCGACCTGAGTGGGGCAGACCTAGCGGGAGCCGATTTGACAGGGGCAAATCTCAGCAATGCCATGCTAGGAGGCACGATTTTAGAAGGCGCATTGCTCGATCGTGCGGATTTGAGCAATGCCGATCTCGAAGTAGCAAATCTCATTCAAGCGACTTTAACCCAGGCAGATCTCAATCAAGCCATACTGAGTGGTGCAAACTTAGAGGCTGCGGATTTGAGTGAAGCAGACCTCGCCAATGCTGAACTAGAGCAAGCAAATCTAACCGATGCGGCTCTAGAGAATGCTAACCTGAGCGGCGCAGACCTCAAAGACACGACGCTCAAGGGCACGATGCTAGAAGGCGATGATCCTAGCCTCGCAACCTGAATGCAATTGTGATTTCAATGTGCTCTCTCGAGCAGTTCTCGAAATGAGAATTCTTGAGGTAAGCCCTTGAGAGAAAGAGTGGCTTACCTCGGAGGATAAGTGATGCTTAGAAGCCCCTCGCAGCGCTTTTCGCCGAAACCGCACGAAGATCATAGCGATCGAGGTTCATCACCTTGTTCCACGCTGCCACGAAGTCCTGCACAAATTTCGGTTGCGAGTCCTCCGCGCCATAGACTTCTGCAAGCGCGCGAAGCTGAGAATTTGACCCAAAGATAAGGTCAACGCGGGTCGCAGTCCATTTGGGTTCACCCGTTTTGCGATCGCTCCCCTCGAACTCATACTCATCTTCAGAAGTCGCCTTCCATGTCGTGCCTAAGTCGAGCAGGTTGACGAAGAAGTCATTAGTCAACGTCTCGGGTCGATGGGTGAAGACACCCTGTTTGGCTCCTCCAAAGTTCGCCCCCAAGACGCGCAAGCCGCCCAAGAGAGCCGTCATCTGAGGGGCTGATAGAGACAACAATTGTGCTCGATCGACCAGCAACTCTTCGGGCGATTCGCTGTGGTTGCCGCTAGAGTAGTTGCGAAACCCGTCTGCCGTTGGCTCGAGCACAGCGAAGGACTCGACATCTGTTTTCTCTTGCACCGCATCCGTGCGTCCCGGCTGGAAGGGAACCGTTACGTCGTGACCCGCATTTTTTGCAGCTTGTTCAATGCCTGCACATCCGCCCAGAACGATCAAGTCAGCAAGCGAAACCCGCTTGCCGCCAGACTGCGAGGTGTTGAACTCCCGTTGGATCGCTTCTAACGTTTGGATTACTGTTGCCAATTGGGCGGGTTCATTGACTTTCCAATCCTTCTGCGGCGCGAGACGAATGCGCCCTCCGTTCGCTCCACCCCGCATATCAGAGCAGCGAAACGTTGATGCTGATGCCCAAGCCGTTGAAACCAGTTGGGAAACAGATAGTCCCGAAGCCAGAATCTTGCCTTTGAGAGTGGCAATGTCCGACTCATTGATCAATTCATGGTCAACTGTGGGGATAGGATCTTGCCACAAGAATTCTTCCTCAGGAACTTCTGAACCGAGATAACGCGATCGTGGTCCCATGTCGCGGTGTGTCAACTTGAACCATGCTTTGGCGAACGCATCTGCAAACTCATTCGGGTTCTCATAGTAACGCCGCGAAATCGGCTCATAGGTAGGATCCATCCTCATTGCCATGTCGGCTGTGGTCATCATGGGAGCATGCCGTTTTGATGGATCATGTGCATCCGGCACTGTATTTGCACCAGCACCATTCTTAGGCACCCATTGATGCGCGCCAGCGGGACTCTTTGTCAATTCCCACTCATAGTTAAATAGGTTCTCGAAGTAGTTGTTATCCCACTGAGTCGGATGAGTAGTCCATGCACCTTCGATCCCACTGGTGATTGCATCGACACCGATACCTGTGTTGAAGGTGCTCTTCCAGCCCAGTCCCTGATCGATGATAGTCGCACCTCCAGGTTCAGCACCAACATGCGATGGATCGCCCGCACCGTGACATTTGCCAAAGGTATGTCCGCCCGCTACCAGCGCGACTGTCTCTGCATCATTCATCGCCATCCGACCAAAGGTCTCGCGAATATCGCGACCTGAACCCACTGGATCAGGCTCGCCGTCTGGTCCTTCCGGGTTCACATAGATCAGACCCATCTGAACAGCGGCAAGGGGATTCAGCAGAACTCGATCGTCTTGGTAACGCTCATTGCCGAGCCAAGCTTTCTCAGACCCCCAGTAGATGTCTTCCTCGGGCTGCCAGACATCCACGCGCCCGCCAGCAAAGCCCAACGTTTTGAAGCCCATCGACTCCAGAGCGCAGTTGCCCGCAAAGACCATGAGATCAGCCCACGAGATTTTCTTGCCATATTTCTGCTTAATCGGCCAAAGCAACATGCGCGCCTTATCGAGGTTGGCATTGTCTGGCCAACTATTGAGCGGCTCAAAGCGCTGACTACCCGAGCCTGCGCCACCCCGACCATCGCCAATCCGATACGTACCTGCGCTGTGCCAAGCCATTCGGATGAAGAGCGGTCCATAATGACCGTAATCGGCTGGCCACCAGTCCTGAGAGGTCGTCATCAGCTCGTAGATATCTGCTCTAAGGGCAGCTAAATCAAGGCTCTTGAACTCCTCCGCGTAGTTGAATTCCTCACCCATAGGATTTGCCTGGGGGGTATGCTGATGGAGGATGCTCAGATTCAAATAATTCGGCCACCACTCTCGGTTTGTCGGTACATGACGAGGTTGAAGTTTCTGACCTCGACCCATAAATGGGCATCCACTTTCGCTGCTCATAGTGTTTTCCTCCTGAGGTGTGTGAATAGATTTTTTTGATGAATTGCCAGTGTTGTAGACAAATAGCACAGATGTAATTACTGGGATAATAGATGAGAAATATAATTGGAGAAGAATATAATTAACGTCATGATTCGAGACGATAGATAGTAATTTGAAGCCATTGTTTACATGAATAGCTAAAGAGCTAGCTTACCTGTGCTTTAGTTGAGCGCAGATACTACTCCGTTAAGTAGCGTTAAGACTCTCTACAAGTAGGAATAGAACTAAAGCGCAAGCAGAACATGACCTTCAAAGATGCAAAGAAGTTTGAAGATGGGACGATTCGGTATTAAGTTTCTAATGCTTCTATCTCAGCTTTTGGCGTTGCTGAATGATGGCATGAATTCTGCCCTCATCCCCTAACCCCTTCTCCCAATTTGGGAGAAGGGGAACTAGAATTCTGGCTCCCTCTCCCAATTTGGGAGAGGGTTAGGGTGAGGGCTGCAACCGATTCAAACGAAGAAAACATACTGTGATTCAGCAACGCCCAACTTTTTTGCTGCAACTCTTGGCTTGGGCACATCAAAGCTGGACGATCGAGCAAGCTTATCAGCACCTAAAGGAAGAACTAGGACTGGATCACTTTGTAGGGCGATCTTGGAGAGGGTTGAATCATCTAGTCCTGTGCTTCATGGCATATTGCTTTGGGTCAAGACGCAGGGATTTACGCAAGAGGGCTATTTTTCTCCGCCTTAACACGCGCAGCATAGGCAGCGATGCGATCGACTAGCCCCGGCGCGATGAGTTTTACCCACGGAATTGCTTTGCCTTTCAAGGTCATCAAATGCTCTCGTTTCCGTTTTTCCATTGCACCCACAATTTGCCGCACACATTCCTCTACAGACATTGTGCCTTGTTCTTCATCGCGAGGACTCTGCCCTAGTAGTTGCCCCTTCCCATCGAAAGCACGTTCTCGAATGTCAGTTGCAACAAATCCCGGAGATACTACTAATACATCGACACCACTCCCTTGCAGTTCAATTCGGAGTGTATCGAAAAAACCTTGCATTGCATGTTTACTCGCAACATACCCTGTGCGAGTCGGAACGCCTGTTTTACCGCAAAGAGAAGAGATCGCAACTAAAAGTCCTTGACTGTGTTTGAGATGAGGTAAAGCAGAATGCGTACAATACACAGCTCCTAGATAGTTCACTCGCATAATCTGATCAAAAGTTGTCAGATCCGTGACTTCCTCAAACCGACAAATCATCGAGATGCCAGCATTGTTAATCAGACCATCAATCTGTCCAAATCTTGCGATCGCAGATTCAATCAGTTTTTGACAGGCTTCCGGTTGAGTCACATCGGTCGGGACTGCTATTGCTTGCCCTCCCTGTGCCATACACAACGCAACCGTTTCTTCTAAAGCGGCTGAATTCCGAGCAGCAAGCACCAAATTTGCGCCCTTTTGAGCGAGGGAGCGCGCTAGCTCTTTCCCAATTCCCGCCGATGCTCCGGTCAGAATGATCGTTTTGTTCTGGAAATTCACGGTTTATGCCCCAAGATTGTGCGATGGCGAGGATCACTCGCCACAGTTTTCACTTGCTCAAACCCAACAGATTCTAGAGCCGCTTCAACATTAAACGTGTAGTAATCATCTGACCAAGGCTCAGTACTTTTCATCAGCGTAAAGAGTACAGGCGGTAGATTCTGAATGACTGGAGACTGGGGATTGTTATCGACAATCGCCAGATGCCCGCCCGGACGCAGTAATCGCAGTGCTTCTTGAAAAATCACGATCGTCGCATATCGCGGCAACTCATGCAGCACAAACTGGATCGTGATCAAATCCAATGAGCAATCGGGCAACTCGGTTGCTTCAGCATTGGCATGAATCCATTGACTGATCTCGCGATCGCCATCCCGATACTGAGCGACTGCCAGCATATAAGGGGATAAATCTAGCCCAACCGTGCGAACTTGCTGCTGCTGCCGATTCTGATAGAACCGATGTAAAGCTATAGTAGACAGTCCAATCGAGCAACCGATGTCGAGAATGTCTTGCACAGGCTGTTGAATATTTTGATCAAGTACCTGATGGAAGCTCCCCCGCAGTCGAGCTTGAGCTTCCTCCCACGTCAGCGGTTCATCCTTCCAGACTCGGAGTGCCATCGCATGAGTCGCAGGTTCTGCCTCAAACGCAGCTTGCCAGCATAGATTCCCGTGCTCGTAAGCATGAAATGGAACTTGATAATAATCAGGATAGCTGACCTTCTGATTTGTAAGTTGAGCAGCAGATTGTTCAATTTCAGCCGCCGCAAATTCTTCAACTCGTTTCCGCCAGGGCACACCGTTTCGTTCAGCCGTTTTAATCAAGACTTGGCGCGCCTGCTGTTTCATCACCGCGTAAACAGGCTGAGTCTGAATCAACAAATTGACACAGCGCGAGAGAAAATCATCGCCAGCCCAGGCAGGCTTACTTTGGAGAGTCATGGTCTTCGAGGTCGTAACGTCCACTCTCAATTAAACCGCAAAGCGCGATGCTGCAATATTAAGCCTCACAAACGAGCTTCAGATCCGGAGTGTCTACGGTGACAAACCGTTTGCGGAGTTTATGAATTGCCGCGATCGCATGTTGATGTTTCGCCTGATCGCCTTGTACCGAAAACAACCAAGCGGCCTCTTTCAAATCCCGAATCGCTCCAGTTTTATCACTCACTTTACTACGAGCTAGCCCTCGATGAAAGTAAGCCACAGCATTCATTGCATCAATACAAATCATGGCAGTAAAATCATCGATCGCACCGAGCGTATTCTCAAATTTCATCCGTGCCAAGCCTCTTTGAAAATAGGCATTCAGACAAGCCGGATCGACTTGAATTGCATAGCTAAAATCATCGATCGCGTTATTTTTCTCACCCATGTGTGCCCAAATGACACCCCGATTACAGTAAGCAATACAGTTGCCCGAATGACTAATCACAGCCCGATTCAAATCTGCGATCGCTTCTGCGTAATTCCCCAATTCAAACTTAATCAGCGCCCGATTGTTATAAGCAATGTAATGGTTTGAATCGAGTTCAACGACTTTAGAATAGTCTTCGATCGCACCTTGAAAATCGCCCATCTCATACCGGGTGATCGCTCGATTCAAATGCGACGTTACATCTTTTGCATCGAGCATCGGCTTGTTAAAGCGATCGACTAATCCCTGAATCACCGTTTGATTTTCAGTCCGAATGCCAAATGCAACTTCAGGAAAGGCAACGCTAGCGGTCGGAATTGGTTGAATTCCAACCACGCCATAGCTGGAATCACAAACCAGGAAATTTTCATTCGTGCCTAAAATCTTAAAATGAAATTGCTCAGAATAATCGCGCTTGAGTTGGGTAAGCTGTTGCAGAATTTGCTTAATATAGCTCTTGGAGGTTGAAGGAGCTTCGCGATCGGAGATCAGTTTTGCTTGTTGCATCGCTTGCCGATCTCCCAAATGTCCCCAACCAATATCAAGCTGTCCTCCCCGATTGAGAAAGTCTTGAAAGCTTTGCATCAGTTCTGCATCTAGCGTTGCCTGGTCGGGGTAAGGGAATACCACAATCACACGAGACTGAGCCGAACTTAATGCTTCTTGTAGCACAGCGCGAGTATTTGAAAACGGATCAGATTGTGCCTGAGATAGGTTAAACATCAATTCATACTCAGATTTTGGCGTATTCACCAGGTCTGAAAGCTGAGCTTCAGTGACTTCTAAACGGGAAGTGAGATACTTCATCTGATTTTGCAATGCTTTTGCATCCAACATTTCAGGCAAACGACCCATCCATTCAGCAAGCTGTTTCTGTTGGCGATCGAGACTGCGGGTATGCTGCTGAACGCTTTCAAATTGCTCTTGCAAATGGCTCAAATGCCCATTGAGCATGGTTTCCATTTCGGTATGCATATCTTTGAGATTTGCACTTTCTTCTAACCGCGCTTCGAGTTGAGCGACGGTATTCTGCAACTGCTCAAGATTGATATTGCTCCCAGGCGAAGCCGGATGTCCGGTTGTCATCCAAGACGATAAAGTTTCCATCTGCTTTCGCATAATGGTATTTACCGATCGCATCGGAACGACTGTTTGCTCTAAAGCTTGATGTTGATGGCGGATTTTTTCAATTTCTGCCATCAGCTTTGCTATATCTCGCCGAGATACCAAATCTCCGACAATTTTGACGAGTCCATCTACTTCTTGCTTTAAAGCAGTCGCATCAAAAGGCGAGGGCAAGCTATTCAACCGCCGATGAATTTGATGAATTTCATCTTGCATCAGCCGCGGAATTACTTGCTTCTGACTGGTCGAAACCTCGCTGAGTTTCGACGCTAATTGCTCCACTTCGGTGCGTAATTCGGCAATCTCACTTTCGGCACTTTCGACGCGATTTGTGGTCACTAACCGATTCAAATACTGCGAAACGGTTGCCATCGATTCTGCTAGCTGAGAGTACTTCGTCTTCAGGTACTCTAATTCTTTTTCAAGCTGTTCATGATCCCGACTTTCGATCGCGCTCAATCGGCTGGAGACATTGTGCTGTAATTGAGCGATCGCGTTATCGTGCCTCTGCTGAATTGTTTTGCGAACGCTGGCAAGATCAACAAAGGTGGGCAGTGTTCGCACTTGCTGATCTAAAGCTTTGATATCATCGGAGAAGCGCTGGTCAAGATGAGCAATGTTACGATTTGCCGCGTTTAGGGTTTCTTTATCAAGACGACGGCGATTTGCAACGTTCAGAAGTAACAGAAAAGACACGGGAGCAGCAGTGAACGCTAATTGTTGAGATGCGATCGATGCGATCGCTCCAACTCCTGAGCCAACTAACGTTAAGGATTCAGCTAGGTTCAACCATTTTCCGTTCTTCATTGTTTTCGCCCCTGAACAAATCACTGAGTAATTAAAAGCACATCTTGATATTGTTCTCTACAGTCGCATCTTCGACGAATCAGGAAATTGATTACAAAATTCTTATGGCACTTAAGGCTCTAATTTTTGACGTGGACGGAACGCTGGCTGACACCGAACGGGATGGACATCGCATTGCGTTCAATCGTGCCTTCGCGGATTTTGGCTTGGATTGGAATTGGTCGATCGACCTGTATCACGATCTCCTCGAAGTTGCAGGAGGCAAAGAGCGCATTCAGCATTATGTGAAAACGTATGATGTGCTATCTCCTGAAGCGGATCTCAAAGCGTTTGCGGCACAGCTTCATGCTGCGAAGACTGGGCATTATCAAACGCTGGTCAAAGAAGGGCTGATTCCATTACGTCCCGGTGTCCAGCGCTTGATTCAAGAGGCAAAAGACGCAGGCGTGAGATTAGCGATCGCGACAACGAGCCAATTTGAGAATGTGATTGCCCTGCTCGAAACAACGCTTGCGCCCGATAGCCCGAATTGGTTTGAAGTGATTGCAGCAGGGGACATTGTGCCTCAGAAAAAGCCCGCACCTGATATTTATCTGTATGCGTTGGAGCAATTGAATTTAGAGCCTGAAGACTGTATTGCGATCGAAGATTCCTATCCAGGCTTACAAGCGGCTCTGCAAGCTAATCTCAAAACGGTGATCACGATGAATGATTACACCTGCCGCCACGATTTTTCTGGGGCTGCACTTGTCGTTGATCAATTGGGAGAACCGGATCAGCCTTGTTCTCTCATTTCTGGAAGCGTGGACAAGTTCTCCTACTTATCTCTAAAGACTCTCCAAGCGATTTAGCACTCCAACGGATTGAAGCAGTGGGAGTGCTAAATCGCTGATTGCTTTTACCAGTTTCGCCAGCCGCCGATCGCGGGTTTTTCTGACCGCTCACTGATTAACTTCTGATACTCTTGCGAACTCGCCCAGCGATCGATTTCCCGTGCTCGCAAAACTGGAACCGGATGCGATAGTTGCGCCGTCTGCAACTGCTTCAACATCTCTCCAATCTCCGTCTTGCTCACCTCGTCGTAAGCCCGCGCTTGAGCGATAAAGGCATCGAGATTCAACTGATTCGCCAACTTGGGCGATCCTCCCGTCAGCTTCATCATCACCGACATCGTAATTCTCGGATCTTGAGTCGCAAGCAAGGCTGCACGATCGCAAGTAAACTCCGCACAGCGCACCCAATTCATAATCTGCGCTTGCAATCCTTGGGTCAAAACGCCTCCCATCGGCAACTGACCTGCCGCCAAAATCAGCAGATTTGCCAACGTCAAATAAACGCTGTGATCGCACTTCAGATGCCCTAATTCATGCGCGATCACGGCTTGAATCTCTTCAAGTGTGAGCAGATCAATCAGCGATGTGTGCATCACAATAAACGGTTGCTTCCCTCTCATCGCGAAGGTATAAGCATTCGGTACAGGATGTTGACGCACATAAAGCTGCGGCACGTCTAAATCTAAAACTTTACAAGCTTCAACCAAAAGCTGGTGCAACTCAGGGAGTTGCTGCTCGCTCACCAAAATGCTGGAGGCAATATTTTCAAGATAAAAAAATTGTTCCGCCACATTCCCCAACAGAGCGCGAATTGCCAGATCCAATCCGGGCAACTGTTTCAACGCTTGGGTCGCCTCTAAATCTAGAGGGTGACGGAACTGATCAGCTTTTAGCCCAATCAGGGCTGACTTTGAGAATGACATGTTCAGGCGTACAGAATCTCTCAAAGCCAGTATAACGAAAACGCCTGAACTTAGAGGGTGACTTTCATGGGAGCGCTGACAACAGAAGTATCGAGCGCACGCTGGATTTTTGCACCCAGTCCTCGCAGTTTCGCCTCAATGTTGTCATACCCACGATCGAGGTGATTCAACCCTTTTACAGTCGTCATGCCATTCGCTGCCAAGCCCGCAATTACTAAGGCGGCAGAAGCTCTCAGATCTGTACCTTGGACAGGCGCACCAGACAGTTGAGGCACACCGCGCACGATCGCAATATTGCCTTTTAAGCGAATATCTGCGCCCATGCGATTCAGTTCTGCCACATGCTGAAGCCGATTCTCAAACAGCGTCTCTGTAATCATGCTGTCTCCCTCGGCTAAGGTCAGCAATGACATAAACGGAGCTTGCAGATCTGTAGGAAATCCAGGGAAAGGCAAGGTTTCAATATCCGTACCCCGGAACGTTTTGGCAGGCAACACTCGAACACAATCGGGAGCATCAATTGCCACATGAATTCCGATTTCGCTGAGTTTCGCGATCGCTGCACTCAAATGATCCGGCACAACAGGAGATAAGCTAATTTCCGATCGCGTAATTGCACCCGCCATCAAGAACGTTCCCGCCTCAATCCGATCCGGGACAACCGAATAATCAATTTCGTGCAATTTGGGAACGCCGTTGATCACAATCCGGTTAGTTCCTGCACCTTGAATCTTTGCACCCATCGCATTACAGAAATTCGCCAAATCGACGACTTCCGGCTCTTGAGCGGCATTTTCAATAATTGTTTCGCCTTCTGCTAAGGTCGCTGCCATCATGATATTCTCGGTTGCACCCACGCTTGGGAAATCGAGATAAATCCGTGCGCCTGTCAAGCGTTTGCGATTTCCACGCACGTACGCATTGACAACCCCATGTTCGATGATGACTTCTGCACCTAGGGCTTGTAAGCCTTTTACGTGCAAATCAACGGGACGATCGCCGATCGAGCATCCACCCGGCAACGGCACTTGAGCAACGCCTAAACGCGCCAGCAAGGGACCAATGACAAAGAAGCTTGCCCGGAGTTTGCTAACGATTTCGTAAGGCGCTTTGGATTGGTTAATATCAGAAGCATCCAAATCAAGAATGCCAGCTTCTTGATCGTGGATTACTTTAACGCCCAAGGCTGACAAAATCTCGCCAATGCGAGTGATATCAAGCAGCGAAGGGACATTTCGTAACCGACAAGTTCCTGAGCAAAGAATCGACCCAGCCATGAGGACAAGGGCGGAATTTTTAGCCCCGCTGATCTTGACGTGTCCACTCAGGGGTTGTTGTCCCCAAATGTGTAGTACAGAGTGACTTTCTTCAGGTGAAGAATCTTGAGACAAATTGGGCGCGAGAGTAATGGGTCTGTCCTCCTGGGTCGGCATGTTGAAATTTACGCTAAGATTTGGGACTTCAAAGTTGGTTTAGATTCTACCGGAAAGCAGGAAATTGTCCAGCATCACTCTGCACTGCCCCGCATTCCACGTCGCCCGTTTTGCGTAAACTCAGAAAAAATCAATTTCCAAAAAGATTGACAATTTCAATGCGATCCACGATACTTGGAGATCGCGACCGATAAATGCGGGACTGGCGGAATTGGTAGACGCGCTAGATTCAGGTTCTAGTGTTCGCAAGGACTTCCGGGTTCAAGTCCCGGGTTCCGCATCTAAGATAAGTGGGCTGTTCTCTTCGGAGGCAGCCCATTTTTGATATCATCCCAAGAATTTAATCTCCGGCAAATTACGGGAAATTGATCAATATATACTTATCAATTCACTGGAGTCTATGGATGAAATTTAATCGATCGAGCAGTCTATAACTGCCCCGAAATTGGTTGACAGGTATTACTTCCCAGCGTCGGTTGGATGGGAATCGGCTCGTCTCGTTGCAAGATCTGATTATCGGTCCCTAAAGCCCGTACATCGCAGATACCCGTCGCTCCAGATCCGACCAGCAGTAGCATTCCATTCGTGCCTGTATCTCGGAGAACCTTACCGTTATCAAAGACAACCTCGACGGCTGCAACATCGGGAGAAAAAATTTCACCATAGAACACCGTATGGCGCTCTTTAACGTTGGGATGAGTCCGTCCGACGTGGTATCGAATCAGTTTTTGCTGTTTTCCAGCGGTGGGTTTGTCAGGATTCTGATTGAAGGAACTGCCCGTCGATTTTAGGCTCCATTCCATGCCATTGCGTTTGACAACTCGATAACTGAGGGCAGGCTGAACTGAAGCTTCTTTTTGCAACGATTTGGCTTCACTCGGACAATTTCCACGCGACAAAGCTACAATGCCTTTTTCCCATTTTCGCACTGTCAAGACCTGAAAATCCTTTGCTTCAGCTTTGGATGAGCCAGGACAACTAAATGGGCGACGTAGCATTTCTTCAGGCGTTGCAGCCACGATCGAGACTGTGTATCCAACGGTTCCAAGACAAATCAGACCCACTATGCCCATCAGCCAGCGACGATTCATGTTCTTCGGTTCCTTGCGGTGACAAAAAGTTGATGAATTTCCTTTCGATAGTTTGCACTGTTTCTAAATGTTCAGACTCCCCCTACAGCGGGGTTTTTCAGCATGGTTACACTGTAGCTGCTAAAAGTTGATTTGCACGATCAATATTTTCTCGAATCGATTTTGCTGAAGTATGAAGTGCTGTTAACTCAGAATCTGTGAGATTGAGTTCGATGATTTTCTCGATGCCACCGCATCCTAATCGGCAAGGAACCCCAATGAAGACCTCGTTCAGTCCATATTCTCCTTGAAGGTACGCGGCGATCGGTAACAGGCGAGATTTGTTGTACAAAATTGCTTCAACCATCGCACAAGCTGAAGATGCAGGTGCGTAGAATGCGCTTCCGGTCTGCATTAACTCAACGATTTCTGCACCGCCATTACGGGTGCGTTCGATGAGTTTGTCGATCGTGGTTTCGGGTAAAAGTTCTGTAATTGGAATTCCATTGACAGTCGAATATCGAGGCAATGGAACCATGAGATCGCCATGCCCGCCTAGGACGGTGGCATTAATGTCTGACACTGAGACATTCAGTTCCATTGCGATAAAGGTTTGAAACCGAGCGGAATCGAGAACGCCTGCCATGCCCATGACTTGTTGAGGCGGCAGATCGCTCACTGCCCAAGCGAGATGCGTCATGACATCGAGTGGATTCGTAACGACGATAATCACCGCATGAGGAGAATGTGCGATCGCTTGTTTCACTACATCGCGCACGATTTTGGCATTGGTTAAAAGCAAATCGTCTCGGCTCATCCCGGGCTTGCGCGGCAGTCCGGCTGTAATCACAATGACATCGGAATTCGCTGTGTCGAGATAGTCGTTGGTTCCAAAAATGTGGCGATCGTGTCGTTCTACCCCACGCGCTTCCATCAAATCGAGCGCTAATCCCTGCGGACGACCCCGAACTACATCAAGTAGGACAACATCTGCTAAATTTTTCTCTGCAACTCGCTGAGCTAATGCACTCCCAACATTGCCTGAGCCAACGATCGAAACGCGGAATTGGGAGCAGGTTGGAAAAGAAGAAGACATGAAAATTGCCGCCAGTGCTTCTTGATTTCATCTTAGCGCTGTCGATCAAGAAACTAGCGGCACAATGGGAATCCTTTAAGAATCGCGCCTATTTGAAGGATTCAAGCTGGTCTTGACGCAGCCAAATATTAGGAGTGGGCACTTTGCCAAATTTGACGAAAGCATAATCGCCCTTCAAATCGACGACTTCACCCTGGGTTTCAAAGATATAGCTAGGGAAGCGCGGATCGCTGGCTTTTGCTTCGACGCTGTTTTCTAATTTCTCACGCACAACGCGCACCATCTCGCCTTTCTTAATTGGCATACCTTACCTCAGTGTTCTCTAACGGATCATTATGTTGCAAAAGCTGAATTGATTATGATGCAAGTTTGTAAGGATTTCCATAGAGAACCTTCGTATTCATCAAGTCGTTTTTTGTATAGAGCCGTCTCCCGCTTTGGGTAGACGAATTCTTACCGAGAAAATTTTTAGTTTTACGGGAGGTCATTCGCACGATCGAGGTCATGCATGAGTTCATCGAACAAGCTAGAGCCAGTCGAATCTTCTCCAGAATCTTCTCTTGAGTCACACCCGAAACGATTGCCAGTTCGCGCGATCGCGCTATTGCTAAGTTTGATCTTTTTTGGCTTTCTGGGGTATCAGGCTGAGCTTGTCTTACCGATGCGACCGCCGAATCTCGGCAGTACTTACACTCCAGTGACTCAAGCGCCGCCCAGTAGTCTCGGTTCCTACGATGTCTTGGGTCACGTGGTCAGCGCATCCGATGCAGAACAACTGCTGCAAACCGAAGCCGGAAAAGAACAACTCTCCCCAGAACAAGGTGCAGTCGAGATTAATCAAGACTTGCTGATGCTCGGACGAGATACCTTCTATCGCGAAACCTTTGGCAATGAGCGCTTTCTGACCGATGTAGTAGGAGCGTTAGATGGACCAATTAATTTAGCAAGTATTACAAAAGCGATCGTCAAACTCGCAGGACAACCCACCACGAATTTACAAGTTGCAGTTGATCGAGATGTCACTCTCGGTGGGCGAGAATTCAAAGCAGGGACCTTGTTGAATACGGGGTTAGATATTCCGGCTCGATCGCTTTTACCGCTCGGAATGCGGACTGAATTATCTCAAGGTAAAGTCCGAGTTGGAATTACCTGTGCGTTTTGTCATGCAGCAGTCGATCGTCAAACAGGCAAAATTCTAGAAGGTGCGCCTAACAATGATTTGGACACGGGGCTAATTCTGGCATCTGCATCAAATTCAGCAGCAATGTTCCGACATACAGGTATCAATCCGACTCAGTTGCAATTCGGCGATCGACGTTACATCAATGCTCAAGGCAACGAAGCTCAGCTACCCGATGCGAAAGCAGTAGAAGATGCGGTAGATGCAGATTTTCTCAGTTGGGCACCCGGTAATTTCGACTCAACGGGAACCATGACGAATAATCCTTCTCAAAATCCTTCGTCTTATACATTTGAGGCTTATCCTTACGGTTGGAGCGGACATTCAGCGATTGGCTGGTTTCACGGACTCACGACGCTCAATAGCAATGTTCATGCAACCAATTCTGATACGACGACTGGAGCAGATGGGAGTCAGGCATCACTTGGGATTGATAAAGAGACCTATCTCGGCATTCTGCTGCAAAATGCTTCAAATCCGAAATTTCGTCTACCCGATGGTGTGAATCCGGCTGAATTTTTCGATCAAATTGATCCAACTCCCGGCGAACCTGCAATCAATGAAGTGATTCGGATGCCTGGTTATCCGAAAGGCTCACCATTTATGTTAGATGGCTTAATGGCAAGTTCTCCAGGGTTGCCTGTAGGTCAACAACTGAATGCGATGTCTGCTTGGCAAAATACCTTAGCTCCACCTCCCTACTCTGAAGCTCAAAATTTACAGCAGTTGCAGCAAGGCGCAAAAGTCTTCGATCGAGCAGGCTGTGCAGAATGTCACAGTGGGCGAATGTTCACGAATCACCGGGTCATTTCTCAGCAAGAAGTCAAAACTCAGCCTTCGCGTGCTCCTGCTTTGAAAGTCTTTGCCAAAAGCTTCGTTGCACCTAAAACGTATCCCAATGGGGAATCCGTTCCCCTGCCTGAGAATCCATCTGTTTTGCCTGTTCCAACGGATATTACGCCAAAGTCTGATCAACAAAGAGCATTTGCGCTGAATGATTCATCTGGAGGGTATAAAGTTCCTAGCTTGATTGGCTTAGCAGTCACTGCTCCTTATCTGCATGATGGTGGAGTCGCAGCGAGTTCAGAAGCATTGCAGCCTGACGTGACCGGAGCTTATCAAATTACTCAAGCTGATCAAATTGGGATGGCAGGAACATTGATGCAGCATGTTTTGCCTGATCCAGCGGCAAGCTTGCGGATGTTAGTCGATCGCAATTTACGCAAACCGATGATTGAGGCAAATCGGGCAAATGCTGATTTAGTGCGATCGAACATAGATGGTAGTGGACATGAGTATTGGATTGATCAAGCTGCGGGATTCACCCCAGAGGAGCAGACTGCTGCGATTGAGTTCATGCTTTCGTTAGATGATGATCCCCAAGTCCTTCTTAACTGATGAGAATTCGATGCACCTCAAGTCAATTGGTTTAGTCCTAATCTTTCATTAGCAAGAGGAACGGTCTATTTTCGCTCGTTACAGTAAGCCTGCAAGAGTGGTTGAAACGCATCCACCGTGTCCTCGCTCTGTTTTATTCCGGGGGCGGGTGAATGCAAGGAACGATACGTTTCAAAAATCCTCTGAAATTCATCCTAATCCCGTTTCTCCTAACATTATGACTCCCAATCAAGTTACTCAAAGGAAGATTCGCTATGCTGTTGTCGGCTTGGGTTGGTTTGCTCAAGCTTCCGCACTTCCCGCTTTTGCTCATGCTGAAAATTCTGAACTCGTAGCTTTGGTTTCAGACGACCCAACAAAGCGAGAAGAAATTGCTAAACAATATGGAGTTCAGCATACCTATGCTTATGATCAGTACGAAGACTGCCTAAACAGTGGTGAAGTGGATGCCGTCTATATCGCATTGCCCAATCATCTGCACTGTGAGTATACGGTGCGTGCTGCAAATGCAGGCATCCACGTCCTTTGTGAGAAGCCGATGGCAGTGACAGAAGACGAGTGTCAACAAATGATTGATGCGTGCGATCGCAATCAAGTCAAGCTGATGATTGCTTACCGTCTGCATCTCGAAGAAGCGAATATGCAGGCAGTCGAAATTCTCAAGTCTGGGCAAATTGGCGAACCACGCATCTTTAACTCTGTGTTTACTCAGCAAGTAAATGCGGGAAATATTCGCGTTCAGAAAGCAGTTGGTGGCGGCACGCTAGATGATATTGGCATCTACTGTATCAATGCGGCTCGCTATCTCTTTCAGGCAGATCCGATCGAGGTTTTTGCAACAGCAGCTAGTAAAGACGAACCTCGTTTTCGAGATGTTGCAGAGATGTCGAGTGCAATTTTGCGTTTCCCAGACGATCAACTCGCTTCGTTTACGGTCAGCTTTGGTGCAGCAAAAACTTCGAGTTATCAAGTGGTCGGGACAAAAGGCGATTTGCGAATTGACCCAGGTTATTCAGGGCAAGGTGAGATGAAGCATATTTTAACGATCGACAACGAAATCCAAACTCAAACGTTTGAAGGTCACGATCAGCTTGCAGCTGAGTTTGTTTACTTCTCAGATTGCATCTTACAGAACAAAGAGCCAGAACCTTCAGGTCAAGAAGGGTTGATTGATATTCGGATCATTCAAGCGCTCTATGATTCGATTCAATCCGGTCGCTTTGTTCAGCTTCCCACAATGCAGCGAGAGCAGCGCCCTGGGCTACATCAATCGATTCAGCGCCCGCCGCTTGAGAAGCAACCTGAACTCGTCAATGCCGCTGATCCATCGGGTCAATCTTAATTGCACAGTTCGGAGTGGGGACAGGGAGCAATCTGAGTTTGGATTCTTCCCGTCTCTCCGTCAGATTTACTAGCGCTTCCTGTCTTTACCTCTCAGCGAATCTGTCTAATTTGCCGAGTTTCCTCTAGAATGCTCTCTACATCTTCCTCACTCAATCGCCGCACATAATTGACTTTGATCTCTTCGAGTAAATCTGTTGCTAAAGACTGAAGCTCTTGCAGCGATCGCTGATCTTGTAATTCTGTTGCTAGATTTTGACCAAAACTTTTCACGAGTTGACTGATCAATTCACCACCTTTTTTATCTTCTAGTGCCAGCACGATCGCATCATAAACCCCGCTTGTGACCTCTGCTACGAGTCTCTCATTGATCTGACGCGGTAGATCCCCTACTAATGGCATTGCTTTCAAGCCTTGATAAGCAGGCGACTGGCTGAGAATCATATCAACATTATGTCTCAGCACTGCTTCTAGCTCAGGCTTGATCTTTGGCAAAACATTGTAGACGGTCGTTTTGACTAAATGCGTTGCAAGCTCTTGAACCTCATCGCGCTGATTGAGATCAATGTAAGGACGATTCACAGATTGAATCAGCCAGCGTGAAATCTCACCGCGCGCGATCGCATCTTGAAAGCGATCGATAACCTGTATGACAACGACTTCTGCCATATCTTCAGAAATGTTCGCGACAAAGCCTTGACTTGCTTGAGTCCGCACCCGCGCAAGGTTAACCATCCCGGACTGATCCAACCGAACCACAGTCGGGATCACCCGTAACCATCTGAGAAAAGGCAACAGCAAAAAGATGTCATACCATCGCCATAGCATTGCATCTAACCAAGACAAACTTTGATAGCGACGGCTGAGATAGAACGTTCGAGCAATGAATTCTAAAGCGAAAATTCCAACGAATGGTGCATCAATGAGCCAAAACCAATCAACAAATTCGCCATTCTCTCCAATGGGTCGATAGTAGTTCACAGCGATTAAAGGACGAATCTCTTGATTGAAAAACTTCTGTTCTGTGGCTACGCCTCGCTGTGCTAAATTTTCCTGACTCCAGAATGTTGCAAACGCTTGCTTTGCCGATTCTCCTCGACGCTGACCAAACACATGCTCTCGCATACGATTCTTGATTCGTTCAAGCGTGCCGCTTTTATTCGCAACGGCAAAAGGATTCGTGCTCACAAGTTCTGAACTGCGATCGCGCAAATCTTGCAATCGAGTTTGTACCTGCACACTTTCTAATCCAAACTGTTGAAGTTCTTGCTCTAAAGTGTCTACCGTACTTAGATAGGCTTCCGTATCGCGATGCGGCTCGATTCCCTTTATCGGATCATAGAGGCGGGTGACGGCTGGAAAGTTGCGAAACCAGAAATCCCGCCAAGGAATATACGCAAAGTCAAAGGCAACAAGTCCCAAATTTACAAGTGCCAACCCTGCCATCGCTCTCTCAAACCAGAGATTTCGACGAGGTGGGAAACGAGAAGGAGACGATCGCATAAAATTCCAACCAGCATTCACCTTCTGAATTTTAAGCGCGATCGCTTCACAATGATAAAGACAGCAACATTTCCGTAAAAATACTCCCGCTGCTATTTCAACTTGGCTGATATTAGGTTTTAGTGTTGTGGAGACTTCAGCACGTTGAATCCCTTGAAAATCTTGAATAAAGGTAGAGCAACCTGACCTAAACGGCTCTGAGTAGAGATAATCTGTTTCGGTTTCTGTACATACTTTAGGGGACTTCCCCATAAGAAGCCAGTGTTATTACGGATAATTTATTAGTTCTTCACAGGTGGATTTGAAAAATACGGACGTATCTGACCACGTTTTCAGATAGTTCCGGCATTATTCATCACTCTGAAGAATGAAATATAGAGTGAAAATGGCTCAAACCCTCGAAAATTCGTTTTTTCTTTTCGATCGGCTTAAATCAGTACGGGTATTCGTATTTTCACGGAGATGCGACAGTCTTTACAGACTTGAATATAAAGCTTCAATGAAGTTTTATATTGTTTACGGATCGCAACGCTGCTTATCGAATATTTAAACCTCCTGAGTTTTAGCCGAAAGGCTTATCCTAGAAAAGGACTGTTGACGCGCACTTTTTTCATATGACTGAACACTCTCCAATTCACGTTATCGGCGGTGGCTTAGCAGGCACAGAAGCTGCTTGGCAAATTGCTCAAGCAGGCGTTCCTGTTGTGCTGCACGAAATGCGTCCAACGCGCCAAAGTCCGGCTCATCATTCTGAGTATTTGGCAGAATTGGTGTGCAGCAATTCCTTTGGAGCGCAGGCAACCGATCGCGCTTCGGGACTCTTACACGAAGAATTACGGAGATTGGGGTCGATCGTCATTCAGAAAGCCGATGCTCATCAAGTTCCGGCAGGTGGAGCGTTAGCGGTCGATCGCGGAATTTTTAGCCAGGATTTGACTGAAACGCTCTCGGCTCATCCGCTGATCGAATTGCGGCGTGAGGAAATTACGGAGATTCCCAAAGACGGAATCGTGGTACTGACGACCGGACCTTTAACAACCGATGCACTAGCTGAAGATTTGCGCCAATTCACAGGCATGGCGTACATGAGTTTCTTCGATGCAGCTAGTCCGATCGTGGTGGGTGAATCGATCGATTTTGAAACGGCATTTTTGGCATCGCGCTACGATCGCGGCGAAGCTGCTTATCTAAACTGTCCGATGAGTAAAGAGCAATATCTGCATTTTTGGCAGGAACTTTGTCAGGCAGAACAGGCAGAATTGAAAGATTTTGAGCGCGAAACGGCGAAGTTTTTTGAGGCATGTTTACCGATCGAGGAAATGGCGCGTCGAGGTGAAGATACGATGCGCTACGGCCCATTGAAACCTGTGGGATTGTTCGATGCGCGATTAGGTGACTTTCGAGATCCCGAAAATCGAGAAAAACGCCCGTATGCAGTGGTGCAACTGCGGCAAGAAGATAAAGCGGGGCAACTCTGGAACATGGTCGGGTTTCAGACCAATCTGAAATGGGGCGAACAAAAGCGAGTCTTTAAGCTGATTCCTGGCTTAGAGAATGCCGAGTTTGTTCGCATGGGTGTAATGCACCGCAATACGTTTATCAATTCACCAGAATTGCTATTGCCAACGTTGCAGTTTAAATCGCGATCGACGTTACTCGCAGCCGGACAAATCAGTGGAACCGAAGGCTATACTGCCGCTTGTGCAGGCGGTTGGCTCGCTGGAACTAATGCCGCTCGAATTGCTTTAGGGCTAGCTCCTTTAGCCTTACCTGTAACGACCATGATGGGAGCGTTGTTTGATTTTATTAGTTCTGCTTCTCCCAAGCATTTCCAGCCAATGCCACCCAACTTTGGTATCTTACCGGAGCTACCCAAGAAGATTCGCAACAAGCAAGAGCGGTATGGACAATATCGCGATCGCGCTTTTGCTGATCTCGATCAGTGGAGCGGAGTTGTGAACAACGTCAGCGCGATCGCAAGCTGATTGCTTTTGTCACACCTCGATCGTGCTAGACGGTAACAGGATATTCGTCATCGATCGAGGTGTGAAAGAAGAAGCGACATCCGCCATTTGTAAAAGGCGCATGACTGGATCCGGGTTGAGAGCGAATGTAATCGCCCGCTCCGTAGACTTCATTGCCAATCACCAGATCGCCTTCCATCATAAAGATTTCTTCGGTCGCGGCATGGCGATGCCAAGGATAGCAAACCCCCGGTTCTGCCTTCAAAAAGCCAACGAGTTCGCGCGTTGCTTCATCTCGATGCACGATCGCAATCATCACACCTGGAGTAGGATGAGGTTGCCAGTCTAATTCCTGAGCACGAATTGCGAGATGAGGCGCAGAAGGCGTAGATTGTGGAACAGGGATAGTCTCTAATGGTGGAGAGTCTAGACCAAGGCGATCGAATAAGCGATCTTTCAGCTTGTCTGACATTGGTAAGACTGGAGTACTATAAGGCAGTGCAGTAGCAGCAGATTCGTAACTTAACAGTTCTTCTGCTAAATCAGGACATTCGGCAATCTGCTGCTCGACCCACGCTCTTTCCTGCTCACCTAGTAGATCTAAAACGTAGAGGGGAGCTAGTTCACAAAAGCAGTAGTTTTCGGTGTCCATGTTCTCGATCGCCTTTCGTCGTCCATTTACGCTTACAAGTATTCGCTTGAACCCAGAGCAGACTTTAACTTGCTTAATCCTAACCGAATTCTCGTTTTTACAGTTCCCAATGCTAATCCAGTGTGAGCCGCAATTTCACCTTGGGATAATCCCTGGTAGTAAGCAAGCTCAAGAACAAGTCGTTGCTCTTTCGGTAAGGTTTGCAAGGCGATTATGACTTGGCTACGTCGCTCTTTTATTGATGCCTCCTCAAATAGATCTACGCAATCTGCCTTCGGTTGGATCTCTACGGCTTCGATTGATACGACTGCGGTGGAGTTCGATCGTTTCAGTTTGCGAAGTCGATCGAGAATGCGGCTGCGTGCAAGCGTAAATAGCCAAGTATCAGCTTTTCCTTTTTGGACATCATAGCGCTCCGCGATGCGCCACACTTGCGCGAACACATCTAGCACCGCTTCTTCACTTTCTTCGGCTGAACGCAAGCTTTTGAACGCTAGCCCATAAATGATTCGGGCATAGCGATCGTAAAGTAGGGACAAGGCGGTTTGATCGCGCTGAGCAATCTGGGTCAGCAACGCCACATCATCTACCGCAGAAGAAGGCTTCATCCCAATTTTCTTATCGGAATTATATTTGGCAAGTATACTGATCTTCTTGCTCAGCTAGAAGAAATCTTTTCAAGTCTCAATATTTCAGCCCCTCAGCTTTCGAGAACAATTTCGACGGTTCTACGTTTTCCGAAGCTAGCAATTCTGTTTGAAGCCGTTGTGCCAATCCTTTCCCACCTTGCTGCATGATGATGTTGTGGTTCCACTCCAGCAGGGGACGAGCAATGACTGCGAGAGCATTCATCCAGCGTTTTGTCGTGCGAACTGTCCAAGTGTAGTAGATTTCTGTGCCGCGATCGAGCGTTGTAAGTTCCCATAATCCGCGTCCTTCTACATCTCCGATCGCGATCGCTTCCATTACGATCGGAGCTTCGAGTCGAATCACACGAGTATTAAAGGTCAGTGTATAAGAGAGCGGTGTTTTCCAGACAAATCGCTGAACGGTTCCCACTCCATTTGAATCTCCTGCTTCGAGATCAACAACAGAGTCAACTGCATCCCACCAAAGATGCCAGGATTTAGTGTTGAGAATCTCTTCCCAAACCTGTTCGATGGGTGCAGCAATGAGCCAGCGAGTCACAAATTGATATTCTGCCATCGTGTTTTTGGAGTTAATGTTTCAAAGCGTGAGCAGTTTGTGTGAGATGACCATTTTCTATCCTTAAGCTTTCCACAGTGAATCGCGCTGTGTCTGGGTGTAAAATCACAGTTTCTAGAAGCTGCATCGCCTGTTTTACAAGCATTGCTTCGGATGTGTGATGCACGATCGTAAAAAACAAGCGATCGTTGAGCGTTGCGACTCCACAGACTCGTTCTTGCTCAAATCCTGACAAGACGATCGGCCCATAAATCGCGCTCAAAAATAGATTGCCATACTGCTGAGGAATTGATAAGCGTCCTAGATTTGTCACCATCACATCAGATGCGTACTGTTTTCTAAACAAGTGATTCACAAATTCAGGGCTAGGATTAGCACAGATCAGGGCTGTGTGTTGCTGCACGAGTTGTTGTACAGATTGCTGTACATTCTTCGCTTGCTGCATCAAATCCAAATTCAGCGATCGTACAAGTTGCCAGAATTGAGTTTGGTGAGTAATCGTGTACGCCGTCCGACCAGAAGAGATATACAATCCACACTCTGGCAGGTTAGCAAAATAGGGACGGAGATTAATTGGAGATAAACAATGAAGCAGTTGTTTAGAATCGCAATGCTGTGCAATCGTCAATAACCAGGCAGCACAAATTGCAGCATGAACAGTTGTTGCTTCCTGACGACAGTATTGGATCAATTGAGTTGTTATTTCCGGAGAGAACTGTCCTGCACTGACTTGGAGTGAAGAATTTCTAGACAAACTATCATTCTGTCTGGGTTTCATGCTCTGCCAGAACTGTTGCCAGTAGACCATTCCAGTTGCTAGAACTTCCTGAACGTTAGAAATCGGTTGGTGATCAGGTAATAACGATTCTAAAGAAGGTGGAACAGAATGATTGAGGACGGCTTGCTGAGGACACGCTAGTAGGGACAGAATTTCCTCAATCAGTTTTACCGTGGTCATTCCATCCGCGATCGCATGGTGACAGACAACGATCAGGTCGGAAATTTCTGGAGAATACAACCACACAATCCGAATCAGTGGCGCTTCTGCCCAATCAAAAGGCTCTGTCAGTTCTCTCGCTGCTTCTGTTTGCCAGTGTGTTTCTCCCGATCGCGCAATCATTCGATAGGGAATCGCGTTCGAGTGTTCGACAAAATGGGGTGTAGTATTCTGCTCTAATGAAATTTTGACGCGCAGTAAGGGATGACGCTGCTGTAATTGCTCCAGCGCATAGGTGAGAGCAGCAGAATCAATGGTTCCTCGAACTTGAGCCGTTATAGCAAAATGGAATGGAATCACGCGATCGCGCAACCATAGCAGTTGTTCCAGTGCGCCTAACCGTCGGTAAGCAGATGGCATTATTGTTTCTCCTGGAGTTGAGCCAACATTGTAGATGGATTCCAGTAGGCTTTTAGGGTCTGAATCATGCCATCGGCATTAATTTCAAACACATCAATGCCTTCAAAGTGAACCTCAGCCCCATTTTTACTAATACCGTGACCTTTCCACTTAACGGCTGCTGCTTGACCATTGATTGAAACAAACTCTTCGGTCAATTCGACAGACAGGAACAGATCGACGATCGCTTGAAGAAATTGACGAACTTCGTCACGGCTTTTCAAAATCGGTGCTTCAGCGGGATCTTGATGAATGCAAGTTTCAGCAAAACAATCTGCCATTGAATCTGCTTTATGAGGAGAACGACTCGCTGCAAAATACTGCTGAACAATCGTCTGAACCATTTGAGGTGAAACTGTAGTGGAATTAGACATGAGGAATTGAGTAAATGTTGAATCTCCTCTAATTACGCAGCATGAAGTGAGTTGGATCTGTTTGAATGACTTTAAATTTGCGATCGCCAAATTGCTACCAGTTGGTACAGATGCTTTTATCAGGCAAGTGACCTTCATTGAACTTAATTTTTTTACTTCACAGATCCAACTATGAGGATCAGGCGTAATCAGGATCAACAGAGCAATCCGATAGAGGACAACTCAATATGTTGACGAATACGAAATCTCCAGCTTACGACCTCTTTTCACCCGAAGCGCTTGCCAATCCCTACGAACTTTACAAGCAAATGCGGGAAAGCGATCCAGTCTACTACTCAGAATCGCTAGGCTACTGGATCTTAACTCGCTATCAAGATGTAGAAGCAGCTCTCAAAGATGAACGATTGAGTGCCGATCGTCGTTCTCTGTTCATTCATCAAATCGGCGATCTCGACATTCGCTTAATTCAGAATTTCTTGCAGTTGATCGGCAATATGATGATCGAGAAAGATCCGCCAGAGCATAGCCGTATGCGAAAACTCGCGAATCAAGGCTTTACTACTCGTGCTTTAGAAAGTTGGAGAAGCATCATTCAGCAAACGACCGATCGTTTACTGGATCAAGTTCAAACCCAAGGTTACATGGATATTGTGGACGACCTTTCAGTACCTTTACCTGCACTGATTATTGCTGAAATCTTTGGTGTGCCAGAATGCGATCGCGCAAATTTGATCCAGTGGGCAGCCGATATCGGAACCTTATGGGGTGCTCCTAGTGGTCAAAATATCGAGAAATTGGCGCGAAAGGCGGATGCTGCTGCAATTCAATTTACCAATCTGATTCAACATTTAATTGAAGAACGTCGTCGCCAGCCAGGAACCGACCTCATCAGTTTGCTCACGATCGCTTATGAAGCTCAAGGATTAGACTTTGCAGAATTGCCTTCACTTTGTATCCTGATTCTCAATGCTGGACATCTCACCACGACTGATTTAATCCCCAATGGAGTAGCCGCTTTGCTCACCCATCCAGAGCAACTGCAAAAGCTCATTGCTCACCCAGAATTGATGCAGTCTGCTGTAGAAGAAATGATTCGCTACGATTCCCCGGCACCGTTTGTATTTCGCATTGCAAAAGAGGAGATAGTCATTTCCGACACGACGATTCCAGCAGGAAGTGTTGTTGCTTTAGGATTGGGAGCAGCAAACCATGATCCAGCTAAATTTACTCATCCTGATCAGTTTGACATTGCCCGCACTCCTAACGAACATTTAGGATTTGGCCCCGGAGTTCACTACTGTCTTGGAGCCGTACTCGCCCGAATGGAGCTAGCAATTTGCTTTACAACATTGCTGAAACGAATGCCAAATCTACGATTTGATGTCGATCGACAAGCAATTCCTCGCCACACCAGCCTTGTTTTCAAAGGATTTGAATCCCTCCCCATTCTCTTCTAGTGCCCTACTCCCCCATTCCCCTACTCCCCCATCTTCCCCAAGTTAGGCTACAAAAAATCCCAGGTACGCTCGAATGGTGTACCTGGGATACTTCAGTTTTCAATTCAACTAAACGACTTCAACTTCAACTTGAGGCTGAGGTTGCTGAGGCTGGAATTGGAACAATGAGTAAACTACATCTCGACGAATGTTGATCATCATTTCCAAGAACAGCTCATATCCTTCGCTCTTGTACTCGATCAACGGGTCTTTCTGACCGTATCCTCGCAATCCGACCGACTCACGCAAGCCATCCATTGCTTGGAGGTGTTCACGCCAGAGGGTATCAATTCGATTCAGAATAAAGAACCGCTCTGCCTGACGCATCAATCCAGGCTGCACCGAATCTACTTCTGCCTCTTTCAAGTCATAAGCAATTCGTGCCTGCTCATGTAAGAATGCCTTCATTTCGCTCAAGGTCATGTCTGCCAAATCTTCTGGCTGCATGTCCTGAAGCAAGTAAACAAACTCTTGCACCTTGCTGACAAGCTTGTCTAGCTCCCATTCTTCCGGCGGTAGCTCTGGATTGATATAGGCTTCCACAATGTCATCCATTGTACGTTCAGCATATTCAATCACTTTCTCTTTCAGGTCTTGCCCTTCAAGAACCCGACGGCGTTCAGCGTAGATAGCACGACGCTGATTGTTCATCACTTCGTCATACTCAAAGACTTGCTTCCGAATGTCGTAGTAGTAAGTCTCGACTTTCTTCTGCGCACCTTCGAGCGATCGCGTAAGCATCTTCGACTCGATCGGCATATCTTCTTCCACGCGGAAAGCATTCATCATGCCTGCAACGCGATCGCCGCCAAAAATCCGCAGCAAGTTATCTTGCAAACTTAGGAAGAACTTGGTCGAACCCGGGTCACCTTGCCGTCCTGCCCGTCCTCGCAACTGGTTGTCAATCCGGCGCGATTCATGACGTTCTGTCCCGATGACATGCAGCCCCCCGAGTTGAACCACTTCTTCGTGTTCGCGATCGGTAAAGGCATCGTACTCGGAGCGAATCAGCTTGTAGACTTCTCGCAGCTTTTGAATTACCAGATCAGTCGTCGGAGCTTTTTCCGCCGCCGTTGCAATCTTATCTTCTGCTTCGAGTTCCGGCAAACTGCGCTCACCATATTGCTGAACTGCAACATGTACCGCATCTTTGAGAGCTTGCTCTGTCTCTGCCGAAAGTTCGACCGGATAGATATCCGATTTGGCTTTCCAAGTTTTGATCTTGGTTGCCAGCCCAAATCCTTGACCGCCACCGCGCTGATCTTGGGCAAAACCCATGCCCGAAAAATCTTCGTCATCTTCAGGCTCAACAATGCGCGGCATGAAGTACTCACGAATCTTCAGACGTGCCATATAGTCTGAGTTTCCACCCAGAATAATGTCTGTTCCGCGTCCTGCCATGTTGGTCGCGATTGTCACTTTGCCCTTGCGACCTGCTTGAGCAATGATTTCTGATTCTCGCTCGACGTTCTCAGGTTTCGCGTTCAGCAAGTTATGGGGCACATTCAACTCTTGCAGCAGTTGAGAGAGCAATTCAGATTTCTCAACGCTGGTCGTTCCAACCAGAACCGGACGACCTGTGCGGTGCATCTCATCACATTCGAGTGCGATCGCGCTCCACTTTCCGGTAATGCCCAAAACAAACAGCCCGTTTTCACCTTCTGGCACCCCTTGGCGAATCATCCGGTAAACTTCGTAGCTATTCGTCACGGTGATCATGCCGGGATGTTTTGCCTGCCGCAGAATTTCTTTGGCTTGCTCTTGGCTTTGGGGTAATCCTGGGCAAAGATTATGGGCAAGACCCTGTTTATCGAGCAGTTGAGACAAATTACTCAACGCTTCCAAGTTCATCACCCAAATCAAGACGGGGCGACCTTGCTCAGATTTCTCGGCGGCTTCGCGCGTAAAGACGGTTAAATCCCCGGCTTCGGTTTTGTACACCACATCTGATAAATCCACCCGACGGCGTTCCCGGTTGGTTGGAATTTGGGTGACTTCTAGCTTGTAAATCTTCTCAAGTTCAGCTTCTTCGGTCTTCGCCGTTCCGGTCATGCCTGCAAGTTTCGGATACAGCAGGAAGAAGTTTTGATAGGTGATCGTCGCGAGTGTTTGCGTTTCGTTTTGGATGTCCACGCCTTCTTTTGCTTCGATCGCTTGGTGCAAGCCATCACTCCAACGGCGACCCGGCATGACGCGACCTGTAAATTCATCGACGATCACGATCTCGCCGCTACGGACGATGTAGTTCACATCATTGATAAACAGTTCTTTTGCTTTAATCGCATTAAAAACGTAGTGCGCCCAAGGATCATTCGGATCAAAGAGATCCGATACACCGAGCAGTTTTTCTGCTTCGATAAAGCCTTCATCGGTGAGAAGAATGTTGCGCTGTTTCTCATCAACTTCGTAATGATCATCGCGTTTGAGCGATCGCGCGACATCTGCCGCCTGCAAATATTTCTCAGTCGGACGTTCAACCTGACCAGAGATGATCAGCGGAGTCCGAGCTTCATCGATCAGCACCGAGTCCACTTCGTCAATCACGCAGAAGTTAAAGGGGCGCTGTACAACTTCTTCCATCGAAGTTGCCATGTTATCGCGCAAGTAATCGAAGCCCAATTCGCTGTTGGTGGCGTAGGTGACATCGCAGGCGTAGTTTTTCTGACGTTCCGCCGGAGCCATGTTTTGCTGAATCAGACCCACGCTCAAGCCCAAAAAGCGGTGCACCTGCCCCATCCATTCCGCGTCTCGTTTTGCCAGGTAATCGTTCACCGTGACGACATGAACGCCTTTACCAGAGAGTGCATTCAGGTAAGCTGGCAGCGTCGAAACTAGAGTTTTTCCTTCACCCGTTTTCATTTCTGCGATTTGTCCATCATGCAGCACCATGCCGCCGATTAACTGCACATCGAAGTGCCGCATCCCCAAAACGCGCTTTCCAGCTTCCCGCACGACTGCAAAGGCTTCTGGCAGAATATCGTCGAGAATCTGCTTCTCCTCGTCGAGATTTCTTGCCTTGGCGAGTCGCGCTCTAAATTCAGCAGTCTTGCCTCTCAGTTCTTCATCTGAAAGTGGCTCAATCTCCTCTTCCAAAAGCTTGATGTCATTAACGAGTGGCTTATATTTTTTGAGCTTACGCGCATTGGGATCGCCCAGAATAGATTTAAACATGACGGGGGAAAATCAGAGATCGCTGAATGTGGGTATGGGTTCGTATCGAGACAAGAGACGCATTTTAACGTTTCCGTATCGATTTTAATCAAAGGTATTCCAATCCTATCACCCAGAACGAAACCTGAACGGGCAAGGGGATCGGGGGAAAGCCGAACCAGTAGGTATTGTAATTCAATTCACTCGATCGACTGCAAATCTAGATAAGCAGCGAGAATACGTTGAACTTGCTGCATCTGTTCTGGCTTGACTTGCCAGAACAGGGATTTTTGAATTTCTGTTCCAACCGAAGATTCAAACGTTACAAACCACCAGATGCTTCCCAATCGGTAATGGCTGCTTGTTGCCATTCCTCCTCCCAGTTCCCCTTTAGTTCATCCAGTGCAAGAGAGGCTTCGACTAAGGCTTGCTGTTCCTGTTCCCTGCGCCAGTGTTGCAGAAGGGATTCAATGAGTTGGCTTCGATCTTCTACATGCTGATCGATATCAGCAATCAAATCGTCAGGTAAAGAGACGGAGACTTTCATGCAGAACTTTCCGGAGAACGCCGACTATTACTTTTTTACTACAGTGAGAGTATGGTTCAATCCTTACGGAGCGTTCTCCCAGTCAGCGCTGAGCTTGCGGAAATTATATTGATTTGTTCCAGGATGGCAGGTAATACAGGTTGAAAGATTGAGCGGTTTCGGAAGCTCGACTTTGGGGTGAAGGATTTTGAAGGCTTTAGATTCGTTGACGCGGTAGGGAATGCGTTCGCCTTCGACGACTTGACGCGAGAAGGTTCTCAGATAGCGCCAGACGAGCGATCGCGTTGGATCGACAAGCGGAGTCAGCGTCGCGCCGTAATGCTGGGAATCTTGCAGCAAGTCGCGCCAGGTTTGAGTCGGGAAAATCGCAGGTGGAATGCCGATATGACAGGTGGCGCAATTTTGTAAATAAGCGTCTTGTGCGAGTTTAAGATTGCCAGTCACAGCATCGACTGTGCCAATCTCGGCTGGCGCATTGGAGACAGGGGGGGATTCCATTGCTTGAGAAAAACCCCATCCTAAAATCAGACTCCAAATCAACAGAATTCCGATTAAAATCACAGGAGATCGTCTGCGAATCCGACGGCGCTTAGGTGAATTTGACATGCGAAGACCTTTACTGCATTGAGTCCGATGAAAGGGTGACTTAAAACAAGATTAAATTGTTTCTGAGTACTCACCTTTCACAGAATAGTTTTTAAAGTGACAAATTTGTGACTGTTACTTTTTGCCAATTCCGATACAACAAAGTTTCAACTCAGAATTTAGGACATCAGGATGGATTGCAGTCAGGTTCAGTTTTGCGATCGCAAAACTCAGATCGATCTCCAACAACTTCAAGAATTATTTCAACTTAGTGCATTTTGGGCGCGCGATCGCAAAGTCGAAGATTTAGCGATCGCCATTAAGCATAGCGACCCGGTGATTTCGGCTTGGGATGGCGATCGGTTGATTGGATTTGCCAGGGCGACTTCGGACGGAATTTATCGCGCTACGATTTGGGATGTGGTCGTACATCCGGACTATCAAGGCGCAGGATTGGGACGAAAATTAGTCCAGACGGTGCTGAGCCATCCGCAGGTGTCGAACGTAGAACGGCTTTATCTGATGACGACGAATCAGCAGGAATTTTATAAGCGCATCGGATTTGAGGTGAATCAGACAACAACAATGGTGTATTTCAATCAGCCCTTGTCGTTACCAAGTTCTGCCATTTCAGTTGAAGTCGAATGCGATATTGGGTGATTGAATCATTCAAGCCAAAAAAATTGCCCAACGGTTAGACTCGATCGTTGGGCAATTTTCTAGCATCAATTTACAATCCGTAGACTAGCTTGCGCTACCTTCAACACCTGCGCTGTAAACATTGTCATCGGGATGACCTTTGCGATGCCAGCTTCCATCTTCACCTTTCTCAAAACCTTGCTTGACACTGTTCCAAGCTACCTGCATCGCAGCCTCACGGCTCAAACCATCACTTTGAGAGTTCTTGAACGCTGCCATAAAGACTTGATCAGCACCGTCCAGTAACTTATCGGTTACTTCAGAGGGCAAGCTTTCGTTTTGCTCATCAACATCATCTCGCCCTGCTGCCATCTTATCCGCAGTTGATTTCGGTTCAGCAAGTGAGGCTTGATCTTCACCGCTACTGACCGTATTCACCTGCTCAAGCTGTTTATCTTCTGCATCGATTTGCGGATTGGCTTGAGTCCGTTCGCTTCCTGTTGGCATATGAATAACTCCTAGAATATTAAATCTGGAACTATCCTAGTCCTGTCCCACCGCTGAGGCATCTTTCAAAAGAAAGCTTCGGTGATCTATCGGGATGAGGATGCTAGCAGAATGTAGCCTGCGCGATCGCGCAATTCTACCTGTTCCCCAAGGGTGAGTTCTCCATATAGAACTTTCTCAATTTTAGGGAGGGCAACTTTCACGGGAACTGTGCCAACATTCACTGCAATGATCACGGTTTGATCCTCCAGCGATCGCTCAAACACATAAGTCGTTCCCTCGGCATGAAGCACTTGATAAGTTCCGGTTCTCAAGGCTGGATAGGCATGACGAATTGCAATCAATTGACGATGGACTTTATCAATATCTAAGTTCCAATTTTCCTCAGTTGGAAACCCCCGACGAGAATCTGGATCAATGCCACCCGGTAAGCCAACTTCATCCCCATAGTAAATACTAGGTGCGCCCGGAAAGGTCATCAGTAAGAGTGTACAAAGTTCAACACTCGCATGATCACCTCCTGCAATAGTGAGTAATCGTGCAGTGTCATGGCTGGCGAGTAAATTGAGTTGCGTAAGCTGAATTTCCCAGGGATAAAGTTCGAGTAAGCTCTGCATTTTCTGAGCGTACTCACCTGCGAATAGAGGCGGATACGGGTGATAATCGCGATCTTGAACTTGCTCTAAAACAACGCGATCACCTGCTGCAAATGCGATCGTTGGACCTGCAAACAAGTAATTCATCACGCCATCAAACTGAGTTCCATCGAGCCATTCGCGCGAATCACCCCACACTTCACCAACAATGTAAGCTTCTGGATTAATCGCTTTGACGCGATCGCGAAACTCCTGCCAAAATCCGGGAGCCTTAACCTCGAAGGGGACATCTAAACGCCAACCATCAATCCCGAATTCGATCCAATATTCAGCAATCTCCATGATGTATTCGCGCACGGCTGGATTGTCATGATTAAACACAGGCAGCGCCCGATTTCCTGCCCATCCTTCATAGTTTGCCGGAAACTCGCCCGTGTAAGGATGCAGCGGAAATTCGTGAATCTTGAACCAATCGAGCCAGGGAGAATTGCTCCCATTTTCTAGAACGTCATGAAAAAAGAAGAAGCCGCGACTGGAGTGATTAAACACACCATCTAGCACGACTTTAATATCGCGATCGTGCGCTGCATCTAGTAAATCGCGAAACGCCTCATTGCCACCGAGCATCGGGTCAACCCGATAGTAATCGTGCGTATGATAGCGATGATTACTAGCAGACTGAAAGATCGGCGTAAAGTAAATCGCATTCACGCCCAAGTCTTGAATGTAATCCAACCGTTCCATTACGCCCCATAAGTCTCCCCCTTTGTAACCTTGCAGTGTTGGGGTCGCATCCCAGTCTTCCCAGGGCATCTGCTTGAGGAGTTTCTTATACGGCTGAGTCGCCCGGGAAAAGCGATCGGGAAAAATCTGATAAAAAATTGCGTGCTTCACCCAATCCGGCGTTTGAATCTGCATAACTTCTATGGATCACATCACTTAGTAGCGTAATGATCCCCACGCAGATCGCGCTCTAACTATTGACAGAATATTACAATCCTCTTGCGGAAACCTGAAAACCGTAGTGTATAATACAAACATAAACGTTCATCTCTGGTAACTAGAGACGGAAGTAAGGAGTTCTCCTGAAGGAACGCGCCTCAAACTCACTTCATTCTTACTTTTCGAGGCGGTTATGAGACTGATTTACCGTGGTGTTGAATACGAATACGACCCAACCCAACCGCGAACCAATCCGGTCGATCGCGTTTTTAGTTCTCGCGAGCCGATTACATTGACCTATCGCGGCAATCGCTACCAAATGGATCCGACTCAACCTGCCCAACCTGCCGAAGCGCGCCGTCCGCATGAGTTAATTTATCGCGGCGTGCGATACTGGGTTGGCGCATCGGGGGATCGACCAGTGACCTCTAGATTGAATACGATCGCCAACTTGGCTGCAACCCACCACGCGAACTTGCAACGCAATTTGCAGCACCGCATCGAAGTTGCACGTCAAAATGGCGATTACAATCTCCTCTCTCTGCTTGAAGCAGAACGCAATCAGCTTGTCTAGGTCGCTCGTTTTAACTTCGCTGAACGAGTGCTAGACGATTCACTTCAGGTGTTCACTTTTCACGCAGCCCGGAGTCTCAACAATGAGACTCCTTTTTTATGAAAAAGCTGCATATGATACTGACACAATCTCACAATTGTGAATAAATCTACCCCAAAAAAAGCCCTGTGTGATTTACGCTAGAACTTCTAGCGTTTTTTGCGAGGGGCGTATGCCGAAATGGACAGTCACTACAGAATTTACGTTCAATGCCGCACATTGGATTCGGGATTATGACGGACCCTGTGGGCGTATGCATGGACATACTTACACGGTGAGAATTAGCGCGATCGCATCTCAACTTCATGCCTCTGAATTCTGTCCCCATCCGGTCATGGTGGCTGACTTTAGAACCTTAAAATGGGCGAAAAAAGATGTGCTCAAAGGTGGCTTGGATCATTGTGTATTAAATGAAGTTTTGCCAGAAGGATACGAAACGACGGCTGAAATGATCGCCAAATACATTTACGACAAAACCAAGAAAGACCTTCCATCTGAAATTAAGCTCAAAGTTGCAGTATCAGAAACCCCAAATTCTTGGGCAGAGTACGAAGATGATTAGCACAGAAGCACAGACTTTACCGATTGTGGAGACGTTTCACTCTGTCCAAGGAGAGGGCGCTTGGACAGGAACCAGTGCGTTGTTTATTCGATTAGGCGGTTGTGATGTTGGTTGCTGGTTCTGTGACACGAAAGAATCTTGGGTCGCAAAACGACATCCCCGTCAATCCATTCAAGAACTCGTGAACCTGGCGATCGAGGTGAAAAGCGCGATCGTCGTGATTACCGGAGGCGAACCTTTAATGCACGACTTAACTGAATTAACCAAAGCATTAAAAGACGAGGGATTAAGGCTCCATCTCGAAACCTCTGGCGCACATCCATTCAGCGGGACGTTTGATTGGGTGACGCTTTCACCGAAGCAATTTAAGCCGCCGCATGAGAGCGTTTATGCTCATGTGGATGAGTTGAAAGTTGTGATTACTCAGGCAGCAGATTTTGAATGGGCAGAACAGCAATCTCAGCAAGTCAGCGATCGAGCAATGCGTTACCTGCAACCCGAATGGAGCAGTCAAGAAAGCACAAGTTTAATTTTTGAATACGTAAAGCAGCAGCCAAAATGGCGAATGGGATTGCAGACTCATAAGTTACTCGGAGTCAATTAGCAAGGCGCGAAGATCCGAAAGATAAAATTGATTGACTTGTCACGTACTATCCAACATGCTATAAAAAATCCTGGATAGTACGAAATATATCCAGGATTAGTCATATAGTCTCCTAGTAGCCGTTGAATGACGATTTGACTTTTTTCAGTCAAACAATACAAGCTACTAGGAGTATGCTTTACTCTACAGTGACACTTTTCGCTAAATTTCGGGGCTGATCCACATCTAAACCGCGTCGTGCTGCAATGTGATACGCCAATAACTGCAACGGAATCACCGTTAAGATCGGCGATAGGATCTCATCGACATGAGGCACTGGAATCAGTGTGTCAAATGTATCTGCTGCTTCCTGCTCATCCATTGGGGTAACACCAATCAAGCGAGCATCCCGCGCCCGTGCTTCTTGAGCATTCGACAACACTTTCTCAAACACAGTTCCTGGCATTGCGATCGTGACAACCGGAACCTTAGCATCTAATAATGCGATCGGTCCATGTTTCATCTCACCCGCTGGATAGCCTTCTGCGTGAATGTAGCTGATCTCTTTCAATTTCAGCGCCCCTTCTAACGCGATCGGGAAATTGATGCCTCGTCCGAGGAAAATGAAATCCTGTGTTTCTGCGAAATCATGCGCTAGTTCTTCGATATAGCGCTCTTGGCTTTCTAGAATCAATTCAATCTGAGCAGGGAGCTGCCGCAATCCGTCAAGCAACTGTTCTAAAGCTTCAGATGATCTTGCTTGGCGGCGGTACGTCAGATCGATCGCCAAACTATAAAATGCCATGACTTGTGCTACAAAAGTCTTTGTAGCAGCTACGCCAATCTCAATCCCTGCATGAGTCTCAATGATATTGGGAACGAGATGACCCAGTGAGCTTTCAGGACGATTTGTAATCCCCAAGAGTCTCGCCTCAAAGCCTGAACTTAACGTCGATCGACGTTCTTGTTCCATTGCTAACGCTGCTAAGGTATCAGCCGTTTCGCCGGATTGAGTCACCCCGATCGTCAACGTATTTTTAGTTAACGGCGATGCCGAATAGCGGTACTCAGACGCATAGTGTACTGAGGTGGGAATGCCTGCTAATTGTTCGAGCAAGTATTTTCCGACTAAGCCTGCGTGCCAACTGGTTCCACAAGCAATGATCTGAACTTGTTGTAAATCATCCAACACAGCATCCGAAAGTCCAATCTTCGTTGGAGAAGAAGCTTTCGCCGCACTCCATTCTGTGTCAAAGTAAGCCTCTAAACAGGCGCGAACTACACCAGGCTGTTCGTAAATTTCTTTCAGCATGTAGTGTTTGAAGCCTTGCTTCTCCACCATGACGGGATTGACATCCAGGGTGCGGGGTTTCTTCTTCAAGCGTTGTCCTTCAAAGCTGTAAATTTCCACCCCGATCGGTGTCATTCTTGCTAATTCCCCGTTCTCCAGATTCAACACGGCACGGGTGTAGGGAATTAATGCAGGCGTATCAGACGCACAGTAGAATTCACCTTGCCCAAAGCCGAGAACGACGGGAGCCTGTTGACGGGCGACGATAATTTCATCGGGATAATCGGCGCAAATCACTGCGATCGCAAAGGCTCCTTGCAGCTTATTCACAACTGATCGAACGGCTTCGAGCAAGGGAAATTCGGCAGATTTTTCCGCTTTACTCAATTCTTCTGCGATGAGGTGCGGCACGACTTCGGTATCTGTTTCCGAGCGAAACTCACAGCCGCGTGCTTTTAGTTCTTCGCGCAATTCGCGATAATTTTCGATAATGCCATTTTGAATCACCGCAATCCGCTGTTGCATATCCATGTGTGGATGGGCGTTATATTCTTCGGGTTTCCCGTGAGTTGCCCAGCGTGTATGCGCGATTCCGGTACGAGCGGGATTGGTTTCGCCTGCTAATTTTTCTTCAAGATTGTGCAGTTTCCCTTTTGCCCGTACACAGTGAATTTCGCCCTCTAAAATCGTTGCGATTCCGGCAGAATCGTAGCCGCGATATTCTAATTTGCGAAGCCCTTCCAGCAGAATTCCACTGGCTTCTTGTGTCCCGATGTAGCCGACAATTCCGCACATATGACGTTCGCTCCTAAATGAATCGTGACGTTACCCGATAATTTATCCTGAGTTTTGTTAAGATACCAGCCAAATAACAGACTTTTCGCATTTCAGGGGTGATTTTATAAAGGCGGACGATCGCAACAGTTCAGTATATTCCGCAGAAAAATCGAATGTGTCCCAAGCAGTATTGGATGTCTGCATCAGGCTTCTGCCTATTTCACACCAAAGATTTGATCTGCGTAGCAAATTTCATCGCGAGCAAAGAATATTTCATCTGTTGGGGCAAGAGGATGCTGGAGCGATCGCGAATCGTTTACATGACGACCTTAGATGAAGTGCGGCAAGTTCTTGCATCTGAGTACGCTGATCGAGAACCCAGAGATGCCTGACCCTTGGGTGCGAATGCTCAACAGCAAGCGAGGGTTGCATCTGGTGGTGTTGTATCTCAATCTGGGCGATTGGCGCATTCCGTGGAGTGTTCGGGTTTGGCGCGGCAAGGGTCAGACCAGTCTCGCTCAATTGGCATGTAAGTTACTCGCAACTGTGCCAACGGCTTTAGCTCTAGATGCGCCTGTGATTGTACTAGCTGACACGGAGTTCGGCACGATTGAGTTTCTCCAAGCGGTGCAGCGTCGAGGATGAAGAACAGTTGTCGGTGTGCGCTGCACCCGGAATCTGATTGCTTACCTCTTGGTGTATTGGGTTTACTATCTACCTGGTGATGTTGTAGCAAAAAACCATGCTGAGTTTTTGGCTCTCGAAGAAGCTCACTGGTGAAGAAGCACTCCGATTGGCGTGATCTTTAGTTTAGAAATACGCTCTTAATCTCAGTCTTCTTCAATTCCGGAATCGTCAAGTTTGTTATTCATGCAACAAAGCCGTTTTCTCATCAAGTTCTCAGCAATTGCTCGAACTCGGCGAGATACTGTTGCGCGATTTTCTCGTAGCTATATTGCGCTGCCTTTTGTGCTGCGTCTCTAGCAATTTTGCAGGTGCTCGACCAATTCGAGAACGCGGTCTCTAAAGTTAGCGCTAATTGATCGGCAGGCTGAGAACTTTGGTGATCAAAGATATAGCCTGTGTGCTTGTGTTCAATAAAGTCCTGAAAACAAGCTAAGTTGGAGACGATCGGGACTAATCCACATGCCATCGCTTCTAGGGGCGCAACACCGAAAGACTCACCTTTCTCAGCAAGTGAAGGATAGCAAAATAAATCTGCGGCTCGATAGGTCTCTGAAAGTTGATGGGGGTCGAAGATCGGACCGACAAATTTGATTTTGAGTCCGATCGCTTTCTGTTTGAGTGTGGCTAAGTAGTTCTCTCCACCACCGCCTTGATTGCCTTGTGCAGGACCGATAATTTTTAGCTTGACATCGGGAAATCGCTTGGAAAACTTGGCAAATGCATCAATAAGCAAGTGAATTCCCTTCTCTGGGTGAAGTCTACCGACATAAAGCAGGACCTTTTCGGAACGTTCGATCGAGGAAATTGAAGGGTAGAAAACAGAAGTGTCGATCGCATTCGGAATCACCCGCATTCGATCCGTAATAGCAGGATATTGCCTAGCAACGGCGGTTTGGATCGGACGCGATACGACTGCAAACTGATCCACATACTGATAGAGTCGAAATTGCCCTTTAGGAAAACGAGCGACATTAACAACGACCTTATCTACTAAAGGATGGAATTGAGCAAAAGCAGGGAGCCAAAAATCGTTGATCACCAACACATCTGTTCGAGGCAACATTGGCGTTGTGGTAATCGCATAGACCAAATCTTTGACGAGATCTAGCCAGATGTTCGGACTCTGAGGAAATCCACCCCGTCGCACATATTGAACCCTATTGATGACTTCATAATCGGGCTGTTCAGGATGACTCCGACAAAGCATCGTCACTTGATGCCCAGAAGCGGCAAATTGCTCGGCTAACCCTTGCCAAAATCGAGGAACAGCTCCGCCTTGAATAGCGGGAACGGGAAACCAAGGACCCATCGCGATCGCAATTTTCATAAAAACACCCAGGTTGCTTTTTGATCTTGGTTAATCGAATCGAATACTTTCCACAGGAATTCCACCCTGCATGATCCAGCGGTAGACGGCGGACATGGTTTGAGCGATCGAACTCCAGGCATAGTTTTTTGTGACTAATGCCCGTCCGTTGAGTCCCATCGAGCGACGGTCTGAATCGGAAAGTTGCATTCCTTCAGTTAATGCCTGAGTTAATGGCTCAGTCTGATTTTCAATCCACCACCCACAGTTAGCGCGGTGCAAGTCTTGCCAAGGTGTACCGTGGGTTGTGATCACTGGAACGGCGTAGGACAAGGCTTCTGCCACTGCAATGCCAAAATTCTCAGAGTGAGAAGGTAGTACAAATAATTCTGAATTGCCTAATGCGGCTGCTTTTTGATCACCTGACAACATTCCTGTAAACGTAACGCGGGACTGAAGATTTAGCTTTGTAGTGAGCGCAATCAGTTCCGCTTGATAGCCAATCAAATCTGGACCTGCAATCACGAGTTGCCACTCTGGAAATTGTGCTTCCAACTGATGCCAAACCTGAAGGAGTCGATCAAGTCCCTTTTTCGGATGCAGTCGCGAGAGAAAGAGGAGCCAGCGTTTGTTTGCTAAGGTTGGAAACTGTGTGGTGAGTACAGCTTTCGTTGGAATCTGTTCGAGATTTGGAATCGATACGCCGTTGGGGATTAATGCGATCGGTTGTTGAAATCCTAGTTGTCGAATCGCTTGCACTTCCATCTCAGATGTGGCATGAAACAGGGTGGCTCGCTCTAAGTTTTCTCGCTCATAGAGCCACCATGCGACTCGTTTTCGCAGTCCACTCCACTGAAGCGCCCAAGGCTCTAACATTCCCCGTGGCGAAATTACGAGCGGTAGATCATAACGCTGAGCAGCTTGACGGGCGTAGCGGTTAGGAAACATCCACACCCCATGATTGTGAATCAGGTTGAGGTCTTGTGCGGCTAATTTATGCAAGGCACGATCGGCGATCGGATGAAATCCTCGACCATGTCTTGTGAGAAAGGTGGCTGGATAACTATGAAACTGAACTCCAAAAGGTTGGAGTTGTGAACCATGCTCAGGATAGTGGAGGGTCCAGAGATGCGGCTCGATTGTGGTTTGGCTCAGAGCTTCGGTCAGATTGGTGACTGAGAGAGCAGGTCCACCAATGTTTTGATTAATACAAGCAATCACATGACACACTTTCAGAGCTTGAGGGTCAAGTGATTGATGTGCTTTGGCTTGATCGAGCAGTGCCGCCGGGAATTCATCGGACATCTACTTACATTCTCTGAAACAAGGGGCTACTTAGAAGTACAATTTGTTGATCGCGAATCAGGACAGATTGAACTGCCATTTTGGATTGATCGTTGAAAGCATATCTGAAAGGTGTAAAAAGCTTCCTCGCTCCGTTCTATTTCGGAGGCGGGAATGCAATAAACGCTATTTACACCCTCTAAGACATCAGTAAATCAGTCAGCGTGGCTTGAAATTTCTTGAACCCAAATGTCTCAATCACATGCTGTCGGAGTAGATGAGGCTCATATAGAAGCGGGTTTGGATAGTGTTTTTGTAAGATTTGAGTGAGTGTTGCTGCAATTGTGCTGATGTCTTCTGGATCGACTAACGCCCCTAATTTACCTTGGCAAAGTGCATCGATCGAGCCGTCTTGATTTCCGCCCAACACAGGTTTTCCACAAGCCATCGCTTCTAGATAGACAATTCCAAATCCTTCTCGCTTACTGGGCATCGCAAATACATCACAGAGGTTGTAGTAATCACACAACTCTTGATCAGGGACGAAACCTGCCAGCGTGACACAGTTTTGCAGATTTAGGTCTGAGATTAATTGTTCAATTCTTGATCGATCGCTACCCTGACCGACAATCATGTAATGAACATGCGGAATTGCTTGACGAATCAGAGGCAGTGCTGCGAAAACTTGGTCATAGCCTTTGTAGCGTTCTTGAGGAGCTAATCGACAGACCGTGAGAATGATCGGCTGATCCGGCTGTAACTGATATTTTTTTAATAGATGAATTGGTTTCTCACTGATTTGAAAGCGATCGCTATCGAAAGTATTGGGCAGTACAACGACTTTTTTCGGATCTAATCCTTGTTCTTGAATCAAGCGATCGCCTGTGTAGCGACTCACTGCCAGAATGCGATCAGCGTGGTGCAAAGCAGTTCTGAGTGCAGGTTTGTTAATATCCCAAGCTTCGATACCATGCGCGACTGTCCAATAAGGAACATTTGCGAGGCGTTTTAGCACGTTGGCAGCAAGGGTAAAGTTGAGATGCGTGGTAATCACTAAATCGGGACGGTGTTGAATGCCATACTTCAGCAGTTGAGCCGAAAATAGCAGAGTTCGCAATGAAGTGGGATAGTGACCTGCACAATGCCATTGGGGTTGCGAAGATAGAGGTAAATTTGCGATCGCATCATTTTTGAGAAAAATCTCTAGCTGGGTGGGTGGAATACTCTGCTGTAAAGCAGCGAGAAAGTAAGCGGAGTAAGATTGAATTCCTCCTTTGGATGTAAACAATTCAGGAATCCACAGGTGCAATTGGGTGTTAGAGTGTAGCATCTTCAGGTCATTCCTATGTTTCAGGAAGCAGTGTAGTCATGGCAGTCTGCAAGCCAGCAGTTGCAGTTTCATAGCAATATTGAGTAATCCGAGTCCTGCTATTTTTGCCCCAGGTTTTAAGGCGATCGCGATCCGAAAATGCTTCCTGTAAACATTCAGCCAACGCTTGGACATCTCCTGCCGGAAACATCAACCCTGTTTCAAACGGAGTCACTAAGTCTTGAGCACAGCCGACATGAGAACTGACAATCACTGGACATTCAAGGCACATCGCTTCATTGACCGCAAGACCCCACGTTTCCCAAGCACCATAGCTCGGTAACACCATCACATCTGCGATCGCATAAGTTCGCGGCATCTGACTTTGATTCTGAAACGGTGCAAAGTAAATATTCGGGTGACTTGCAGCAGTTGTTTTCAGTTCGGCTTCTAGCGATCCTGCTCCCACAAACAAGAGCGCAACTTGAGAAAGGTTGGCTTTGAGAAAGGCGTGTAGAAGATCGAGCGGACGTTTTTTTGGTTCAAACTTTCCGGCAAACAGAATGACTGAATGATCCAGTGGAATCCCTAACTGTCGTTTCCAATCGATTGCTTGATTTTGGGCGGCTTGTGAAATGAAGCGATCATTGTCGATCGCATGAGGTGAGAAAAATAATCGCTCTGGAGCAACCCGATGAAACCGAAAGTACTCATAGTTTGCTTTCCCCACATACAAACAAGCTGCGAACCGACGATAGATCGTGGAGATGATCTGTCGTCTCACAGTTGCTTTCAGCCCAGTTGCGGGGATCAATCGATGCGAGTCGCCGCGAAACAAAAGCGGTGTATCTGTCCAACTCCACAAGAATCGATACAAACTGGCATGGTTATAGTTCATCAGCAATACTGTATCCGGTTGGTATTGCTTCACTTGCGCGAGTAAAGATGGATTTTGTAAGCCCCAAAAATGATGGGTTCCTGGATCAGAACTGATATTCGGCACAAACTCATACTCATAGCCTGAGAGCAATGGAATATCCCACTGAATTGCCTGCTGAAATCCTTGATCCAGCGTTTTAGTGACACCAAAATCCCATAGATAAAACACTCGAACAGCAAACACTGTACTAAGGTGCCGAAACCAAGGAGCGTAGTACTGAATGGGGTGAGAAGTAATAATCGCGAGGCGTTTCATTCGAGTCTTGAAGCCTCCAGAAATGCCACGATCGCAGAAGGTGGAACGCGATAGTTTTCCATAAAGACGATCGCAATTCCTAACAGAAGATAGCTCGCTTGTGCCAATGCTGCTAGATAAGTTCCCGCCGTCCATTCGGTTTGAAAAGCAAACGTCACTAACAGAATTGTAAAGAGCGATCGGATGGATAAGAGTGGTGCATTAATGCTTAATTGTGTTGCCTTTCCATAGAATGCGCCTAACACGATCGCGAGTCCTGCACAGCCGAGCAAGCCAAAATTACCGTAAGCCTCTGCTAACAATCCCCAAGAAATCGAAGTCACTTGGGTTGCTTCCTCGGTTTGTAGTCCATAGTGAACGCTTAGCATATGAGTTCCTTCCTGACTCCGAATGCGATTTTCAACAAAGATTCGAGGAACTAGAATCTGAGGAATAATCGCGTAAGTTGCACCATTGAGATAAGGCAGCTTTTCTGGACTTAGATTTTGTGCGAGCAGCAGCATGTGGATGACGCTGGCACGCTGTGTAAACGATCGCTCTTCCTCAGTTTCCTGCTTTTCCCGCTTCTGAACAAATTTCCAAGAATAATCAATCCATTCCCCATATAAGGCTGGATATTCCCAAGGGACCACGTTCGGCTGAACATCCGAAAACCAGTATTTTCCTCGCATATCTGCTTTGCCATAGTTCAGAAACGTCAGCAACGCAAAGAAAACCGCGATCGCAATGATCGGCACTTTTTTTCGTCCGATCGTGTAAGCTGAGATCGCGATCATGGAAATTGAAGCCGTTCCAATTAAGAGAAAGCTCAACGCATCGGTCAAAACAAAGCTTAAAATTAGCCCGATTAAGAGCGTGATTTGCCGTCGAGACAGCGACTGAGCGCCGAAACGATAACACAGCACAAAGGTAGAAATTGCAGTCAGTCCTAACGTTGAATTCCGAATAATCGAAAAGAGCGGACCTGTAATCGTGATCCATCCTGCCGCATTACAGATATTAAAGACAACGCTAGAGGCAAGAGCAACGAGAAAAAACTGATCTCCTTTCCGAACTCCTAAAGCACGATAGTAGCTCGGTTGTGGGGGAATAGCCGTGACAAATCGATACCACACCCAAGTGCCAAGTAAAAGCGTTCCTGCAACGGTTACAGCAGCAAATAGATGGCTCTGAGGCGTATACGTGATCACAACCGGATGATTGCTAATCAATGGAAAAGCATAAGTCCAAACAAAGGTCAGAGCGAACATCGGAAAGACTGGCATTCCTAACACTCGACCCGAACACCACAAGTAGAACGGGATCAATGAGACGATCGTAATCAAGATGGCACTCGCCTGGCTCCAGATCGATCCGGTCTGCACTCCATAAATTTCATACAATAAAATCGCGATCGCACCACACCAAAACACACTCAGCAGTTGGTCGTGGCGTTGGCGAGAGAGTTGGATGGGAAAAGATTCGAGAGCAGCTTGGGTCATGAGGGCACTGGAGTAGGTAGAAGACAACGATCGAAGATGGCACATTGTTGCCGCGTCATTTCTTTAGCGGTGTAAGGTGCAAACGCAGACCAATCTGTAGCGGGCTGAAACGAACGAGGTAAAGCGATCAAAGTATTGAGTGCTTGTGCGATCGCAGGTTGCAACTGTTCGCAAGTGGTTTGGGCATTAAAGGTCACGGCTTGTCCTGCTTGGGTCGATCGCAGAATCGAAACGACGGAACTTGCCTCGTGAAAGATCGCCAGAATCGGCTTACGAGCGAGAATGCAGGGATAAAGCTTAGAGGCGGTATAGCTCGGATCGTCTGAGCCAATCAGCACAATTGTATCGCTGTCTACTAACGTTTGGAGTGCTTCAAAGTAGGGAATTCGTTCCGTATGTTCTCGAACTAAATCACTGATACCAAGTTCCTGAGCAATCGGCTCGATCGTTTTCTCAGCCCGATCATCGGTTGCGTAGCTTGTTCCGACAAAGTGAAGTTGAATTGATTTCCAGACTTCAGGATTGCGATCGCGTTCTTGTCGAATGGTGGAAAAGAGCGATCGGAGTGAGAATGCCATGTCTGCTCCACCGCGTCCCACATAAACCCAATGCCGTTTCCCATCCTTAGGATCAAAGATACGCTGCTTGATTCCCAAAGTCGGTAATTGTTCAAAATCCGCTTCTGGTGCACCAAACGGGAGCACGGTAAACTGGTCATCTCTCAGCCATGAATAGCGTTGTTTCAAGGTTTGAGGATAGGCAGCCGAAACGCTAATCACATGACTCACCTGGCGCATGGCTCTAGGTTCTAGAGTCTTCGCAACCGTTTGAGCAAATCCGTATTTGAATCGTCCACCGGGGCGCTTGGTAGTGGGAGCATTCTGATAATAGTTACTGCGCCAAGGATCTTGAAAATCTAGAACATAAGGAACACCAAATCTTCGTCGCCATCGGGCTGCAAGTCCCATGGTTAAAAATACGGTCGTGGAGAAATAGATCAGGTCAAATTTCTGTTCCTTGATTAAGCGATCGCCCATTTGCAGAAAATACGGCAAGCATCGCCATCCAATATTTCCCAGTCCGACTCGTTGTGTGAGCTTAATCGGAAGTGCTGGCGTCTGCGTAATGGGTATCGTTTCTGGCACTGTTCTCAGCAACCACGGATCTTTTGTTCCTCCGATCGTTTCTGTTTCGACGGTTAAAATCCACGGGTTCCAGCCAAAAGCCTCAAAATACGGCAAAGACATTCTAATCCGCTGATGATCTGGCGCATTAAAGGGCGGAAAATGAGGGCTGACTATTAGAACTCGACGAGCCAAAGCATATCTCCATCACGGAAAACACCACCTATAGATACGGCGGATATGCAGCTTGATCAGGAATAAATTTATACTTAATGCTCTCATTCTGAATGAGACTTTTCTTCGCTATCTTTAATCTCAGCATTGCTGTTTCTGTCTCAAGTTCTTGAACTGAATCTGTTTTTGATAAAGCTGTTCATACTGAGTGACGATCGCAGGTGCAGCAAAGCATTGTTCGACTCGTTGACGGCACTTTGATCGATCTAGCTTTGAAACTTGTGCGATCGCATCACATGCTGCATCGATTGAATCGATCAAAAAGCCATCTATTCCTGGACGCACAATCTCCGGGAGTGCCCCCCGTGGACAAGAAATCACAGGAGTTCCACAGGCTAAAGCTTCGGTAAATACAATTCCAAAAGGTTCATCCCACTCGATCGGGACGATCATCGCGGCTGCCTGACCAAGCAATTCGTTTTTCTGCTGGTCATTTACCGCACCGACATACTCAATCCCGTCTTTACCTAAATGCGGCTCAATCTCTTCGCGCCAGTACTGTCCTGCTTCTCCAGTTGTGCTGTAGTTTCCAGCAATCAGTAAACGACGATTCGATCTCCGAGCCGCCTCGATCGCCGTATGTGCTCCTTTAATTCGTTCAATTCGACTCAAAAACACAAGCGGCGCATCTTCATCCACAGTAGGACGAAAGGTATATTTCTCGAGTTCTACACAGTTGTGAATCGGATGCCAGATGCCCCCAGAAGCGCGACCTGCTCGACAAATATACTCACTACAGCCTGTGAAGGTCAGCGATTCTCCAGCCAGTTTAACTGCCCAACTCGTGGTTCGTGCACTGGGATAGCGCTGATACGACATAATTTTGGGAATCGTCGATCGTAGTAGTGGGAGTAGGTAGAGAATGCGCGAAAAGCTATGAATGAGATCCGGTTGAAAGTCACGAATCGCTGATTTGAGCAGCAAAGTATTCTGAATCGCATCTAATTTGTCCTGCGATCGTTGCCCTTTCCAGACAAATTGTCGATCGGCAAGCGTGTTTGAATCTCGGTGCGCGACTAATCCAACCGTATGTCCACGCTGTTTGAGTTGCGTAATCAACAAATCAACAATTCGCTCAATTCCTCCATACAGTGTGGGTGGAACTGGAAGCTCAGGGTCAGCCGTTAGTAAAATTCTCATTGCAAAACTCTGTGAACGCCCCGGCTAGGATGATAAACCAGCAACTCGTCAGCACTCTCTAGCGGTTTATCCCCAATGACCTGAAATTGATATCCTATCGCCGTTAATAACTCGCGGCACTGTTGCTGAATCTCATCACCGTGGGTTGCTAATACGATCGTAGGATGTGCTTGCTCTAGAATCGTTCTCATTCCCTGTAATGCAGCAACTTCCGCACCTTCAACATCCATTTTGATGTAATCAGGCAGAGGAATTTCGCCTTGATTCAGTAAACTATCTAGACTGATAGTTCTGACTTGTAAGCTACCTTGTGCAGCTAAATGTCCATGAAAACTACTTGCAGCTAGATCAAATGATGCAACTCCATCGGTATCAGAAATGGCAGCCTCAATCACGGTGACATTCTGAATCTGATTCATCTTTAAGTGCTGTTTCAAATAGTGTAAGTTCTTCGGCATCGGCTCGAATGCAAAGACACGACCGGATGAACCTACGAGCGCCGAAGCTAACAGGGTGTGGAATCCTACATGCGCACCCAAGTCAAACACAATACTGCCTGCCGCAATCGTCTGTTCTAACAATTGCTGCTTATCGTATTCGTAACTTCCCAACCAGCAACCATGCTGACTCGATCCAACTGTCCAGCGTTTGCCTTTGAGCTTGCCTTGTAAAATCGTCATTTGCATCTCTTTAGGCAACCACTGTAACGGCGATCGTAGCAGTTTACCAAGAGGAGATTGATAGGAAATTCCAGAAAAGTTCATAGCAGTGCTCGGTGGACAACAGATAAAAAGCGATGCTGTTCGATCTCCCAGTTATAGTGGCTTTGCCCTAACTGCCAAGCCTGCTGACGAGCTTGAGTCAAGTGATCCCGGTTCGATAGCCAGTGATCGAGCGTGTTCGCGATTTTGGTTGGATTATGGACATCTATTAATACAGAGGCAGATCCGAGTCGTCGGGATAATTCTAGCTGTGCTTGCGTTATGCTCATTAGCACGGGTAACCCTGCTAACAGATAGGTAAAAATTTTGTTAGTCAGACACAAATCGCGATTGCGAGGAGTGGTCAGTTCTAGCGACAAACCAATGTCATGTTGTGCAGCAAGTTTGATCATGTCTGGAGGGGGAGCAGACGGAAGAAAGTGAATGCGATCGCACAAGTTCATGGTCTCTGCTAACTGCATCAGTTGATCTCGATAGCCATTGGCGAGAATTCCACGCAAATGTAGCTCGACAGGCGTTTGCATCTGTCCCATTGCCTGCACAATCGCTTCAATGCCACGCCCTGCTCCGATCGTCTGCGAGAACCAATAGAGAGAAGGAACGGGTCTGGACTGTTTTGGTGACGAATCCGGGGCTTCAGATAAAGGAAAAACGTTTAAGATCGGCTCCATCTCAACCCCGTATCGTTTTACATAGGCATCTGCGATCCTGGGTGAAGCTGCGGTGAGATGATCACAGTGAGGCAATAAAGTGCGTTCAATGTGATCGCGAATTTGAATTTCTGCCTGGTTTTCGGGAGTATCTTCTAGTTCGCCCGTGTGAAAATCTTCCGCATCAAATCCAAAACGAGCCTTGTGATGTCTAGCCGCGATCGCAACCGCAGGAAGAGCCGCTAAACAATGAGCGATATAGAGATCAGCGGGTTCTGCCATTGCCGCTTTTGCAAGTCGATCGCTCATTGGACTATGCGCCCAGACTGCCCAAGTCAGATGAGGCATTTTCTGAACAATCTTGCGAGCTAGTTCTTGGCGAATTCGACGGCTGGAATAGTCGATGAGAGATCCAAGTCCGACTTGTACCCAAGACCACTCTGCCTTAGATAAGATTGCGGCATCTAATGGGCGGACTTCTGCCATGTAATTTCCCGCCACGACTCGCACCTGATACCCTGCCGTATGAAGACTATTTGCTTCTTTTACCAATCGAGGATTAGAGCCAACATGACCAGGACTGACTAAACACACTCGCTTCATAGCGTAAATCCTGCGGCACTCAACCCATCTCGTAAGTTCTCAATCAGCGATCGACGATAATCTGACCATTGCCATTTTTCGGCAGTCTCCAAAGCAGCTTGGCGCATTGCTTGCAGTTCTGAACGATGAGTCATACACCAGTTCAATGTTTCTGCCAGCGCGTCAGGATCACCTGCGGGAACAATTAGTCCATTCACTCCCTGTTGAATCAAATCTGCTGCACCTGCTCGATCGGTCGTAATCACAGGTAAGCCTTGAGCAAATGCTTCGGTCACAACCATTCCAAATCCATCGCAGAGTGTGGGGAAAACAAGGACATCCGCTTGGCGATATCGTTCGTAAAGCACTGTGCGCGGTACGGTTCCAGAAAGGTGGACAGAGTCAGGAAGATCAGCTGTTAAGGTAGCAGGTAATCCCATTGATCCCAAAACTTGGAGCTGAGCGTGCTGGGGTTGTAGTTGTTGCCATGCCTGAAGTAAATAATGTGCTCCTTTGCGGATACTGAAGGTTCCTGCCCATAAAAACTGTATCGGAGTAGACTGCGATCGTGGTTCTTTCACTGCCGCTAAGTTTACAGGTGGTGCACCATAAGGAACGACTCGAACTTTTGTCACATCCAATCCAGCTGCAGCATAAGACGCTTTCGTAAATTCAGAATTTGCAATCACGACATCTGCAAGCTCCCATTCTCGTCTACGTCGCTGTGTGCGTTCTGCCTGGCGCTGTCTCACATATTTGCGGTAGGGAGTTTCTAGTTCGGGATAGCGCTGAAGTTCCTGAGAAAGTAGATTTTCGACAAATTCATGTTCTGGTGCTGGAACATCATAGATACAAGCAATTCCCTTTTGTTTTGATGCCTCAAATGTCGCAAGGCAAGCCGTTTCATATCCATAAACTGCCTGACTCGAGCGCACTGTTTCTTGAGCAACCCAATGATCGTAAGCATTCAGCCCACGATGAAAAAACCAATCGCTGACTCGTCGATCGCGATCCACTCGACCGATACATAGTTGCAAAATTTCGTACCAAGGATTGTCTTTGACTAGAGTCAGCGGAAACTCTGTGATGGCTCTGCGAGAGAGTTGTTTTGCGAGATCGAAGTGAATACGATCGCTCAAGGTTGTCAATGTTCTGGTCAGACCGCGATCCGGGCGATAAACGATCGTCGTTGCGAATTGACTGAGAAGATTTGCTTCATAGAGTGCTCGTCCCACTTGTTGCACAAATGGTGTGGGAGCGGGATGGGCGAGAGTAATGGTGTTGAGAGCAGCAGTCATGTTCAACAGATCAGCAGTGGGGTGAGTTTTTTGCGAATCATGGGCTGTAGAATTCGCTCTAGTAGAATCGACAACCCGATCGAGAGTCCGAACCAAATAATCAATCGCAGCAAATAGCTCCAGAGCGTTCCTTGAATGGGAAAGAATTGCTGAATTGCTTCCATCACAGGTAAATGAATGACATAAAACGCATAAGAAATTTGTCCAATTGGAGCAAAGATTTTCAGAATAGTAGGAGAAATTCGGACTCGCCAAAGCACAATCGCGAGTAGCGAAATGACTGCCAGTAAAATCCAAAAATCTTGCTGAAACAGACGACCTCTCAGAATGATTGGAATCAGATTAGTGATCGGAACCAATAAACAAATCAATTGCAGCCACTTAAATCCGGGAAATTCTCGACGTGCAACGCCCGCAATTAGCAATAGACAAATTGGCAACCATCCAACCGTCGCTAAGTTGACACGCCCAATGTGGGAATTAGACCACCCTAAAACTTGAAACAAAATTCCAAAGGGTCGAACGTGGAAAAATGCGATAAACAAACAGAGATAACTGAATAGAGGAATTTGCTTTTGATCAGAAGACGGTTCGACTTTCCAAGCCAGCCACAAGCCCACGAGCCAAAACAAGAACCCGGTCGAGAAACTTGCTAGAATTTGTATCCCAAACGCTGAAGATGGAATCAGCCATCCGAGTAAGCACAATCCAGTAGCGATCGCAAAAACTGTAATCACTTTCGGTCTCAGCCACCAAATGAGGAGAAAGAGTAAGTAAAATACGACTTCATAACTCAAGCTCCACAATGCACCGTTTCCAGTAATGACAGGGACGGTAAGCCCTTGTAGGAAGAGCGCATTGCCAAGGATGGTTCCCCAACTATCTCCAGTTGCAAAGGGAATCGAACAGACGATCGCGATCCAATAAATTGGTACGAGTCGAATCGTGCGACGGATAAGATAGCGAATCATTTCCTGACGCGAGAAATCAGCCGTTGTGGTTAAACCAATGACGTATCCAGAAAGTACAAAAAAGAGTAAAACACAGGCTGGACCTGGATTAAGATATCCCCAAAGGCGATTGGGCTGAAATCCTGGATCAAGCTCTGGACCGAGCACATGATAAAACCCAACAGCAAGCGCAGCATATCCTCGTAACCCTTCAAGTGCCCAATCAAAAGCGCGACGGATGCGATTCGATGAATCAGGCACAAATGGACTGAAAAGCTGGAATTCCTTTAAGCTTGGGTTAGTAATCATAAGCGCGACTTTGGCTGAACGTAGGTGAATGAGAAATGTCATACCAAATCGATTTTTAAGTGCGACAGATCTTTGACCTCCCCCAACCCCTCCTTAGCAAGGAGGGGAGCCAGAAATCCCACGTTGGCAAGGGGGAGTGCCGTAGGCAGGGGGGCAAGAATCTGTGGCGATGAAAGATCAAATTCGTATCAGTCAATGCCCTGATTTCGTGACTTTGGATAAAAGCGTTCCGATTTGTCGATGAATCTGCCGTTGTAGTTGTCCTTTTCGATGACGGCTCAAATATCGAGCGATGATCAATCGTTGCTGCCAGCTTCGCCAGAAATACGATCGCTGAGGACAGGTCTGTTGGATCGATTGGATTAGCTTCCCGATCGCATGAACTCGAATGGCTGGATCAAACCAAGTCTCCCAGGCTTTTCGAGCCAGTACACCCGTTGTTTGAGCTTCGGGTTCGTATTGAGCCAGAAGCTGTGGAAGTTGATGAATCTGACGTTCATCGATGCGTAGTGAAAACTTCTCCCAATTGCACCCTTCAGGAAAGACCCAACCTTTTGCAAGAATGACTGGCACTCGACCTGCCTGCATGGTTTCAAACAGTCGGTAAGAAGAGACTCCATTCCCTCTTGGACAGAGAACAAAGCGACTTCGCAAGAGTAGCTTCGCATATTCAATCTGTAAATCTTGATGTCGATCGTCGGTTAATAGTCTATCCCAAAGATTCAGACTCTTCTGAATGAACACATCCGATCGCTGAAAGTCGATTTCAAACAATCTGGCTCGAATCGGTGACGAAATCGACCCGACAAAACTAACGAGCAAATCAGGCTGAATATCATTGCGCTGAACATGCTCCTCAATGTAGGGATTCGTAGCAGAGGAATAGCAAAACGATCGATGTTCTCGCGAGTCAAAATCCCGTTGATGCAGTGAAGCGTATAGTCCTGGCAGGATTGGGAGCGGAAAATCTTTATCATCCCAGAGAACACAGCGATCGGGGAATTTTTTGACCAGTAGGTGTTTTCTCAGATTCAGATAGCAATGAGAACTTAGCGGATCAAATCCTGCAACATGAATCACAAACAGGAAGACGTTCGCCTCCGCTGGACAAGAAACAATCTGATGCTGAGATCCTCCTGATCGAGTCTGCTGCTGGAGCGATTCGATGAACTGTATCACTTTCTGTTGTTGCCAAGCTTCTGGGCAATGATCAGTCGGAAAGAAAATGTTCATAGCACACCACACTCAATGCTCTTAGGGGTGGAATCGCTGACTTCTTGAGCGCGTTGAGCCGTTTGCTCATCTAGAAACTGCCAAATTTCTGGATGTACCTTAATCGCGTTGAGACTGCGAAATGTTTCGATGGGATGCTTGAGACTTGATGCAATTAGAAACAGCCAATCCGCGAATGTGGCATAGCGCAGCAGGTTACGACACTTTTTGCAGAGAAAGGCAGCAAAAAATAAACCGTTCGTCGATCGGGCAGGCTTCGATCGAGCTGCTTGCCAAACTTGCTGAATAAACTCTGGCTCAGTCTGCGTATGTTTGAAGAAACTCGCAGTCAAAAGAGTTTGAACTTGTGCCCATTCCGTCAATTGACTGGCTCGTGCTGTACTCTGAGTTATTGCGAAATTCGCGCATACTTTGGAAACGAGCAAAATCGGAAAGCGGAATGTTCTTTCCCGCACCGCTTCAATCGGCGCAAAGGGTGTCGTCTCAGGAATCGTATAATCAGCCGCAGACTGCGATCGCATCATCATTGCACCATTAGAGTGAAGTGCGCCTCGAACCTGCTGCATCTGTCCCCAATCAAATAACTGAATGACAGAGGACTCAGCCCAAACCGTTTGTTGAGTATCAAGCCAAGTGCCGTCTTCGCACTCTTGCCAGAGCCGCATATTTGTCCAAGCAATTTGTACGCTCGGATTCTGCCCAAAAGCAGCGAGAAGTGTTTCTAGAAAATCAGGCTCCCACCAGTTATCGTCTTCTAGTAATGAAACAAAAGGCTCCGCAACAGGTTGAAAAACCAGATTAAACGTGCGTGTTGCTCCCAGATTCTCAGCGTGATCCACGATCGTGATTCTAGGATCAGAGATCGATTCAACGAGTTGACGTGGGAAAGGGTTAGTCGGGTCATCATTGTGCAGTTCACAAACCCAATCGGTGACGGTTTGCGCTAGTAGGCTTTCTAGTGCACGTGGCAGTAAGTGATCTCTACGGTAAGTGAGTAGATAGATTCGACAACGTGCCATTTAGCTCACCTTTTGATAGATGCGATTGTGTCCCATGTTGAGAATGTTGACTAGCCCAAGTGAGGGAATGATTTCGCAAGCTCTAGAGACAGGCTCATGCCCTTTCCAAAAAGCGGTTCCAGGCAGGTAGTAGGAAGCATCGTCCATTACTAGAAATCCGCCTGGTGCAAGCTTAGGGGCATAGTTTTGAATATCCGACTCCACGCCATCAAAGGTATGATCTCCATCCACATAGATCACTGAAAACTGCTCTTCTTTCAGCGTTTCGAGAATTTCAGGATCATTCGAGTAGCCCCTGAGCAAATGAACGGTGTCAAAATCGAGATCAAAGGTCTGAAAGAGTTGAGCGATCATGGCATGATAGTTCTCTTCAGGATAAAAGTTTCCAGCTTTCAGTTCTTCTGCAAAACGAGGATTGACCAGAGCTTTCCAGCGGCGACTCCACTTAGATTTTGGCAGTGGATTGCCTTCGAGCGGTGAGACAGCAGAAATCTCAAGTGACCAACCTTGCTGGCGAGCAATCAGCGCCCATAATGAAACAATTTGCCCTTTGAATACACCAATTTCTAAGAATCTAGGAGTTTCAACCTGATTGATCCAGTGCGATAAGATCAGATACCACATATAGTGAAATGCTGGTCCTCCATAGCCTAATTCGTAAGTTTCAATGTGGCGACGATGCTCAACGAGGAAGGGAATCTTCTCGAATTGCTGAGCAAAATCTTGATAAAGGGCATCGTTGCATTCAGCAGTATTGGTATAAGCTGCGATTCGAGTGGAGAGTGAGTCCATTAGTAACATGAGCAATTTAAGCAGGGTGATGTGACCGGAGCCTCTGAGTTTTTTTGACTGACGAATACCCCCAACGATAGATTTGGGATTGAATGCGTTTCGCTTGCTTCCAGCCTACAAATCGAGAGAGTAGCTGAAATGATAAAGTACCGGGTGGAGCAAGGGTCGAGCCACCGTGTCGTTCGACATGAACGATCGCATTTTGCTGAATATCGGGCGCATCAGGATAAATCTCATAGACAAATCGCTGAAACAGATCAGCACAGACTTTTCGCGATCGCGGACTATTTTCGTGAGCTAAAAGATTGTGGGTGCCTAATGTCAGGGCATGAAAAGCAGACTGCCAAGCCGCATACGATTTTGAACCACTCAAACTTTGAGGATTTCCAGACCGATAGTATGTTTTTGCACCCCAACAGAATTTAACGCCTTCGCTGGCGAGAACAATGCGGCTGAAGTAATCGAAGTCATTGATTAGCGATAAGCTTTCTGTCCATTGACCTGCTCGATCGGCGATCGATCTCGGAATCAACCAAGCTGCACCGTGCATCATATAATGTCCATCCCAAACACAGAGCAGCCAATCGACCGGAGCCATGTCTGCCCACGGCGGCTGAGGTGTAAATTTAGCTTCTGATAGAGTGTGATAAAACCGCGTCCATTCTCCTGCTGCCACATAGGGGGAGTTGCTATCTCCAAGAAGTTGAATTTGCCGCTCGATCTTATCGGGAGCCAGTAAGTCATCTGCATCTAGGTACTGGATAAAGTCACCCTGAGCCGCTTCGAGTGCTCGATTCTCAGAGGCACTTTGCCCTTGATTCGATTGGTGAATGATTTTGACAATCTTCGACTCGTATTGTTTCGCGATCGCCAATGTATTGTCTTGAGAGCCATCATCGACAACAATGATTTCGAGATTGTCCCAGGTTTGTGCGAGAGCAGAATCGAGTGTTTCTGCTAAGTATTCTTCGGCGTTATAAGCAGGAATCAGAATCGAAACGAGCGGTTTCATGGGAGTTATGCAGGTGAGACAGAGTAGCGGCGTTTGAGTCGTTCGTACCAACAATTAGGGCTATACGTCGCGTTTTTATCGATCTGATTTTGTCGCCAAATTTCATTCCATAAATGGAGTGCATAGCTCTTATGAGTCACTCGCCCTGGGTTGGTATAGGGACGAACGATCGGGCGAATTTGAGCTTTAACGGCTTTAACAAATGTTTGTGGAGTGAGAACAGAATCGTGGCGAACAATCTTGTCAACAGCTCTCCAACTAATCGGACAAAAAGCTTTAGAAGAAACAATAGCATCTTCATAGTGCAATTCGCGAATTGAAGTTTGTAGCAAAATGGGACCAATATCGCCATATCCAATCTCGTTTGCTTCTTTCTCTTCGCATTTTTCAATCAGGTAGGCTAGCAGGCTACTGCCAGTAGGAGCTTTCAAAACGCAAGTATTCGCGCAATCTCCCCACTGTGCCTCGTAGCTTGATGAAATAACATGCGCGGGCGAAAAATCGAAAAACTTGAGGCAGATGACATCTGTGTCAGCCCACCATCCACCTTTTTGGTACAGCAGATGGAAGCGAAACAGATCAGCAAAGCCTGCATAACTGCCCTTACCAAAGCCAGATTGATAAGTGAAAATGCGATCTCCAGACAAAATCTCGCGCCCATCTTTCACGATCGTGCCTTTTGGGATATTTTTAACAGGCTCATAAGTATAGAGGTGATACTCATGACCGTTCTGAAGAAAGGACTGAATTGAAAGCTGTTCCATTGTAGAAAGCTCTCCTCCAATCCATAACCCTTGAATGACTTTATTTGTATCTTTCATAGTGCAGCAATATGTTTCCAGGCATAACGGAAGTACCAAGGCTTAGAGTCTGCAACATAGTGGTGTAAGACCGCTTGGGGATCGATCGCTTCTTCGCGATCGGGTTTCACAATGTAGTCCTGTATGGGTGCGATCGTGCAAGATTTTCCCGCCATCAGCATTGCGACTAAGGCTTGTTCCTGGTAGTAATGTGTTCCCTGCTGTTCAATCAGTGTTTTGCACCAAAACTCTAGCTGCTCCCAGTCGATCTCATTGCTGTTTAGCCCACAGATGCCAACATTGAGTTGATCCGCGATCGTGGCTTGAGCGAGTTCGGTCATGAGTGTTTTGGAGTAGCCATACGATGGCTCAATATCAATCATATGACATGGATGCTGCGGAGATTGTAGCCAGTCTGTCAGTAAAGTTGGAGAGCGAAAGAACAACATATCTGAATCTAAAACGAGCTTCCAGCCAGTTGAACCTGCGTGGATGTCTGTGATCTTCCGCATGTGGGGATAGTTCGATCGTCGCTCTCGTAGAGAAGGAAATTTCGCAATCGGCAGATAGGATTCAATGCGGTCTTCAATTTCTGAATGCAAGATAATTTGGACATTCGGAAAAATGCGGTGCAGTTCGTCTTGGTAAGCTTGTGCTAAAGAACCATCATCATGAATCACAGGACGAAGCGGAATCGGACTATATTGCGCCATTGAATAGGCACAGAAACAAGTCTGATACCAAAATTTTTTGCCTGTGAGAAAGTGAATATCAAACGCTGGAGCAGTCGAAATTGGTAAGGGTTTTAAACTATAGGCTGCTCTCTCCATCTGCGTTCTGGCTTTGTTGTTGATTGCACGATCGAGGAGTCCTTCACGCATGAGCGAGGTCACAAAACCTTTGGGTGCGTAGTACAGGCGATAGAACAACACACCCAGTTTTAACTGTTTTGAGAATTGGCGCGAATTTTGATTGGGGGTGCTGGTCATCATGGAAGTTAGAGATTCGAGAGAGGTTGCATGAGCGTGTTGAGTGTTTGACGATCGAGGGTTTGAATCTTGGAATAGTCTGGTCGTTGAATCCGCCTGAGTAGTCTTGCTGTATTTTCGATGCCAATGAGTTTGGCGAGCTTTTGGAAAAGACGACTGCCTAAATTCTCGATCGAGGTTGGTGGCGCAGTTTTCCAGATTTCTAAAACTTTTGATTCAAACTCAGCATGAAAATTTCGCGGCAGTTTGCGCCATGACACGAGAGCAGACTCACCAATCTGTCTGCGGACGGGTAAAGTAGACTCTTCATTGGGACAATGCTTGAGAAAGATCAGTGTCATCAATAATGAAGCAATTCCGGTCGCTTCCCAACAATTTGAGTAGCGATCTTGCTCATGCTGAATGTAGATCGTGTAAGGCTGATCGACTTTGACGATTTTGGCAGGATAAATCATCAGATTGTAGTAAATCCAAATGTCTCCAACCGGGGATAACGATCGCTGTGGTGGCACGATCGGATTGGCAAAGTGCTGGGTGATGTACTCTCTCCGAAAAATCAGATTGCCTGGAGTGGGTTGGATTTTCAGATAGAGTTCAACCGGATCAGGAGTAAACGGGAGCGATCGCTCACCTATGATCGAGAGTGTAGACTGCTCAGCATTGATGGTTGCGACACATTCATCCGAGTAGCAAACATCTGCTTGATGCTCCTCAAGACAAGCAATTTGAACCCGAAACTTGTCTGGATGAACCTGATCATCCGAATCAATGAAAAACACATATTTGCCGATCGCATGAGCTAACCCATGATTTCGAGCGATTAGCGATCCCTGATTCGATTGGCGAAGGAAGCGTACTGGAAAATCGATCGTACCGGATAGCTGTTCTTCTAAAGGTTCTGCTGAGCCATCATCAACCACAATGATTTCGGCTCTGAGGGTTTGCAAGGCTTGATTGAGACTACAAAGCGTCTGTCGCAGCAGTTCTGCTCGATTGTAGGCAGGAATGATTAATGATAAATCAAGCATCATGGTCTTTCCGGGGGGCGAGGATAGCAACATCAGTTTAGAAGCTTGGTTGATTCAGTCAGGCAGTAGGCTTTGTCCTTCAAAAGCTCCACACGCTCCTTGCCAGCGAATGTACTCAATCGGACTTTTCCAAGGTTGATAAGACACAAATGCTTTAAGTTGTCTGAGAAACACGCTCCAGCGCGAAATCTTGCGCCAAGGTCGAATCTGATGTGCATCCAGCACTTGTATCCACGATTTCGCGATCGACCGATTTAATCGTGCTAAGTACGCTTTTGTTAATCGATTGGCAGAGATGAGATGGGTGAGTTCGAGTTGCGGAAAATACCCCACGCCCCAGCCCAGATTGATCAACGTGAGATTGATATCACAGTCTCCGCCTGACTGTAAGCTGCGTCCGGTACGATCGAGTGCCAATCGAGCAGGACTATCAACAATGGTCTGAACATATTGGAGTGCGGCTGTTCTCTGGAGTGCCATTCCTGCCCCGATCGGCGCAAAATCTGGATGCTGCTTTGTGTCTCCGGTTTTGGGGTCATAGAAGTAAACTTGTTCTGTTTCTCCTAAGTCGCGGAGTGCTAAACATCCCCAAAATGCTTTAACCCAAGGTTCTGGTTCGATTTCAAATTCTGGCAGCGACTTGCCACCGATCGCGCCGAGTGTGAAATGCGCTTGAAAAATGTCAACAATTTGGTTGAGATAGTTCGCCTCTAGCACATTGTCATCATCGACAAAGACGAGATACTGTCCTCGACTTGCTTGAATTCCAGCCAGTCTGGCGCGGGTGAGTCCAAGCTGATTTTCCTGAATAATGCGGACATTTGGATGCCAATCTGTATCGATCTCGATCGGGCAATCGGAAGCATTATCAACAATCAGAAGTTCCCACTGAGTATTCGGCAGAGACTGCGATCGCAATCCCGCGATCGTACGCTCAAGTCGTGCGAGATTCGGATTATGCGTGGGAATGATGACTGAAATCAGGGGATTCATGCTCGTGTCCTCACGACTTTTACAGGAACACCTACTGCGATCGAATAAGGTGGCAAATCTTTCGTCACAACTGCTCCTGCCCCTACGACACAACCATTTCCAATCGTTACACCTCCTAACACGGTCACACCCGCACCGAGCCAAACATCTTCCCCGATCGTGGTTGGCAGATGGACATCCGATTCCCAACGAATTCTGCGCGATCGATCAGGAATCGTATGATTAGAAGAGAGAATGCGACAGTGCATCGCGATCAGTGAATCCTTTCCGATTGTTACGCCGCCATGCCCATAAATGACCGTATATGGCCCAATGAAGACGTTTTCGGAAATCGTGATTCTGCCTCCCCAAGCGTGTAGTAATACGCCCTGCTCTAACTGTACCTGCTGAGCGAGTTGAATTTGTCCGCGTGCTCCATTGGCGGATCCTAGCTTCGCTTTCACTTGCTCTTTGATGAGACAAGAAGGATGTACTTCAACCCCGACCTGACCAAGGTGAAGTTGCTGCCAAAGCGCTGAGAGCTTATCTTGCTGGTTGAGAAGTCGTTGAAGCATAGGGAAATACTCGATTAAATTGAACTGCCTCTGAGCAACTTGCGAGCTTTGCTACCCAACCCTAAGCGAAATCGCATCTGCGTAACTAAGTCAGGCTGACAAATCAGGGGTGTGTTTTGCCAAGGAGTCTTCTTCAAAAACTTGCGGTAGTCGTCCTTGAATGGATGAGTGCAGTAGAAATGCCAGGGTTTAGCACTGCCGCCTCCAACAAAATGCACGATTGCAGGTTCAGCGATCGCAGTTGCACTCTGAAACAATTTATAGAGTGCTTGCGGGCGCTGGTGGAACTCTTCGCTGTAGAGAAAGGGTTGAGCATTCCAAAGTAAATCTAGCGGCATCCAGTGATCGTGCAGCAGAATGTTGAGAACATCTTGATCCCACCAAGTAATTCGATCTGAACTTTGGCGAATGATCTCACAACCCCGATCGAACACTCGAAGGTTGCGCCAAGCCTCAAGATTGATTAACAATAATCCTGCATTAAAATACAGCGAATTTCTTGGAAGACCAATTTGCTCAGGATATTCATCCATGCCTGCCGCGATCGTTGCCGCATGGCTAAATGCATGGATATCTTTGTCCCAAAGTTCATCAATGGATTTGCGAACAATCATATCAACATCGAGAAAGAGAACTTTCTGAAGGGTCTGAGGCAGAACTTCGGGAATGAACAGACGAAAGTAAGTTGCGAGGGAAATATGGTGCGTCACAGGAGCATCTCCTAACGCAGTTCTATCGATTTGAATTAGCTCATATTCTTGCTTTTGATCTTGCAAAAACTGTTCAAGCCGCTCCCAAATACTCATCTCCAGTCCATCTGTGATCAGAAAGACTCTGAATTGTCGCTTCGGATTGTGATGAAACAGCGATGCCAACATGACTGCACAATGTTGGGCGTAGTGATTGTCGATCGTGCAAACAATGTTAATGGGAGATGGAAGAGTTGAAAGGTGCATAAACATCAAATGAAGTTATTGGTGATCAAGCGCAGACTAATTTTCCTAAATGCATTCACTTGCCGCCGCAACCGTTGAGTGATGTCCGTCCACCAAGAAGAGTCGCGTCGATCGAATGATGCTAACAAGGGGTTAGAAGCAGGAAGAGTTAACGCTTTAGGACAAACTAGAGACTGTTTCGTTGATGCTTTCTGCTGAAGTGTGAAGAAAAGGTCTGCCCAATCAGATGCACAGGAATCATTAGCGTAGGAACTCACCACTTTAGCGCGAGCGGCTTGAGAAAGACGTTCCCAACATCCCGCCTCAGTGGCAATATGTCTAATTGCCGCAATAAACTCCTCTTCTCGATTGTTCACGAGCAGCCCAGTCACATCATGTTCAACTAATTCTGTAATGCCACTGCGGATGTTGAGACAGACTGGAACCACTCCACAAGCCATTGCTTCCATCAGTGCCACAGGTAGCCCTTCATAATCTGATAACAATACCAGAACATGGGCTTTTGCTAGTACGTCTTGAATTTTTGAATTATCTACAAAGTCGCCTAGACAGATCGGTAGTCCTTTTCCCTCAGAGGAAAGAAGGGCTTGAACATTTGCTTTTGCAGGTCCCTCTCCGAAAATAAGTGCCTCTGTGTTGGGAACTGAGCGCAACGCGCGACATAGAGCGGAAGTCAGTTTTGAAATCTGCTTCTGTTCCTCAACTAAGCGTCCAAGGTAGATAAGGCGGAGGCTATTAGTCGGTTTTTGAGCTATAACAGAGGGTACTGGAACACCGCAGGGAATTTTGATAACTACACTCGTGGTGCGTCCTGAATTCAAAACGGTTTGTGTCAGGAAATCCGAAACGCAGACCACTGCGGAAAGTTGATAAACTTCTTCACCAAAGATGAACTCCTGGGTTACTCCTGTATAAAAATCATCGTCGGAATGTAAAACGCCAACGGTCGGGATACCTGCTTCCTTAACCCATCGACTAGCATACAATGCTCCTACAATGAGGTTTGGGACAAAAATATCTGGTGGGTTTTGCTTCAGCTTTGACAGAATCCAACGAACTTGCTGCGGTGTTGTAGATTGAAAGGGAAATGAGTGACAGGTGAAACCTTGCTTTCTCAGTGCCGACAAACAGGGACAGTCCGCAGGCAATGGGCTATTTATAAAGAATAAAACCTCTGATTCAATTCCTAATGTTCTTAGAGTAGGCAAAAGCCTTCTAAGCCAGGAATTTGGTCCCCCGGTAAACGTAGGCGCATCATATGTGCAGAAAGTAACTTTCATAGAGCCATACACTCCTCAGCAGTAGAAAGCTGTGCGTCTCTACTAATCTTTTTGTATACAGCTAGGATTGAATGACCAGGAATGAATGGAGCGCATAGTGGAAGAATCTTTAATGACGGACTACGCAGAACTGATACGCCTATACGCGCAACTCTTTGAACCACTCGATGATTTGGCAGTTTTGCTAATAGTTGCTGTGTTTGCAGGTAGTAATACCAGGCATATGTCGTTAGAGGCTCAGTATAAATTTTCTCTAAGTTTAATGGGAAGACGTTTTCGAGATTTTGTAAAGCTGCTTTGCCCCATAATCCCATATGATGGGGCGGCATATTCGTAATCCAGACTGATTCATGCCGAACAAATGAGTCATTGTTAGGAACACAAATGATCAGCTTTCCACCGACTCTTAGCGCATCCACAGAAGCTTGAATAAAAGATCTAACGTGACTAATATGCTCTGCAACCTGGAAAGAGCAGACCACATCATAATGCCCAGATTGTAGGACAGAACATTCCTGAATCGTCTGATTCCGCATATCTAATCCTATGTTCTGTGCAGATTGGATCGCTTGTTCGTTGAGTTCAAGTCCTGTTGCTGTAATCCCCCTTTCTTTCAGATGTCGAAGGAAAGCGCCCCGTCCACTTCCCACTTCTAGCACACGATCACTATTGCTAATCAGCTTGCTGGCTAAATTGAATTCCCATTTCCAATCTACATAGTACCAAGGGATATCTTGCAAGGCTTCGTAGAAGTTGCTGTCGCCTTCTAGATTGAATGGATAGTAAAAACGATAGCCAGTGTCTAAGCAGCGATAAATTTCTATGTGCTGTAAATTTGTGAAATATTTCTCTACATTGATATTGAGCTGATCCTGGTAAGTTGCAATGATGAGTTCACAATCTATTGTTCTCTCTAGAATTACATTGTCTGTACCTGTGATGGGACTTTTGATCGCGATCGTTATGCTCATTTTTAATCCTCAAGTTAGATTGAGATAGCTAAACCTTCATCCCTAGGAACTAAAGCTCCATTGACATGTGGGGAATACAGGACCGACCAGCGCAGAGGGTAACTGATTCACATCTGCCATATTGATGACCTCTAGCGTTAGGCAGTCTTGCTGATGAAAGAAGTCCTTTCTTCCATCGCCAAACCATAGTGAGATTCGATAAGTGCCATTCAGCAGCTTAGGAGATTGGATAGATGCCTTGACGATGCCGGATTTGCTGGGAGTTGTAGGCTGAGTGGGTGGAGATACAACAGGGTTACAGCCGAGGATTGGATTACCCAAATAGTCAGAGATGACAAACCCTAGAGAAGGAAGAGTAATTTCACGATCAAGCTCGTACTCAGCAGTAATTTCAATGACTTTGCCGACTTGATCCGCTGTTGCTCTCCGTACCGGGCTATTTTTGAAGATGGCTACATTAGATTCAATCTGACCCATGTAGTATTGTATCGCTTGAGTAATGCTGGCTGTTTCGATTAAATTCCCGTGCTTTAGAAAAATACCTTTATTGCAAAGCTTCTCAACTGTTGCCATATTGTGACTTACAAAGACCACAGTGCGTCCTGAATTCTTTGAGACATCTTCCATTTTTCCAAGACACTTTTGTTGAAATGTTGAATCACCAACTGCGAGAACTTCATCAACAATCAGCACTTCAGGCTCTAAATGAGCCGCAACTGCAAAAGCTAAGCGAACATACATTCCAGAAGAGTATCGTTTCACAGGCGTGTCGATGAACCGCTCTACTTCTGCAAACGCAACAATTTCGTCAAACTTCCGATTAATCTCTGCTTTACTCATTCCCAAGATTGCACCGTTGAGGAAAATGTTTTCTCGTCCGGTCAATTCAGGATGAAAGCCCGTGCCAACTTCTAGTAAGCTCGCGACTCTGCCTTTGATCCGAATTTCACCATGAGTTGGGGCAGTAATGCGGCTGAGAATTTTCAGCAAAGTTGATTTTCCGGCTCCATTGCGTCCGATGATCCCAACCCGATCGCCTTGTTGAACCTCAAACGACACATCTTTCAGCGCCCAAAACTCTTCTAGTTGACCGCCATTTGGCTTTGAAGCAGAGCGCCGAAAAGGATTAGACAGTCGTTGGGTCAGAGCATCCCGAAACGTGCTGGCTTTTTCTTGATGTGAGAGCGTGTACTTCTTCCCTAAATTTTCAACACGAATGATCGGATGGCTCATATCAGATTAAACAATGTCCACAAAGGTTTGCTCGATTTTGCGGAAGTACCAAATGCCGCTGAAGAGTATAAGCGTGACTAGGATGAGCGAGAGCACAAATCCAACAGGCTCGATCGCACTATCACCGCCTAGAATTGCCCATCGAAACCCATCAATGACTCCGACCATCGGATTGAGAGAATACAGCAGTCGCCATTGTTCTGGAATCACGCTCGACTTGAAGCCGACTGGGGAGAGGTAAAGTCCGAACTGAATGATAAAGGGCACGACAAAGCGCAAATCGCGGTATCTCACAATCAGTGCCGCCAGCCAAAGCCCTGCTCCTGTCGCTGCCGCAAACGCGATCGCAATAAATAACGGGAGAGTCAGAATTCGCCAACTTGGAACAAAGTTATACCAAGCCATTAGCCCTAATAAAATGATCCCGGAGATCAGAAAGTCTACAAAACTAACAATCACAGACGCGATCGGCACTAGGAGTCGGGGAAAGTACACCTTTGAGAGCAGGTGAGCGCTGCCGACGAGACTATTGCTACAGTCACCCAGGGCGCTTGAGAAGAATTGCCACGGTAACATACCCGCAAAGACGAGAATTGGGTAAGGGACACCATCTGACGGAAGTTTGGCAACTCCGCTGAAGATGACGGTAAAAACAACCATTGTCATAAAGGGGCGGATCAGTGCCCAGGCAACGCCGATCGCGGTTTGCTTGTATCGCACCAGTAGATCCCGCCACGCAAGGAAATATAAGAGTTCTCGGTAACGCCAAAGGTCTTGCCAATATTGACGTTCGACTCGATTTGCGGAAATCACTAACTCGGCTGGGGGCGGACTACTCATAGATTCAGAAGGGATCACAGCACGGGTATGCCATTTCTCTTTCTTATACAGGAGGCGATAGGCAAGTCAGGAGAAATTTCGGAGAAAATCGTGTATTCTTTGTAAAAGATTAATGAATTGAATGGGGCAATTACGGAGGCTTTGCCTTACAGTGTTGGTATAAAGTTTGCGTGAAGTTCGATTTTACACGTGAGCTTCTGGCACATACTGATATACAGTATTTCAGGATATGTGATATGGGTGTCAGCTACATAGATACGCTGTAATTATACTGAATCGGTTTTTGCGGAACTGCGATCGCATCGCGGTTTCACGCTCAGGGTGATGCTAGGCGAATGACCTCTGCTCATTGCATCTATTCAGCAGGGACGTTCACGCAGATGCAATTTAATGATCATCACTTAGGGCAAGTTATGTCTTTCAATTTGTCAACTTCAATTCAGCGATTCGGGCTGGCTGCGGCTGGAACTGCGATCGCGACGCTTGGCTCGATCGGTTCTGCTCAAGCATTCTCAGTTACTGAGCTGAGCGCTGCTAATGGTCTTCCCAACCTTGTGGATGCAGGTCAAACTGTAAACACAGCCCGCACCCTTCCAACCCCAGATCCTAACAATTCAATCACGGGAGCAATTCTGGCAAACGGAAATATCGTTTCTGGCGTAAGAAGAGAAGATGGTGCTGACCTGTATCGATTTGTCGTTTCTAGTCTGAATCAGCTTTTTACGGCATCTGTTGCCCCGACTGGAAGTTTCTCAGGCAGTATTTCTTTTGGAAGTTTCAATGTTAATGTTCCAACGATCAATGTTGGGCTTACTGATCCGAGAATCTATCTCTTTAGAGCATTGAATAGTGGACAAGTGGAACGGGTTGCTGGAGGCGCAAATGCAATCTCGCAAACCTTGATTACCGCTGGAACTTACTTTTTGGGAATTGCAGGTCCAAATTATGTTCCGACATTCGGAAATGGCGCAAGCGGCGTTTTAGGTTGGACGGGCACGCGCACAACAGGCGCTTACATTGCTAATTTCAATTTGGCTCCTGCTCCGAATCCTGTGCCTGAACCATTCACGATGTTGGGGGGTGCTGCTGCTTTGGGTGTCGGTGGCATGATGCAGCGGAAGCGCAAAAAGCGTCAATTGGTAGCCCAGAAAGTGGACTAACTCGATTGAATCATTGCGATCGCTTCAACTATTTGCGATCGCACATCAGGGTGTTCTATCAGGCGAATAACAGATCGACGATCGTGTTCCAAACTTTGCAGCACGATCGCGATCCTATTGCGGGTTCATCCTGATGTTATCTTGGTTTGGGGAAATCTCATGAGGGTTACGTTAAAGCGATCGTTAATGTCGATCGCGCTGTCTCTATTTACGATCGGCAATCTCAGTTCATTCACTGCGTTAACTGCTGTATTAGCAGGCATTGGGATTCTCAGCACACTGCAAAGTGCGTCTGCACAAACAATTAGTGGAGATGGCTACACGGCAACTAGGTTGACCTATAGCTTTGAAGATATTTCTTCAACTGGTACTGGTATCTTAGCGAATCAGGACAATAACACTAGTTCGATTAAGCTGCCATTTGTCTTTAGGTTCTTCAACGTCAACTACAACACACAAACAGACCTCTTCATAAGTACAAATGGATTGCTATCTTTTGGTAGCGCATATCCAAATGCAAATAATGAGAGCTTGACTAGCTTATCTACACCTATTCCACCTACAATCGCAGTACTGTGGGATGACTTGACATTTAACACAGCCACTAATCCCGATGCAAACCGAGTCTACTATCAGACACTTGGCTCAGGAAATAGCGAAAGACTTGTCATTCAATGGGATAAGGCAGGAGTTGTAGGTGAAACTGGAACGAATAAGTTGATTACATTTCAGGCAATTCTCTACAAGAACGATGACAAAATCCGGTTCAATTACTTGGATACACTTGTGAGTCCTGGTTCACCTGCTAATGCTGCGGGTCTAGCGACTGTTGGAATCAGTCATGGTCAAGTCGGCGGACAAAGGCTTCAGTGGTCTTACAATACTCCATTCTCTAGTTATCAGACATCCATTTGCTTTAATCGTGGTGTCACCAACCCTGCCACTCCTGCAACTTGCCCATAGTTCAGTCATTTCAGCAGATTTTCTACGCCAAGTCGCGTAAGTGTCCCAGATTGACCCTATCCGCATCTGCACTGCTATCTAGCAGCCTGTTCTCGGTGAGATTCCCTCATGAAACTTGTACTCTCTGAACCTACTCAACTACTGCGAATTCCGAAGTACTGGCTCCTCGCGATCGGTGCAGGTCTGATGGCAATCCACCTCTCGCTGGTTTGGCAAGGAAACCTACCTGAATTTCAAGGGAATGCTTTTGTATTTTGGGCGGCGGCTGTTTCACTGGTGTGGCGAAAACGTGACGATTTAGTATTCAACAGTAGTATTCTTGCTAGTTTGGTCGGATTTGGGTTAATCGCGATCGCACTTCTCCGGATTCACATCTTACCCGATCTAGGACTGTTCCTGAGACTGTTCCCACTGATTACCGGACTCGGTTTAGCGCTGCTTGCGTCAGGATTCAAACATCTGCGATCGTACTGGCGGGAATTTGTTGTCTTTATTCTGTTAGCATTGCCGCCGACTGCCTTAGCATTTATCGAAATTTCTCCAATCACTGCCCGATTTACAACTCTCCTGCTCTGGATTTCAGGCTTTGAAGTACAGCGGCAAGGAGTCTATATCATGCTGTCAACCGGAGCCTCGATCGAGGTTTATCACGGTTGTTCTGGCATTGTTGTGATTCTGCAAGTACTCAAATTCGTCGGTTTAGCTTTTTTGATGTTTCCAACCACTTGGATACAGCGAATGATCTTGCCAATTGTTGGAATTGCGATCGCGTTTCTCACCAATGCGATTCGAGTTGCGATCCTAGCAGTACTCTCGGCTCCCGGAAATGGTGAAGCTTTTGGCTACTGGCACGATGGCAATGGATCACTGGTCTTTTCGATGATCGCAGTCTCGATCGTCGGAGCAATTTGCTATTTCTGGCTGATGCAAGAAGAATCTGATCCTGAAGAATGGGAGGACTGGTAATCATGCAAGATCGTATTCCTCAAAACTCGGCTCGCATCGGATTATTAGCACTCACATTCTTAGCCATAACTTTAACATTCGGCAGAACTTTAATCCTGACGAAACCAACGGCTCCCAGTATAAATAACCGGGCGATCGAACTACCCAACACGATCGCGCTTTCAGGGTGGCAAACCATTGACAGTCAACGCATCACCATTCCTAACCTCAAAGATCAAGATGCGATTCCGAATCGGCGCTATCGCTATCTCAAAGATGGCACTCCGATCGAGGTAACGGTCTACAACTTTGCAAGCAGCAATGGCGATGTCAAACCCACCCTACAATCTCTCACTGATTACCTCAAAAGCAAAGCGCAACTTGAACTCGACATCCGACACAAATCCCAGGTTGGATACTATGGAGTCTTTGTCGAGCAGCAACAAGCGCACTTGAGTAGTTGTATCAACGGTCGAGGCGAAAGTACCTTCACTCATTTGCAGTTTCAGCGCAATCGCAATCTCGATGTTTTCTCAGAGCGTCCCTTTCTCTGGTTAGCCGGACTGTCCGAACTGCGCGATACTCGCTGTTTGCTGGTTCATTTCCAAACCCCGATACAAAACAAGTCCCCAGAGCAAGCCTATCAACTGCTCGAACAAGCTTGGACAGAGTGGTATCAGTGGTGGCAACCTCGCCTGCAAAGTTTTTAGGGCTGCATTCTCACTCGTTTATTCTCAAAAACTCTAACCTATGAAATCTCAAGACTCTTCAGAATTATCCTCGATCGCTGCCTTTCGTATTGTTGGTTACGGTCTGATCATTTTCGCGATCGTCGATTGGCTCAATATTCTGTTTCCGGTTCGCTGGCTTGATGTCGCTTGGACGTTTAACTCTATTGGTGCGATCGTTGAACGGGTCGCTGTCCCCTTGCTGGCATTACCCCTGGTGTTTTTTGGCGAAACCGATTTGCGGCAGCGCTGGGAAAAAGCGATCGTCAAACTTCTATCCTGGGGATCGCTAGTTGCAAGTGTTGTGTTCCTCTTGATGATTCCGTTGCTCTTGATGTTGACCTTGCGCCTCAATGTTCAAAATGCTGCCCAACTCAACAATCAAGTCAATTCCCAAATTAGTCAGCTTCAACAGCTAGAACAACGAGTCGGTAGTGCAAGTTCACAAGATCTGAACGCCCTGCTTCAAAACCTCAATCGTCAAGGCAATCCTCCTGCCAACGTCAACACACCGACAGACCTTAAAAATCAGCTTCTCACCGAGGTGGAGCAAGTTAGAAATAACGTGAAATCTCAAGCTGAGACAGCAAAATCGAATCAATCTACTGCCTTGTATAAGAGTGCCATCAAATGGGGTATCGGTGCATTTGTTTCTAGCGTCTTATTCTTCTCACTATGGCGCTTTAGTAGCTGGTCAAGACGCAAACGCCGTACAGGATTGCGCGCTACTGCGAATGTTGGCGGTTAAAAGAATTTTAGTCTCAATAGTTCATGTAAGTTACGAAATAGTCAACTGCTTGATCGCCCCCATATACAATAATAATGATGAATTCTCCACACTATTTAGCGGTCTTTCATCAACTGAACCTGAGTTCTGATGAACAAGCATTGTTACACGCTGTTGTTCATTCCGCGAATCTGAGATGTCCCGAAACAGTGACTCAGGCTTCGCTAGTAAGCGCGATCGCGACTTTCTCGCGACCGACTCGAATTCTACAATGCTCATTCCGCGAATTGTTACAGATTTCGGATAGTCTCAATTTAATTTTGCAGCAGCCAGAACATTGGGCACATCACCAAATCTGTCGGAATCGCCATCAGCAAGTTTTTCACGAAATTCAAGCACGACAGACGCGGTTTGAAAAGCTCGGTACTCGCCTTCAGACGAATTTACAAACCATTCGATCGTTGAACATGAAGCTTTACGATCGCGTTTTTGCCAAGATCAACTTTGATTTACTGTTAGAACGAGTGTTAGACGGCGACGAAACTTCGCTTCGTCAGGAATTATCGAACTATCAACAAGTGATTCACGAGTTCTACGAGGAGCTAATGCTGCGACAACTTGCTCCGATCGCTTGTCATAAGAACAGACTTCTTCGGAGAACCAAACGATTAGAGTTCTTCTATGAGTATCTTCCAGTTTTGAGTCTGATTCTCACAATGTTTGCTCTAAAACCTTGGTTCACTTGGACTTGGGCATTCATCGCCGCAATGTTTATTGTGGGTCCAATGATGATTTGGTTTGCTTATCCAAAGCGGTGTGCGCTAAGGACTTGGGCGAAGCAGTCGCTTGAAGCTCAGCAAACGACGATCGCTCAAGGCAGAAGTGATTTGACTGCTCAAGAAGCCCAAGTTCTAAATCTACTACGAATGACCGTAGAGGGTTCAATTTAGACAGTATTTTCGCACTCAGATTGTCATACGTTTTGTCACGTTCCGCCCCAGTTGATTAGATTTCTCGTTCCCAAATAAGGTTTGATTGTATGACAAGAAGAGGCACGACTGTCCCAGCGCCCGCTCGTTCTTTGGAACTTCCACCTACTCAAGTTCAGTTTTCAATTCTGACGCAGTTCTTCCCTCCAGATTTTGCTGCAACCGGACAGCTAATCGAGGAATTGTCTCGTAACTTGCAACCAGAAGGATTGTCGGTGCAGGTGTTTACTGGACAACCTGGTTATGCGTTTAGTCGATCGCAAGCGCCTGCGATCGAGCGATCTCATCAGCTTTTAGTCCGTCGATCGCGAACGGCTCAACTGTTTCCCAATCGGATTCGTGGCAAGGCTTTGAATGGGTTAATGTTTGTTTTGCGATCGGCATTGTATTTACTGCGATCGCGCAATCGGGGCGATTTGTTAATGCTAACGACTGCGCCACCCTTTTTGCCCATTCTTGGTTTCCTAGCAAATTGGTTGTTTGGGATACCTTACATCTGTTTACTTTACGATCTTTATCCAGATGTGGCAGTGGAGCTAAATATTAAACCTGCGAATCATTGGATTGTGCGGGCATGGGATGCAGTGAACCGACGAGTTTGGAAACGTGCGACCCGAATCATTGTGTTGAGTTCTTCGATGAAAGCGCGAATTGTCGCGAAATGCCCTGAAGTAGCTGACAAAATTGCGATTATTCATAGCTGGGCTGATCCGAGTTTGATCACACCGATTCCGAAGCATGAGAATTGGTTTGCTCAAGAGCATGATTTAGTAGATAAATTCGTGGTGCTGTATTCGGGCAACATGGGGCGGTGCCATGACATTGAAACGATCGTGGCAGCCGCTCAAGAGCTTCGGGATGATCCAGTTCAGTTTTTGGTGATTGGCAGTGGTGCTCAACGCGATCAATTGATTGAAAAGCTCGATCGATTAAACCTGCACAATTTTAAGCTCTTACCCTATCAAGATAAGGCGGATCTTCCGTTCTCATTGACTGCGTGCGATTTGTCGCTCGTGAGCGTGAAGCCTGGAATGGAAGGGATTGTAGCGCCGAGTAAGTTGTATTCTGCTTTGGCTGCAAGTCGCCCGATCGCGGCAATTTGTGAGGAGCATTCTTATCTTCGATCGATGCTGGATGAAGCGGAGTGTGGAGCTTGTTTTAGTAACGGGGATGGAATAGGACTCGCGAATTTTATTCGGAGTTTGGCGGCGAATCCGAAGTTAGTTGAACAAATGGGTCGATCGGGACGACGCTATATGAAAGCTCGGTTTACACCTGAGATCATTGCTCGACAGTATGCGAATGTGGTGTATCAATCCGTTCTCGATCATGAAGACTTGAAGTATTCTTTGCCATCGGTTCCTTCAGAAGCGTAATTTGAACGATCGCACCTCTACAAGACTCCGCGATCAATCATTTGGCACAAAAGTTTTCAGGGTGAGTTTGCCATAGGGAGCATCAATTAAACAACATGAAATGGAGATTCATTTATGAGATTTAATTCTGTTTTGCCGATCGCGGCAGCAGCAGTGAGCATTGCAATGACCACAGCAGTGAAACCTGTCTCCGCATTTACGGTTGGCTTTGGTAATATCACGACCAATAATGGTACAAACTCTAGTGCTGTTTCTGGGCAGTTCACTGCTGACATTACTAGCATTGCTTCAGGTGTGCAGGTTCTCTTCAAAAATGCTGGATTGATCGCATCTAGCATCGCAGAGATTTATTTTGATGATCAAAAGGGCTTGCTCAGTGCGCTGGCTCCATCAGGTATTAGCCCTAGTGCAGGTGTCGAGTGGGAAACTGGTGCTAATCCAGGAAGCTTGCCGTCTCAAAATACTGCGAATCCACCTTTCAACACAACCAGTATCTTATCCTCGCAAGCCTCTGGCAACAACCAAACTGGTATCAATCCTGGCGAGAGCTTAATTCTTCGTTTTGCTCTGTCAGGGTCAAACACGTTTAGTGGAGTTCAGGATGCTTTTGGCACTGGTGCTCTGAGAATCGGACTTCATGTGCGTGCCATTGGTGGCGCGGGTAGTGATAGCTATGTATCAAATCCGAATGCTGTACCTGAACCCTTCACAATAGTTGGTTCTGGTGTTGCTCTCGGTGTCGGTGCCATGATGCGGAAGAAGCAACAGAAGAAAGAGAAATCAATCGGTTAACGCTTCTCTGAAAATTGAACAGTTGGAAGGATCTGGATTTCCAACTGTTTTTCGTTGCAACTTTGTAGCGTATTTACACTCAGAACCCTTCTGTCCCTTCATGAAAACTTTGTAGTTTTTCGATCGCTTCATCCTGATAAACCCGGATCACCCTTGTATCAGTACCCAGTGAGGAAAGTCAGTATCAAACTTTGCTTATTTCGCTCAGGCTTAACGAGTGGTTGAATCTATGCAGTCTACTCCTGTTCGTGTTTCTGTCGCTGTTCTCGGTACTGTCACCGCCCTGACCGCTTATGGTTTGGGACGTACTAGCGCGAGTACTGCGGACACTTCTCAAACTCCATCAAACAGTCCAACCAAACCGAAATCCTCAGCGGTGTCCGTTCAACCTGTTGATTCGATCGCAATTCCAGAAACGATCGCGGCTATTTCTGAAGCCCAAACGTTTCAGTTCACTCCACTTCCATCCACTCATAAGCAAAATCAGCCGCCACTCAAACCCGCCTCACAGCAAAATACACCAGTTCAACCGAAAATTTCTCGCATCCGAGTCGATCAAATCCCGATCGATCAAATTATCGCTGCATCGTTACCCTCCCAATCCGTACCAAAACCCAAAGCAAAACCCAAAGCAAAACCCGCAAAACCCCTCGCCGTTCGACCCTCAAGTCCGCTTCCTGTTCAGAGCACTCCAGAAGTTCCCGCCACTCAAATCGATGATGCGTCTTATACCCTCGGAGCAGGCGATCGCATTCGAGTCGAATTGTTCAACGTTCCTGAATACAGCCGCGAGTATCAAGTCCTCGTCAATGGCATCGTCAATCTGTATCTCGTTGGACCCTTATCCGTGCGCGGAATGACTCCACTCCAAGCCCAAGCCGCGATCGCTGCCAAATACGCCCCGATCGTTGATCAGCCGAGAATCGATGTGACTTTACTCGCAGCACGTCCTGTAAGAGTTGCGATCGCAGGAGAAATCAATCGTCCTGGTACTTACGTCCTCACCACTCAAGAGAACAGTAGCTTTCCTACACTCACACAACTGATTCAGCAAGCAGGCGGCATTACCCAAGCGGCAAATGCTCGTAAAGTCGCGATTCGCCGTCCTCAAGCGGGTGGCACTGCTTTGACCATTCAAGCCAACCTCTGGGAACTCACACAAACCGGCGATCTACGGCAAGATCTGACCCTGCGAGACGGCGACAGCATTGTGATTCCCACCAATACAGACATTAACCTCGCAGAAGCCTCACAACTCGCAACCGCTAACTTTGCAAGCGATAGTAAACAAGCACTCAATATTACTGTCGTTGGTGAAGTAATGCGACCGGGACCGATCGTTCTCGCTGCCACGACAGGAGGACTACCTACACTCAGTCAAGCCATTCAACAGGCTGGAGGCATCACCGCCCTTGCCAATGTGCGCGAAGTTGAAGTTCGTCGATCGACTCGCACTGGAACCACTCAAACCAAGCGCCTCAATCTGTGGCAACTCTTATCTAGTGGTGATGCCACTCAAGATCTCGTGCTGCAACAAGGAGATACGATCGTCATTCCAAAAGGAACTGCGCTCACTGCTGCGGAAGTCACTCAAGTTGGTGGCTCTACCTTTGCGCCAACTGCAATTCGAGTCAACATCGTCGGAGAAGTCGAATCTCCTGGAGCCGTCCAAGTTCCTCCCAACAGTCCGCTCAATCAAGCACTCTTATCGGCTGGAGGCTTCAATCGTCGCGCCAATCGCCGATCGGTTCAACTGCTCCGACTCAATCCAGACGGCACGGTATCGCGCCAAGCTATCGCGATCGATTTCGCCCGTGGTATAGATGAAAAAGGCAATCCCATTCTGCGGAATAACGACGTGATTTTAGTCGATCGTTCTGGTGGCGCAAAACTCGAAGACAGCTTGGATCGGGTCGGCGGGTTTCTTGGAAAAATCTTACCGTTCGGCTTTTTCCTACGTTAGTTCACCTGTGCAAATGCTCATGTTCCACCTTTGTGAATTGTTTATCCATCTTGCCCCGTGAAAAACACCAACTCCTCCCCCGCATCTGCTGAGGCGAATGGGAAGTTACTGCCGATCCTGACTTATCCCTCGACTTCTGCTCCCCCGACTGAAGAGGGAGGTTGGAGCCTAGCACCCATTCTTGATGTTGTGCGACGACGTGCGATCGTCATAGTTGGGGTGGCAAGTGTCGTCTCTGGCATTAGTTGGTATCAGTCCTTTACCAGACAGCCAACGTATAGCAGTGCTTTTCAATTGCTGGTTGAGCCGATCACTGATAATCAGGCATTGCCCAGACTCACAGGAGCAGCTAATCCTAGCGGCTTGGACTACCGATCGCAAATCCAAATTCTTCGCAGTCCCAAAATTCTAGAGCCGATCTCACAAAAAATTCAGGCACAGTATCCCGGATTTAACTATGGAGTATTGGTGTCCGGACTCACAGTGACACAGCCTCCACAATCGAAACTTATCGAAGTCAGCTATCAAGACTCAGATGCTCAAAGAGTCAAGTTTGTACTGGATAAAGTTGCCGAAGGCTATTTGCGGTATAGCCAGCAAGAGCGACAAAGTAACTTGCGTCAAGGCGTTGAGTTTGTCAATGATCAACTCAAGACAACACAAAATCGCGTTGATGTCCTACAGCGTCAACTTCAAGCTTTTCGTCAGCAAAATACGATCGTTGATCCTCAAACGAAATCGGGTCAGGTCGATAGTCAACTGACTGCTTTAGAACAACAACGATTAGAAGTGAGTAATCAGCTTGCGGAAGTGCAGCAGGCTTACAACAGTCTTGCAGATCAATCGGGTGCAAGAGTCGCGTTATCTCAGGCTCAGTCTTATCAACAATTTCTAAGTGAACTTCAAGCGCTAGAGCGTCGAATCGCGATCGAGCAAGCTCGTTTCCGAGGTGATAATCCTACCTTAAATGCCTTACAGAAACAGCGCGATCGATTGTTACCCCTGCTTCGTCAAGAAGCGGGTCGGGTGTTAGGCGATCGACTTTCTGCGATCGAGAGTCAAATGGCAATTCTACGAGTCCGACTTTCTGCGATCGACAATGCGACTCAGTACTGGCAGCAACAAGCTCAACAACTCCCAATCACCTCGCGTCAATTCACCGATCTTCAGCGCGAACTGACAGTCGCTACAGAAAGCCTTAATCGCTTGTTGCAAATGCGAGAAATGTTCCAGGCTGAAGTCGCTCAAAAAACGGTTTCCTGGCAGTTAATTACTCCGCCTGGCAGTCCCCAAGTTCCGCTAACGTCTACCCCTCAGAACTTACTGGTCGGTGCACTGACCGGATTACTTGCAGCGGCAGCGGTTGCCTTTCTGCTCGAAAAACTCGACAACACATTCCGATCGTCCTCTGATCTAAAAAGGCAAGCAAAACTACCCCTACTCGGAGCAATTCCTCACTATCCCTCGCTATATGAAAGTTCAGGTTGGAGTGCTATGCTCAATCGCTCCAATGCTGCTAACTCTTCAATGCAGTTTCTATTTTCTGAGGCATTTCGATCGCTCAACACCACAATTCGTCACCTCAACGCGAAATCGCCCAGAAAATCGATCGTCATTAGTTCAGCTCAATCCGGAGACGGCAAATCCACGATTTCTCTGTTTCTTGCTCAAGCGGCGGCAGCAATGGGACAAAGAGTTTTGCTCGTGGATGCGGATCTTCGCAGTCCTCAAATTAGCACCTTGTTAGACCTGCCCAATCAGATAGGCTTGAGCGATCTATTGCTCGACAATTTCGACTTTAACAGCGTGATTAACCCGATTACACCTCAAGCGCAAGACGGAAGTGCCCTAATGCGAATTGCAGGTCGGGGTGGATTGTTTGTGTTGCCTTCTGGACCAATTCCGGACGAACCCACTGAATTGCTTTCGAGCCAAAAAATGCAAGTTTTAATGGAGGATTTACAAGCTGCATTTGATCTAGTGATTTATGACACACCTCCGGTTCTCAACCTTGCGGATAGTAGCCTACTTGCCTCCCAAGCAGGCGGACTGATTCTGGTTGCGACTTTGAGAAAGACCATTCGCTCCGCTGTGATGGATGCGATCGAGAATCTAGAAACGGCTCACATTCCAATTTTAGGGATTGTTGCGAATGGAACACGCGGACAAGCTTATGGAATATCCCAAGGCTATACCGAACGTCCAGTTGCGACCAGTGAGATCGAGAATTAAACAATTCTCTGCTTCGATGCTTCTGAAACTCCCAAATATCAAGAAATTGTGACAGAAGTCATCCTAATCGATTGGGGGAAATTTGGGGTAAAAGCTTATATTAAGCGATGAAACCCTTGATATCTCGATCGATCTAGAGGTCTGCAAAACCTCTACCCCCAGTTTGAATCTGGATGCTGCCTTTGAAAATATAAGGCTCTAGAAATAGATTCTAGAGCCTTATTGAATGTCTATCATCCTACGCTTGCAGAAGCGCTTTAGCGATCGTCAAATCGAGTTTGCGATCGAACCTTTTCGACTTGCTTCGTTGCTTGCATTTGTCCAAACAGCCGTAATGCCTGTTCTAAAGAGTTCTGGCACAGTTGAGATCGACCACTTGCTTGATAAGTTAATCCGAGTTGGAAATAGGCGTTTGCTAAATCACACATTGCTCCAATCGTTTCAAGTAGGGCAATTGCCTGCGTGTGGTACATCAGTGAAGCATCTAAAGCATTTTGGCAGCGACAAAGTTCTGCAAGTCCACTCAGCGTCTTTGCTTTGACTTGGGTGTAATGACTTTCCTCTGCAAATTCCAGGGCGCGATCGTACATTGCCTTGGCTCGCTCAAATTCTCCTAGATTCGTATAGGTTTGCCCTAACATTTGAATGAAATAGGCGAATCGTCCGCTTTGTTCGACTAATTTCTCAGTGACGATCGATTGATAAGCTGCTTCTGCTAAGTGATAAGCCGCCTCAAATCGTTCCAAATAGGAATAGGTCAGGGCTAAACAGACGGCTGCTTTTTCTGCCCAGGGATGATGAGCGGTGTTCTGCGCCAGATCAATCACTTGCTGGAAGGATTGAGCCGCCATTTCTAATTCCCAAAGATCCATCTGATAGAGTCCGATGCTGAGCAGAGCATCAACTTTTAGCATTTGGAAGTAGTAAGCGGTGTGCTGACTGGATGGGGCAGCAGAACGTTTTTGCTCAGCAGTCCCAATTAGAGCGATTGTTTTTTCCTGACAAGCGATCGCGTCTTGAATGCGACCCGTAATCCAGTACAAATCTCCCAGAATATTGTGAAGTTCGCTGAGTTTGGCAGGATTTTCAAGATTCGGAATCACTTGCACGATCGCGCTTAGAACAGGTTGTAACAATCCCATTCGGTAAAGCGTACTGCCGAGGGGTAAAAATTGCCGCCATTGATTGGTGCGGCTTTTGAGAATCACACCCGCTGCCGCTTCAAAGTCCTGGATCTCAATGTAGTGGTAGTGGGCTTGCAGGGCTTGTAGCGCGTCTTGAACAGTCTCGATCGTCAAAACCTGAGTCGTCCAAAATTCTGCGGCTTTGCGGTGGGCGATTTCCCAATCTGAACTTTTTCGCAGTCGAGCGATGGCTTCGGCTTGAATGGCAGGATGCAGCCAGTATTTGCCATGTTCGCACTCGACTAGCGATCGATTTCGCAATGAGGTGAGTACCTGTCGTTGTTGATCCGGGGGCACATCCCAGAGCAAACAAAGCATTCCTTCAGAGGGAATGGCTGGGATTTCTTGATAGCGATAGCATCCCAATCGACAGAGCAACTGATAAGCAACCGGATCGAGAGCTTGCAGACGATTGATCTGACTAATCACAAGATTTTTCAGATCTCGCGTTGCCAGCAAGTCCTGCCGATGTTCCTGCCAGTAGGCTGCCATGTCTCGATCGAAGTCTTCGCGAATTGCACCGCATAAAATCCCCATTGCTTTGGCATTCCCGCCATAAGCTCGGTGCATCTGCTCAAGTGTCACAGCATCGATCGACATAGAGCGGCTGAAAAAAGTTTGCCATGCGGTGAGGTCGAGTCGAGGGAGACGATAGTGTTCGACTGCTAAATCAGGCTCACACAAACGATCGCGACTCGTGATCAGAGTAACTGCTTGCACTCCGGCATCGGTTAGAACTCGTAGCAATTCGACATAAGCTCGATGCGGTGGAATCAGTCGCCCTTCTGAATCGAGTGCAGGTTCGAGATTGTCAATCAAGATTCCGATGCGCCGTTGGTGCAGTTGGCGCTTTAAGCGTCCGAGCGAAATTCCGTATTCCGATCCGGCTTCTTGTTGAAAGTCTTGTTTTAACCACTCTTCGACAATTCGTTCAGCCGAAGTAATGTTCTGGCTTTCTTTAGCGATTAACAATTCCAGCACTTGTTCAAACCCCTGGGTCTGGAGATAGTGCTGTGCTAGCGTTGTTTTGCCTAAACCGCCTTCACCTTGAATGACAATGACTTTGCAGCCTTGCTGAATCAGACGATCGAGATCTGCGATCGCACCTTCACGCCCTAGAAGATTGCTTGATCTGCGATCGTCGATCGGAGACGGTGCAGGTAGAAATGTTGCCGAAACCTCAAATAATGGCTGCGAATACTGCGCTAGCACTGCTCGACAGGTACTTTTAGTAATTCGCTCACCCAATAGCCCAGACAGCAATTTCCAGAGATGGGCACTCACATCTTTAATGTGTCCCTCTGTGTAACCCGAGTGCGCTGCAATCTCCAAATATTTTTGCCCGCGTAGCACCTTGCTCAGAATGTCTCTTTGTAAGACGCTAAGACGTTTCCCGGTTTTTCGAGCGAGTAGCTGATCCACCCACGCCAGTGCAGTTTCAGCTTCCATTGCGGAATCATTGATCAAGAGTTCTATCCATTCTAATCGGTCGGGCTAGTCTCTGTCTCTCCCTCCAACTTTCCGACTTTTCCGACTTCTGCACAGATTCAATTCCCGACTCTCACCGACTGACACGAACCAGCGGGATTGCTTAGGCTGTAGGCGACCGAAACTGAATCTACTACAAAATTACTTTATGACAATTGATTCTCCACTGCTGCATCACACTCCATCAAGTTCTGATCTTCAGCCGCATTTACGGGAACTGCTCAATCATTATTTTTCGATCGCTCACTTAAACGATCGGCTTCAGGACTTACCCCATCAGTTTCATCATCCCCAACCTCGCCCTTGGAACTCGATCGATTGGCAGGCGATCTCTGTTAATCAAATTGTTGGCATCGATCCTGAGGTATTCCTGTCAATTTTAAGGGGTGCAATTAACACAGAAGCGCCGATTCGAGACTACACCCAAACCAGTCGCCAGTATTTAGAACCGATCGATGCTCGGATGGCTCGCTTTGTGGGCGGAGTTGTGTCGGCAGACGGGAAATTGCTCGAACCAGGTCTTTGGGAAAAAGAAGAGCGGCAGCACACGCCTGCATTGCTGAAAGTTTATACACAACTCACGTCTGAAAAACCGATTGTCGAGCCTCACACAGTTCGAGCTTATCAATCGGTGAGTGATCCCGCGATCTCGCTTTACCGTCACGGATTGCATCGAGTGGCAACAGAATACGGGGCAGCGTGTCTTTACCTTTGGCTGATGGCACAGACGACCGGAGCTTTACACGCTGTACTACATGAACTGTTACTCGACGAAATCAACCATATGGCAAAGTTTTGGGGCTTTGGTGTTTGGGCATATCCTAACTCATCGTTACCGCGAGTGGGATGGAGTTTACTTCAAACCACAAAAGGACGAATGACGTATCAACGCGATCGCAGCAGTTTAGTCGGTACGCTCGATCGCATGACTCAGGTACTAGCCTGGCAAACTTGGTCTGCGAAAAATCGATGGACGTTTGCATTGACCTGCATCCAAGCGCTCCATCTCTTGGGTCGTTGGAATCGAACGCTTACGCCCACATTCTTGCAAGATGTACTGGGTGCAAGCCCGTGTTACTAGGGAGATTGAACGATGAGTAGTCAAGACTTTTCAAGCTTACCTAAGAATTTAGATCCGACACGACTGCCTTCCCATATTGCAATCATTATGGATGGGAATGGGCGTTGGGCAACGCGACGGGGGTTGCCTCGCTTCGCTGGACACCGTAAGGGAGCGAATGCTCTAAAAGAACTACTGCGCTGCTGCAAAGATTGGGGAATTCCCACTCTGACTGCTTATGCCTTTTCTACCGAAAACTGGAACCGTCCCCGCTCAGAAGTTCAGTTCCTCATGAATTTGTTTGAACAACTCCTCTGTCATGAACTGGCAGAAATGCAGCGCGAAGGAGTCAAAATTACCTTTATTGGGGATGTCTCCAGTCTTTCTGCCTCGCTCCGCCAGGAGATGCAACGGACTGTACAGGAAACGGCTTGTAATTCTGCGGTTCATCTCAATGTTGCAATCAACTATGGAAGTCGTCACGAACTGGTGACTGCCTGTCGTCAGCTTGCTCAACAGGTGCAGCAGGGAACGTTAGATGCTTCAGATATTGATGCTTCTCGACTAGAGGAACAGCTTTACACGGCAGGAATGCCTGATCCAGATTTACTGATTCGTACGAGCGGCGAAATGCGGCTTAGTAACTATCTGCTCTGGCAAATGGCTTACACGGAACTGTATTTTACTGATGTGCTGTTTCCCGACTTCGATCGATCAATGCTGCATGATGCTTTAGTACAGTATCAAAACCGCGATCGTCGATTTGGAAAGATTGCCTTGACTGTGCCGCAAACCCTAGTGAATGCGGTCTCAAACTGAAGTTCGATTGTTAACGCTCACCTCTTCGTATCAGCCTCTATCAACTTGTAGCCCCGTAAGGTCACAACACTCAATATCACAAGCACCGCAGCAACCAGAAATACAATCCGAACCCCTGTTGGATTCTCCAGAGAATAACCATATTGAGAAAAAATGAGCGGTATGATCAGAGTTGAGAACGAGAGTCCCATCCCGATCGAGAAAGAGAAAATACTGTAATGAAAAGCTTCTCGTCGCTGTCCTGTCACCTTAGCATCCTGCTCTACAACATCTCCCATCATGGCGTAAATTAAGACAAAATATCCGCCCAAAAAAGGTCCAAGAATACCAAAGACGATCGCAGCTTGGAGCGTACTGGAAACATTGATAAACCATCCTACTCCGGTCAGTAATGCGCTGGTTATCGCGAACCCTAGCAAAGAGACTCGCAGCAATGCGCGATCGCGGTAGATTCGGCTCAACCGATTCCAAATCGGCGCAGCAATCAGCATCGCAATCACCACGATCGCTTGATATCGTCCTACTGCTGCCTCTGGCTCGCGCAGAATCAGAGTGACAAAGTAAGGTAGATTCGACAGCAACATTGCATAAGCAGTCTGTACTAGAATCGTCGAGCTACAGAGAATCAGAAAGGGTCGATTTTGGAACATTGCGCGAAGACTTTGCCCAAAGCTCATCGTCACGGTGGCATTGTGTTTTGGATGCTCTGGGAGTACCTGCACCGTGAGTCCCGCCGTCACTAGCCCGATCACTCCAATGACCGCCCCCATTGCCACTGCACCCCAGCGACCATAAACCACACTTGCGATCACTGCACCTGCCAACACACCAACGATGCCAAAAATGTTCTTCCACATACTGAGACGAACCCGCTCCGCTGCCGTTGTTGCGAGTTCAGCCAAGCTGCCATCGTACGGAACACCAACTAGACTAATCCCTGTATAAAAGACGATCGTCATCGTAAGAAAGTAGATCGCATTCAGCAGACTAGGCTGTGCAGTCGGAGGCATCCAAAGCAACAGCAGCGAGAATAGTGTGATGACGCTACCCACCATCAAAAAGGGTTTACGTCGCCCCCAGCGACTGCGAGTAACATCGCTCCAATGTCCAATCCAAGGGTCAATGATGGCATTCCAAACTCGACCGATCGCCAGCAATGTACCGACGACTGCAACCGAGAGATATTGCACCCCTGCGGTATCGGGTGGCGCGTAGTAATAAAGCAGCCAAGTGGATACAGAAGTATTGATCAGATTGATGCCGATCGAAGTGCAACTATAGAGGAGAGTTTGCCGCAGCGTTAGAGTAGAGGGCATGAAAAAGCTCGCGAGAAACTAGAAGTTGTGTTGCCCAGCAGGAGCTAGGTTTCTCAATAGGATATATTGTTTTCTGGCGGCAGGGTGGCAATTCCTAGCTCTAGTAGCTTCGTTTCAATGCTTTTAATGAAGGCAACATCGGTTTCAGGCAACGTCACGAGATTGATTTCAGATGGCTCTAAAAAGGTGAAGGCTTGTCGGAACTGAGAGGGTGTTGCTGCAATGGGTGCGTCAAAATGGCAAGGAATAATCCGGCAAAACTCCCAAGTAGCAATTTGATTTGCCCACTCAATCACCTGCTGCGGGGCTTGCGGCAAAATTAGCGTCTGTAAGATGGGAGCCACAAAGGGCCGTCCGTTGGCGCGGAGTGCCTGAAACGATCGCTGCCAATCGGCTTGCCATCGCCAGGGAAATAACCCAAAATAGGCTTTTCTTGTGCGATTCGGTGCTTTCAGTGCCTCGCGAACTGCTTGCTTGAGTCCAATCGGTTCGAGCGTTGCGGGACGGAAATACACGGCAAATAGAGCAATGCGCTGCCATCCTTTGCGCCGATTCGCTTCCGTATCTTCGATGGGTTCCGCCGCATCTTCTCTGGCATGAAAGAGTAAGGGATAGGGATCGAGTTGAGCGATCGTAGGTGGGTCTTCGGAGATTGAAAGAAGAGTATCAGTCAGCAACAGCGATCGTGATACTTTGTGTAGCACTGCTACTTCTACAAACGATCCCCGACCGAGATCAATATCGAGGACTGCATAATCAAATTCGTCAGCAAACGGAGCAAGCTTGCTATCTTGCGGCAGAATCTGGGTGCGATCCTTGGGAAAGCCTAGCCAACTCAGGGGAAGATTTACCGGAAAGCTCCACTGATGCGGCGCAACGAACACTTGAGCCGTTGGAAAACACCGCGCAAACGGGCCGACAAACACTTTATGCTCTAGCCCTGAAGCGGTCGGCAGCAGAATATACTTCACATCACCGTGCTCTGCGACCAAGGCTTTGACCAAACGCAAACATTCGGGCGTGGGAGCAACAGGCGCATAAACGAGTAACCCTCCAGCTTCGAGACGCACGACCGTCATCCGAATCGGAGTCACCGTGTAGAGAATGCCATGAAGTTGTTCAAAGCTCCAGATTGTGTTCTCCACAATTTCCCGACAACTGGTTCGGCGCTTACTGTAGGGATAAAGGGGTAAGGTGAACCAGAAGAACCAAGACCAGTCGCGCTGATCCGGTGGTGAATGGTGGAGTAGTTTTTTTGATTTGGCTCCCCGACCGGGCATCATGCGATCGCTCCTGTAACACGTCCTTTTCTATTTTTACTGCCCTGATTGCAGCAATTGAATTCCTTTAGCTCTAAAGTTTAGACAACTTTGCGATTCTTTTGAAAAGCGTGCAGATAGTGTCTGTGGCGGAGATCCCTCGCCATCTTCGCAAAAACGGGCAGTAGGCAAGTCTGATAGCGCAATGGGAGCCTGTGTCCACACAATTTGCGATGACGATCGAGCTTCAGACGATTTCAACTCGCACTTGCATAAGACAAAAAATAAATCGTAGAGAGCATTAGATACACATTCTGAAAAGCTGCCTCACTCAACTCACTTAGGAGAACGAAAATGAAAATGTTGAAAGCTGGTGCTCTGTTGACACTGCTGATGGGTTTAGGTTTATCGTCAAGTCAAACTGTGATGGCTAGTAACCCTCGGCTTTGCCCGGTTGATCAACCCTGTTTCACAGAAAGTTATCAGTCAGGGAATCAGGTAATTTTCCGATTTGACGGAATTTCGGGGTGGGACTTTTACAATGTTCGCTACCGCGTGAAGGGAGGCGGTGAGAAACAAGTCGTTAACCGTTCTGGACGCTTCACGTTTAAGAATGTTCGACCCAACCGAATCTATACGATCAGTGTCCAAGGCTGTAATTCACGCTTTTTAGCTCGCTCGATCTGCTCACCTTGGGTTCAGGAATCTGTTGAGACGAGATGACCGTTGCAGTACGATCGCAAATTATCGCTGCATAATTCCCAAATTTGAATCGTACTGGTTGAGTAGAAACCACTGACACACATTCCCAAACATCCCCAAACTATGAAATCTCTACATCAGCTTTTCCAAAAACGCACGCTTGGTGTTGCTCTCTTACCGTTTACTGTTTTGCTGACTGTTGGAACGGCTCATGCCAGCCAAGTTGTTTCTGAATGGTACTTCGGTAAATGGAACTGTCGAATTGATGGACGACCTGCCCAAATGCAATGGAAAGTAGTAGATGCTCCAAACACACATTGCCAAGGCGGAGTCTGCTCCACGACTTCGGGAGTAAAAGTGGTCGGGTGGTTTAGCGACAGTGGGAGTGCTTGGGTTCCTTTAGCAAAGCGCTACAGTCGCGGCAATGATTTTGGCATTCGATATCAAGGGAAAGAGCAGGATAATTGGTTCCTTCGCTACGATCCGCAAACGCGATCGGCAACAGGTTGGACAACGTGGCGCGGGAATCGCTATCCCTTATCATGTCAGAAACGGTAGAAGCTCATCAATTTACTTGTTGGGCGAAGGTTTGAGACGCAGGCGAATCGAGTTGAATAGACTTTAGCAGGAAATCTCGCAGAATTGATTCCACCGCTGTTCTTGTGCTGGCATTTCCGCTCCCCAAACGCCTGCCTTGCGAGCCTAGTCAATTGGATGACAAGTATACGTCCACTGTCATCCCCGCACCTCGTAAGCGTTCTGCTAAAACTTCGCCCAGTCCAGTTGCGGGTGTGAGAATTCCTCCTCTTGCTGAACCTCCTGGGAGTTCATCTGCCTGAAGTGCTAGACACAAGGCAGACTCGCAGACGAATTTGACCGTTGCACGATTGCCCGGATCGCCCTGATCTCGAATCGTGACTTGTACCTTTCGCCCGTCGCTCGCAGTTCCAATTAATTCACACGAGAACCAGCCATCATTCATGGTTTGCTCAGATGGACCACTACCAGGTTGCGGCAAGATGGGTTTTATCAGCGATCGCAATTGTGGTTGTTGGAGCACTCCGACCATCAATCCCAGTGCTGCCGTCAGTCCAAAAGCAGACAGTGGCTCGTTAAACTTCAGATACTCTTGATAGCTAAACTCTGCACCATATGACTCCTGCCAGTCTTCATACAGTCCAGCACTGCGGCGCACAATGCGAGTGTTGACGACACCCATGAAGAAAGGTGCTACCCAAGTTTTCAGGTCAGCATCAAAGAAGGGCAGTTGCGGGTCATGGCTGCGCTCAATTTGGGTGGGAGACTGATTTGCAGATGGATTCAGCAAAAAAGGGCGATTCATCTGCGCCAATCCTTTTGAATCGTAGAGATTGAATGCCGATGCCAAAGTGCCCCCATTAAAACCGCCCGCCGCTTGAAAATAAGCCTTCACTTGCTGACAAGGAAGATGCAATTCGCGTTGCAGGTAGCGAACAATCAAGTAAGCGCCTAAATCCGATGGAACCGAATCAAAGCCACAGCAGGGAATAATGCGAGTTCCGTCGAGGGCAGCTTGAGAATGATAGCGATCGATTAACGTTCTTACCCAAGGCGTTTCTCCTGTGATGTCTACATAATGCGTTTTGTATCGTACACAGGCATCGACTATTGCATCGCCATAAAGTGCAAATGGGCCTGCTGTAGTGAGAATCACTCTGGTTTGAGCCACGATCGCATCAATCGCCTGCTGATCCCGACTATCAGCAACCAGTACATCGACATTCACCCCGACTTGATCCCGAACTGCTTCTAACTTTTGCCGATTTCGTCCTGCGATCGCCCATCGTACGGTCTGAGATGCGGCATGTTTCGCAAAATACTGCACAGTCTGTTTGCCGACGAAACCGCTAGCACCGTAGAGAATGACATCATAAGACCGTTCAGACATAGGCGCAAAACTCTATCAATTTATAAAATTGCTCACTGAATCATAAGCAATCGAACTAAGACTGTGTCATAGGTACAAAGTCTCAGTTCGATCGCGACAGATTGCCAATCTGAAACTGATCTTAATGCGTGCGTCGATGTCCATCCCAAGAATTCGGCTTTCCTTAACAGACAATTTCAAATCGTATCAAACCAAATCTCGAAACGATCGCGCTACAATGATATGCTGCCTTGAATCAATTCCATTTCAAACATTATGTCATTGCCGATCGTTGCCATTATTGGTCGTCCGAATGTGGGTAAGTCTACCCTGGTAAACCGCTTAGCTCAGGTACAGGATGCGATCGTCTTTGACCAGCCTGGAGTCACCCGCGATCGCACTTACAAAAGGGCATTTTGGCGCGATCGAGAATTTCAGGTGGTCGATACCGGTGGATTGGTGTTTGATGACGACACTGAATTTTTGCCCTTGATTCGAGAGCAAGCCATGGCGGCACTTGCAGAATCAAAAGCAGCGATTTTCGTCGTCGATGGGCAGGCGGGATTGACCCAGGCAGATGAAGAAATTGCTCGATGGTTGAGACAGCAACCTGTTCCAGTCCTGATCGCTGTGAATAAGTGCGAGTCCGTGGATCAAGGATTAGTGCAGGCAGCAGAGTTTTGGGAGTTAGGACTGGGTGAGCCTTTCGCAGTTTCCAGCATTCATGGCAGCGGCACAGGGGATTTGCTCGATCGGGTGGTTGAACATTTTCCACCGACTGATGAGATCGAGGAAAGTCCTGAAATTAAAGTTGCGATCGCGGGTCGTCCGAATGTTGGTAAATCCAGTCTTTTGAATGCGTTTGTCGGTGAGAATCGCTCGATTGTCAGCCCGATTTCTGGCACGACACGAGATGCGATCGACATGCTCGTGGAACGCGATGACAAGATGTATCGATTGATTGATACAGCCGGGATTCGTAAGAAGAAGAATGTCGAATATGGCCCGGAATTTTTCGGGATCAATCGGGCATTTAAAGCAATTGATCGATCCGATGTGGTGTTGCTTGTCATTGATGCTTTGGATGGCGTGACCGAGCAGGATCAGAAATTGGCAGGGCGGATTGATGATGAAGGGCGTGCCTGCGTCGTAATTGTGAATAAGTGGGATGCGATCGAGAAAGACTCGCACACGATTTATGAATACGATCAGCAAATTCGCGATCGCTTGCATTTCGTCGAATGGGCGGAAAGCATTTTTATCAGTGCGAAAACCGGGCAGCGGGTCGAAAAGATTTTTGAACTCGTCGATCGCGCTGCTGAGCAGCATAAGCGACGCATTTCGACTTCTGTGATTAATGAAGTACTAGAAGATGCGCTCTCCTGGCATACACCGCCCACGACTCGCCAAGGGCGACAAGGGAAGATCTACTACGGTACGCAGGTCAGCTCTGCGCCTCCAACGATCGCGCTATTTGTCAACGATCCGCATTTATTTAACGACAACTATCGGCGTTATATCGATCGTAAATTCCGCGAATCGTTAGGGTTCCAAGGCACTCCGTTGCGGCTATTATGGCGAGGTAAGAAACTGCGGGAAGTGGAACGGGGAAATAGCCCGAATCGTGCAACCAAAGTTTAAGACGGTGGTCTAAAGCATGGATTTACTGCGATCGTTGCCAATCGGGTTGTATTTGGAGCAGCCCATTACCTGGATGCACCGACTCGATCCCCGGGTAAAAATTGCCTGGTTGATGAGTTTTTTGGCGGCTCCAATTTTGGCGACAGCGGAATGGCGATTGGCGATCGTGGTGGTGCTGATTCTGCTGACGGTGGTGGCGCGGATTCCGATGCGCGTATGGCGACAGCAGATGGGATGGTTGCTAGCTTTGGCGCTGTATGTGTTCTCGCTAGTGGCGATCGCTCCGGATGGGTTGAGTGTGGAACCGCGACCGAGATTGCCGGAGAATGAATTGGCGTTTGTGCAACAGCCTGCGACGATACCGGAACCCGCACCGCAAAAGCCCTGGTTTAACCCGTTTCAGCCGACTCCGAAGGCGCAAGAAGAGTTTGCGAAAAGCCAGAGACGACCGGAATTAAAGCAGCCGACAGATTATCGGTATGTCGTATTTCAACGCGGTCCAATTCGGGTGACTCGGCGATCGCTGGATTTGGCAATTCGAGTCAGTACTCTGCTGTTTACGCTGATTTATAGTACGAATTTATTTTTGCTGACGACTGCTCCAGAGGAAGTGACCGCAGGTTTGGAGGATTTGATGCGTCCGTTGCGACGGTTTAATCTGCCCGTGACCGAGGTTGCATTGACATTGACATTATCTTTGCGGTTCATTCCGTTGGTGCTAGAGGAATTTCAGAATTTAGTGCGATCGGTGCGAACCCGAGCGATTAACTGGAAGAAATTGGGCTTTAAGCGGACGGCGCAGGTGTGTTTGTCGGTGGCGGAGCGGTTGTTGCAGAATTTGCTGCTGCGGGCGGAACAGATGGCAAATGCAATGAAGGTGAGAGGATTTACTAGCCCAAATCAGCATCGGGTGCAGTGGCATCATTTGGTTTTGAAGCGATTTGATTGGGTGGCGCTGGTGTTGCTAGGTGGATTTTGGGTGGCGAGATTAGCGATCGGGTGAAGTTTCAGGATGATGAAGTATAAAATCATTCTTGACTGAAGCGAACTCCAAAAGATTTAAGCGACTCCATAACCTGTGTCAGGTCTAGCATAAGCAGGCTGTAACCCCAGGACGATATCCTCTCTTGGCACGCCCATCTCTACGAGTTCTTGAGCAATTAATCGATCGGTTTGATTACGTTGAATCCAGATCTTTCCACCCTTGATATCTAAGTGCATTAGACAGCTATAAAATCGTCGCTGTCCCTGCCAGCCTAAACTTACCAACTGATAATGATCATGCTCTTGATCAAAAATGACTTGAGTCTCTAAATCATCTTGATTTTCATTAGTGGCATACTCTTTGAGTAATGACCGAATTGCTTGCCGATACTGTTCTAATTTCTCCATTGCACAATCACCTCTGTCAGCACGTCATATATCAATAATTTAACTGCATACTTTTGTACCGAAGCGATCGCTAAAGGACGTTGAAAAAACTCTTCATATGCTTTTAGGGGAACTGCCAAGTAAAGTACTCGCTCAGGCTCCAACGTTTCCAGTACTAATCGATAATTGAGAAACTGCCCTAATGCCGCATGATAATCAAAAAGTGCTGACTCACTCAAAAAGCTCTTGATCTCAACTGCGATTTTCTGAGTTCCTTTCTGTGCTGCAAGAAGCTGTTCCGCACCTAAGTCAATCCTAACTTCATCCTTGTCTTCAAATTTTAATCTGAGTGGATCATCTGTAATTGTCCACTGCTCTTTAAGGAGAGCGACCTTTACAGCATTGTGATATCGATCTCTGGCAGACATCCTTTTTCTTTTGATACTGGTCTAATTGTATCAAAATCACTTGAACTGAGATTAATTCAACAGTTCAAGGATTCGGAGGAGAGCGATTTCGATTTTGTCCGATCGCTCATTTAATTCTTTACCTAAAGATGCGATCGCTTTTTCTAGTAAATAGTGATTGAGCAATCGCTTTAATTCATCACTGCTTTGAGGTAAAAATTTCCCCGACTGTGCCGTCTCAAAATATGACTTGAGGAAAGTTCCGCCTGCCCAATACTTCCAATGCTGTGCCCCTTGTTTCATCTTCTTGAGTTGGCTCGGTGAATGCTCAGCCGTGCTGATCTCATTGGCTAAAGCAATTTCAGCCGCAACATGAAACGATTGCATCATCCCCGCAGCATCTCTGAGCGGAGAACGTTTAATTCGTCGATCGCTTAAGCTCCGCAACGAATTCCCCTCGAAATCGATCAGAACAAAGTCTTTGCCCGTATAGAGCGCTTGACCCAGATGATAGTCGCCATGATATCGAGTCCGCAAAGCTGTAATCTTCTGATCTAAAATGCCGCGAAACTGTTCTAGACAAGGCTCGTATAGCTCTAAAACATCGCGCGCTAGTAACGGATCAGCAATGTGATGAAGTTGGTTTCTGAGTGCTAAAAAGACTCGTCCTGTGAGATTGCGAGCGTATTGGTAAATCGATCGCTGATACAACGACGTAAAGGGTTCTGGCTTGAAGTCAGGATGTTCAGACTCAGTAGCTAGTGCAAGATGCAATTCAGCAGTTCGTTGTCCTAGGAGTTGAATATTCGCGAGATAAGTTCCGATCGCAGTTTGAATAAAATCAGGAATATCCTCTAGCGTCGCAACTTCAGGAACTTCATGATTGTTCAGCGACTCGAAGTAGGTGCGAAGACTGTCGAGAGTATAGTCCCAAGTGCTTTGCGCTCCTGCAATGAACTCTTGAAGAACCGCGATCGTCATCGGAGCACGTCCAGGAATTTGATACTCGATCGAGCCTAGAATTCGGGGAATATGGTTGAACTTTGAATCGAGAAATCGACGGATTTCGAGATCCGGATTCATCCCCTCTTCAACGTGACGGAATATTTTTAGAAGAAGTTCAGCTTCTGCCCCAGTTTTGACAGATTCGCCGTAGAGAATCGAAGTATTGTTATGCTCGCCTTTAAGTAAACAAGCTTCGAAAGAATTGGGAAGATTGACAGTCGTTGACTTCAGTTGTCCAAACTCTCCCGTTGCTTGCACACCATGTCGCAAGAGGCTGAGTAAGATAGTCAGAAAAGTTGGATCAGTCACCGCTTCAAATAAAACACCCTCCTCAAGCTGAGCAATCACAGAAGCATCGAGTTCGCGATCGCCATGCGCAATAAACATCACATACGTTTCGGGTTGCTCTTGAATGTAGCTTACTTGCAGCCAAATGAGTTGAACCTCAGGGGAGATCGGAATCATTTCAATAATTTGAGCCGATTGAACCGATTGCGTTCTCGCCTTGAACCAACGATATTGTTTAAAGTGATCAACTAGAATATTTTCTAGCTTTGCTCTGCTACTAGAACGAGCCAGCAATGTCTCCCAGGTGCTTCTAATTGTGGGAAGTTCTGTTTGAGTTGAAGAATCAACAGGCTTTAGACTGAACCAGTAGAAAGCGTAAGCTCCTAAGCTCAAGAAGTAAGGAGCCTCTTTCACCGCTGGAAACTCAGTCCGTCCAAACACTTCAACTGGAATCGAACCTGAGAAAGCAGAGAGATCTAGCTCAACCGTTTGCACAAATCGTGACAGATTTGCCACAACCAGAATACATTCATCTTTATACGTGCGAGTGAAAGCTAGAACTTTGCGATTTTCTGGGTGTAACAGTTGAAAGTCACCCCGTCCGAATGCCTGAAAGCGCTTACGAGTTGCAATGAGGCGGCGCATTGCACTAAGCAGAGAGTTCGGATTCGATCGCTGAGCTTCAACATTCACCGTCGTATAGTTGTACTCAGAATCCACAATGATTGGTAAGTATAGTTTATGAGGATTCGCGCGACTGAATCCGGCATTGCGATCGTCACTCCACTGCATCGGAGTTCTCACCCCATTGCGATCGCCCACATACACATTGTCCCCCATACCAATCTCATCGCCATAGTACAGCACAGGTGTACCCGGAAAAGTCAGTAAGAGACTGTTGAGCAGTTCGATCTGTCGTCGATCGTTACCGAGTAATGGTGCTAATCTCCGCCGAATTCCCAGATTCACCCGCATCTCTTTGTCTTGAGCATAGACCCGATACATATAATCTCGGTCTTCATCAGTCACCATTTCCAGCGTCAGTTCATCATGATTCCGCAAGAAAATGCCCCACTGACAGTTTTCAGGAATCGGTGGAGTCTGTTGCAGAATGTCATTGATCGGAAAGCTATCTTCCATGCGTACCGACATAAACAAGCGCGGCATCAATGGAAAATGAAAATTCATATGACATTCATCGCCATCGCCATAGTAGGCAGCAGCATCTTCAGCCCACTGATTGGCTTCTGCAAGCAACATGCACTCTGGATAGTTCGATTCCACATGCTTGCGTAGCTTTTTCAAGAAAGCATGGGTTTCAGGGAGATTCTCGCAGTTGGTTCCTTCTCGTTCGTATAAGTAAGGCACAGCATCCATGCGCAAGCCATCTACGCCCATCGCCAGCCAGAAATCGAGCACCTCAAAAACGGCTTGCTGAACAGCCAGATTGTCATAGTTCAAATCAGGCTGGTGAGAGTAGAAGCGATGCCAAAAGTAGGCGTTTGCGACGGAATCCCATGTCCAGTTAGAAGTCTCGAAATCTTGAAAAATAATTCGAGCTTCCTGGTACTTATCTGGGGTATCGCTCCATACATAAAAATCTCGTTCGGGTGAACCGACAGGCGCACGTCGCGCCCTTTGAAACCAGGGATGTTGATCAGACGTGTGGTTGATAATTAGTTCGATGATCACCCGAATTCCACGCGCATGAGCCGCTTCTAGAAACGCTTGAAAATCCTCGATCGTGCCATAAATGGGATTGACGCTCGTATAGTCCGAAATGTCATACCCATCATCTCGCAGAGGCGAAGGAAAGAAGGGCAGTATCCAAAGGGCAGTTACTCCTAAACTCTGGAGATAATCTAGCTTTCCAGTTAAGCCGACAAAATCTCCAATGCCATCATTATTACTATCTGAAAAAGCGCGGACGGGAACTTCGTAGATGATTGCGTCTTTGTACCATTGCGGATCGTAATTGAGTGTGGAGAACTGCATCATCGTCAAAGTTGCCTAAACTTTATCGTATAAAGCTAGTCGGTTTTGTCGGTCACTGTCTTCATCCTGAGAGAGGTTTTTAATTTCTGTCTGTGGGAGCATGACCAGTCCGCCAAAGTCGAATAGCGTTTCGATCAATGAACCAGTGATGATTTTATGTTTCAGCGATCGAGCGGTATCTTACTTCAGCCTACCAGTTTACCCAGCAAGTTTGGCATCGGAGATTTAGGACAATCCGCCTACGAATTTGTGGATTTTCTGGCAAAAAGTGGTCAGTCGCTTTGGCAAATTTTGCCTTTAGCGCCGACTGGATATGAGCATTCACCCTACACGATGAACTTCAGTGTGTTTGCTGGAAATCCGTTGCTCATTAGCTTAGAACAGCTTGCAGAAGAAGGATTGCTGAAGTCAGATGAGTTAGTTCCGCTCGAAGGCAGCGTTGAAAAAGTCGAGTTCGATCGCGTGATCCCGTATAAAACAAAGTTACTGCAATTGGCATTCAACCGCTTTGCTCCGACTCCTGAATTTGATCAGTTCTGTCAGCAGCAAGCAGCGTGGCTCGATGATTTTGCATTGTTCATGGCATTGTTAGAAGCGAATGATGGCAAGAATTGGAATCAATGGGATCGCTCGATCGCACAACGCGACCTTCAAGCGATGCGAAATGCTCAAGATGCCTTAAAACCAGCTATCCAATTTCAGCAATTTTTGCAATTCAAGTTCTTTCAGCAATGGATGAAGCTGCGCGAGTATACCAACTCGAAAAACATTCAGCTCATTGGAGATATCTCGATTTACGTTTGCTTCAATAGCGTCGATGTGTGGGCACATCCAGAGATTTTTAAGCTCGATCCTGAAACGTTTGAACCTACTTTCATCGCAGGTGTGCCACCCGATTATTTCAGTGCGACCGGGCAGCTTTGGGGCAATCCTGTTTACGACTGGGATCAACTCCAGCGTAGTCAGTATGAATGGTGGATTCAGCGCTTTCAAACCACGTTACAGTATGTCGATATTGTGCGAGTCGATCACTTCCGGGGATTTCAAGCTTACTGGCAAGTTCCGGCAGGCGAAGAGACTGCCATCAATGGCGAATGGATCGAAGCACCCGGAGCGGACTTTTTTGAAACCTTAGGGCAGCGATTAGGACAATTGCCCATCTTGGCGGAAGACTTAGGGATCATTACGCCTGAAGTGGAGGAATTGCGCGATCGCTTCAATTTTCCCGGCATGAAAATTCTCATGTTCGCATTCAGCGATGATGCGAGTAATACACACTTACCGCATCATTATGTTCACAATAGCGTGGTCTATCCTGGAACGCACGATAACGATACGGCGCTCGGATGGTGGAATACCATATCTCAGTCGGAGAAAGATAGGTTAGCGGCTTATGTGGGTTACCCAATCGAAGAAATTCACTGGACATTGAATCGGATGGCATTAGCTTCGGTCGCAAATTGGGCGATCGTCGCTTTGCAAGATGTGCTTGGGTTAGATGGAAGTGCCAGGATGAACGATCCGAGTCAAAACGCTGGAAATTGGCGCTGGCGATATCGCAGTTCTGAATTGCTAACAGATGAACTGGCGGAGAAGCTACGAGCGCTGACGATGCTGTATGGTCGAATTTAATGTTGAAGTGGCTGAGCCTAGCTCCTGGCTTCTGAGGCTCAGTTAACGCGGTGATGTCGCGAGCGTAGAAATAGTATCAACGATCGCATTCGGCGAGTCTAATTTGGATAAAAAATAATCAAATCCAGCCGCGAGTGCAGCATCAGCATGAACATCTCGATGGTAAGAGGTTACACCCACTGCTGGAAGAAAGTGAATCTCTGGACGTGGATGGTTGCGGATCTGTTGAATTAACCAGATTCCATCATGCGATGGTAATTTGATGTTGGCGACTAAAATGTCAGGCTGAAAGGTTTCTAATACCGCTAGTACAGATTCGGCTTCCATGCACAGTCTGACTGTCGCACCTGCACCTTGGAATATGACTAGGAGTAAATCAGCAATATCCAGTTCATCCTCGACGAGCAGAATTTGGATGCCATTTAGGGATTGGTGTGGGGGCGCAGTTATCGAGCGACTTTGGTGTGAAGACATGAGCACCATCCTCAGATGAGGTTGACGAACTTAGTACACCATATTTCGCTGATTGAGACATCAGACTAAATTGGTATCCGATCGACTGGCAATTTGAGGTTATTCATTTCGCAAAAAAGATTGGAACTGGGAATCGATGCGGCTATTTACAGAGCAATCATTTTCTATCAAAAAGTAGTGATTGCTATCTTTCAGCCAATTCTACGGTTAAGATTCTCTATTTTCCTGTTGCTTTTATTGAAAGTTGACTAAGCTAAAAAGCAGCAGGCTGTAATTGAATCATTGCTGTCTAGAACGGTAAAACACAACAACGACTGTCAAAGCGCGATCGCAATCTTTCCAGTTTTTCAAAAATCGAGTTCTACGTCTCAACGCTTTCTAGTTCATCAACCTAAAAGTGTAGTTCCTTATTCATGCTAACTATTCATTCTGCGAGTGGTGCCTCTCCACCCCTGACAATGACCCAATTAGAAGACTTGCTGATTTATCTCAACCAAGTTCATCAAATTGATCTCACAGGCTACAAACGTTCTACTTTGATGCGTCGAACACAGGTACGAATGCAGCAAATTGGGTCGGGGAACTATCAGGGCTATTTTGATTATTTGCAGCAGCAACCGGATGAGATCGAATGCCTCCTAGAAACGATTTATATTAACTACACTTATTTCTTTCGCGACCCTTTACTGTGGGACTACCTCGCAGATCAGATTATTTTACAGATGCTCGCCAGTAAAGCACCTAATGCTCCAATTCGGGTCTGGAGTGCAGGATGCGCGTCAGGAGAAGAAACCTATTCGTTGGCAATGCTTTTCATTGAGGCTTTGGGCGTAGAAGCGTTTCAACAGCGGGTGCAGATTTATGGAACGGATGTTGATCCCGATGCAATTCTGCAAGCTCGTCAAGGTCATTATGCCGCTCATAAAATTGAACTCGTTCCGCCTACCCTACAAGAACAGTATTTTGAGCGCAGAAACGATGGTTACTGCTGGCGAAAGGATTTGTTCCCTTCGATCGACTTTCACGTTCATAATCTGATTCAAGATCCGCCTTTACCTCACATCGATCTGCTAGTTTGTCGCAATCTGTTCATCTATTTCACAGAAGTAGCTCAACTTCAAGCATTGGTCAGCTTTTATCTGAGTTTGGAGGAAAATGGATTGCTGCTGCTCGGCTCTGTAGAGAACTTGGTCACTGCTGCTGAACGATCGCTGTTCACGCCGATGAATCGGCAATGCAAAATATTTACAAAAGTGCCAGGTGCGAATCAAAGTAGCCCTTTACTCTCGCGCTTTTTGCCATAGTCCGTATCGCTGATTTCATCGATCGAAAGCTGATGAGCAAGGTAGCTTTATTGACGAATACTTGTGGCTTAATGCGATGGTTTCACTCTGTAGAGTGGGCTTAGGATCGATGCGAATCTACTACAATAACAGTCACGGTTGCAGTAATTTTGCCGTTGTTAACGGACAAAAATAGAAGACGTTTTCTGTGCTTGGAACCTCTTCAACAAATACGACCCGTCATTTGCCTACAGACAAGCACGATTACCGAGTATCGATTATGAGCGATGAGCAAATCAGGCGGCATTTTCAAGTCATTCGACAGCAAATTGCAGCACGGCTAGGGGAAGATGCAGCAAGATGGGGGGAAGTTGACGCAGCGCTTGAGGATCTACAGGTGATCTATGAGCAGATGCAGACGAGTTTGGAGACAATCGAGGAAGTTGAAGCCGAACTATTTCAGCGGCAGCAGTACTATCAAGATCTATTTCAGTTTTTCCCGATCGCTTCATTGATCACAGATGCTAACGGCTTGATGCTGGACGCAAATCAAGCGATCACTCAACTCCTGAATGTGCCCCATAGCTACCTGATTAACAAACCACTCGCGGTGTTTGTGGCAGAGAAAGATCGCCCCTCCTTTCGGACTCATCTCAATCGCCTGTCTCAAAGCGAGGGCATCCAGACTTGGCACACGCGCTTGTGTCCTCGGGATAGCGAACCCATTTTGACGGAGTTTCAGGTGGCAATCGCTCGGGATATCGAGGGGCGGATTGAACGGTTGAGAATTGGTGTGTACAACTTGAGCCAATCTCAGGCAGCGCTTGCCTCGTTGGTTGCGAGAACATCGGTTGCTTCGCAGCTCCCTCAACCACTCGACGGCTTACAGGTGCTAGTCGTCGATGATGATATGGATGTCCGGGAATTTGTGACGATGGTGCTGGAGACACACGGCATCGGAGTCAGGACAGTCGCAAGTGCAGCAGCAGCTTTAGAAGAATTAGAACGATTTCGTCCAGATGTGTTGATCAGTGATCTTCGGATGCCGGGTGAGGATGGTTATAGCTTAATTCGGCGAATTCGCGAACGAGAAGCCGAGCAAGGGGGACATCTTCCTGCGGCTGCCATTACAGCTTATTTAGATGAGGATAAAGCAAAAGCGATCGCGGCTGGATTTGAAGCCCATTTACACAAATTGGTTCAACCGAGCGAGTGGGTGAGAATGGTGGCTCAACTTGCAAGACAAGCATCCAGCCCAGAATAAGATTTGTATGACTTTGATATTCGCCTGCATTTTGCTGAGCGATCAATCTTGGAAGAAATCCAAAGCAGTCTGCTTTGAACTCACTTTGAAATTGCATCCCGATCGAGGCAACCCCAGTATGACGATCGCCCCTCAATCGTTTCGATATTCAGTGCGGCTCAAATTTAAGTCAAATCCTCAAGTGCAGGAGTAACCAGCACCATGCAACGCCCCAAGTCCGAAACTGCTCTGCCAAATCCTGTTTTGACGACCGAAGCGCTATCGCGGGCTTTGATCGCAAATCTTCCGGGAGGGGCGGCGTTTGTAGTCGATCGCGACTTGCGTTATTTGCTGGCAGAAGGAGAAGCGCTGGCATCTGCCGGATTCAAACCCGAAGATTTGGTTGGGTACACAATTTTTGAGGCACTGCCACCCGATCTCGCTACAAGTTACGAGCCGATGTACCGTCAAGCTCTAGCAGGTGAGCCATTTGAGCATGAACACAACGCCCACGATCGCACTTACATCTCGCGGGGAACACCGCTTCGGGATGAAAATGACGAAATCTATGCGGTGCTGGTGGTTTCTTATGATATCAGCGATCGCAAGTGTATAGAAGACGATCGCCAACGCTCTGAGGCAGCCCTGCGGGAATCGGAAGCAAAATATCGATCGCTATTCACATCAATTGACGAAGGCTTTAACCTGCTGGAAATGATTCCTGATGAGTCAGGTCATGCCGCCGACTTTCGGATTGTGGAAACGAATCCAGCCTGGGAGCAACAAACCGGCTTAACCGATGCAATCGGCAAGACGCTGTTGGAAATCTCCCCCAATTTTGAACAGCAGTGGCTTGACTTCTATAGTGATGTCGTGTTGTCTGGCAGAGGGAGGCGTATCGAATACTACACAGCATCCGTTGACCGTTGGTATACCGTCTATGCTTCACGGATTGGCGGTGAAGGGAGCCGCCAACTTGCCGTGGTGTTTAACGATATCACCGAACTCAAACGCGCAGAAGAACAATTGCGTAGCGCTGCCGAGATGGATGGGTTTCGGGTGAAATTGTCGGATGCGTTGCGATCGCTGGCAGACCCCATTGAAATTCAACGTGTAGCGATGCGCGTTCTCGGTGAACATTTGCAGGTTGACCGCGTGATGTATGCCGAAATTGACGACGATGGGGAGACGTATAGTATCCCAGCCAACTACGTACACGGGGAGTATCCGGCACTCGTCGGGCGTTTTCCGACAAGCGATTTCGGCACGGTGAGCGAGCAGCTGCGCGCGGGCGAGACGTTCGTCGTCGAGAATATGGCTGCGGACGAGCGGTTGAGCGAAGCGGCACGGGCAGCGTTCATCGCGTTCGATGTGTACGCAAGCGTCGGTGTTCCGCTCATCAAAGCGGGTCGCTGGGTCGCCAACTTAGGGATTCAGCACGGGCAAGCGCGCCAGTGGACCGAGAAAGACATCGATCTGGTGCAGGAAACGGCAGAGCGCACGTGGGCAGCGGTGGAGCGTGCCTACGCCGAGGCAGCCCTACGTGAATCGGAACTTCAGCGCGTGCGAGAACAATCTGCCCGTGAACAAGAAAGCCAACGAGCCGAATCTCTGGCAGAACTCGATCGCGCTAAAACCCTTTTCTTTAGCAACATCAGCCACGAATTTCGCACCCCACTGACGCTGTTGCTGAATCCGTTGCAGGATGTATTGAGCGATCGTGAGCTTTCACCGCTTCACCGAGAACGACTAGAACTCTCTCAGCGCAATAGTCTTCGTCTCTTGAAACTGGTGAATACCTTGCTCGATTTCTCTCGCATCGAAGCGGGTCGAATGGAAGCGAGTTATGAGCCAACTGATCTGTCTCAGTTTACGGCAGATCTTGCGAGTGTGTTCCGATCCGCGATCGAGCAAGCCGGACTCCGATTGACGATCGATTGTCTACCGTTACCCGAAGCGGTCTATGTCGATCGCGAAATGTGGGAAAAAATCGTACTCAATCTGATCTCGAATGCGTTCAAATTCACCCTAGCAGGCGAAATCATCGTCAGACTGCATCCGATTAATCATCACGTCATTCTGGAGATTGAAGATACGGGAAGTGGCATTGCACCGGAAGAACTGCCGCATGTGTTTGAGCGATTTCATCAAGTCCGAGGGGTCCAGGCGCGATCGCAAGAAGGCTCTGGAATCGGTCTAGCCCTGGTGCATGAACTCGTCCAACTCCAAGGCGGAACGATTCACGTCAGCAGTACGCTCGGACAAGGCAGTTGTTTTACGATTTCTCTTCCGTTTGGTTCCGAGCATTTGCCGCCCGATCGCATCAAAGCCTCGCAATTTCTCCCCTCGATCACAATCGGGGCAACGCCTTATGTGCAAGAAGCTGAACTTTGGCGACCCTTGCGGTATCTGCGGAGCAGCGCGCATCCTCAACCGCTTCCAGATTCCTCGAATGCACGGGTTCTTTTAGTCGATGACAACGCAGACATGAGGGATTACCTGACGCGCATTTTGAGCGAATCGGTTCAAGTAGAAGCAGTTGCTGACGGCGTTTCTGCTCTGGCAGCGATTCAAAGGCAACTGCCTGATCTGGTCCTAACGGATGTAATGATGCCTGGATTGGATGGCTTTGGGTTGCTGCAAACGTTACGCGCAAATCCCCAAACTAGAGAAATTCCGATCCTTCTGCTCTCGGCGCGTGCAGGTGAAGAAGCGATCGTAGAAGGACTCGAAGCCGGAGCCGACGACTATCTGATCAAACCCTTCTCAGCACAAGAACTTATCTCTCGTGTCAATGCTCATCTGCAAATCGCCCAACTCCGCACTACAGCGCTGCGTGAGGCAAGAAGCACAATCCAAAGTCGGGATGAACTGCTCTCGACCGTTTCCCACGAACTCAACACGCCACTAGTCTCGATTCTAGGCTGGACGCGGCTCTTACGATCGACTCCACCCAGTCCAGCGATTTTGACCAAGGCCTTAGATACGATTGAGCGCAATGCGACTGTACAAGCTGCTTTAGTACAAGACTTGCTCGATATTTCCCGGATTACGGTTGGCAAACTGCGCCTCAATCCTCAGCCTGTCGAACTGACATCGATCTTAGAAACTGTGATTGCTACCGTTGTTCAAACGGCTGAAGCTAAAACCATCGATTTAGTTTGGCAATCTCAACCCGATTACGATGTGCAAGTGATGGGCGATCTTGATCGTCTCCAGCAAGTTTTCTGTAATCTGCTGACAAATGCGATTAAATTTACCCCCGAGGGTGGCAGCGTGACCGTCGAACTATCAACCCTGCTTGACCAAGCTGAAATTCGAGTCAGGGATACTGGGATTGGAATTGCGGCTGACTTTCTGCCCCATGTCTTCGATCGCTTTCGTCAAGCAAGACCTTCCGATGCAACAAAAGGCTTAGGGGTCGGGTTAGCGATCGCGCATCACATCGTTAACCTGCACGGGGGAACGATCCAGGCAGAAAGCGCTGGAGAGGAACAGGGAGCAACCTTTATCATTCACTTGCCCCTTCTCGTGTCAATGACTGATGAGCAATTTACCCAATCCGAGGTGTAGCCCCTCACCACACACAGCACCTATTCATTGCCACGCAATTCCGTATTGCCTAGGTCAATGACCCAAAGCTGCTAACTGTGCCCGTGCCTTCTGCAACGACTCAAACCATTCTTTCTCCGGATCACTATCGGCAACAATTCCCGCCCCAACTTGTCCCCAAACTGTTGCGACCTCTCCCGATTTTGCATACAACAACGTGCGAATCAAAATATTCAAATCCAAATTTCCACGTCGATCGAGAAACCCACAAGATCCATAAAACAAACTACGCCGCACAGGTTCTAATGCTTCTACGATCTCCATACAGCGCACTTTCGGGCATCCCGTAATCGTTCCACCTGGAAACAAAGCGCGGATCACATCAATCGGTGTAAACTGCGATCGCACTGTGCCCACGACATTACTAACTAAGTGCATCACATGGCTGTATCGCTCAATCACAAGTAGCTCATCTACCTCTACCGTACCCCACTCACACACGCGACCTAAATCATTACGCTCCAGGTCAACGAGCATAATATGTTCGGCACGTTCTTTCGTGTTGTCTAACAGGTCTTGCTCAAATTGATGATCTTGTTCAATGCTCAGCCCTCTTGGACGAGTTCCAGCGATCGGGCGAGTTTCTGCAATGCGATCGCTCAACTTTACTAATCGCTCCGGAGAACAACTAATCACATCCCCCCAAGGAGTTTTCCAATAGCTTGAGAACGGCGAGGGATTAATCGATTGCAGCGCGCGATAAATGCTCCAACTCTCTGCTGTTGTTTTTGCCTCAAATCGCAAAGACAAATTTGCCTGAAAGATATCGCCTGCTTGAATGTGCTGTTTTGCTTTGAGGACGATCGCTTCGTACTCCGTCTGACTCATGCAAAACTCAGTCTGAAATGCAGTCCCCGTTTGTGCCATCTCACCCTGATTGGATGAATTAGATTGTTGCGTAGATTGTTCAAGCTGATCTAACTGAGCTTCACTCCGTGCTGCAAGCCAAAGGGTTTGTTGCTCATGATCTAGCACAGCAAAGCAGTCTGGCTCGTACCAAAACGCGACTGGAAACGGCAATTTGTCATCTTTTAAATGCGGTAGCTTTTCAATTTCCCAAGCTAAGTCGTACCCAAGCCAGCCGAGCCAACCCCCAGTAAACGGCAAATGCTCAGGTTCGGCTGAATTGGATTGTTGTTGAATCAGATCGCTGAGAAACGGCAGAATTTCACCAATGCTCGGAGTCCAAACTTGGCGAGGCGCACCTGCACAAATCGAAAATCGTCCTAGCTGCGGATAATCCGAGGAGGCAGGATAAGGACTTTCGAGCAGTGTCGCAATTTCGTGATTCAGAAAACCAGCGGCAAAGACTTCTGAGCCTGTGCGTTCGTTCAGGGGCAGCGATCGCCAAATCCAAGGAGCCAAAAAAGTCATAGGGCACAAATTAAACCAATCTGAGGATTTTAAGGCTTTATTCGGCTCGAATGGGTAAGCTCAAGGTCAAAGTTGTACTTCCGGATTGCTGGTCTAACTCGATTTTGGCATTTAGCTCGATCGCGAATCTTCTCAGCAACGCCAACCGCAAACTCGAAACATTCTGCTGGCGTTGAGAGACACCCTCCTCGGCTTGGCAGCTTGCCGACAGATGCAGTGCGGTTTCAGTTGCGGAAGTCTGCAGTTGGATCACTAATGCAGGATTGGCATGATGTAAGTGCGCCAACATCTGCGACAAGATTTTCTCCAACGTCGGTAAGTGAACCCAAATATTCGGAAGCATTTCTGAAGCGGGAACAAGCTGCACGGCAATTCCCGTTTGGCTGGCAAACCGATCGAGCACGATCGCGAGCCAATTTTGCAAATGAATCTCACTCATCGGCAGAGTATTGTTCGTAGCAGATGCAGTTTGAAACACCAGCAAATCGGTCACGAGATTATAACTTTCATGCCATTCTTGCTGGAGAATTTTCAAGTATTGTTCGAGTCGCTGATGCTGAGGATTGGGATTTTCTAGATTTTGCCCTTGTTCGACCATGCGCTGCATCAACTCGATCGCCATCCGCATATTCGTCAAAGGAGTGCGCAACTCGTGAGAAAGCGCCTCGATAAAGTCATCTTGCAGCGTTTTTAAATGCTCTAATTCCCGCACTTTTGCTTGGGCGGTTCGAGTTTGCTGTTCGGTTTGATACGCTTGGACAACTTGAGTAACAATCTCTCCGATCAAATCAGCTTTGTAATCTGTCCACAAAGTTCCTTCGGGTAAAACGAGTCCAATCTCGCCGATCGCAGTTGGCTTACCTTGAATCGGGCAGACGATCAAAGGATTCGCAGTGGCATAAACTGGAGGAATCACTTCAGGCGGTGGGCAAACCCAGCACTGCTGTCTGAACAGTTGCAAGTAAAACGCAGGAAATTCTGCAATCTCGATCGTCTCTTGCAGCCGTGAGCGCACATCGGTCTCTTGCAGATTAAATTCGCCAATGATCGTTGCCACAGTTGCGGCAGAATCGTAGAACGCGATCCAACCTCGCTCGGCTTTGAGAATGGTAACCACTTCTTGCAGCATCCATTGCAGAAAATCGCTGCGCTCTGTGTGGCACTGCTCCAGAAGATGCCGTCGCAATCGATCTGCCGCGATCGAGAAATGCAGTTGCTCCGTGCGAGATTTTAACTGCTGTGTCAGCAAACTCTGGGTTGCTTCTAAAATCTGCCGCTGGGCATCAAGTTTCGATTCGCGTTGGCGACGATCGCTCATATCTTGAAACACCATAACGCCACCGATAATCGCTCCATCTCGATCCCGAATCGGGGAGGCACTATCGCCAACGGGTCGTTCCGTTCCATCTCGCGATCGTAAAGCAGCACGACTCGGTAAGGTGATCGTATCACCCCGACACAGCGCTGCCAAAATCGGATTGTCGATCGCTTCACCTGTCTCTTCATGCACTAAGTTTAAAACACGACCTGCAAATTCCCCCAGGGCTTGTTCTTGTGTCCATCCTGTAAAAAATTCCGCCGCAGGATTCATAAAGGTAATAAATCCATCGACATCGGTCGCAATCGTTGCATCTCCGATACTGACTAAAGTTGTAGCATACCAGCGCTGAGTTGCTTTGATTGCCGCTTCCAAGCGATACCGCTGTAAAGCAACCTGAATCGCTAAATGTAGATCTGCGTCTTTGAAGGGCTTGACGAGATATCCAAAAGGAGAAGTCTTCATCGCATATCCGAGCGTCTGTTCATCAGAATGTGCAGTCAGAAAGACAACAGGAACATTCAGTTTCAGATAGAGTTCTTCGGCAGCGTATACCCCATCATTTTTTCCTTGTAAACAGATGTCCATTAACACCAGATCTGGGTGATGGGATCTGGCAATATCGATCGCTTGGCGAGCAGTTGTAGCGATCGCAATGACTTCATGACCCAAGCTCTGCAACGCTTCTTGCACATGCCAAGCCACTACGCTTTCATCTTCCACAACGAGAATTCTTGCTGCTTTCAATGTTCCACTCGCTCACTAAATTCCCATCATTGTAGGCTGTGGCGCATTTATTTCAGCAAATATTTAAGCCGCATTAAATTCTACTTTAAATCGGGTTTTCTGAGCATTTTCAACGCTAAGTTGTCCATCAATTTGATTGACAAGAGCATTCACAAGTCGCAGACCCATTGAACGAATTTTTTGCAATTGGAAACTTTCAGGTAGATTATTTCCGCTGTTTTCTACCATTAGAAAAACTTGAGAAGAATGGGTTTCGAGTTTGACCGCCACCTCTCCGGTTTCCTCACCATTAAACCCATGCTTTAAGGCATTCGTCATCAGTTCATTCAGAATTAAACCGCAAGGAATCGCTTTTTCTAAGCTGACAATCACATCAGGATCGACTTGAACGATGAGATGAATTTCTTCAGGTTGCGTCCGGTAAGCATTAAATAGGCTCGATGTCAGGGTTTGCACATATTCAGAAAGATTAACTCGCGCAAAGTCTTGAGACCGATACAAACTATCATGCACTAACGCCATTGAGCTAATTCGACTTTGGCTATCTTCAAAGATTTGTCGTACTTCTGGATCTTCGATGCGCTGTGCCTGCAAGTAAATCAAGCTGGAGATAATTTGAAGATTATTTTTGACCCGATGATGAATTTCTTTGAGTAGCGCTTCTTTCTCTCGTAGAGAGAGTTTGATTTGTTCTTCTGCTAATTTTTGTGCAGTAATATCTTCGATCGTTCCAAGATGTCCCTGTACGGTTCCGGCGTCTGAAAAAGTGGGGGTGGTGCGAACCGAGAGCCAACACGTCTCTTTTTGTGGCGTGATCACTCTAAACTGATTTGTGTAGGGAATGCCTTTGGAAATTGCCTCTGTCCAAGCCAAGAGAACGCGATCGCAATCTTCAGGATGCAGAAAATCGCACCAGCCTTCTCCTAGCTTTTCTTCTAGCATGTAGCCGATCATTTCTTGGCAACGGGGATTGATGTAGGTACATCGTCCTTGCGCATCCGTGCTAAAGATGCCAAAAGGCAGACAAGTACTCAGGGTTGACCATTGTTCTTCAATGGTTCGCGAGATGTCTAGCGCGACAGGATTCGGCTCAACCAATGTATCCAACTGCGTCAAAATCTTGGTCAGCGATCGCTCAATCAACGGCTGATTTGCGTTAGAAACTGTATCTAAATAGTGCTGAAATTCTTGAATCTGTTGCTTGAAAGCTTGCACACGAGCTTCCAATTCAAGACCATGAGCCGCCATCTCGTCTAGTCCTACGTGAAGTCCAAAGTCTACAGCAAACTTTATCAATAATTTATTGCGTTTTCTGAAAAAGTTTTCGACTTTGGAATTCACTCAGGTTATACATGCATCGAGTTCGGAAGAATACGGCTCAGAATCACATAAAGAATTGCTGCTGAAATCACACCATTGATCGGTGCAACGCCTACTCCGGCTAAGCCTGAGAAGTACGCGATCGCAGATGCAACGATGTAAGCAATGATGCCTGCCCAGTTAAAAGCTGGCAGTTGAGTATCGAGCGATGGAAATCTGCTGCCTCGACACAACCAGTAGTCTGCCATGATAATGCCGCCCACTGGAGGAATGACGGTTCCCAGAAAGAGCAGAAATGGAATTATTTTTCCATAGATGCCCCCTAATGCTAGGGCTAAAGCAAGAGTTGAGCCACCGAGAACAAACGCCGTGCGCTTTGAGGTGCGAAAAAAGTTACTTCCAGCAATCGAGAAGGCATAAATCGTGTTGTCTTGCGTTGTCCAAACATTCAGAATCAGCAAGACTAAGCCCCCAAGCAGTAGCCCTTGTTTTGCCATCGCTTCAATTAAGTCGTTTGTGCCATAGACTAAGGTGCAGAATGCGCCTGTAAAGATGAGGAGTCCATTGATAAAGAAAAATGCAGCCCATGTACTCCAAACTGCATTCTTCGTTGAATCTGCGAATCGGCTCCAGTTCGTTGCTTGGGTTCCACCTGAAATAAACGTGGCGATCACAATTGCGATCGCTTCATTCATCCCAAGCGACTTTGTGGGAGCTAGCGCAAATAAATCACCTGCATCCCGGAATCCCAGGGTCAAACTGAGCGCAATCAGCATCAACATCGCTGGCACTGCTAAGCGGCTCAGCCAATCCATTGCCGTATAGCCCATATACGCTGTGATACAGAAGGCATAGGTAAAAAAGATAATCCCTAGCCATTCCCAAGTCGGAGGTAAGTTCAGGAGTTTGAGTAATGCCTGTGCAATAAAGGCATTCGTCACTGCATACCAACCAATTTGAGTAAAGCCGAGGATGAAATCGACCCACCGTGACCCAATTGCTCCAAAGCTAAATCTCGCCATTAAGACGGTACTCAGACCACTTTTTGATGCAATATATGCCAATGCAGCACAATATGCACCCAGTACTGCATTCCCAATCAGCATGACCCAGATCATGTCTGCAAAGCGCAGAGAAGATCCTAATGTTCCTCCCGCCAGCAAAGTCGTTGAAGTGAGGGCGAATCCCATTAACAAGGGTGCTAGCGACCAGATAGGCTTACGATCGCTCAGGGGAACAGCAGCAAGCGGATAGTCCTGGCTTGCCTGAGTGCGATCGGCAACCTGTGATTCACCAAGAAGACTCATAGGAAAATTGCCTAGTAATTGATGCTGCTATTGTTCAATTGTTTTATGTTTTGGATAGTATTCTGGACTACGCTTAGCAAATTGGGGAGTGGAGGATTGGAACAGTAAGCTGTAGGATGCCATTGATCTCAAGTCTGGTTCTGCTGATTCCCATGACCTCAATGGAATGAACTAGAGGATGCTAGAACCTAGATTTGTTCGGCTCGATCGTCCAACACAGCGATCGATCACTTTCCGAAAGTGCAGAGTTCGTTGCCAAATACTCTTGTACCCAGCGACAAGCCGCAATCTCAGGATCAGTCTGTAACACTTGATTGAGATTCCACAAAATCACCGTATTATCGTTACTTGCAGACGCTAACAAGCCACCATCCGGATGAAACGCAACACTCCGAACTCCCTCCGTATGAGCGCTTAATGTTGCAATTAGAGCACCCTCTACCTTCCAAAGCCGCACGGTTTTATCCAGACTGGCAGAAGCAATAATCTTGCCATCGGGATTGAAAGCAAGACCGAGCACATTATCCTGATGCCCTTCTAAAGTCCGAATCAACGTTCCATCAAATCGCCACAGCTTAATGGTGCGATCGCTACTTCCTGTCGCAATCAGCGAATCCGAAAACGCGATCGCGCTAATATCTCCCTCATGCCCGACTAAGGTCGATCGCAATCTTCCACTCTTGACTTGCCACAACTTGACCGTTCCCTCAGCACCCGCTGTGGCAACCATCTGCTGATCGCGACTAAATGCCACCTTTTGAATCGGAGCTTCGTGAGCCTTCAGCGATCGCACCAACTTGCCATTCTTCTGCCAAATTCGCAGGTGCTTATCCTGTCCCCCTGCCGCGATCAAATCCCCTTTTGGACTATAAGCAATACTCTGAATCCCCTCTGCCGACGGTGTTAAAAGCGGCGCGCTCACTGTGCGAGCCAAGCGCCAACGCTGCAAGGAGCCGCTTAAACCAGCCGATAGCACCTCTTCTCCATTCGGACTAAATTTCGCATCATATTTCCAGGCAAAATTCCGCACCAACTCCCGGATCAAACTGCCCCCCGGTGACCAAAGTTTAATCGATCGATCCTTACTCGCCGTCACAAGTTGCTGCCCATCGGGGCTAAATTCAACTTGATTCACATCGCTGGTATGCCCCTCTAACCGAGTCAGCAATCCATTGGCAATTCGCCAAAGCCGAGCCGTTTTATCGGCACTCCCTGTCAGGATCGAATCTCCATTCGGGCGGAATGCCACACTCCAAATCGTCTGCTCATGTCCCCGTAATGTTCTGAGCAAAATGCCATCGCGCCGCCACAATTTCAGAGCTTTATCAAATCCGACCGTCGCGATCGTTTGCCCATCTGGACTCCAAGCCAAACTCGTCAACCCATCACTCTGCGTCTGAATGGTGCGAATCAATTTTCCGTCTCGAGTCCAGATTCGCATCGTATCGTCGAGGCTAACAGAGGCGAATTCTTCACCCTCTGGACTAAACGCAATGCTCAGCACTGGATCGCGATGTCCAGTCAGAGTTTTCAGTAATACCCCGTCTCTTGTCCAAAGTTTAATCGTTTGGTCATTACTCGCCGTGACAAGCCTTTCTCCATCTTGGCTGAACGCAACCGCATTCACGCCACTCTGATGCCCCATCAGCGTGCGAATCAAGGCTCCAGATCGTGTCCAGAGTTTAACCGTATGATCGGCACTTGCTGTCGCTAACACTGAACTATCTGGACTAAAAGCGACGCTTTGCACACTGCCATGATGCCCGAGCAATCGATCGACTTGCCACCCATCATGGCTCCATAATCGCACGGCATTGTCTGCGCTTCCCGTTGCAATCAGCTTGCCATCAGGGCTAAACGTCGCCGCTATAATGCCGCCTCTATGTCCTTTTAAGGTTGCCACTGGCGCACCATCGGTATGCCAAAGTCGGATCGTTTGATCCTCAGAACAGGTCGCAAAAAAATCTCCATCGGGACTAAAAGCGACACAGCGAACGCTGCCCGTATGCGCAGAAAATCGGTTCGACTCTGCGGCTGTATAAACGGCTTGTCGCAACACGCGATCGACTTCTCTGAGGGTAGTTTGATCCTGTAAGTTCAGAGCGTTGACTTTCTCACGCGCCCGCAATGCGACGACCATTGCATCTAACCCTTTGCCCATCATATAGAGCAGTTCGGCGTTACTGGTCAGGGTATTCACTTCGTTGCGCGAGGCTCTGCGATATTGCAAAAAAGCAACCGTTCCGAGCATCACTGAAGTCAAAAGTCCAGCGCTCAGGAGTGCGAGCAGTCGTCGCTGGAGTCGTGTGTTACGGTGTTCGAGCTGTAGACGGGCAGCGATCTCTTGAGCGCGATCGACTTCGAGACTGCGCCGCAACCGTTCTTCCTGAAAGGCTTGGCTCGCGGTCAGAAAACGATAATCTTCATCACTTAAACGCTTTCCGGTTGACCATTCTTTGGCATCAATCAAGGCTTGTCCATGCAACAACCGCGATGTATCCAGATACATGGATTGCTTCCACTGATTCAAAGCTTCTGAATAAGGACGCAGTTTGGCGAACTGACGGTCGATCCAGTTTGAATTAAAGACTGCCTCGTAAATTGGATTTTTGATGCGTAAATATCCATCTACTTTTTCTACTAATCCAGACAGCGTGAGGGCAATTTGCTCAGAACGATGATCGATCGCAATGCCTTGATGCCGCTGCTGAAACAGGGGATAGTCTTCCGTGTGGGGGATTTTTGGAGACTGTAAGATTTGCTGATATAGCTCAAGCAATCGCCCGGTTTGATCTTCGTTGCTCAAGAGGCGATCGCGAATCGTTCTTAAATGCTCAGGGCGATCCTGCGCTTCCCAATTCTCGATCACGCGCAGATGAAACAAATGCTCTAACGTGAGTTCTGAAATGTGGATCGGCTGAGCCACTTCGATCGCAAATGGATCATGGTCTGTGACCTCTCGGACGACTAAATCGCACAGCTTTTGAGTCAGAAAAGGCTGTCCCCCCGTCCAGTTCAGAATATGTCGCAACACGGATTCTGGATTTTTTGCAACCCGGCTCAGTCCATCCAGCAATGGCGTTGCTTCTGCAAATTGAAACCCACTTAACTCGATCGCGCGCCCAATATTAAACGGTGTACGTTGTTTATTACTGATCAAATCTGCGGGGGTCGTCACTCCTAAGAGCGCAAAACTTAAGCGATTAAAAGCGGGCTTTTCCGATCGCTGGTCATAGCACGCCCGAATCAAGGCAAAAAAATCATCTGCCGGAAACTTCAGTGCCAGCACACTGTCGATCTCATCAATAAAAATCACAATGTTCTGCTGTACTTGCTTCAGTAACACCTCTTCAAACAAGAGTTCCAGCCGATTGACAAATGTGAGATGTGCTCGATCGCGCCACCACTGACCAAACTGAATCTGCAAATTAAAACTGCTGACAATCGAAGCCGCGATCGAGGCGTACCACTGTTCAGCACTCACCTGCTGCACTCCGATTCCGGTCATATCAACTGTACAGCACGCGATCCCTGCTTCTCGTAGTCGCTGCATCGATCGCACCCGCAGACTCGATTTGCCCATCTGTCGAGAATTGAACACATAGCAGAACTCTCCTGCTAAGAGCGCTTCATATAAGTCTTGGTCGGCTTGCCGTTGCACATAACAGGCTGAATCTGGAGGCAAACTGCCCCCGACTTGATAGCGCAAATTGAGAAGTTGAAGAGTCACGTTGTCGTGAGTGCTTGCTGAAAGTACGTCCGATACAGTTGGCAACTGGGCTGAATCATCGGGTCTTTGATCTTGACCAATCCCTTACTCTGCAATTTAAATGCCAGAATCGGCTCCAATTCAACCGCACTATCTGCCAAAACGATGCGCTTAAAGGCTGACATTAACTCTGGATACTTTTGTAAATCCCACAGTAAATTGCGCAGATGATTGGCATAAACGCCATCGCTCGTCGCAGCAGATTCGAGCAGTTCGTTAAGGCTGACAACCTGAGTACTGAGATGATGCAGTCCGACTTGTACCAGATAAGGATTGCCCCCAGTCAGGTTTAAGAGCGCTGCGGCGGTTTCTTCTGCCTGCTCGATTCCGTAGCGTTGAGCTAAATCAATCACATTTTCAAGCGTTAAGGTTGGAAGTTCGATCGCTAAACCGGCATTGAATGGAGATTGATTCAAGTTGAGCGGCACATAAACTTCGGTCGAATGCACCAGTACTAATCGCAGTTTCTGCCAAAGCTCGCTTTTCGCATCGCCGTAGCGCGATTTTTCATACCAAGCCCGTAACATCCCAAAGAAGTCGGTGGCAATTTCTGGATGGTCAAACACCGCATCTACTTCATCGAGAGCCAGCACGATCGGGGCATTAATTTCTGCTAGCACGTAACTTTCAAAATAGTTCGTGCAGTTGTAGCTGTTCCCAAACAGATCATCCCAGTAGCGATCGAGCTGATTCGGCAGTCCCAAATTCTGCGTAACGATCGCACAAAACCACTGCAAAAACCGCTTCAAGTCCTGGAAAACCGACGCATCTGCCAACTGTAAACTCGTAATCGTGGTGAGAAACTGCTGTTGCTCTCTCAATTGAGTCAGTGTTCTTGCCGTTAGAGAAGTCTTCCCCATCTGCCGCGGGGCGCGAATCCGAACCAGTGCTCCAGGTTTGAGCAAAGACTCGTAGCAAATATTCTCGATCGGCGGACGATAGACGTAAAATGGCGAATCGACGGGAAGCTGTCCACTCAGTAGAATATGCTGGCGGTTACTGAGCGTTGCAGTTTCCGAATCCGTGTAGTCATCCGGCGTGAGCAACAAGTCAAACGCCCGAAAATAGTTTTCTAAAGTCTGTTGATCGACTGCCACTTTGCGGCTGCGAACCCGTGCTAGCGTATTCGGACTCAGCGCAGTGCGTTCGCTCAGGTCTTGCAGGGTATAAGACTTGCCAAAATTATCTTGAGTGACGGATCTCTGCTCAGCAGCTTGAAGGCGCTGCCAGCCTCGGGTGCTAAGGATAATTCCGCGCTTTCGCTTCACGGGAGGTCGAGGGGGCTGAGAGTGTGACATGGAGAACAACTGTGACATAGATACAGAAACCATCAAGTGAGCACCATTAGCGTAACTGTTGAGTCAACTTGACGCTTTGAGATCAATTTGCGATTGATTAAACTCAGCATTATACGCTAACTGATTTTAATTGCAGCATTTTATCCGTAAGACTTCGGAGGAGTTGATGGCTTAAACTCGCAGCTAATTTGTGAAACTGATGCGACTTTTGTCTCGAGAGTGAGAGATTGCAACATATTACAGCGTGATTCTACGGTAAATCCGGTCTCAGTTGAAATTCGTAACGAATCCGTAGAATTTCGCATTTAAATCTCTAGACTTCAAGATATTCTCGCAATCAATCGCTGCCTCAGAAAAAATCACAAATTGTGTGTTTCAAAAGGGATTAAAGGCTCGATTGGCAATTTCTGAGGACTTGGCTGAGTTCTATGACCATACAGGATCATCTGAAGATTAAATTGGTTGCTTAAGTTGTGATCTTTAGTAGTCAATTCTGGCTTTCGGGGGCAAACTAATCCAGTAGTGTCTAGTGAACTCTACTTCAGCGGTTTCATCAGCAACCCAGCGATGAACTAGAGGTGCAGAATCAGAAATATTTCTGAGCAAAAGTCAAATTTACGCTTTAATTCTGCTAGAGCAAGACACAAAAGAGTTACAACTTTCCTGAATTTTGGTGTAAATGAGTTCTATGTTATGGGGTGCAAAAAGCGTGAGTACAGTATCAAACAGGACTGCCGTGTATCGGGTGGAGCAATGGTATCAATTCCACTCTCTTGATTCAGATTACAAGATAGATTAGATTCAGGGCTTTAGGCTCAGTAGGTATTGCACTTCATTCAGTTCTTGCGGAGCAGTTGAGTAACTACCTAATTGTATGATTGCCTACTTAATCTCTTTTAATTCCTTTTTAAGAAAGTTGCCGCGATGGACTTTCCTTCCCATTGATGATTCGCCAGGCTGCTCTGACCCATGAAGACCATTCTGATAATTGAAGATGATGAGTTGATTCGGAACAATCTGTTAGAGATTTTAGAGTTTGAAGGATTTCGAGCGATCGAAGCGGAAAACGGTCGAATCGGGGTACAAAAAGCTCGTGCTTACCATCCCGATTTAGTGCTTTGTGATGTCTGTATGCCGGAGTTAGATGGCTACGGCGTGCTTGAAGAGCTTCGCTCAAATGTCCAAACTGCGACGATGCCCGTGATTTTTCTCACCGCCAAGAGTGATAAAAGTGATGTGCGGCAAGGTATGAATTCAGGCGCAGATGATTATCTCATCAAGCCTTGCTCGGTCAGTGAATTGCTGGGAGCAATTTCGTCCCGATTAAAGAAACAGGCTGTTCTCATCGAACGCTACACAGAGCAGCAACAGCAGGCGACAGCGGCAATTCGGCGGGGAGCGATGTTAGATCCACTGACGCATCTACCGACCCGTGGATTGTTATATCAGCACTTGCATCATTTAATGGCTTCATTTGCGCAGTTTCCGTCTTCACGGGGAATTGCAATTTTTTGCTTAAATTTGCAGCGATTTCACTTGATTAATTCGGGGTTCGGGCATATTGCAGGCGATATTGTGTTGCAGATGGTCGCAAATCGGCTGAGTAAAGTCGTACAGGCGAATGGATTTTTAGCTCGACTGAATGGAGACCAGTTTGGGATTGTCCTGAAAGATGTGGCACAAGAGGAGCTAGGTGAGTTTGCTCAACTGTTGCTCGATCGCGTGACGCTGCCCTGCATGATTGATGGACATGAGATTCGATTTCACGCCAATGTCGGCATGACTTGGACGGATCAGCCGCAGGGGACACCGCAAGATTTACTGACGCAGGCTGAAACCGCGCAGCATTGGTGTCAGCAGCCTGGGCTGAATCGCTATCGCCTCTATGATACCGAGTTGGATGCGTTAGAGGTCGAGCGGCGCTTAATCGAGATGGATTTGACCAAAGCGATCGAACGGGCGGAGTTCCAGGTTCATTATCAGCCGCAAGTCGATCTGCAAACGGGGCGAGTTGTCGGCATGGAATCACTAGTGCGGTGGCACCATCCGGTGCGAGGGGTTGTCTCTCCCGCCAAATTTATTCCGATCGCGGAAGAGTTGGGGTTAATTGTGCCGTTGGGCGAGTGGATTTTGACAACAGCATGTCAGCATGCGAAACGTTGGCAAATTCTGTGTATGCAGCCGTTGCGTGTCTCTGTGAATCTGTCGATGCGGCAGTTTCAGCAGCCGAATTTACCGCAGAGAGTTGAAGCAATTTTGGCAGAGACGGGACTTGATCCGAAGCTATTAACGTTGGAGTTGACCGAGAGCTGCGTGATGCACGATGTCGAAGCAACAATCTTGACGTTAAAAGCGTTGAAAAAGCTCGGAATTGAGATTTCGATCGATGATTTTGGTACAGGATATTCGTCGTTGAATCATCTGTATCAACTGCCGATCGATGCTTTAAAGATCGATCGCAGTTTCGTCAAACAGATTCGCGTCAGCGCAGGTGCGATCGCAATTTCCGATGCCATTATCAGCATGGCAAAAGGCTTAAAGCTGCATATCGTCGCTGAAGGCATTGAAGACAAGGAACAGCTCGCATTTTTCCGTAAACGGGGTTGTGATGCGATTCAAGGCTTTCTGTACAGCCCACCCATTTCAGCGATTGAAATGGAGGCGTTGCTCCTGTCCGATCGCCGTCTTCATTTTGCGAGCGCTTGAGGCACAAATCCTCGATCTGTGCCTTTGTTCTGACCTCAAGTCGGTTCGACTTCAAGGCTCAGAGGTCTGACCTGCAGGAATTTCTGCGAGTTGGATATCACTCGACATAATAATTGCCGAATGCGGCGATCGCAAAGAGACCAAAATGCTTTTAATCACGACTGCAATGGGGACAGCGACAACCACTCCTAGCAGTCCTCCGACGCGTGCGCCCATCAGGATCGAAATAAACACCCAGACTGGATTTAAGCCTGTAAAGCTACCCAAAATTCTTGGCATAATCAGATTTTCAATAATCTGCTGCACAATTAAAGATGCAATCAACACTTCAACGCCTAAGCCAATATCGCGCAGCGCGACTAGGAGTGACACGATCGCAATTCCCACCGATCCACCAAATGGAATCAGTGCCATTGTTCCAATGGACAATCCAAACAGCAATCCGAATGGAACGCGCAACGTCAGAAAGATGACTGTCAACACAAAGCCCATCGACGTCGAAGAAATCAACTGGCTAAAAAAGAAATTCTGAAAACTCAGCCGTAAGGTATCGCTAAACGGATCGCGAATCTGATGCGGCAGCCATTCCACCAAACTTTGCCAAAGTCGATCGCTGTGTTGAAGTAAATAAAACGTCAGCACCAACGTCAGCAGTAAATCTAGAAGGCTCGTCACCGTAATCACTGCCAGTCCTAAAATGTCACCCGCCAATCGTTGGAGTTGATTTTTTAGGGGTGCAGTAATTTGATCGGCTAAAACGTCCAAGCTAATTGGAAATCCAGCTTTTTCGATCTGATCGTTGAGCAGAATCAATTGTCGCTGACCGGAGTCGATCCAGTCAGGCAACCGGGTCACTAACTGTTGCGCTTGTTGTAGGGCGAGCGGAACGAGCGTGACGCCGATCGCGAGTAAGACCGAAATTGTAAACAGAAAGACGATAATTGCCGCTCGTCCTCGTGTGGTTCCATGCTGCTGCATATAACTGACGGGATAGTTCAGTAAAAACGTCAGCAAAGACGCACCCACAATGATCGCTAACAGCGAATGGAAATATCCAAAAATCGAGGAAATTGCCCAGGCATTGAGAACGAGTAAGGGAGCAAACGACGCGAATGCGATCGCTTTTGACACGGGGGACAACGCATCCCACCAAATCCACAGCTTATTGCGATGAAGCATGATGCATCAATGAACAACAGTTAAATCACGAGACGATTTTGGGCAGTCTCTAGTTATTATTATCGCGTTTTGATTCGTGGTACATCTTCCTTCCCTGTGATTTAACCGATGAAAGAATTTGATGATCTCCAACTTGACGAGATTGAACCGGATGCAATTCGGCACGTGCGGCTATTTTTCTACCTTGTTCCGATTTTTGGATTTTTTCCAGCAGTTTGGACGCTTTATCGTCACGCCGGAAGTCGGCAAGAACGCGCCTTGAGTCGATTTGTGATCAAAATGGCGATGGGCTGGCTGCTGCTCTATGGTTTGCTCGGAGCCAGTGCCATCAATGCAGACTCGATTCCCCTACCGTTGCTGCTGACTGCTAGTTTTATGACTTCAGGCTATTTCGGCTTGAATATGTTGCTCATGGTACGGCTATGGCAGCGTAAGGTGATTGCTCTACCTCTGCTTGGAAAGGTTGGTCGCTTACTGTGACATTCCCAACCCTTTCCATTCTCGCGGGAAGAATCACCTAAGCCTGCGTCAAAATTTCGTAGCCTGTGCTAGTAACGGCGATCGTATGTTCACATTGCGCTGACAGTTTGCGATCCTTCGTCAAAGCTGTCCACTTGTCGGACATCACCTCAACTTCCCAAGTGCCCTCATTGATCATCGGCTCGATCGTAAACACCATTCCCGGTCTTAACTTTTTCCCAGTTCCCCGCTTCCCATAGTGAGGAATCTGCGGTGCGGTATGGAAAATATGGCTAATACCGTGCCCGACAAAATCTTGCACAACTGAGAATCCTTGCGATTCTGCATACTCTTGAATCGCCGCTCCAATGTCGCCAATTCTTGCCCCAGGTTTCACTTCATCCATGCCTAACTGGCGGCACTTGTCGGTGACTTCAACCAACCGACGCGCCAAAGGAGAAGGTTCACCCACGAAATACATTTTCGACGTGTCTCCGTGATACCCATCCACAATCAGCGTGACATCGATATTAATAATGTCGCCATCCTTCAGAATCTGCTTGGCATTGGGAATCCCATGACAAACGACTTCGTTCACACTCGTACAAATCGATTTTGGAAACCCGTTATATCCCAGAGGCGCACTTTTTGCGCCATGTGCCTGTGTCCATCGTTCTGCCTCGTCATTGAGTTCGAGGGTACTCACCCCAGGCTTAACAAACGGCTCTAAATGGTGTAATAACTGCGCTGCAAGCTTCCCAGCCCGACGCATTTTCTCAATTTCGCGACTCGAAAGGAGGGTAATAACTTCTTGTTCCATGTCTGTGAAGAGTGTGGCTAAGCGTTTCCGATTGTAGACGTTTTTCGGAGGCTCTTACCGAAAGCGATCGACCCAACACTGCAATTGTTCCGAAAGTTCGATTCGGGTTCTCGTCTTGGTCGCAATACAAACGTGCCGCGTCAAAGCCTTCCCAAGCGACTTTGAATCGTGCGTTAACTGATATCGGATCTCAAATTCACTCGGTTTTAGCAGGTGAGGAGTTAATTCGATCGTAATGAGATCCCCACAAAACATCGGACTAAAAAAATCGACTTCAGCATGAACAATCGGCACGGCAATGTCTTGCCCAGAAAAGAACGATCGCACTGAAATCCCGCTGGCAGCTAATGATGCCTCGTAAGCCTCATGGCAAAGCGTCAACACATTGGCAAAGTAGACGACTCCGGCTGCATCAGTTTCGGAGAAGTGAATGGTTCGATCGTAAGTAAATCCCATAAAGGCTGCATTGTAAAAGAGAAAATCAACTCAGACGGGAATTTCTATACGGTCTGAATTCCATCCAAAATCAAACGGTAGTCTGTTTTGCTCGCCTAGAAGACCCTTGAGCGTCTGTAATGAACGTTGGGAATGGGTATGAACTGCTAGGGAAATAAGAACCACAATTATGTCCCTTGTTTTTCCTAATCTCCCCACTCCCTACTCCCCACTCTCCTACCGCACATACCAGTAATAGGTCGCCATCGGAATAATCGTTGCTGCAATCAACAATCCAATCACCCAGGGAACCGCATTACTTTGCGCTGTTTCTTCGCGCGATGCAAACGTGCCTTCTGTCTTCACGTTATCTACGATTTCTGGAGGACCTGGATCAGGCTCACCAGATAACACTGCCACTAAACGATCGCTCACATCCAAAAATGCCTGATTATAGCGATCGCCCTTTTGCAGAGGAGCCTGCATTGTTTCCTGAGCCACGCTTTTCGCAACTTCATCCGACATCAAGGCTTTTACCTCTTCGCCGGTTGCGATCGCAGAATTATTCGTCAAACTGTCTAAAACCACGATTGTCTGAGTTGCACCCGCTTCAGGCGTAGGAAACCACTGCTGGAACAGCTTGGTCGTAAAACTCTCGATCGTCTCGTCATAATCGAGGCGGCGAATCGTCACGAAATGCACTTCTTGACCTGTTTTATCTGCCAGATCATTCAGGGTATCCGTCAGCTTGCCTTCATTAAAACGGCTAATAATGTCCCCTAAATCGACCACTCGTGTCTCCTCAGAGACTGGCGGCACTTCATACAAACTGGTAGCGTAGGCAGGAGCCGCAGATAGCGAGGTGAATAAAACCATTGCTAGCAGCAACCCTCTCAAAAAAGAATGGAGGAGCTTTTTCATAATTGCGATTTTTTGGTTTTCTCTCAAAATACACTGCCTCTGAGAGCGATCTTCAATTCAAATTAAATCGCAGAACTAAAGAGATTACAATTTGTAAAGCAAATTAATTTTGTTCAGGAGTCAGACTCATGCCGTTAAATGTAGGCGATACCGCCCCCGATTTCACTGTCAAAGATACGAACGGCAATACCGTGAAACTCTCAGAGTATGCGGGTCAAACGGTTGTGATGTATTTCTATCCGAAAGACGATACCCCAGGCTGCACCAAAGAAGCGTGCAGTTTCCGCGACAATTACGCACAGTACACCAGCAAGGGAATTCCCGTGTTTGGAGTGAGCATGGACGATGAAGTCTCTCACCAGCGCTTTACAGAGAAATTCAGCTTGCCGTTCCCTTTATTGGCAGATACCGATGGGGCAATTACCAAGGCGTATGATGTCGATGGCGGCGGCTACTCGAAGCGCGTGACTTACGTGATTGGGTCAGATGGCAAGATTGCTCAGGTGTTTACGACGATTCAGACGGATACGCATGCGACGGATATTTTGCAGGCGATAGGGGCTTAGGGAGAGTGGGGAGTGAAGTGCTTGCTCCCCATGCTCCTATTCCCTCATTCCACCAATTTTAAGAAGAATCTGACGATCGAAAGATTTATCGATGGTCAGATTTTTTTCGCTTTCAAAAAGCATGAGTATATTAAGAGGCGAACTGGTCGGAACTAATTCAGGGATATCCACATGACTGACAGCACGATCGCGACAGAATCGCTTACATCCGGGGGCGGCAGTGCACCTCCAACTTATGCCGGACCACAAGAAGTTTTAGTGAATAAACCTGTTGTGCTTAAAGGCAGTTATGATGCCCGGCGCATCCGGCGTATCACCGTCATGGCAGAGGATAAATTCAATTTAGGCGTGACGCTGAATAATGGAACTTGGCAAGTTTCGATGCCGAGGGGATTTTCAACACCAGGCGCACGCTGGTTGAGGCTAAAAGGTTTCGATGGTAGTAATAAACTGGTTGAAAATCGAGTGTTTTACATTACCGTTAGTCGCGATCCGCTGACGGTTGGACAAGCTTTGACTGTGAAAGTGCTTCGAGATACGTTTTTCAAAGTCTCGACCGATGATTCGTCTCGGTTGAACAATCAGCAGAAAATTTTAGTCAAAGCGGGACAGACTTACACGGTCAATCGCTATGGATTTATTGATGGACATTTGAAGTTAGATCTAGCCAGTGCGATCGCACCGATCGGCAATTTCGGTTATTTCTATGAAGACCATGTCCAACTGAGCAAGGGATCGCAGATTTTCAGATTTTCGCTCGATGATGTCCCAGATATTCCCCTGGCTGCGCAGCTTTTAATTCGTCAAACAACCTTCTTAAAAACTTCTGCGGCTGATTCGTCGGCATTAGCTGCGAATCAGAGAACCCAGGTGCTAGAAGGTCAAGTGTTCCAAATCATAGGCTATGCGTTTACGCAGGGACATTTCAGAGTGACGTTGAAAGATCCGATTCCAGGGTTTGGCAATCGAGGGTTTATCTTCTGGCAATATGCTCAGATCAAACGCAACGGAAAGGAAATTCCTTATGATTCGAGTTCTCTGACGGTGACAGCCTTGCGCGATACCATCATCAAGAAACGTCCTGTCGAGTCGTCACAACTTCAACCCGATGAGAGAGCGACCTTCAATGCGAATCAGTTCTACAGTGTCTCGAGCTACATGATCGAGGGTGGGCACATTAAAGTTTCGCTGAATGAGGAGCTTCCAGGATTTGGCAACACAGGCTATCTGTTTCCAGACTTTGTGCGAATGAGTCGAGGCAATCGATCGTTTAACCCGATCCCTGGATCAGTAGAGTTAAATGTGCCGTACTTTTCACAGCGAGACAATCCGCGTTTCTACTGGTCTACTTGTAATGTCACCTCGATCGCGATGTGCATGTACTATCTGGGAACTCGTGCGCGCTGGGGGAGCCAGCTAGAAGATGAGCTTTTGCAATGGTGCTTTAACAAAGACGGACAAGGGTCGCAGATCAATCACAATACGCTGACGAATTTGATTAATGCCTATGGATATGACGGGATCTTTAGTACGAGATGGACATTCCGAGACATTAGGGAAGAATTGATCAATGGTCGCCCCGTTGTCTTATGTGGAATGTTCACGTCCTACGGTCATATTGTGACTGTCATTGGGTACACACCCGATGGATTCATTGTGAATGATCCTTGGGGTGATGCTTTGACAGGTTACTCGAATACTGAGGGGCGTAAGTTACTTTATCCCTATGGCTACACGAATCGAGTGTGTGGTCCTGATGGAGAAGTTTGGGCGCATTTTATTCGACGGAGATAGGAGAAAACTCAGGGTCATGAGTTCAACTTGCCCGACAATTTCCGGTTGATTAGCAAAATCTAGATGAATTGAATTCTTGATCCTAAGCTTCAATCTCTGAGAGTTCCATCCAGCGAATCGTTGCTGTTTCAATCTGCTCGTCGAGTTCAGCGAGTCGCTCAGAAAGTTTCTGAACTTCACTGAATCCGGCGGGTGGATTGTGATAGAGCTTTTGCTCGATCGTGGATTTTTCCTCTTCCATCTGCGGAATTTGCATCTCTAAAGCTTCTAGTTCGCGCTTCTCTTTGAAAGAGAGCTTGCGAGGCTTGTTTGAAGCGGGCTTTGGCTCGGATTTCTTCTCGACTTGTGGTTTCTCAACTGCAACTTCTTCGTCTTTTTTGAAATCCAAGTAGACCGAATAATTGCCGGGATATTCTCGAACGGTTCCACCGGATTCGAGCGCAAAAATCTTATCTACAGTGCGATCGAGAAAATAGCGATCGTGCGAAACCACAATCACACAGCCGTTGAAATCTTCTAAGTATTCTTCTAAAACGCCTAACGTCTGCACATCTAAATCATTCGTCGGCTCGTCCAGAATCAAAACATTCGGCGCACTCATTAAAACGCGCAGTAAGAATAAACGCCGTCTTTCTCCACCGGAGAGCTTATTAATCGGCGCATACTGTTGATTCGGTGAGAAAAGAAACCGCTCCAACATTTGAGACGCAGTAATCACTTCACCGTCTGCCGTTTTGACTAACTCGGCTACGTCTTTGAGATATTCGATCACGCGCTGATTTTCATTGATGAGCAGATCATCCGAATGTTGATCGAAGTAGCCGAAATGAATCGTGCTGCCCGTCTCGATCGTACCTGAATCGGGTTCGAGTCTGCCTGTAATCAAATTCAGTAAAGTCGATTTCCCCGCGCCATTTCCGCCAATAATGCCAACGCGATCTTCTGGGTTGAAATTGTAGGTGAACTCTTTGATCAAAGTGCGATCGCCGAATCCCTTGGTCACTTTTTCGAGTTCAACAACTTTTTTGCCGATTCGTCGCCCTGCGGTTGAAATCTGCACCTTAGTTTGAGCTTGCTTAAACTCAGTTTCTTGCATCTCATGAACGCGATCGATTCGAGCTTTCTGCTTGGTACTGCGCGCTTTTGCTCCCCGTTTGAGCCATTCTAATTCTCGGCGCAATACCCCTTGGTGCTTGCGTTGCGAACTCGCTTCAGAAGCTTCTTGGGCTGCTTTTTTCTCTAAATAGTATGAGTAATTGCCGCTGTAGCTGAACAGATCGCCGCGATCGAGTTCGATGATTCGATTCGTCACTTGATCGAGAAAATAGCGATCGTGAGTCACAAGCAACAATGCACCACGATAGCGACTGAGATAGCTTTGTAACCACTCGATCGACAATGCATCTAAATGGTTCGTTGGCTCGTCCATGAGTAACACATCAGGTTCTGCGAGCAATGCAGTTGCTAAGGCGACTCGCTTACGGTATCCACCTGAGAGCTTTTCAATCTTGGCTTCTAAATCTTGAATGCCTAGCTTAGACAGAACGATCTTTGCTTTTGTCTCGAGTTCCCAAGCATTGATAGCATCCATTTTTTGCGTGACCTGAGACAATCGCGCCATCACTGCATCTTGATTGCCATGCGCTAATTGTTCAGAGAGATGCTCATATTCTTTCACCAATGCCATCTGCTCGCCGCTGTCGGCAAACACTTGTTCTAAAACGGTGCGTTCTGGATCGAGGTCGGGTTGCTGCGGTAAATAAATCATCCGACTGCCAGAACTGGTGGTCAGTTGACCACTATCGATCGATTCCATTCCAGCGACCATCTTCAGCAAAGTCGATTTGCCTGATCCATTGGTTCCGATCAAACCGACCTTTTCACCAGCTTCTAGGGTGAAATTCGCATCTCGAACAATTTCTTTGATGCCGAAGTCTTTTTTAACGGATCTGAGCGCGAGTACGGGCATAGGGGGTTTGATCTAGGACTGAAGTTTGATTCTAACCTCCGGAAGCCAAAAACTCTGCTGCGCTCAGCATGAATTCTGCAAAGGCGACGGGGTGAGCATCTTTCGCTTAGCGGTTGAAACAGCAGCTACACAGACAAAACCCGCCTCCGCAAGTTCAAGAGATTTTGAGTGCTCTTAGTCTGCAACGACGGGCTTTGTTTACATTGCCGCGAATTCCATTCGCAAGGCGCAGAAACGTATCTGGATTTAATTCATGGCTCGAACAGCGGCTCTTTCATCTTTGAGCAAAACTTCTCGAATCAATCGAGCTGCCATGCGCTGCGCGAAATCTCCAACAATTTGCTGTCCCATTTTCTGAGTCTCGGGTTTTGTTAACAAGCGCGGAATCAATGCCAGCATCTTGGTTTGATCAAAACCACGGCTCTGTCTCAAAATTTCCCAGACTTTTTTGAGGTGGTCTAAAGTCGCTTGATTCTCAGGCGCTAAAGCAGGACGTTCTACGGCTAAGCCAACTCGCTCCCGGAAACCATACGTCAAATTCTGCCAAGCCGCTTGAGACAGCGAATCTAAACTCTTGACGATTTCATTGACTAAATTGACGCGGATAAATTCACCACGATCGCTAAACAAAAATTCCGTCGCTTGATCCAATGCCTGATCCAAGTTGTAATCAGAATTATCTTTGGCATTTCTCAGCAAATTCTCTAAGCGATTCCAGCGGAAGCTGCCATCTTTGAACAGCAAGTCGCGCAAAGATGCCCGCAATTCTGGAGCTGGATCGGTGAGTAATCGCTTAGAAACATAAGGATAAGCCTTACTCAGCACCTTGAAGTCGGGATCAACGTTGATGGCAATCCCTTCTAGAGTGACCAGCGATCGAATAATCAAGGCAAAGAAGGCAGGCACTTGAAACGGATATTCGTACATCAATGCCGATAATTTATCCGTAATACTCTTGATATTAATTTCAGCAACGGAAGCGCCTAATGCTTCGTTAAACACTTCTGCAAATGCTGGAATGATTGGAGTGAGATCCATCGTGGGCGATAGAAATCCCAGATTGACGTAATCGTTGGCTAACCCTTCAAAATCGCGATTGACTAAATGCACGATCGCTTCAATTAATCCATATCGCTGATAGGGTTCTACCTGGCTCATCATGCCGAAATCCAGATAAGCTAAGCGTCCATCCGGCATCGCTAGCAAATTCCCTGGATGAGGATCAGCGTGAAAGAATCCGTGCTCTAGAAGCTGTCTGAGTGAACATTGAACCCCAACATCGATGAGGTGCGTTGCATCGATTCCTTGTTCACGAATCGCTTCTAGCTGAGTCAATTTTGTCCCTGTGATCCACTCCATCGTGAGTACGCGCCGCCCGGTGTACTCCCAATAGATCTTAGGCACATAGATTTCAGGCAGATGTCCGTAAAGTTCTTCAAACCGTTCAGCATTGTGACCTTCTTGGGTGTAGTCCATCTCCTCGAAGATGCGGGTCGCTAGCTCATCAGCGATCGCGACTAAATTACTCCGTATGCGCTTAATATTCTTCATCGCCCATGCTGACAAGCGGCGCAAGATAAACATATCCAAGGCAATACTTTGCGCCAACCCGGGACGCTGAACCTTGACTGCAACCGTTTCTCCCGTTTTCAGCTTGCCTTTGTAAACCTGACCCAAAGACGCAGCCGCGATCGGCATCGGGCTAAGTTCTGCATAAATCTGATCAGGAGTTTTGCCTAATTCTTCTTGAATAAATTGAAAGGCGACTTCATTCGGAAATGGTGGCAACTGATCCTGAAGCTTTGTTAATTCTTCTAAATAAATCGGGGGCACCAGATCGGGTCGTGTCGAAAGCGCTTGACCGATTTTGATAAAGGCAGGACCCAGTTTGGTCAACATCTCTCGCAGATGTACTGCCTGCTGTTCCTGATGTGCCACACTTTGGCCCGTGACGCGATCCCACCATAACCGAGTCGCAAAAAATAAAAATGGCAAGAAAATTCCAGCCGTCCGTTGCCAAACCTTGAGTGTGCGAGTTCGGTAATAGGCTGCGATTAAATCTGGGTCATATCGCAAAGTTGTCATATCCGCCTGATTTGGGATCAGCGCGAGTTCTGACGTAATCATGCCGTTCTCTGTCCGAATAAACGGCAGAGCATCCGGGATCTGAGCTTCAGTAGAGATTGCGGGGCGTGTGGGAGTTCCATTCATCGATCGGCACCGGATACGGCAATGTAAACTATTGTAACAAGAAGCTTTGCGAGAGTTAATATTCTCAGTAAATCATCTTGTTCCAAGGATTGGGAGAAGTTTGATCGCCAGATTACCGTATCAAAACAGCAGAGAAATCCCGAAAAAGGGCGAGACCTTGAATTTTCTGCCTCATTCTCTTGACGCTTCATCAGAACGGATTTACTATTATCGAGATCAAATCTCTCTTGTACTCCTAGCCGTCCCCGCTAACATTAAAGGGTGTGGATCATCTTTTGTGAGCCTTCATGCTATTGTCTCTGCGGATCGAAAACTTTGCACTGATTGACCATCTTGACCTTACCTTTGGGTCAGGACTGCACGTTTTGACTGGCGAAACGGGCGCAGGGAAATCGATTATTTTAGACGCGATCGATGCCGCACTAGGTGGCAAGGTCACAGGTCGGGCTGTCCGAACGGGAGAGGAAAGAGCCTCGATCGAGGCAACGTTCCGCGTCAATGATCTCCTCAAGTCCTGGTTTGAGCAGGAACAGATTGATTTACTCGATGAGGATATTGCAGTCTGTAGTCGCGAGATTGTGGCTCTGGGCAGTAGTCAGCGGAATCGATCGAGAATTAACGGGGTATTGGTCAACAAGCAACAAATGGAGGGATTGCGCGATCGCTTAGTCGAAATTACCGCGCAAGGGCAAACCGTGCAATTAGGTCAGCCTAGCCTTCAGCGAGATTGGCTCGATAGTTATGGGGGCGTTGCTCTGCTCAAGGCGCGTGAAGTTGTCAGTCAGGCATTTACAACCTATCAGCAAGCGGCTCAAGCGTTAGAGAAACGTCGCCATTCAGAACAGCAGCGTCTCCAACAGCTTGATCTGTTTGAGTATCAGTTGCGGGAGTTGAATGCAGCGAATCTAATTGATCCTGATGAATTGGATCAATTAGAGCAAGAACGGAAGCGTTTGAGCCATAGTGTCGAATTGCAGCAGCAAAGCTATCAGGTTTATCAAGCGCTTTATCAGAATGAAAATGGCGAAGATGCTTGTGCAGATTTGCTCGGAAAAGCAGAAAACTTGCTGACAGATATGGCTCGATATGACGAGCAAATTCAGCCGATTTTAGAGATTGTCACTTCGGCGCTTGCTCTCGTTGAAGAAGCGGGACAGCAAATGAATGCTTACGGTGATGATCTCGAAACCGATCCACAACGGCTGCAAGAAGTAGAAGATCGCGTCCTCGAACTCAAGCAAATTTGTCGTAAATATGGACCAACTTTAACCGACGCGATCGCACTACAGCAATCCCTCCAATCCGAGCTGGAAGAACTAACTGGGGCAGGGCAATCGATCGAAGAACTCGCTGAACTCACTGAAACTCGTAAAGCTGCATTGATTGAAGCATCTGAGCATCTGACTCAATTGCGCAAATCGACCGCACAAGGATTAGAAGCGCGATTAGTTGCCGAATTGAAGCCGTTAGCGATGGAAAAGGTGCAGTTTCAAGTTGGAATTACGCCTATTGCTCCGACTTCTGCCGGAAGCGATCGTATTACTTATCTCTTCAGTCCGAATCCTGGCGAACCGTTGCAGCCTCTAACAGAAATTGCTTCCGGTGGAGAAATGAGCCGCTTTTTACTAGCGCTTCAAGCCTGTTTCTCTCAAGTCGATTCTGCGGAAACGTTAGTCTTTGACGAGATTGATGTGGGTGTATCGGGACGGGTGGCGCAAGCGATCGCTGAAAAGCTCTATCATCTTGGTCGCCATCACCAAGTTCTCTGTGTGACGCACCAGCCGATTGTGGCGGCAATGGCTGACCAGCATTTCAATGTTGCGAAGCAAGTGGTTGAACTGCACAAGTCACAGAATGGTAAGGGCGCAGATTTGCGAACGATCGTAAAAGTAACTCCCCTTGATCGAGAACAACGCCGTCAGGAACTAGCTCAGCTTGCCAGTGGTCAGGTGGGTTCGACTGAGAATGCAACAACCGAAGCAGCCGCGATCGCGTTTGCAGATTCGTTACTAGAGCAAGCTGCAAGTTTGCAAGCAGGTCAAGCTGGTTTGCCCCCAGCAGAGCAACCGAAGGCGAAGGCAAAACGGGCAAAATCGGCACGTCGATCGTAGATTGATATTGTTTCAGATCGATCATGGCGAGACTGGCTTCTATTTGGTCAATCTTAGACAGAAGCGCGATTACTACTGTGGCAAGACTGGCGCGATTGTGTCGAGATATAACCATCGGAGGTCGTAATGAGTGAGGAGAAGCCCAAGCGCGGCAGACCGCGTGTGCATGAAAATCGACAGCAGGAATGGAAAAAACGCACCAATTTCGAGCAGTCTGAAAAACGCCGCAAATACAAAGCGGAATGGGCAAAGCGTAAACGACAGGAAAAGAAGCAAGCCGAATCTGAGTAGGTACAAAAAAGCGATCGAGAAAACCTCGATCGCGCTCACTCAATCTGAATTACTTCTACTGAATCGCGTGGACATAGTTATGATTTGGGGCACAAGTGAAACTGTGCGGAAACCATTCCGAGGTGCGCGGAGACCCGTAACCTCTACCCGTGTCGTCCCTGTACTCGATCGCAGTGGAGGTGACGACAACGCCAGTCGCTGCATTGTTGAGTGTTTGGCTTGACCAAGTCTCAGTTTCGTTCGGTGTCAGGACTTTGTTAAGCAGTCCTTCCGTGTAGACTGTGTTGCCACCGACTTTGTACAGCAATCGAAGCACTTTGATTGAGGCTCCCTTCTTATTTGTTACTTTCACAGTGGCTTGGCATTTGACCCCGGCTGCGGTAGCTGGCGACGTAGCGCCGAACGGCACGGTAGCACCGAACGAGACAGCTAGTGCCATAGTAAGCGCGGCTAGTACACGGCGATGAGTAGCGTTGTGCAGCGGATCAACTCTGAATTGCGTGTTGCAGATAGCCATGAATATTTCTCCTTTTGGAACTAGATATTGTTGATAACTGGATAGTGACCTAGGACGAGAAAGCCTACCTAAAAAAGGTTTCAGCTAACAAAGGATTGAGCCTTGAATAGATCCTGTCTCGTCTGATGTTGCTACCCAACAACCTACACGGTGGACTTCTGACTTTTATGCAGTGCAGTCAGTTGCGATATCCGAAATCTTTTTAAGCAGCGATCAGGGAGATCGATATCTTGCAGCCGTTTCCTTCTTATTTCCAACCGAATCCTGAAAGTTACGGCACTGAATTGAGCACAACGCCGTCAGGAGCTAGAACAGCGTGCAAGTCGTCAGATGGGTTCGCTGAGAATGCGACAACCGAGACAGCTACGATCGCGTTTGCGAATTCGTCGTGAGAGCAAGTTGCAAGTTTGCAAACAGGTTAAGCCGTTCCGTCTTCAATAGAGCAACAGAAGAAGACAAAACGGACAAAATCAGCACGTCGATCGTAGGGCAGCACTTAAACTTCAACAGAAATGCTGATCGATTATCAAGGTCTAAAACTCAAAATCCCCCAAAATTGGGGGACTTAGGAAGCGAATCACCTGCACACAAGGTAGGACGCGCTAAAACTGAATCGTTTCCGTCTCGGCATTTGCTGCTTCTAACCATTCCTGCATTGCTGGAAGTGCCAAAATCGCATCTGCATAAGCCTGACAAACCGCATCAAGCTTCACATCATACGTCCGAAATCTCAACACAACAGGCGCATAAACCGCATCCGCGATCGTAAACCTGCCAAACAAAAATGCTCCTCCCGCTCCATACGTTTCCCGGCAATACTGCCAAATGGTTGTAATACGATCGATATCTTTCTGAACTTCCGCCTGAATCTCATAGTTCGGAAAATGCTCTCGGCAATTCATCGACATTTGAGTTCGGAGCGGCAGAAATCCAGCATGCATCTCTGCACAAATCGATCGCGCCATTGCACGAGCAGAGCGATCGCCTGCCCACCACGATCGCTCAGGAAACATCTCGCTCAGATACTCGAAAATCGCCATTGAATCCCAAACCGTTCGAGATTCGTGAATCAAAATGGGAACTTTTCCATTTCCATTTGGGCAGTACTGGCGAATTTGCTCAGAAGCTTCCGGTGTATAAAGTGGAATCCGAACTTCATCAAAGGAAAAGCCAAACTGTTTCAAAGCAAGCCACGGACGCAATGACCAAGATGAATAGTTTTTATTGCCAATGATTAAAGTAAGAAAAGCCATAACTTTAGACAACTGGGGCGTTGACGGATTCGATCGAGGATTCTAATCTTTGTCGAGCTAGATAGTCAGCAAGCTGAGCTTCGATTTTAGTTCTGACCTCTTGCCGATACTCATAGAAATGCTCATTCAAAGCACAAACTGCTAGGTAATGTTCGACTACTTTGGGATTGTTTCTCAAAATGCTAAACAGATGATGCCAGAATATCCAGCGGGTTTCTCGAACGACCCCTTGTCGCCAGCAAATCGTAAGAAAAGCTTGAACTACTTTCCAGGTTACTTTTCTCAGCTTCGATCGATGTCTCGGCGCGCCTAATTTCATGAAATGCCGATACGCTCGATCGAGATAGTTCACCGGATCGTACAATCGCCAAAATCCATCAATGTATTCGCGCGTGACTTCTTCGAGCGGACGAGTCGGAACAAAGTTCATCAGTGTTGTCTGATTAATGTTCGCGACATCTTCAACCAAGCGCCCTTCCTTCTTCAAACGATGCCACAAAGCCGTATCAGGTAAAGCTTGCAACATTGAGAAAATTGCGATCGGAATTGTGGTTTGTTCTACAAATCGCACAATGCGATCTCCCGCACCCGATGTTTCACCATCAAAACCAATAATGAAACCTGCCATCACCCGCAATCCTTTCCGAGCGATCGCATCGACTGCATCAGACAGAGAATCGCGTGTATTTTGATGCTTATTCGTTAATGTTAAGCTAGACTCATCCGGGGTTTCAATCCCCAAAAACACACTGTTAAAGTTACACTCGACCATCATCTCCATCAGTTCTGGATCTTGTGCTAAATCAACAGAAGCTTCAGTACTCAAACTAAAAGGATGTTCATGCTCGATCATCCATTCTTTCAATGCTTTTAGAAGCAATTTAACATTGCGCTTGTTGCCAATGAAATTATCATCGACCATAAAAATCGATCGTCGCCAGCCCAATTCGTATAAGCGATCGAGTTCTGCTAGCAGTTGTTCAGGACTTTTGGTTCGAGGTTTGCGCCCATAAAGCACAATGATGTCACAGAATTCACACTGGAACGGACAGCCTCGTGAGAACTGCACCGACATATTATCGTAAGCATCAAAATCTAGTAGATCAAATCTGGGAATCGGTGTCGTGCTAACATCGGGTCGATCTCCACCTGCACGATAAATCCCATGCGTTTCGCCTTTCTGCACAGCTTCGATAAACATCGGCAAGGTGATCTCACCCTCATCCAAAATTAAGTAATCTGCCTCGGCGACTTCATTCGGTAACGCCGTTGCATAAGGGCCGCCGACAGCGACCTTCTTCCCGCGACGTTTTGCTTCTCGGATTTGATCTAAAAGATCGCCTTTCTGAACAATCATGGCAGACATGATCACGAGATCTGCCCAATCCCATTCCGCTTCCGTTGCTTCGCGGAGATTGCGATCGACTAATTTAAACTCCCATTCTTGCGGTAAAATTGCAGCCACCGTAATCAATCCAAGCGGCGGTAACATTGCTTTGCGTCCGACAAGCTGTAACGCTTTTTCAAACGACCAAAAACTTTGTGGAAAGACTGGATAGAGCAACAAAACACGCATAGTTAATCCCGATAAACCTATACTATGAACTCAACGGCAAGCTTTCGCAAGCTTAACGTGATCTTCTAGCTGGCTTTCGAGACTTCGTATTTCGTAATTAAGATCCCGTAATTCGGTTAAGTTTTCTGACAAAAATTAATTTCGATTGCTGATGACCTGATTTTCAGATTGAGAATTGGTCGTAAATAACCACTCTTGTGCATCGTTCATCAGCGCATCTTCTGCAGCGCGAGGCAATTGTACATCAACGCCATTGGTGACTGCACCGAGTAGTCGCAGATTTGCATTTTCGGTGAGTTGATCGATCGCTTCTTCTAGCAAGCTCTGCTGAGTGACCCCCGGACGAGTCACTAAAATCATGCCGTCTGTATAAGGCTCCAAAATAAATGCATCGTTACACTTACTCAGACAAGGAGAATCCAGAACGACAAGATCAAAGCGCGCTCTCGCATCTTCGAGTAAGCGGCGGAGTTCGCTCGATTCAAGCAAGGAAGCCGCAGACGCTTGTGGGCCTGGACTTGCGACAATATAAAGGTTTTCGACATCAGGAGCAAGCCGAATACAGTCGCTAATTTGCCCAAAATATCGCAAGGGTTCGATCTGACTATCTGGATCAGCCGTGAGATTCACCCCCTGAGCCGATGAGGGAGAACGCAGATCAGTTTCAATTAATAAGGTGCGTTTTCCAGCACGAGCCGATGCGATCGCCAAATTGTAAGCGGTCACAGTCTTACCTTCGCCGTCCACAATACTAATCATCATCAGCACTCGCAAGTTCTTCGTCTCGGTCAAGCGAAGATTACTCCGGAATCGCTCATAATATTCCGCATAAGGTGAATCGGGCTTGATCAAGATTGGCGAAGCATTTGGAATAAAAGACTTCACCTGTGGCAAAACTCCAAGAATTGCGACATCTCGCTGACGAATTGCTTCTCGTAAATCTTCTGCCGTGTAAATTGTGCCTTCGAGAGTATCGAGTAAGAAGATCAGTCCTGCTCCTGCGACTAAGCCCACGATTGCCCCGACTGCTAGCGTCATGGGAATACTTTTTGGAGCTTTGACCCCGGTTGGAGCGACACTGGGCGGCTTACTCATGCCTAAACTACTAACAATTTCGACTTCAGCCGCTTTCGCATCAACCAGCTTTTGCTGCATTTGATCGTGGAGATTCTTTCTCAGTTTGACTTGATCTTCAAGCCGAGTTCGCGCCAGTTGCTTATTGGGAATGCTCGAAAACTGTTGTCGAAGTTCTTGCTCCGATCGCACACTAGAAACAATCTGCTGCTGAATGGATTCTTGCTGCGTTTTCAGATTCACCAAGGTGTTTGCGAGCTGCTGCCGTGCCGGATCGAGGCTGCTATCTTGCCGCACATTGGCGATAAAGGGAGCAGCATTTCCGTTGCCCCCGATAACTTCAACCGCTCGTTTCCGAATCTCTTCCTCATACGCTTGCTGTTGTTTCCTCAATGTTTCGACCTGCGGATGTTCAGGACGGAGATCTTTAAGTAAGACCGCCATTTGTGATTCGATTTGTTGAAGTTGTGCTCGGAGACTTGCAATGATTGGATCAGCACTCAAAGCGGAAGACACATAGGCTTGATCGGCACTGAGTCCTAGCTTTTGCTCAAGACTGGCAATTTGAGCATTAATCCCTTCTAGTTGTAATCGAAGCTGCTGTTGCTGCTGTTGGCTACCACTGATTGATTTCACAATATTGCCATCCTGCGCCGCAAAAAGCTGCGGACCTTCGATGCGATCGTATTGTTCTAAGGTTCGTTCAGCTTGGAAAAGTTCCTGCTTTACTTTAGGTAGGCGTTGTTCAATCTCAGCAATAATCGCTCGCAATCTCGCTGAATTATTCAATCGACTTTGTTCAATCAATTTTCGAGACAATAAGCTCAGAATGTCTCCAGCGCGTTGTGGATTGCTATCTGCAAAAGTTAGATTGACTTCCGCTTTTGCCGCAGCTGCATCTTTGGGATCACCTCCCCCTGTGATTTTGATGGTTAACCCTTTGACAAGGCTTTTTGGCTCAATCCCAATTTCTTTCGCGACTGCTTCTAGAACTGCATCTGTGAGTAAAGATTCTTTTGTAAAACTTTCGACCGGTTGGCGAACCTGTGCGCCGATCGTGGAAAACGTAATCGGAGGTGCATTGCCGACGAGTTGCGCTTCTCCTAGATAGCCAATGGGCGGTTCAGGCTGAACTGCAACCACTCCACTGGCTCCTAAACCCACGACACACCCTGCCGGAATCACCCATTTGTAGCGATTAACCGCGAGTAGATAACGTTTCACGATCGGTGGAACCATAAGAAGCCTTCACTAGAAAATAGGGGTAGATGATTTACTCTCGTCCAGTTGGACCAAACAAGTTCTCCGCTCCGTTTTGCAGTTCTCTGAAGAACAATAAGAAGCCCAAAACATCTCGGAATGGCTGTGTAAAGGTGTTGAGTGCGTAGGTGATTCTGCCAATCAGATTCCGTCCTACCACAATGACGTCATTGTCTTCGAGCGCAATGTTTTCTCCCATGTTGCCCTGCAAAATGCTCCGTGCATCGATGTTGCGAGTGACGGCTTTCTTCTGAATCGGGTCAAATCGAATCAAAGCAACCCGGCGCAGATTTGCATTATCAGGACCGGGTCTGACTGAAGTGAGCGCATCGAGAAATGTACTACCATTGGGTAACGTCAGTGTTCCTAGCCCATTGCTGGCATAGCTGAGAAAGCGCACGGTAATTTGAGGTTTGACTAACGTTGATCGACCCATTAAGAGTCGATCGTAATTTTGATCTTGCTCAGAAAGCTTCGGAATTACCATGACATCCCCATCTTGCAATTTCAGATCGGGCAATGGCGTTCCATCTTGTAGCGGTGTGACTAAATCTAGTTTTTCTTCTAAGACTGATCCATCTGCTAAAACTCGTTTGACTTGTACCGCTCTGAGATCCGCTCGTCCCGTTGCACCTCCGGCAAGCAGAAGCGCGGCTGAAGTTCTAGGGAGTTGCAACGTGTAGAGTCCGGGTTTAGCAATTTCGCCTGTCACGGTGACGAGAACGGGGCGCTGTCCGATTAGGGAGACGAATACAACTGGATCGATGACGATTCGATTCACAGCTTGGCGAATTTTTTCTTGCGCTTCGGAGATCGTTAAACCTTGCAGCGAGATTTTACCGAGGAGTGGAGCCGTAATATTGCCTTCTTGGTCGATCGCAGCTTGAAAATTCAAATCGGCAAATCGTTGCACTTGCACTGCGATCGTATCTCCTGCTCCTAAGCGATAGAGATTGAAGGATTTGATCGGTGGAACAGTGGGTGCGGTTGATGTAGCAGGCGCGGTCGGTGTTGCAGGAGTGTCGCGCAATTTCTGACGCGCTTGTTCGATCAGTTCTAGAGGAGTGGGGCGAGCTTGTGCGGTCGGTAAAGGTGCAGAAGCTTGAGCCGATGCCCGTTGGGTGTTGAGCCAGATTGAGAGTGTTGGCGTGAGCGTGTACACTCCTGCCATGAGAAGAGACGTAATCCATCCACGCGGAGCGGACTTAAAGAAATGGAGTTCAACTAAACGCATGGGGCAAGCTATCCAGTCAGAGCGGGGAATTTGGCTCACTACGATCGCTACATTGTATTGAGCTAACCTCAGATGGCATCCGAGATTTCCGCGCTTAGTATGCCCAGATTGGCTAATTTGAACGCAGAACTTGATTCGTCAAGGTGGATTGTACGGTTTGCACCAGGGGTTCGAGTCTGCTGCGATGCGGTTCGATGTCTTCTAAGGGTTCAATTGGTAAAATCACGCTCACGGCTACCCAAGCGGCTCGCTGATTTTGCCATTGAGCCAGTCGATCGCTGATAAACCACTGCATCGGTGCAGGATGTCCGCCGTTCGCCCAGGCATACCACCGCATCACGGCATAAGTTTGATTTTGCGTCCAGGCGCGATGAAATTCGACTGTGATGGAATCGATCTGAATCTGACGATAGGAATCAGTTTTCCACCCTTGAGAGCCTTCTAGGTCTGTCCATTCAACTTGGGGCTGGTCAATCGATCGAGCTTGCGGATAAAACAGAACCGAGGCTTTCGTTTGTGATGCGTCTTGGAGTTCTTGGTACATCCATTTGTGATCACCGATTTGGACGTTTTTTTTCTCGATCGTTTGCCAGCCTGAAATGTTCAGTCCCTCTTTTTTGAGCGATCGCAATTCCGATAAGACTTTTACCTCGGGTGGAGCTGTCCAACGCCATTTGCCGCCCGAGAGATATCCGGGGAGTGCGCCTAAAAGCACTAATCCACTCACAATCAGCAAGAGCACGACTTTCGATAAATTGACTCGTAGCGATTTAGAGAGTGAGGTGAGCATTTTAGGATTCAGGGCGATTGAACAGGTTTTCGAGCGGACTAATAAGCAGTACTAGTAAGCCCAACATTGCAGCTGAGTAGACATCTCCACCCCAACCGTCATGTAGCCATTTGAAAGCGGCATCTTGTCCGGTTCCGTGGAAAAAGGTGAGGATAGTATTGCGGATAATGTTTGCAATGACGCTGGTCAGCAGCGCGAGGCTGATGAAGGTGATGCAGAAATTGCGCGATCGTAAATTGTTTGTCCAGTACAACAGCATCAAGCTGACATAAAAACTGGTGAATAACATTTTGAGTCCAGCGCAATAGGGTGCGACTTCAACTAAGCGCTGATTGACGAAGATGTAAATGTTTTGAACCGTCACATCCATTCCCAACTGATTCAGGATAAAACCTGCAGTTCCAGCAATGAAACTTTGCAGCGGTAGGGTATACGGGGCAAGTAAGTAAGGAATCTCGTTTGGCGTTGCGAGAAAAACGAGCAGTAGGGCAAACGATTGCAGTTTCAGACCTGGAAGACCTTTGAGCCACAAGCAAATTCCGGTCAGTAAAATCGGAAATGAAAGATTGACCGGATCAGGCAATCCTGAAAGATAAAGTACGCCTGCCAACATCATGAAGCCGAGACTGACAAAGCGAGCTGACCCGACTTCATCGGAGAGCCGTACCCAGCGTTTGCGGTTATACCAAGCAATGTAGGCAGCAAATGGGAGTCCGATTAAGCCGTGGCTGAAGTATTCGTGTTCGATGCTGATCGATTTCTTAATCCAGCCGTTGTACCAATGGATCAGAAGCGGGACATATAAAACGGCGAGAAGTCCGAGGAGAACGAATTCGCTCCAGTATCGATCGAGGAAAGATGAACGCCGGATTTGCATGATTTTGAGCAGCTAATAGAGCAGGATCGGGGTGTCAATATCAGGTTCAAGCTGACATTTTTACAGCAGCAGGAGTAGCGAGACTTTCTTCGATCGCACCGACAACTTGAATTACCTGAGCTTCACTCATACCTGGGTACATCGGGAGTGAAAGAATTTCTTTGCATAGATTTTCGGCAACTGGAAACGCTCCTTCTCGATAGCCCAGATGCTTGAATGCAGGCTGCAAATGGCAAGGGAGAGGATAGTGAATTCCAGTCTGAATTCCTTGTGCTTCGAGGCGATTTTGCAGGGTTTCTCGATCGATCGATTCTGCTTGGTCTTGCATGACTCGCATCACGTATAAATGATAGACATGCCCTTTCCCACTCAGGTTAGAAACTGGCATCAAACCGCGTGAAAGTAAGGGTTTCAACAGCGCATTATATTGTTCTGCGATTTGAGCGCGATCACGGTTCCAGCTTTTTAGGTGAGGAAGTTTTACATTCAAAATTGCTGCTTGAATTGAGTCGAGGCGGCTATTCGTGCCAAATTCGGTGTGAAAGTATTTGCGCGGCGCGCCATAGTTTCTTAAAGTGCGGACTTTGTGCGCGATCGCTTCATCTTTGGTCACGACCATGCCGCCATCACCCAATGCGCCTAAATTCTTGCTCGGATAGAAGCTAAAAGCTGCTGCTAACCCAATCGCTCCGGCTCGCACGCCTTCGCGTTCTGCCAAATGAGCTTGGGCTGCGTCCTCAAAAATAATCAGTTCATAAGTATGTGCTAAATCTCGCAAAAGGCTAGGCGAAACCATTTGTCCATAGAGATGCACAGGCACAATTGCTCTCGTTCGAGGCGTAATCGCTCGTTCTGCAGCAGCGAGATCGATCAGCGCCGTTTTCGGATCGCAATCGACTAAAACGGGGGTTGCTCCGCAACGCAATACCCCAATGAGTGTGGCAACGAAAGTATTGGCAGGCAAAAGCACTTCATCGCCTTGAGCAATTCCACAGGCTTGCAGACCGAGCGCGATCGCATCTGTGCCACAAGCGACACCGACACCATGACTCACGCTACAGGCTTTAGAAAATGCTTGCTCGAATTCCAGGACAGACTGTCCCATGACATAATCGCCACGTTGAAGTACGCCCTGAATTGCCTGTTCAATCTGGGATTGAATCGGTTGATGGAGAGGTGCGAGATCGACAAAAGGAATGGAAGGAGAGACGCTCTGCATACTTGAAGCCGCCACGAAAGATGAGCAAGCCGAGTGGAAACTCAGGGAAGTTGGAGAATGGTTTGTGATGGAGTAGGGGGTGGGGAGTGGGGGAGTAACGTTTTCGATCTCCCCACTCCCTACTCCCCACTTTGAAGCTCTTAGGCTTCAAACCGGACGGTCACAAACGTCAACTGGCTCAGAGTACCCAATTTTAAAAATGGCGGTTTCAGTAAGTTCGCTAACACCAGCCTTCTTGATGGGCTTGGCGTTTGGATTGGATATTACCTAAATGTTTTTTCACAGTATCGATCGTAATAAAGAGACGTGATGCGATTTCTTTGCGCGAAAGATTACAGCGTTTTAGAAACCAGACTTCGGCTTCGCGCGGTGTTAAACCGAATTTCTTTGCCTCAGTGACAGCCAGACTTTGCAGCGATCGCTGTTGGTCTTCGAGCCGCACGAGGAGACAGGCTTGCTCAAGTTCGAGCCATTGAACCTGGATACGGTAGGTGTGATTGTCCTCGGTTTTGAGTTCGGACTCGATGACTAAAGGGCGATCGCCATACCACTGGCGGCTATCGATCAACGCTTCGCAGGAACGCCAGACCTCAGTGGGATACTGCTCAGTCGGATTGAGCTGATAACATAGCTCCGTTGCAGGTGTATTTGCGAATATGACTTCACCTTGCGGATTCAGAATTAAAATGCCATCAACTAAGCCTTCAAGCACAGACAATAAGAAATCATTGGGGGTAGTGTTAGCCATAATGTTCATCATCTTCAGGGGCAAATGAACTGTTGATAAGGCTGAATACGGTTGATGTTTTGGTTTTATGCACCCGACTCACCCTTGCCTAATCTGAAGGTACGCAATTTAAACGCGTTTGACTGTGAGAAAAAGTTAGGAGTTTAGGGTTATAAAACGTTATTTCGTGACACGGCAACTTAGCGGAAAATTAAGGTGTCCGTAATTTCCCTGACTTCGCTTGAAGCTGTCAATATCGCTCATAGCGAGAATAATCAGAAAGGGTGAACTACCGTGATTACGATCGAGAATGCACTCAGCGTGTTGGATCAGGTGTTCGAGCAGGATCGCTTGACGCATTTACAAGAGATAGTGTTTCGATCTGCCTGGGAAGGGCTGACCTATGAACAGATTGCAACCACTGAAGATTATGATCCGGATTATGTGAAGCTAGTCGGCTCACAATTGTGGCAAATTTTGTCCGATCGCTTAGGACAACGTGTCACGAAAAGTAATTTTCGGGTCGTGCTCCGGCAATGGGTAGAGGCAAAAATTCCAGCGATCCCAACCGTGATCGAATCATCGCTCGTCGATTGGGGTGAGGCAGTGGATGTGTCTAGCTTTTGTGGGCGGACACAAGAACTTAGCGCACTCGATCACATGTTGACAGCAGAGCAATGTCGATTTGTGACGATTCTCGGCATGGGCGGAATCGGCAAAACGGCTCTCTCGGTCAAGTTAGCCCAGCAGGTACAAGGGAAGTTTGAGGCGGTAATTTGGCGATCGCTGCAAGATGCGCCCCCTTTAGATGTCATCTTGTCAGACTGGATTCCATTTCTATCACGCCAACAGGAAACTGAGATCCCCGATACCGTCGATGGGAAATTAGGACGGCTGATGTACTATTTGCGATCGTCGCGCTGTCTGTTGATCCTCGATAATGTTGAATCTATTTTAGAGGGAGGAGATCGAACTGGACATTACCCGAGCGGGTATGAATCTTACGGAGAGTTATTTCGCCGGATTGGGGAAACGGTACACCAAAGCTGTCTCGTTTTGACGAGTCGCGAAAAGCCGAAAGAAGTCGCAGCACTAGAAGGTCAGTTTGTGCGATCGATTCGCCTAGACGGATTGGATACGTCAGAAGCAGAAGAACTGCTGAAACCGAAACAGTTGAGAGTCGATTTTGCAATTTTTGCGCGATTGAACAATCTCTATGGTGGTAATCCACTCGCGCTAAAAATCGCGGCATCGACCATTCAAGACCTTTTTGATGGCAGTGTGGCGGAATTTCTGACCGAAGGAACGTCTGTATTTGGTGGAATTTCAGATTTGCTAGATGAACAGTTCGATCGCTTATCGCAGCTTGAGCAGCACATTATGTATTGGATTGCGATCAATCGCGATGGAACTGCTTTATCTGAGCTAGCAGAGGATATTGTTCCAGCGATTCCGAAGCGTTACTTAATTGAGGCTTTAGCTTCTTTAGCGCGTCGCCCGATCGTCGAAAAGCAAGGCTCGAAATTTACCTTGCAGCCTGTGGTGATGGAATATGTGATTGAGCGATTGAGCGATCGCATTTTTCAAGAGCTTTGTACCGAGAATGTTCAACTGTTGATGTCTCATGCGTTGATGAAGGCGAATGTGGAAGATCATATTCGCGATCGTCAAATTCGCATGATCCTACAGCCGTTACTCGATCGATTATTGGCTCCATTTCACTGTCAAACGGATGTCGAAGCAAAGCTCAAACGAATGCTCGGTAAGCTCCGAGAGCAAGTAGGCTGCGCGCCGGGATATGCAGCCGGAAATATTCTCAATATGCTGTGCTGTTTGAAAACGGATCTAACAGGCTACGACTTTTCAGAGCTAGCAGTTTGGCAAGCCTATTTGCAAGGTGTAGATTTACATCGCGTCAATTTTACTCAAGCTGATTTGAGAAAGTCTGTGTTCTCAGAAGTGTTGGGGAATGTTTGGTCGGTTGCTTTTAGTCCAGATGGCGAGATTTTGGCAGCGAGTGATACGGCTGGAGCCATTCATCTCTGGCGGGTTTCAGATTGGCAGAAATTACTCACGTGTGAAGGACACCAGCATTGGGTGTGTGAAGTTGCTTTCACGTCAGATAGTCAATGGCTCGTTTCAGCAAGTGGCGACAATACGGTGAAAGTTTGGCATGCAAAAACAGGCGAATGTTTGCGGACGTTCAGCGATCATCAAGACTGGGCAATTTCGATCGCGATTTCTCCTGACGATCGCATTCTTGCGAGTAGTAGTGCCGACCGCACGATTCGCCTTTGGGATTTGCACACGGGTCAGCCGATCCGAACACTCGAAGGTCACCAGCACTGGATTTGCAAAGTTACTTTTAGCCCGGATGGAAAATTCCTAGCCAGCGCTAGTGACGATCGCACCATGAAGCTTTGGGATGTGGAAACTGGAACCTGTTTGAAAACGTTTGAAGGACATACGAACACCGTCCGAAGTGTTGCGTTTAGTCCTGATGGCTTGATGCTTGTTACTGGGAGTGAAGATGCCACAATCAAGCTTTGGGATATTGAAACCACTCACTGTATAAAGACGCTTTCAGGGCATTTAGAACAAGTGAGATGCGTCACTTTTAGCCCAGATGGTCAGGCAATTCTCAGCAGTAGCTTTGATGAAACGATCAAGCTCTGGGATGCGACAACTGGCAAGTGCCTCAAAACATTACAACAGCATCGAGGAGTCGTACGCTCTGCAACATTTAGCCCTTGTGGCAACATGATTGCGAGTGGGAGCGCAGATCAGTCTGTTCGACTTTGGCATACGCAAACTGGAGAATGTTGCAAGACGCTGCAAGGCTATACGAACTTCGTTTTATCCGTTGCATTTAGCTTTGATGATTCTCTACTGGCGAGTACTAGCACTGATCACACGGTTAATCTTTGGGATAGTTCGACGGGAGTTTGTCTCAATAGTTTTTACGGACATGAGAATTGGGTCTGGACAGTTGCTTTTAGTCCTGACGATCGACTACTTGCGAGCGGCAGTTTTGATCACACGGTTCGGGTGTGGAATCGATCGACGAATCAATGTCTAAAAGTTTTACGCGGGCACACGAACTGGGTTTGGTCAGTTGCCTTTAGCCCGGATGGAGAAACGGTTGCGAGTGGCAGCTTTGATCAAACCATTCGAGTATGGAATCCTAGAACAGGTGAGTGTTTACAGATTCTTGCGGCTCAGAGTCGAATTTGGGCGATCGATTACAGTTCAGATGGACAGTTCCTTGCCAGCGGAGAAGAAAATCACAATATTCATCTCTGGAATCCTCAGACTGGGCAATGCATCAAAACCTTGCAAGGACATACGAATCGAGTAATGTCGATCGCGTTTCGAGCCGACGGCAAACAGTTAGTCAGTGGCAGTGAAGATGGAACTGTGAGAATTTGGGACATCAAATCTGGAGAATGTGTGATGGTCTTATCAGCCGATGAGCGGATTGCTTCAGTGGCATTTTCTCCAAACGGCGATCGGGTTGCGAGTGGTGGAATTGATCAGCTTGTGAAAGTTTGGCATCTCAAAACGGGCGAATGTCGAATTTTGAGAGGACATCGCGATCGCATTTGGTCAGTTAAATTCAATAATAACGGTTCGATTCTTGCCAGTGGCAGCGAAGATCAAACGGTGCGTTTGTGGAATGTAGAATCGGGAGACTGTATGAAAGTCCTGCAAAAACCACAACCTTATGATGGAATGAAGATTACTCAGGTGAGCGGGGTAACGAATGCACAAAAGACAACGTTGAAAGCTTTGGGTGCAGTTGAGTAGCGATCGTATGCTCAGAACTCTAAAATACTAAAGAGTTTGGAGTGCTGAGCATACAACATTATTCTGGATTCACGATCGAACCCATGAACAAAATTTCACCCGTTTGATTGTCTCGAATCGCGCAGAAGAATGGTCGATCGACAATCATTTTGAACGGCTCTTCTTGAATTTGAGCCGAAGTCGCAACAACTCCTACTGAGGTGACTGCCGCCGCTTCCGTTCCTTCTTCATTCACCTCAACGAACGTCTTATGTTTAACCTCATCGATTTTCGTTGTGGCTTTACTTAAATTCGAGAAATCTGCGGCATCTTGAAACGCAACGCCCATTCCTAAAGCGGACAACGCCGTTTTTAGATCCACCTCATAATCCATCTTGAATCGAGGCAGTTGAATCTGACCTTCACGGCTGGAAAATTGCTTCATCCAGGTTTGCCAATTCTCAGCCGTCAAACTCTTTTGAAATGCAGTCAGATTTGACTTTGGCAAAAACACATACATGCTCATTCGCCCATTGCCATACGGCAAACTAATCGCTTGAAATTGGTCGGTTTCTGAGTAGCGATATTCTCCTTGCCGCTTCATCAGCGGAACTTGTTTCTTCGTGCCATTTGTTAGGGAAAATGGACGATTTTCTGTATTTTTCTGATCAAATTCATTCGACCATGCTCCTTTGAAATAAATGGCATTGATCAAAAACATCACATGCTCAGGAGTAATGCGATCGACAATTTTCTCAATTTTTTCATTCGTATTTTCTTTGACCCAACCGTTAATTTCATCAGATGCAGTGGGTCGTTTAAAATCTAAAGTTTTGACTTTAGCGTCATAGAATTTCTCATTTTGCTGTAAGAAGTTGAGATTAAATGCAATGCCTTCTTTTGCCCAGAGCGAATTTGCGATCGACAATTTCACTTTCGGATCAACTTGGGTCAAATTTGCCATCAAATTCCGCTGCGAATTATTGAGTTCTTCCAGCGTCATTCCCTGGAATTGCAGCGCATTTGCCATCGCTTGCTTCGTGTTGCCGTTTGCGCCGTTGTAGGTCATCGAAAGCGCGATCGCAACGCTAGAAGGTGAGACAAAGACATTCTTTTGACTGTCTTTTTTAAGAATTTCAGAAAATAACTTAAATCCAAACTTCGTATTCGCTGCAACTAATTTTGGATTCACAGAAGGGGCTTCAAGCGACGGTGGAACTTGCTGTTTCGGTAGGGCTTGCTTTGGATTCTGCGAATTTGCTGATGTCGAACAAGATAGCGCAGTCATTGCAAGAATTACAGCGCATGAATAGCCAATCCATTGAGATATTCTCATAGTTAATCACTCCACGAAAATTCGGAACTCAAGCGACTGAATCCCGAATAGTTTGACCTCAATCGTGTACAAATCGCCACGTTATTAATTGATACATTAGCTGCTCAATGAATTGCGTAGAGGTACCGTTACTATTTTTGCGACGGAACAGTCCACCATGCCAACGCATAAGATTGAATAGGTTCATTGGCTTTTTGACGGAAAACAACGCGAATCTTGTACCGCCCATTACTCGGAACGGGGAAAAAAATGTGCTCGACACTATCAATGCTGCTGACTGATGACCAGATACTTTTCTGAATATCGTTGTCTTCTGCGCGCATTAAGTAGATGTCTAAGTTATTCAATCCTCGATCGCGAAACGTTTCCCCTAAGTCATAAACTTTGTTGCGGTTCTTATCGTTCAATTCCACTAATCGATCCCAAGCGAGCGTTGCTGCAACATAGCTGCCTTGAAGTAACGGTCGATCGATCATGTAATCTTGTGCAGCTTTTCCGGCTTCAATCTTGCCGTAATTCCAGCCAATCGCAGGTACAGGCTTATTCGGTGTCCATTGCCCTGCACTAAACTGCTGATAGGCACGAAACGCATTCAGTTGTCCTGCACCCATCTGGATATTCAGAGGAATTTTCGGATTTTTATACGCATCAGAATCAATCCAAGTTTGATTATTTTTTTCAACGATCGTCCGCGTCATTCCTAAAGCGCGACCGTCCCCTTTGTCTTTAATTTTGTCTGCCGAATTCATCAACACCGCTTTCATGACTTCGTGTCGTCGGGCATCTAATGTCCAAGGCAATTTACACCCGCCTTTACAACTTTGTCGGAGTTGTCGATCGCTAAATTCCTGCAACAATGCCACCGTTCCCGTCACATGAGGAGCCGCAAAACTTGACCCGATTGCGCTCGTCTGTTCACCTTTGAGATTTGCGACATTGATTTTACTACCGGGAGCCGTGAGAGACAGCGATCGCCGACCTCCCAAACTCGTTTCAATTCCATCATTGCGCTTCAAGAGTCGAGGATGCGTATCGCCAATATTGGAAAAATCGATCTTGGTATATTCTTCTCCGACTCGCCGGGTGAATGAAACAGTCATGCCATTAAAGTTATCCGTCGGAATCGGAATTCCCCCTTTGCCCTGATTTCCTGCCACAATAAACAGCGAATTATGGGTCTGTGAGAGCCAATCAATACATTGAGTTAAGAGCGCATTGCCGTCTAATCGCGCATTCGGGCGTGGGTCTTGCTGGAGTGCTTCTCCAAAACTGAAATTAACGGCACGGACATCCCCCCCATTCTGTAAAGCAATATGTTGAGCAGACAGACATTCCTCTGATTGTCCGCTGCGCTGTGGAGTGGCGGCAGCAGAAGAAAAGAGTCGCGCATTGGGAGCTACTCCTAAAACAGCCTTGCTATTTCCAACCATGACACTCGCAACTTGGGCAGCATGTGTATCTAAATTGGTGTTCGTCTTCGCGGGTTGATTGCGGAAAAAAGTGCGAGATAAATCAATCACTTGGTTATTCGCCCCTGCTTTATCGATGCCGAATTGCGGCGGACGACCGATTTCGACTTGTCCGATCGCGATTTTCTTTCCCGTCAAGCCATAAGGAGCTTGCTGCAATCGGAGTGCGTCAATTCCTTCTTTCCCGATCGAGCTTTCTGAAACAGGGGTTGCCTGTGCCGCGATCGCGATCAAAACTCCGCCGAATCCAACCATCCACTTCATCTTTCAACCCTAATAAGTATTTATTCCTAAAAATTTGTGCAAACCCTGACCAAATTCTGAGAGAAAACCTTCACAATTTGTTAAACTGATCACACATTCTCAAGCTTTTCAAGGGGAACCAACCGTCATGTCCAATAAACCGATCGTAGTTGCACCATCGATTCTCTCTGCTGATTTTAGTCGGTTGGGCGATGAGATTCGCGCCGTTGACGCAGCCGGAGCCGATTGGATTCACGTTGATGTCATGGACGGACGTTTTGTCCCGAACATCACGATCGGTCCCTTGATCGTGGAAGCAATTCGCCCCGTGACTCAAAAGCCACTCGATGTTCACTTGATGATTGTAGAGCCTGAAAAGTACGTCGGCGATTTTGCAAAAGCAGGTGCGGATCACATTTATGTTCACGCTGAGCACAACGCTTCGCCTCACTTGCACCGCACGCTCGGACAGATCAAGGAATATGGCAAAAAAGCGGGTGTTGTTCTGAACCCGGGTAGCCCCTTGGAGCTAATTGACTATGTGTTGGAACTGTGTGATCTCGTGTTGATCATGAGTGTCAACCCAGGATTTGGCGGTCAGAGCTTTATTCCTGGCGTATTGCCGAAAATTCGCAAATTGCGTCAGATGTGTGATGAGCGCGGACTCGATCCCTGGATCGAAGTCGATGGCGGTCTGAAAGGCAACAACACCTGGCAAGTGATCGAAGCAGGCGCAAATGCGATCGTTGCTGGTTCAGCCGTATTTAACGCCCCCGATTATGCAGCCGCGATCGAAGGCATCCGCAACAGCAAGCGCCCCTCGCCTGAACTTGCAAAAGTCTAGGTGTCTGAAGAGATCAGAAAAAGCCGATCGCGCATTACGCGATCGGCTTTTTTTTAGGACTGATAGGAAGATAGGGAGCAATTGCTGTCTGGGTTCTCCCCACTCCCCACAACAAATTCGCTCAACGACTAGGCAGCCTCAACCAAACTAGCCAAATTACAACACCGCAACAACTCCGCGCTTTCCGGTATCAAATAGTCCTGCAACTTATAAACCTCTTGCAGCACTGCCAACTCCCGCGCGTATTCTCGTTGAACCGTTGCGATCGTCGATTCGTAGCCAATCCGTTCCGTTCTCAACAAATGCAGCGCCATGTTGATATTCGAGAGTGGATTCCGAAGTTCTTGGTAGAAATGATTGAGCAATCCGTCACGCGCCCCTGTGTCACTCGCCGAATCAGGAACTGCCTGATCCACAGGTTCTAAAGTCGCGTCAGCCTTCTGAGGTTGCGAGACTTCAGAGACCTGACGATATCGTTCTGCCAAAGCCGCATACTTCGCCAAGCGCCCCGTCACAGCACCAAGCAAATCTGTTGCTGTACAAGGCTTTGTCAAATAATCATCCGCGCCTAGCTCCATCCCTTGACGCTGATCGGCTTTTGTTCCGCGAGCGGTCAGAAAAATGAACGGAATCCCTGCCGTATTCGGTGACTTGCGGAGTTGTGAGAGAACTGAGAAACCATCGAGATCGGGCATCGTCACATCACACAAAATCAAATCTGGATGATGTTCTTGAGCCAGTTGCACCCCGACGTTACCGTTTTCTCCCCCAATCCCATGAAATCCTTCGGCTTCCAGCAAATCTAAAATCGATTCCCGAACCGTCTGTTCGTCTTCAATAACGAGGATTGTTTTCATGCTTGGACTGTCTGTTTAACGGTAGCGTGACTGTAAACAGAGTTCCCTGATTCTCTTCGCTTTCTACAGTAATCGTTCCACCGTGTAGATCGACGCACTGTTTGACGATCGACAATCCTAAGCCCGTTCCTGGAATCGATCGCGCATTGCTCGCCCGATAAAATGACTGAAACAAGTCAGCTTGATCCCCACTGGGAATGCCAATTCCATAATCCTGAACCCAGAAAATTGCCGTTTGATGGTTCAAGCTCAGTTTAAATTCAACAATTTCTCCTTTTGGAGAATATTTCACCGCGTTCGAGAGCAAATTGGTCAAAATGTGGCGCAGTAAGCGATCGTCTACACAAAATAACGAATCGCTCGGCTCAGAGGAGCGGTGTGAGAACTGAATCGATCGCTTTTCCTCGATATGAAACTCGTCTACTAATTCCTGGCAAAACTGAACTAAATTGATCGGTTGCGGAGAGAATTGCAGCTTGCCAGATTCGGTTTCGCCGACAGTCAGCACATTCGATAAAAGCTGATTCATGCGTTTGACCGACCCTTGAATGCGTTCGAGGTAAGTCTCTTTCTTTTGATCGCTGAGTTGAGTTCCGTAGCGTTGAAGTAACTCGGTTGAAAACAAAATCGTATTTAACGGATTGCGAAATTCATGGGAAACCACTGAAACAAATCGAGACTTGAGTTCGCTCATTTCTCGCTCTTTTTCCAGGGCGGCTCGAACCGCTGTTTCAGCTTTATGTCGCGAGAGCGCAATCTCGATCGTGGTGACTAACTCTCGATCTTCAAAGGGCTTCAAGATATAACCAAAGGGTTGAGACTGTTTCGCGCGAGATAGCGTATTTTCGTCTGCATGAGCGGTTAAAAACACGACAGGGAGCCGCCACTTTTGGCGAATTTGTTCAGCCGTTTCAACCCCATCCATTTCGCCATGTAAGCGAATATCCATCAGCACAAGATCGGGTTGAAAATTTGCCGTATCATCTAGAGCCTCTTCTGAAGTCGCCGCGATCGACACCACTTGATACCCTGCTGATTGCAAACTCGTTTGAATATCCAGCGCAATAATACTCTCATCTTCTACAATTAACACCCTAGCAGTAGACATATCTAAACCCTGATCTTCTGTTCCATAAAGCACATCGTATACTGAACGCCCGAATTGCTTGTGAGGTCTATCTCCCCTCGAAGCTGTCGAATGAGAGAGCAGACAAGCTGCAGACCGAGCGATTTTGTATTGCGGAAATCGAGGTCTGAAGGAAATCCTCGACCATTGTCACCGACGATAAGTTGATATCGGAGTGATTCGTGGGCATCAACTTCTTGCGCCTGAAGTTTGATATAGATCTCGCCAGGCTCACCAACTGGGAATGCATATTTCAGAGCATTGGAAACCAGCTCATTGATAATCAGACCGCAAGGAATCGCGGTATCGATACTTAGCCTGACATCCTGGACATCTAACCGGAGTTGAATGGCACGCGAATGTGCGGAATAAGACCGAAATAGAGCCGTCACCAGACTTTGAATATACTCTGAAAAATTAGTTTTCGCTAGATCTTCAGATTGATAAAGTTTTTCGTGAATTAGTGCCATTGCGCTCACACGATTTTGGCTCTCCTTAAAGACTTCGACAATGCGTTTATCGTCAATGTAGCCTGCTTGTAACTTGAGTAAACTTGACACAACTTGCAGGTTATTTTTGACTCGATGATGAATTTCTTTCAGCATCACTTCTTTTTCTTGCAGCGATGCCCGAATTTGTTCTTCTGCCCGTTTGCGATCGCTAATATCCACGACCGACCCAATCACTTCGACCGATTGATCACTGAGTAATTTCATATCGTCTCGGAGCCAGCGATAAGACCCATCTTGATGCAAGAAACGATACTCGCACGTGGCTCCACCCGTTTCTGTGAGTCGATCGAGATGTTCTAAAACGTTAGGCAAGTCTTCAGGATGAATATGATCAATCCAAAAATGCGGATCTTTGAGATATTGCCAGATCTCATACCCCAATTGCCGCGTGATATTCTCACTTACGAAGGTACAAGCTCGATTCCGTTTCGGCTGGCAGGTATAGATCACAGAAGGACTTGAAGACAGTAGATACTTTAATCTTGCTTGAGTCGCGAGTAATGCTCTTTCTGACCATTTGCGATCGGTAATATCTCGCTGTAGCGCGACAAAGTGAGTCAAAGTCCCACGCGCATCTGAAATCGGCACAATGTTTAAATCTGCCCAGTATTCTGAACCATCTTTGCGATAGTTCATGATCTCGACTTGAATTGCTCTACCTTCGTGCATTGCTTCGCGAATTCGTGCCAATTGCGCCCGATCTGTTCGCTCTCCTTGCAGAATATGTGGCGTTTTTCCAATCACTTCTTCGGGGGTGTAGCCGGTTGATTCGATAAACGCTTCGTTGACATAGCTAATCTTGGGTTCATCAACGTCGGCATTTGTAATAATGACGGCATCATTGCCATTGATCACAACCGACTTAAATAACTTCAAGCGCTCTTCAGCTTTTTGGCGTTCTTCCTGGGCGCGGATTTTTTGCAGCACGATCGACAAATAATTCGATACTTCTGTCAGCGTCTGTGCTTCACAGAAAGACCATTGTTTTGGATAGGCAGCATTGAGTGACAAAATGGCAATCTGATCGGCGGTATGCTGCACTGCAATCATAGCGATCGCGCGTGTTCTGCGCTTGAGCATCTCAGTGGACATAGATGCAAGGGCAGGCTCTTGCAGTACATCTTCGATCAGCACCGGATTCCGTTCGGCAACCAGTGCTAAGTATTGAGGTGTGAGATAAAGTCCTTCTAAGATTCCAGTTAGAGCGGGCATCTCATCGCGCTGTGCAGAATGAAGCACCTTGATCTGCCGCGATTCGATCACGCCATAGAGCACGCGCACCTCTGGAAAGAGTTGTGCGGTTTCGTCGATCGCTAACTTGATCAATGCTTCTACCGACAATCCAGCGGTCGTTCCTTGTGAGAGGCGATTCAACAATTCCAGACAATTTTGCTTCTCGAGCAGGCTTTGCTCGATGCGTCTTCGCTGATTAATTTCACTTTGCAAATTGATATTGGAGGCTTGAAGTTCGGCGGTACGGGCTGCCACGCGCACTTCTAAATCTTGTTTGGCTCGATACAAGGCTCGTTCAGCTTGGCGCTGAGCCGTGACATCTGTTGCCACTCCGATCATGCCGACGACCTGGTGTTGGGCATTGTAGAGGGGAGTCGCGCGGTTATCAAACGTTACGCCTCCGAAGTCTAAGACAGAACGGTGTTCTTCGCCGCTCAATACGCGATCGATATCCTGAACAATGTTGGGAAACTCTCGATAGAACTCGTAAATCGATTTGCCAACGAGATCGCTAGATTTTAGATTGATCGCGTCTAACCCTTTGCCTTCAGCCAATGTGTAAACGCCGTGTTGATCGATCGCATAGAGAATCGTTGGCGTATTGGTGACAACGGTACGTAATAACCGTTCACTTTCAGTGAGCGCGAGTTGAGCGCAGTATTGTTCTGTAATGTCCCGCGTACTAATGACTCGTCCAATCGTGATTTGATTCAGGCGTAACGGCTTCGAGAATCGCTCCAAAAATCGCCCATCCTTGAACTGGATTACCGCACGATTTTCGATTTCAAAATCTGCGTACTCAGCCTCAATTTGCTGATCTAACGCCTCTGGATTGACCAGCAGTTCACAGGATGCTTTGACAGAATCCCTATCGTTCTGCATGGGATGGTCTAAAAGCCCCCATTGTTGGCGAAATTTTTGATTGAGGCTGAGGATTTTACCGTCACAGTCGATCGCTAAAAGTCCATCGGTAATCGATTCAAGGACTGCTTGCGTCAATTCTAGAGAGTGCTTTAACCCAGTAGAGTCATTACGTTGGGTTGCATTTTGGAGGGCTGCTTCAGCTTGCTGCCGAGAGGCTCTCTCTTGGCGGAGTTCTTGCTGAAGGGCAACTATGGTCGATTCGAGTTGGGTAAAAGTCGAGTGGAGAAGCTCGATCGTAGAGGGTTCCGCGAGATTAGTATCTGAGCGGTTCAAAAGGTCGCGAAGTTGAGTCAGGGTTGGCGGCGCATCAATCTGGTGCATCGATCGTTCCAAAGAATAAAAAAAGGCAAACCAAGAATTTCAGAATTCACATGAAATTCAGACGAGTTTTCTCATGTTTGCCTTTTGCCTTGAACATAAGCGCATTATTCCCTAGATAATGGGATCTGAACCGAATTTTTCTCATAAAGCTCTCACTATTTTCCCGTACGGGCACTTACGTAAATTATCGGATGCAAGCAGTTCTTCAAACACTCGGCGCTATTTCAGAAATTCGGTCTTGGCAAGATTTGACCGAATGTCAGCAGACACAACTCTCGCGATCGCTGGTTCATCCAGATCGGATTTATTGGGTTTCTCCCGCGACGATCGAGGAATTGGGCGCGATTGTCGCCTGTGCCTATCAACATCAATGGCGAATTTTACCCTGTGGTCATGCGACCAAGTTGCATTGGGGAGGCGTGATCGATGAAGTGACCCTGGTTGTAAGTACCGAAAAGCTCGATCGCTTAGTCGAACATGCAGAAGGCGACCTAACGGTGACGACTGAAGTCGGGATTTCGTTTGCGCAATTGCAAGCGATCGTGGGAAAAGTCGGTCAATTTTGTGCGATCGATCCGCAATTTCGCGATCGGGCAACGCTCGGCGGAATTATTGCAACCGCAGATACTGGATCGCTCAGACATCGCTACAACAGCGTGCGCGACATGCTACTGGGCATTACATTTGTTCGCTACGATGGTGAAATTGTCAAAGCAGGCGGACGAGTCGTGAAAAATGTGGCAGGGTACGATCTGATGAAGCTCCTCACCGGGTCGTATGGCACGCTCGGAATTCTGGCGCAGGCGACGTTGCGAGTTTATCCCATCCCAGCAAATACCCGGTCAATTCTGGTTTATGGCGATTCAGATTCACTGGCACAAGCGGCTCAAACGCTGTTAAGTTCAGCGTTGACTCCGACCAGTGTTGATCTGCTCTCAAACTCGCTCACGGAGAAATCTACGGTGGGCTTACTCGTTCGGTTTCAGAGCATTCCTGAAAGCGTGAATTTACAGATTCAGCGGCTCACAGAAGTCGCAACTGCCCTAGGCTTATCCGTTTCAGATGCAGATCTATGGCAGACATTTCATGATCGTATGGATGTCTCTGACCAAAGGAACACAATTGTTTGCAAAATAGGAGTTAGACCGTCGAGCGCAGTGACGGTTTTGGATCAACTCGCATCCATTTTGCCTGCTGCGAAAGTGGTGATTCATGCCGCTTCCGGCATCGGGCAGTTGAGCGTCCCCGATGCGCGCTCCACGCAAATTCTCGAAGCCCGATCGATTTGTGCCGCGAGTGGAGGATATCTATCTGTGTTGCAAGGCTCGATCGCGTTTAAGCAACAGCTTGATGTTTGGGGTTATTCTGGCAATGCTCTGAACGTGATGCAGCGCGTCAAAGCTCAATTTGATCCGCAAACCCTGTTTAGTCCTCATCGTTTTGTCGGCGGAATTTAAGAATGCAAACTTCTAATCCAGCTAAAAATTCTGGCGGCTTCGATGCCCAAAATCCTCCTGATCCGAAGCTGATCGATTCTTGTGTGCATTGTGGCTTTTGTCTATCAACCTGCCCCAGTTACCGGGTCATCGGTAAAGAAATGGATTCGCCCAGAGGACGAATTTATTTGATGGATGGAATCAACGAAGGTGAGATTCCACTGAACCCCGCAACGATTCAGCATTTTGATTCTTGTTTGGGCTGTTTGGCTTGCGTCACGACTTGTCCGTCGGGGGTGCAATATGACCAGCTCATTGCCGCGACTCGTCCGCAGGTGGAGCGACAAGATGCGCGATCGCTGCCGCAAAAGCTGTTACGCCAATTTATTTTCTCGGTCTTTCCTTATCCGAATCGGATGCGGGCGTTGTTGCGACCGTTGGGCATTTATCAGAAGTCGGGATTACAAAAAATCGTCAGATCGATGGGATTTTTGAGCGCGATCGCGCCTCAACTGTCTGCGATGGAAGCAATTCTGCCAGATATTCCAGCGAAAGCGTTTACCGATACCATTCCGGCTCTCATTCCTGCCCAAGGCGAAAAACGCTATCGAGTCGGAATGCTGCTCGGCTGTGTGCAGAGATTATTTAATCCAGAGGTCAACGATGCGACTGTGCGGGTTTTAACCGCAAACGGCTGTGAAGTCCTTGTGCCCCAAACTCAAGGCTGTTGTGGCGCGCTGTCTCATCACCAAGGGCAAGAAGAACAGGCGAAACACTTTGCCCGCCAGATGATTGATACCTTTGCCAATACTGAGGTTGATGCCGTTTTGGTCAATGCCTCCGGGTGCGGTCATACGCTGAAAGAATATGGTCACATTCTGCAAGACGATCCGAATTATGCAGAGCCAGCAAAGGCCTTTGTTAAAAAGGTGAAAGATGTGCAAGAATTTCTTGCCGAAGTCGGCTTAACGGCAAAGCTTTCTCCCCTACAAGAACAGCCGCTAACTCTGGTTTACCAGGATGCTTGCCATATGCTGCACGGTCAAAAGATCAGCGTTCAACCTCGACAACTGCTCAGAAAGATTCCGGGCGTACAATTGCGTGAACCCATCGATGCTGCACTCTGCTGTGGAAGTGCTGGCATCTACAATATTCTTCAGCCAGAAGTGGCGAATGAGTTAGGGCAGCAAAAGGTTGAGAATTTAACGAATACAGGTGCGAGTGTCATCGCATCGGCAAATATTGGCTGTTATGTGCAAATTTCTCGACATTTGAAACTGCAGGGCAAAGCAGTTCCGGTGCTGCATCCGATGCAATTGTTAGATTATTCAATTCGCGGCATTCAGCTATAAAAAAGGCTCCAAGATTTCTCAAATCTTGGAGCCTTAAAATCTTGACGCATGATGCTAAATCATGAGCCGTTCTAGAGCATGAGCATCGGGAATGCACAGCACATCTCGATCTCGCACGATCAGTCCTTTTTTCTCTAACTTGCTCAACACTCGCGTTACTGTCTCGCGTGCTAATCCACTCAAACTACTGAGTTCTCGATGCGGTAAGTTTGGAATCTCTGTTCCAGATGGACTGCGCTTCCCTTGACCATCCGCTAAGAACAACAAAATGTCCGCGACCCGCGATGTACTATCCGACTCGCGCAATCTCAAGCGTCGATTCACTTGGCGCAACCGTCGCGCCATTAATTGCGCCAACCGAATTCCGGCTTCTGGCTCAGACCCTAACAATTGCACAAAATCTTGAGCGGGCATATTGCCAATCACGGTGGGAGCCAGCGTAATCACATCGGTCGATCGCGGAACTTCATCGAGCGGAGCCATTTCGCCAAATAGCTCACCTTTGCCCAAAATATTCAGGGTGACTTCTTTGCCATCTAGGTTATAGGTGCGAATCTTCACCCAACCGCTGAGAATGAAGTAGACCGAGCTACCCCAATCATTCTCGAGCAGGATCACTTGATTCGCAGGATGGTTTCGCATGACGACATGGGCGATCGCTTTTTCGATCGCACTTTCAGGCAACCCCTCAAAGAACGGGGCTGAGCGGATCGAAGCGTTAATCGTCGTGTCGCGGAGAGTTGTGAATCGGTCTTCCATTGAGGGTATAACCAGAGTGCGGCATGAAAATGAGCGCGAGATGACCCAAATGACATAATGAGGGACGAGGCTAGAATGCCCATTCACCTCAACGATTGCACAGCCGCGCTCCTCAGCAATTTAGACATATTTTAGATGGTTTGTAGAATTTGGCATGAATTTAGCCAAATTCGTCACCCGCCAAACCGCAAAATCTAAAATTCAACCTGAAAATTCTCCTGATTTTGGCGTAAAGCTTTGTTTCGTGAAATAGAACGATCGTGTAATTCCCTGTAACACTGGCAACAGATGACGCAGTTCGGGCAACCTTAAAGATAAGTTGAGAGTCAAGCCAAGTCCGGTCTTGCCGAATTTTTACTCAAGGGTTTTTTGTTGTGACTGCTAATCAAGATCAAATTCAGCGTTTGCTGACGGAAGTGCAAGATGTTCTCGCTCAGCGGAGTCCTCGATTGCCTTGGGGATCTGCGGCACAAATTGCCCGGCAGCGCCAAGTTCTCAAACAAGTTCGAGCTTATTTAGAAGCCGTATTATCGCACCTCAATCAAGCCGATCAGACGACGAAAACTGAGGCTCAAGCTCAGGATGTCATGCAATCTGTGATCCAAGAAATGAATGCTTTGCGATCGACCCTGCTACATCCACTGCACGCTGAAGTTGCAACCTTAATGCAGCAGCGAAACGCGCTCACCAAAGAAATTCGTCAACTCGAAGCACATCGCCAAATGCTAGAGCAACCCGCGCCGACTGAAGCAGTTTCGCAACCTGGTCTACCTGATGTGAATCAAGCTGATCAAGCGCTGACGACTTTAGATACAACTCTGCATGTCGTCTTTGAATCTCTGCAAAAAGACATTCAGGCGTATCAGGATTCTCTGTCCCAAGGTATCGATAAACTGCATAGTCTGGGACAGCAGAGTGAAGCGATGTTTTCTGGAATTGTCGGGCGATTGGCAGCCCAAATGGGGCGAGATGCCTCGACCTTTCTACAAGCTTCTGACCCCTCCATTTCACCAGAGGCTTTCAGGATGCCTTATGCCGGGACTGAATTCGTCCCGAATCAGATCAAGTCGGAACGATCGTCCTCGCTTGAAACCATTACTGTATTGACTCAACTCATCGATCAATTAGAAGTGGAAGTCGATGAATTTCCACTGTCGATTCCAGCGGCCCCGCCTCAAAACGGGATCAGCAGTGGTCGGGACATCCCATCTGACCTCAAAAGTCTGTTTCAGGCGGGTTCACCCAAGGTTGAACCGACGATCGATGCAATGGCTTATTCCGAGTTGAGCCAAGAAACCACGTTAGAACAGTTAAATCCGTCTGTCCCTCACTCGTCTCAGAGCACTCCGAGTGCTGAGGAACCCATTATTTTCACCTTGGAGGGCATCGAAAATTTATTTCTTGAGGAATCGAAAAATCCGCCTAATGGCTGAGTTGGAAGCGTTTCATCACTGAAAAGGCGGATTTTCCCTTATCAACATTCAAACTTCATACAATTGAGCAGCAGTTCAAAGTTTAGACAAACCCTTACGGGATGTCAGGTTCGGGATCAGTAGGCATGAATATAGTGACAGATGAGTTCTCCGAATCCTACTACCTGGCTATCTCCGTGATGACGTTTACTGAACTTCCTCCCTCCCACTTTCCTGCTTCTCGTCTCAATTCTCAAGAAGGTGCCTCAGCGCGCCATGCCCTCCGCCTAAGTCCTGAAGTCCGTCTACCTCATGCTTCAGTGCAGAGTAAACTCAAGCGTACGATCGACATCTTAGGCGCTGCGGTTGGCTTATTGATCACAGGCTTGATTTTGATTCCGATTGCGATCGCGATTCAAATTGATAATCCGGGCAAAGTCTTCTACAGCCAAATTCGTTGCGGTGTAAATGGTCGTCCGTTCCGTATCTGGAAATTTCGCTCGATGGTGACGAATGCCGAGAATTTGAAGCATCTGGTTCAGAATGAGGCGAAGGGCAATATCTTCAAGAGCAAAGACGATCCGAGAATTACTCGGGTAGGTAAGTTTTTACGTCGCACTAGCTTAGATGAGTTTCCGCAATTCTGGAATGTGTTGCGAGGTGAAATGAGTCTGGTTGGAACCCGTCCGCCGACCGTTGACGAAGTGAAAGCCTATGAAGCACATCACTGGAAACGCTTGAGAGTGAAACCCGGCATTACGGGAGAATGGCAGGCAAACGGGCGCTCTAATGTCAGCGATTTTGAAAGCATCGTCGAAATGGATTTGGAATATCAGCGCAAATGGTCAGTACTCTACGATTTGCAATTAATTTTCAAGACGGTTGCAGTTGTCCTCAAGAAGGATGGTGCTTGTTAAGGCTTGCCAGCGTTCGGTAACTCCTTTAGCTTGATAATTGGGAGAGTCCTGTTTGGATTCTTCCAATTTTTTTATGTCAATCGTTTTATGAATCTGCCAACTTGGATTACAGTGTCGCGCCTGCTCGGTGTGCCGATTTTGCTCTATGGCTTGCAGTCTCCGACGATCGAGACTCGCTGGATAATGGTCGGGGTTTTTCTCATTGCTGCTGGAACCGATTGGGTCGATGGCTATCTGGCGCGAAAGCTCAATCAAGTGACGGATTTAGGTAAATTTCTTGATCCCTTGGTGGATAAACTCTTGGTGCTGGCTCCTTTACTCTCGTTGGTAGAATTGCAGCAGATTCCGGCTTGGGGAGTGTTTATGATTTTGGCGCGGGAATTGACGATCGCAGGATGGCGCGTTGATCCGAATCTGCAAAAATCGGTGCAAGGAGCAAATTTCTGGGGCAAGCTCAAAACGGTGAGTCAGATTGCTGCGATCGCACTGCTCATCGCACCCCTTTCTAAAGAATGGCAGAGTCTAGCGGTCAGCCTTTTCTGGGTTTCGGTTGCTTTAACCTGGATTTCAGGAGCAATTTACCTCCTTCCCGAAAAAGCTAAAGAGTAGATCAATTCGGCAGGGCAGACTAAGAGTCTATGGGTAACTTACAGGGTAATCGCATGGTGAATTCAACCCCTTGATCTGGATTGGGCGTACAGACAAGACTGCCCCTATGTTTTTCAACCACAATTTGTCGAGAGATGGCTAAGCCTAACCCTGTTCCTTTGCTAACGGGTTTCGTCGTGAAGAAGTGATCAAAAATCTTAGTTGCGGTATCGGGTGCTAGCCCAATTCCATTATCCCGAATCCGGATTTCAACTTGATCGGAGTCATAGGGTTGAGTCGTGATCCAAAGCGTCGGTGAAGGTTGATCCGAATTGCCAAGTTTTCCACAGGAGATCGCTTCTTCGATCGCATCGAGAGAATTCGCGACAAGGTTCATAAACACTTGATTGAGTTGCGCTGGATAGCTTTCGATTTGAGGAAGTTCGCCATAGTTTTTGATCACTTCAATTGTGATATCGCTACAAGTTTTGAGGCGATGTCCCAAAATCAGCAACGTGCTATCGATGCCTTCATGAAGATCCACAACTTTAACTAAGGCTTCATCTAACCGTGAAAAATTACGCAGCGATAGAACAATTTGTTTGATCCGATCGGTTCCAACTTCCATCGAAGCAATGGTCTTGGGAAAATCTTCCAGAATAAAGTCGATGTCTAATGCTTCAATGTGCTGACGTAACGCTTTGAGATCCGTTTCAGAAGTCGGATCCAGTTGTTGATATAACCGAACGAGAGTCAGGAGATCTTGAGCGTATCCCTTGACATGCCCGATATTGCCGTGAATGAAGTTGACTGGATTGTTGATTTCATGGGCAACTCCAGCGACCAATTGTCCCAGACTTGCCATTTTTTCATTTTGGATGAGTTGTATCTGCGACTGTTGTAGTTCTTCTAGGGTCTCTTTAAGTTCGGTTGCCTGAGCTTGAATTTGGCGTACAAAATCGGCTTGTTGTAGCGCAATACCAAGTTGTTCGCCAATCTGGGCAAGCAGTTCAATTTCATCCGCTTGCCACTGTCGAGGTGCAGCATTTTGAAATGTTGTTAGAAGCCCCCAGAGACGTTCGCCATCAAAAATGGGCGCGATCGCGTACGCTCTGGCTTGAAATTCTTCGAGGAGTGCAATATGGCAGTCTGAATGTCCCGCTTCATAAATATCGGGCACAGCGAAGGTTTCGTTCTTTGCGTAACGTCCGCCCTGTGTTTCCATTAAGTGCGTATCTTCAATGGTTGGGGACACACCAACAAGCGGCTTCCAGTCTTCTGCAACTGACTCAAATAAGAAGTTGCCGCTCCAATCCGAGTTAAAGCGATAGATACTGACTCGATCTGCTGTGAGCAATTGCCGCACTTCATCACAAGCGATTTGACAAATCGCCGCAAAATCGAAAGATTGTCGAATGCGATTGGTAATTTTGACTAAAGTTTTTTGGTAGAGCAGTGCTTTGGTTTGAGCTTTGGTTTCGGCGAGTAAAGCGGTTTGATTGGTGATTTGTTCGAGTTGTTCTGCCTGTTGTAAGGCGATCGCAAAGTGATTGGCAATTTTACGAACAAATTCGATTTCTGAAAGTTGCCAACGACGAGGGCCACTGCATTGATGAACACAGAGAAATCCCCAGAGTTCCATCCCTTTGAGCACAGGGACGATGAGTTTGGCACGCACTTGAAATTGCTCAAGAAGCTTAATATGACAATCACTAAATTCAGCCGTGTAAATATCGGCAACTGCTTGCACTGTGCTCTGAGTATGGTGAGCAGCAAATTGGGAGATGAAACAGGAATCATAGGCTTGAGCAGCAAGGGCTGAGGGAAATCCTGCCGCGACATCTTCTGCCACAAACTTGCTTTTGTTTACCTCATTGTCTGCGAAGAACCGTAACACACCAACCCGATCGACATTAAGTAACTGTCGAATCTCTATCGCCGTAGTGTTGAAAATCTCTTCTAAATCAAGCGAGGAACGGATTCGATCAATAATGCCGTTTAATACTTCCGCTTGTTCAATCTGCTGAAAGATTTGATCTGTACAGGTGGAGAGTTGATAAGCGGCTTGTTTGAGAGCGCTAAAGTGTTGATCGGGCACAGGTAAATTCTGCATTCAGCGGGTTTTGGTAATAACTTGCACTTTTACAAGCTTTCCCCAAGGAGAAATCGTTCTTACAAGAGCGCGCAATTGGAATTCTCAGCGTTCAGCTTTATATATTCATTTAGTTTTTCCAGAAATAGTCTGCGATCGCACTTTCTTGCAAAAGCTCTTCTGAAGGATTCAAGAGAACGATCGATTGCTTGATATTCGGCAGACGGCGTGCGACGCGGTTAGGAATTCCATCTCCATAAACGACATGACCTTGACCTGCGAGGACGACCATTTGTCGATCGGGATTTTTTCTCAAAAATTGCGCGATCGCGTCTGCCATCGTTTCGTCCCATAAAACTTGAGCTTCAAAAAATCGTTCAAATCCGCGATTGTTGCCTTTTCGGCTGTGAAAGCTATCGAATATTGTGCGGAGGCGATCGCGATATCGAGTTGGCTCAAGGCGAATTTCAGCAATGGGGGCAATGTAGCGCTGATCTTCAGGTGTCAGACTGTTCAGCCCTTGACGCGAAACTTTGCGAGTCACTTCAGTCGGCGCATTCAAAGCCACGATCGGGAGCTGGTTTTCTTTGGCGAAGGCAACGATCGGCGCATAAAACTCCCAGGGGAACCCCCATCGCTGATCGTATTCGGTGGATTCTCGCAGCGCTTCCTCGGTTATCGCTCCTGCAAGATAGCGATCTAACCCCGATTGAAATGGGCGTTGAAACATTTCGAGACCGATCGCTAACTTGGGATTCTGCTGATGTAAAGCTTTCAGCAATTCTATTTGAGCTTGGTGATCTTCCTTGCTGTCATGAGTTTCGCCTAGATATATCACTCTCGACTTGGCGAGTTGCTGGATCACGGTTTGAGGATCAAGCTGTGATTGAGTTGGGGTACTAACGGAAACCTCAGCAGAAATAGTTTGAGCACAAGCAGGTGCAATCCAGAGAACTAGCAAACTTAGGGATAAAGCACAACCGGTTGTGAAAAATTTTCTTGCCATGAGCGATCGTAGACAAACTGCTCTCATCATGCCGTAGATTGCTCGTGCTTTTCTACCTTAAGGTACCGTCGGGCTACCTCGATCGAGGGAATTTTGCCAACCTTGATCGAGCTACTGTCAGAAACAGATAACATTTTTGGGGCGAATCGATATGGCAACCGATCCAAAAGCAGCAGAACCAGGAAAAGGGGCAGCAGGAAACGACCATTGGGCAGTTCAGACTGCACAGCCGACCGATGTCAATCCACCCGATGAGCGGATTCCGTCTGGAGTAGATGTAGAGCGGAATGTGCATGATCTTGAGGCAGCAGTCGAAGCTGAGGCGGAGACTGATTTGAAAACGACAGACGGCTATGTGATTACTGAATCGGGTCAAATCAACAATTTCGCAGTTGAGCCACCGATCTATTACGAAGATAACAGCGGCAATCGAGTAGACTTACCTGATTAATTCGTTTTTAGCCCAGTTGATGAAAATAGCGCGATCGCCTAAAGCGCGATCGCGGTTTCTTCAGGGTCTTCCCTTCCCATAAAATGGAAGATCTGTTGTAGTGGGAAAAAAGCTGTGGCGTTTAAAGTCGGTTTATTAGGATTGGGAACAGTCGGACTTGGAACAGTCGAAATTCTGAGCGATCCGGCTCAGCGTCACCCTTTAGTACAAGAATTAGTCATTCATAAAGTGGGTGTGCGATCGCTCGATAAGCCTCGTGATCCTCGGATTCCTAAAGAAATTCTCACAACGGATTTAGAGTCGATCGTGACCGATCCAGACATTGATATTGTGATCGAAGTGATGGGTGGGTTAGAGCCTGCTCGATCGTTAATGCTGAAAGCGATTCAGCATAAAAAGCATGTTGTGACGGCAAACAAAGCCGCGATCGCAAAATTCGGCGATGAGATTTTTACAGCAGCGACCGAAGCGGGAGTGCATGTCTTACTAGAAGCCGCAGTGGGGGGCGGAATTCCTGTGATTGCTCCGATTAAACAGTCGCTTTGCTCGAATCGGATTCGCACGGTCACAGGTATCATCAATGGAACCACGAACTATATTTTGACGCGGATGCAGCTTGAGGGCGGCGATTTTGCTGAAATTCTCGCGGATGCCCAAAAGCTTGGATATGCTGAGGCTGATCCGACTGCCGATGTCGATGGATTAGATGCGGCGGATAAGATTGCGATCTTGGCATCTTTGGCGTTTGGCGGACGGATCAAATTGCCAGAGGTCTATTGTGAAGGGATTCGCCATGTGAGCGCGATCGAGATTGGGTATGCCGAGAAGTTAGGGTTTGTGATTAAACTGTTGGCGATCGCGAAACGGAAAGCGAGTGAAGAGGAGCTTGAGGTAAGAGTTCATCCAACGTTAGTTCCAAAAGCTCACCCCTTGGCAAGTGTAAATGATGTATATAACGCAATCTTGATCGAAGGCGATCCGGTTGGACAGGTGATGTTTTTCGGGCGGGGTGCGGGCGCAGGACCGACAGCAAGTGCTGTAGTTGCAGATGTCTTGAACATTGCTGCCTTGTTGAAGACCGATCTATCAGAGCTAGCAGGTCAGCCTCCAATTCTTGATCCTTTAATCGCTTGTGCGCATCAGCATTACTGTGCGATCGCGCCGATGTCAGATCTCTATACGCGCTTTTATGCTCGTTTTCTGACTCGGGATTATCCAGGAGTGATTGGAAAGATTGGAACTTGCTTTGGCGATCACGAAGTCAGCTTGGAATCTGTGGTGCAAGCAGGCTTCCGAGATGGAGCCGCAGAAATTGTGGTTGTAACGCATGAAGTTCAAGAAGGAAATTTCCGCAATGCGCTGAAAGAAATTGAGGAGATGAAGGAGATCGAAAAAGTCGCTAGTGTTCTACGTGTTCTTTAGACAGCGTAATCAAACTGCCCAGGATGTTGCTCAAAATCTTTTATCTTTTGAGAAAGCTAGAGGAGTGCGATCGCGCTAAGAATCAAGCGGACTTCGCACCCCTTTTCCACCCCGATTCAGAACATGAGTGTAAATCATCGTTGTCTTCACATCTTTGTGCCCTAGTAATTCTTGCACCGTGCGGATATCGTATCCTGCTTCCAGTAAATGCGTTGCAAAACTATGGCGAAAGGTATGACAGCCGACTCGTTTCTGAATTCTTGCAGCAAACACTGCTTGCTTGAGGGCTTTTTGCACTCCGCTTTCATGCAGATGGTAGCGATTGATTTGCGAGGTTCGAGGATCACGACAGCGACGATCTGACGGAAAAACAAACTGCCACACCCACGATCGTTCCGCATTGGGATACTTCCGGGCTAACGCATAGGGTAAATGTACAGCCCCATAACCTTGTGCTATGTCTTGCTGGTGCAATCGACGTACCCGTTGTAGATGCTCTCTCAGGGGTTCATTCAAGCTAGCGGGCAACATCGTGACTCGGCTCTCAACACCTTTTGGAGTGCGAACGATAATTTGCTGTTGAGCGAAGTCGAGATCTTTGATCCGGATGTTTAACCCTTCATTTAACCGCACCCCACTGCCATAGAGAACCTGCACCACAAGCTGATACACGCCAGACAAATTGCTAATCACAGCCCTGACTTCCTCCTTGGTCAGCACGGTCGGCAAGTAACGCGGTTGCTTAGCTCGAACGGCATCAATGGAAGCATCTAATTCTTGGCGTAACACCTCGCGGTAGAGAAACAAAATGGCGCTGAGAGCTTGATTTTGAGTAGAAGCTGCCACCTGTTCCTGTACTGCAAGATGCGTTAAAAATGCTTCAATTTCTGGACTTCCCATGTCTTTGGGATGGGTCTTGTTATGAAATAGGATGTAGCGCCGAATCCATTGAATATAAGTTTGTTCAGTGCGATAGGAATAATGCTTCACCCGCAACAGGTCAGAGACTTGTTCGAGAAGTTTTCTAGGGCGTGGCTCCATCTGGGCAAATCCTAACTCCATAATTCTGTTATTCAGGATCTTAGGCAGACAGGAACAAGTTCTCTTTTGGAAGAAATACGGAAAGTTTCCGCCTAAGATCCCTGTCGAGGGGTATTATGCGGAAATCGTGTCGGGCTAAGTAGCTCAATCCGGACTTAGGCAGAAGAATTCAGGCTAAGTGCCTCAAATTGGGATCTTAGGCGGAAACTTTCAGTCCAAATAATAGTTAGCCAGCTCTCGCAGATTATGGTGAGAGGCTATCATACTTTCATTAGCATCACTAGTGAGTGTGCGATTGCCTTATAGAGTCCTGACTTGCCAGTTTTTAGTCCGCTTTTGATTGTTCGATCAGTAATGCGAGAGAAGAATTAATTGGTGTTGCTAAATATCGGTATGATTTTGCAAAAAATTGAATAAAGTTCTAATACCTGCAACGATCTGTTCATACTTAGGATCAGCAACGCTATAAATTAAATGTCAAACTCAGACTGGAGAAGACAACTAAAATATAGTAGATGGGTTTGTGATTTATGGAGTTTTACCAATGGATCCAACATTAATTTATCCCGCCAGTATTTTAATGGGTGCCGTACTCAACTCTGCTACTCGATCTTTCGAGTTATGGAAAGCTCCAGACAGAAGCAAGACCAACCAAAATATTGCGTATGAGCTGCGATTAAAGGAATTTGAAACTACTCATCGTCAACGTCTGTTAGAGATGGAGCAATCTTCTGGACAACGCCGAGAAGAAATAGCGTTTGCTGAAATGCTTCGATCAACTCATGCAATTCATGCTTCCACAGCCATTCGAAGAAGTGCTAAGAGTGATGAGAATGATCCGTTCTTGGATGGAGCAGATTCTACTTACGAGAAGCTAAGGGAAATTTATTGTCAGACTGGCAAGCCAATAGTGCTCATAGCCCCATTTTGGGACACTGTACGGACTAAAAAGGCTAACGATGAGGGGGGGTTTGTTGATTTTCGGACTGCTTTAAATTTCAGATATGGAAAAGCTTCTTGGAATGATTCAGCATTAAAGCATGATGGATATTTTAAGCGTCCTTTGTATAATACGGATCGAGACATTAACTATATTTTAGACTCGTTGCCAGACCTGCCAATCATTTTAGTACATGGAACAATTCAGGGAGTTCATGGCCCCGCACAACATGTCCAAAGAATTCATCCCACAATCACTTTTTGGAATTTACTGCCAGATAAGCAAGAAAATTATTTGAATCTTCAGCTTGAATTTTTTACTTTCGACCCTCCATTAGAAAATACGAAAGAATTTGCAAAATATAGTCATCAATTGCAAGATCTTGTTGGTGACTATATCTCTAAATTAATTGGCATTTCAAGCACAGCTTATTATCTGTATCGTGATGGTACTTGTCCAGATCTAACGAAGTTTGAAGGGAAAGGCTCTCTAGAATTAGAGATTTTGACCTATCAAATGAGTTCCTTGTATGACCTTCTCTGTGAAAGAGAGCCAGATAAATCTAATCACTATCAGATGGAAAGAAAAATTATGTTAGAACGGCATGGAATCTCAGAACAAGCTATAGATGAGGAAGTCATTAAGAATATGGAATATGAGAACAGTCACTCCTCGCCAGCCGAAATAAGATGTTGGTTCGCACAACAGCTTAAAGAAATGTCTAAAACACTTGACAAGGCTAAGAGTACAGTTTCATCCGGTAGTTTAGATTTGACTGATGTCCTTAACAGTCTTGAAGACAAGAGTAGTAAGTTAGAAGAGGGCACATTTAAATTTCTAATAGTTGGAGATTTTAATCGAGGGAAAAGTACTATTCTGAATGTATTCCTTGGCAAGGAAAACTTATTACCTGTTGGGCCGACAGCTACTACAGCATTTCCAATATATGTCAAGTTTGGCCAAGCAGAAAGAGTTGTAGTTCACTACAAGAATAAGTCAGCCGAAGAGATCACCTTAAAAGACTTTAAAGAAAAATTTGCTCGCAACTCAAATCTAGTTAAAAAACAAATTCAAAAACTTAATAATAGTGTGGGTGAATGGTTAAAACCTTTCGATCGTGCTGAAATATATCTTCCACTCAAGCTGCTGGAGCAAGGAATTGAATTCATTGATACAGCAGGATTAAATCACAATATAGATGAAGATAACAGTACGCTTGAACGTATTGGCGACTGTCATGCAATATTTTTTGTTCTCAGTGCTGACGATCAACTGACGGCTAGCGAAGAAGTATATTTGAAGAATCATGTCAAAGGTAAAGTTAATTCTGTATTTTTCTTGATCAACAAATGGGAAAATCTTATCGATGAAGGAGATTCTATGGTTTCTCAAGACAAATATGAGGAAGTACGAGAAGAATTTGTTGATCGTTTGTCTGCATGTTTAGACGTAGAAGGTGAAGAAATAAGAAATTGGTGGGGGCGAAAAATCTTCGATATATATGCCAAGAAAGCTTCACAGAAGTTAAGCTCTGAAAAATCGCTGGAGGGTACTGGATTTCCTGATTTTTTGGAAGTAGTCAATAAGTTTCTGTCCGAAGGCAGATTAATGGCTGAGCTATTTCCTGCTTATGCCTCAGTAGAAGCGGCTTATCAGACAGTATCAACTGTGTTGAAGAGCCTAATTGCAACAGTTGGTGATAAGCCTGAAGAACTTCGCCTAAAAATCGAGGCATCAAATCCCCACTTTGAATACATGAGAGACACATGCACTTCTCTTAAAAAGTCTATTGATCTGCAAAAAAAATACACTGTTTCTGAAGTTTCTGAATCTTATAGGCAATTCTGTCAGGAATTTATTCATGATTTTGATTCAAAATTTAATTTGCCTGATCCGGAAAGTTTGGGAGCCGAAAAGCGTAATGAGTATGCAGAGAAAATTGCAGAAAGTTTCAGAAAGTTTCAACAAGACAGTCTTGATAATTGGAATGCGAAAACCAAAGCAAGTATTCTTATAAAATTCAATGAATTAAACGAAGAAATTCTCACATCACTTGACCGATACAATGCAAGGCAAAAGACCATTAACGATATTTTGTCTCAAGAATTAGATGCTGTTGGTAGAGTGCAACAGATGAAGGTATATCAAGGTCAATCTGCTGCAGAATCTGAACTGACAGCATCCAATGCTAATCCAGTTGCTAAAATGCTAGTGGGTGCTACTGCTGGGTTAGCAGTAGTAGGATTTGGTGGAGTTGGTGTTGCAGGTCTTACACATGCATTTTTATGGCTTGCAAATCCTGTCACGGGAGCTTTTATTGCACTTACACCTCTAGGCTGGGGATTAGCAGCTGGGACAGCAGTCTCTACTGTTGCTGCTGCTTTTTGGGGTAGGCAATCGGAAGTTAAGAAATTTCGAGAGGCGATGAAGCAGAAGTTGAAAGATCTACTGCCAGAGATGACCAGCGATAAACATATGTCAGTAATTAAAGATAACATTGCAAGCTTATTCGATAACTTTATAGAAATTCCTCAACAGATGGAACGGGATGTCAATTCATTAGAGCAATCATTAAAAACTTTACTTGATTCCAAGGAAAAAGCTGAAACAGATAGTAAAACAGAGAAAGAAGCCCTAGAGAGGTTGGGGGCTAAGTTTTCAACTCAGTGGCAGAACATAAACGAAAGATATCAGAAACTCAAAAAGAATTCAGAAGCTTCAATTTGAGCTTTATGAAAGAGGAACTTGCTTTAAGACTTCTAAATATACTAGAAGTTGACTCTAATCTTCTGTCCATTCAGACAGATAGACAGCTAATAAAAGATGCTAAACTAGCTACCCAGCGGCTCAGTGATTCTGCTTTTAGAATAGCTGTCTTTGCACCGTTTAATTTTGGAAAATCTACGCTACTCAATGCATTGCTAGGCAGTGAGATATTGCCAACCAAAGTAACTCGATCTACAGGAACTGCGATCACAATCAAATATGGAAAAGAAATAAATATAGTTGTTGTGCTCACTTCAGGTGAGCAAATTAGTAGTAGAAATCCAGAAATACTCAGAGAATTTGCTACTCTCGATAGAAAAGGTTATCAACGAAGTGATGTTGTGTCAGTGGAGGTATTAATTCCTCACCCATTGCTCAAGAAAGGAGTAGAGATTCTAGATTTACCTGGAACGAATGATAAAACTGAACAGGATAGTTTGGTTCGCGATCAACTATTAAAAGTGGATTTAGTCGTTCAAGTCCTAAATGCAAAGCAACCTTTTACATTGCAAGAACAAGAGAACTTGCATCAGTGGTTAGCTGATCGAGGGATGCAAACCGTTGTTTTCGTAGTGAATTGGCTAAATCAACTTGAGTCTGATAGCGATCGCCGTGAAGTACTCGACGAAATAAACTCAATCACAAAAGATTTCAAGTCTGATTTACCTATTGGAATAACTAATTTATATCGTGTTGATGCCCTACCCGCTTTTAAAGCACGACAACGGAGAGATATCGTAAACATATATCAAAGTGGGTTGGCTAATTTTGAAGCTTCTCTTTATACAATAATACAATTTCAAAAACAAGACACTTATAGAACAAGGCTCTCTTGTATCACTGCTGTAGTTACTAAAATCAGACAAGAGCTAGAGGCGCAAAAGGTATCCTTGTTAGCGGAAATTAAAATTGCGGACGACCAGCGAAATACAGAAATTAATAGAGGAAAGCAACGAGAGAATTTCTTCAAAGATGGCTTCATCAACAGTATTCTTTCTTGTCGAACGTGGCTTTCTCTCAAAACGTTACTAATACTCTATCAAGATGATGCGGCTCTTGCACTTCGCCAATCTAATTTTAAAGCCTGGGAAAACGATAAGCTGAAAGCGGATATTTATAAATATGTAAGCTCGATTAATAGTTGGGTTGAGCAAGCTTGTAAGGAATTCAACGAGGCTCAACCAGCGATCTTATCAATTCCGCTTCCAAATTACCCATCGCCATCTCTGCCGACTCTTAAAGAGCGAGGATTTGGTCAGAAATTCAGTGACTTTTTTACAGGGGGAAACCACAAGGCAAGATTGCAATCTCAATATAATTCTGAGGTAAGGCAAGCCTATAATGATGCTATTCGTGCCTATCTGTCTGAATTTAGTAAACAATCTTCTTACTTGCTTACTAGCTATCAACGACAAATAGAGCCATTGATCAATTTTCCGATTCCCTCAGAATCGCCTAAGACACTAAGAAACCGAAACCACTTGAAATCACTAATGAATTCCATCGAAAAATTAGAGCTGATGTCAGTTTATCCACAACAGATGATTAAAGCGAATAGGAGTAAGTTGCGTGAATTAATAGTCAGGATGAATCTTGCTAGGCATTGGTTATTTGGATTCTTAAATAATCCTTTTCGTAAAAATTGATACAAATTTTACACCCTCCCCCAATACATTATTCATCAGCTACACTATACGTATTGACTGTAGATTATGTAAGGAAAAGTGAACTATCATGGATGACATGAACCCTGCTTATGACTGCAATGAAGCCACATTGAATGGAGCTGAGATTGGAGGAGTCTTAGGTGAAATTGCTGGCGGCGTGGCTGCTATCTATTCGGGGGCAGCAGGAACCTCGTTCGCAACTACCGTACCTGAAGTAATTCAAGCTGTTGGTGCTGTTGGCACAGGAGCAGCCATAGGTGAATATCTCGGAGAAGGAGCAGGGGCCGTAGCTGGATACGCAGGATGTGAAGTAGGAAATAGTGTTTATGATGCGTATCAGGGTATTAGCGACTACATCAATGGATCTGACGGTAATGGCGAGCCTGATATGAGCTTCCCGGCTAATGATGGGTATTTGGTATAGTAACGTCGGCGCTATTGCTTGTGTAAAGCAGCTTTCGGCTTAGGTAGATCTTAGGGGACTGGTTTCGTGCAGCGACATGCCAGATCCTTTTATAGCAACGACTCTAGAATTTCGTTGTAATTGAGGTCTAAGAAGACTTGAACCAGTGTTGCCTCCCGTGATAGGTAGTAATGGTTTTACGCTGTTTGACCTCAGTGATTATCATTGCAAAATGTTGCTGTCATTGGCTTTGACGGATATAGTATGACGCGGATCTATGGTTTTTAGGGTAGACTGCCGTGGGATTTGATCGCGACAAACGGATATAGTCCTTGTGGACATTGCGGTAGTACTGATGCTGCGTGGGTTTGAGAATCTAAATAGAAGTAGAAAGTTCCACAGTATTTGACCGCACTGATTTTATAGTTTGCGAAGGTCAAGGGCTGAAAGTTGCGCGTCTTGATGTCGTCTTTCGGTATATTCGAGAAGCGCCTTATTTCGAGCACTGAGCATACAAACACAGCGATAAAAGCCACGCACATCAACGTTAATTGTGGGACAACACTAGGCTAACAAACCGCTTGAACCCGACCGCCAAAAGGTTATCTGCTGAATGTTCGAGGTTATCTGCGGCGGGTGAAGCGGGTCGTTATGCGGCTTGGACTTGTTGTACTAGGGTGAGGTAGGCTCAGATGAATGACGGAATCAAGTGGGCTACGCTTCTGATGTTGGGTGTGGGTTTAGCAATTATTCGGTCAGCCCCAGATTCTTGGTTCTACTTTGGCTTTAGCATTTGTGCTGTTGCTGTACTTTCATATCTTGAAGCAAGCTTCAAGATATGAAAGTACACATCAATTGCAGAGATTCGCAAGACACAGCCCAAGGATTGAACCAGAAGAAAGCTTACCACTTCTAATTGGCATAATCGCTTACAATGGGCAATTCTGAGACAGATGCGATCGCCTAACTCATGAGCGGAATTGACCGAGATATTACCCCTGACCCCCGACCAAGCCTGATCGATCGCCATTTACCAAATACTCCTCAAGTCCAGCGGCTGCTCCGCAGAGAAGGTAGAGCGCATGTATTCAACGACCTCGAAACCCTAAAACAAGTCACTCAGGCTATCATCTCAGGTGGAGAGCGAACTGGAGTAGAGGATGAAGACGATGATTATGAACGGTATGGACTCTACTTTTCCGAGCCAATCGGCTACATAATTAGAGTAGATGGAAGCCAAACTCCGCTTTACTACGGCGAGATCAAAATTGTGAAAACAACAGGTGAGTATCATGCAATCCCACGCACCAGTCCTCGCAGAACAAGCTAAAACCTGGAAATTTCTGGAACTCTGGGTTGATCCAGTTCTTTTTCCACCTAAAATTCTCATGCTAGTGGGTGATCAAGATGGCACTTGTCGTATTTTTAATCCTACATCTGACTATAAACTTGTAGTCACTCACTCCAGTTATCAAGCAGCCCAAGAGTGGCTTCTTGAGGATGAATATGAACGAGTCAAAGGGCAACTTTTGGCTGAAGAAGTTCTTTAATCAAGAGATTAAACTCTTGCCAAAACGCTGTATGGCAAGTCGTTGGAGCGGCGGATGAAGATTTGCTACTTCGTTTAAGTGTTGTCTAGCGCCGCTCAACTTGGTCGTTACGTAGAAGCAAAATGGCTCTGCATCGATTGCTCAACCGCTTCACACAGCACACCCGTCTGTGACAAATCGAATTCATACCATTGGTCTTGCCAACAGAGGCGGAACTTCAATCTTGTCCAATGAGCAGGCAAACTCGGACAAGCGACAGGACCTAAGTCTGTTAAGCGAATTCCTGCAAATCCAAACACGATCGATTGCCAAAGCCCACCTGCTGAAGCCGCATGAATTCCTTCAGAAGCATTGCCTCGCACATCTTCGAGATCCACTAATGCTGCTCGCATAAAATGCTGATACGCTTCATCCACGTAAGACAAACCACACGCTAAAATCGCATGGACGGCTGGTCCCAGAGATGAACCATAGGTATGGTCAGTACGCGGCACATAGTAATTCCAGTTTGCCTGCAACGTCTCATGATCAAACTGCTGCCGCAAGAGATACAACATCATCAACACATCAGGCTGCTTGAGAATCTGACGCTGATTGGTCGGTTCAATGCCTAATAATGCTTGCATCGATTGCGATCGCGGTTCGTAATCTTGAAGATTCACATCGATCAAATCGAAGAACCCGTCAAACTGCTCGATCAGCTTGGTTTCAGGGTCAGGATAAATTGTTAGAGATTGCGCGATCGTACCCCAAGTTTTAAGCTCCTCTAGAGTCAAATTTAACTTCTGACGCAATCGCAATGCTGTTTCCGGATACGATTTCGCGAGCCAATCCCACACCATTCGCGCAGAGCGTAAATTAAATTGCGCCATTGCATTCGTAAACGCATTATTGTTGCAATGCTCATGATTTTCATCAGGACCAATCACATCTAAAAGCTCATAGCGTCTCCCCGTCCATTTGACAGCACTTGCCCAGAACTTTGCCGTTTCAATGAGAATTTCTGCTCCACAGTTCCTCATCCAATCGTGATCGCCTGTGATTTGCCAGTATTGCCAAACCGCATAAGCAACATCCGCAGTAATGTGATGTTCAATGTCACCACACCAAATCCGAATCAATTCTCCTTTCGCACCCGGAACCCATCGCGGCGTCACTTCATCGCCTGTTGCTGCGCTCTCCCAGGCATACATTGCACCTTGATAGCCAGCTTCTCTCGCTTTCCGGCGTGCCCCTGCTAACGTATTGTAGCGATAGGTCAGAAGGTTTTCTGCGATCGCGGGCTGCGTCAAGGCAAAAAACGGCACGATAAAAATCTCTGTGTCCCAAAAAACGTGCCCTCGGTATGCAAAGCCCGACAGCGTTTTTGCAGGAATGCTCACACGATTATCGTGACGCGGAGCTGCAATCATGAGTTGAAAAAGATTGTAGCGAATACTAATCTGCGCTGTTAAATCGCCTTCAATGACCACATCACTGTTCTGCCAAGTGATTCCCCAAGCCAGCAGATGTGCTGCAAAGAGCGTTTGATAACTGGGCGACTTTGCTAGTCGTCGAAGTGCTACCGTCAGCGGAAATTCTATATCACGCGAGGTATAGATCGAAACGATTTTCTCAGCAATCACAGTTTGATTCGGTGCGATCGTCGTTGCAGCCATTAATGTGTTCGCGCAATCACGAACTGGAATCGTTTCATCAGCTTTCGTGACGGTTAGTTTTGCGGCTAGTCCTAATTGCAGCCCAGTATGCAACGTCTGGGTCGATAACCACATTAAATTGTTCAGACTGCCCGTTTTCAGGGTCATCCAATGCGGAATGGTCACCGTCGTCGGATGCGCTTCAAATCCAGCCTCGATTTCTACTGAACCGGAAAAATCGATCGAGGTAACATGTACCCGCATTGCCATGACATGTCGATCAGACAAACTACAAAACCGCTCAAATCGAAATGCAAAGTGATGACCGCTTGGACTACGCCATTGCACCGTACGCGTCAGCAAGCCTGCTTTCAAATTCAAGCGTCGCTCGTAGTTGAGAATTGCTCCATGATCAAGTTGAAACTTTTCACCGTCTAACTTGATGACCAAAGGCAACCAATTTGGACAGTTGACTAATTCCGTTTGCACGATCGGAGCATTATCAAACATCCCATGAATTAAAGTTGCGGACTGATCGCCAGGAAATCCTTCTTCAAAGCTCCCCCGTGTTCCTAAATATCCATTCCCGATCGTAAAGACAGTTTCCTGAGCATGAAGTTTTTCAGGATTGAGCGCTGTTTCGAGAATGTTCCAACTCTCTGTATCTGAAGTGACGTGATCAAACTGAGCTGTATTCAATTGCGACATTGAAACCGTAGGCATAACCGAAGACCTTTGAACTTGCAGGACAATAAATCGCACGCTTGGGGTAGATGGAGCGATCGAACAGATCACGAGTCGGTTATGCGGCTATCGATTCTAGGAGTGATTAACTCGCAAAATGTCTACCTTCATCTCTCCATTGATAGAGTTACGCAATGAATCTAAAAAATACGGACAAAGGTGTTATTCGATATAAAGCGAAATATTTTTAAATTTTGTGAACAAAACTAAATCAATGCAAAAAGCCCTCACCTGTTTGCACAAGCGAAGGCTTCGGATTCAGTTGAGCTTAATTACAGGACTTCAGCAATTTCACTATTTGGGCTGAATGCTTGGCTTCTAATCGCGCTCCAAGCAATTTGATGAGCTTTAGACTCTTCTCCATACCATTGAAGTGCAGAGTTAAATGCTACTCGATAAAAGTGTTGAGCCGGTTCAGAAAGGCGATCGCGAACACTATCCGGTAGTTCACGATTACTTTGGTACGACATTCAAGCCGCCTCCAGGAGATTGGATATCTTCGAGTATCCCCGCAATCTGGCAGTAAATCGCCTGCCCTGCGGAATATCTTTAGATTTTGGGTCAATTAGCACGCTTGCCGGGATCACTCGCTAGCTGCGGGTTCTTCTTGTTCTGCAACCGCTTTTAACTTGCTATGAAACTCAGTGCCCACCGCCGTTGGCATAAATTGATGGATGGGAGGATGCACTTCTTCTGGAAGTTCTAAAACAGATTCGGGTGCAGCTTGCCCATTTTCAATCGATTGTTCAGTTGGCTGTGTGTCATCCTGCCATTTGATTCTCATCGCTTCATGGGATGCATTCAGGCTGGAGGTCGCTTGTTCGATTAAAGCATCTACACCTGCTTGCAGACGAGCCACTCGATTCAGCAGCATTTCAGGAGGAGCTAAGTGATCGAGTTCTAAGGGTGGAATCCCAGGCTCAGCGACTTCGGGTTCTTTTTGAATCTGCTCAGCAAGTTCTGCCCAAGCGGGAGGATCTTCGCTAACGGGGACGGGCGATCGACTGGGGGCTGGCAAAGCTGGAAGCGCGGCAACATCCACAGGCTCTTGAGGTCGGTTCGGTTGGGACAGATCGCGAGGGAATTTATTGCAGACTAGGCGTTCAAATTCGTAGTTGAAGTGATAGCAAGGTTGCTGCCGACGCTGCCAGAGTTGCAAAATCTGCTCGACGGAGACCACTTTGTAGCGTCCCTGGTAAAGGGCTTCGATCACCGCCCAACGCACCCAACTGACAGAATAGGTAGTTTGCCAACGATCGACGAGTTGCCGCACCCGTTCTTCGCCCAAATCAAAACCGTAGTGAATTAATAAATCCACTACATGGGCTGCAGCTTCATGCCAGACGGAGCTGCCTTTATCCGAAGAATTCCTCGCTGGATCTGTTGACATAATCCGCTATTTTAGGGCAAAACCGGATTTAATTTCCTCTACTCGAACCATTCTTCTTTGCATTGTCGGAAGATTGAACAGATTGAACAGACTGTCTGCATGAATATCCTGGCGAATCGAATTCGGAAATATTCAGGCTTTGAGGCGGACTTTTAGAAGTCAGCGTCTTCGTTGAGCGTCAACGCGCCTTACCCAAATATCGCTCCAAATAAGGCGAAAATACCTCATAAATCAGCGTAAACGGTTTGCCATGATGCCAGAACAAATAATGCCGTCCCCACAGTGGAGCAGAAACCCCAAATGCTGCCTCTAATGCCGCTGACCGTCCGTAATGCAATCCTTTAATCTCGCGGTATAGCTCCATGCGCGATCGCGATAAATTCGACCAGATGGGCTGCGATCGATTCTGCAAATACTCATCGATATGGCTCGACTCCCACCACGAAGCCGCATAGCCTAACCGCTGACCTGAAGCTGTTCTTAACCAAATCTGTCGCCGCAACCGACTACCTGGAATTTGCTCGATCGCGCTCGGTGCATGATCTAACGAAAACCCGATCGACGACATATCGATGACATCTACCTCAGTCGGCTCGCCCGTTAAAAGCTGTAAATGCCGCGTCGGAGACCCATCTCCTAGTAACATCATTTGCCAAGCTGGAGAAAGCTGGCTGTGCGGTAGTCCTTGCTGAATCTCAAGTTCGCTTGCCTCCCAGATGGGGTCAAGACAGTGCCAGGTCGTTGGCAACGTTGCGCTATCGGAGGATCGAAAGGTCGCAGTCACGCTCGTTTACATAAGTTAACTTTCCTACATCATAACACCGCGCGAAGAATGAGGGGCAGAGCGAAAAATCGAGGATTTTGTATAAAAAATATGTATAATTTGTGGAAATGATAGTATAGATTTAGAAGCTACTCTGAGAGTTGTAGATTTCAACATCGGCACTCTCAAAGCATCGGAGTTGTAATTCAGGAGATTTTTATATGTTTAGGTCAGAACAAAGTAATGAAGCCGATGACGAGATAGACAGTCGTTATCGAAAACAGTTGAACTTGGATTTGAGCCAGGAGGCTTATGCCCTCTTGCAAACCTTATCAGCAGAATCAGGGAAGAACATGGCTGAGGTGCTGCAGATGGGATTAGCACTGTACAGCGTTGCACAAGAAGCGAATAAAACAGGCTTGACGCTTGGAATTGTCCATCAAGAAAAAGTGATTCAAGAGATTACAACATCCTAATTTTTGACGATTGCAGGAGGGGCAACAATGGGTCAACAGCAGGGCTTGAACAATGAAGATGACAAAACGCCCCTCTCTCTCGATCGCTGGTTAGAACGTGAACATAACATTGGCAAAGGTAGCCTGAAAATTCAAGACATTGACGAGATCGTCGAACCGCCTCCACGCCGCAGAATCTCTACCTCTAAAAGATTTGCGCTCCCTAAAAGATTTGTGCTGCTCTATATCTGTGCCATGGTGCTCATGTTCTGGCTTGGCTATGCAACGGCTCGGATTCAGAGCACTTCGTGTCCTCCTCAGGCATCATCATCCAACGTAAACCAAATTCTATGAATCAACTTTGCATGTTTGAGAAGGTTTAGAATTTGTTCTTGGATATGGTCTAGAACAGCGTGAAATTCTTCTTGAATCCAGAGATCCCGCTGTTGTGCCGTCATATTTTCCAAAGACTGAAACATGTCTTCACGATAGGCTTGAATGTTTTTAGTAAACTGTTCTGCTTTGTGCTCAAGGACTAGATGCAGTTGATAAAAATTAGGCGAGCCAGAGGTGCGACCGATTTCTTGCTGCTCATCTAAGCCATCTTTGAAAATGTCGATCGCTTCTTGAAACAATCGCAGAGTTTCTTCCAAATCGGAAAATCGAAATTCTAAGTCTCCTCGAATTTCCTCCATGCGTTGCTGCCCATCTGCAAGTCCGTCCCGTTCTCCTCCAGCTTGACGCAGCACGATCGCAAGCTTTTCTTGTAATTCAGGAATCTGATCCGCGCTCAATCCCAAGTTGTGCTCAAATCTTGCATGGTCTACGATCGCACTGCTCAAATTAACACTCGATAAATCTGCACCTGCTAGCTCAGCCCTCGTCAAATCCGTTTCAGTCAGAATGGCATTACTCATGTAAGCTCGCCGCAGTAAAGCAGTATGGAGATTAGTTTGCTGTAAGCAAGCTCGCAGCAGATTCACACCGCTCATTTCAGCAAATGATACCTGCGCTGCTGTCAGATCGACTGCACAGCAGTAAGCTCGATTGAGCGTTGCGCCTGTGAGCGTACAATGTCGCAAGTCGGAATCTCGAAATGAGGCACGAGTTAAAGTTGCTCCAGTTAAATTAGCATCCGTTAAAGTTGCCATCATGACTCGCGCACTGCTGAGCCTAGCTCGAATTAAAGTTGCCTGCGTCAGATTTGCGCCGTTTAATTCAGCATTTCTAAGATTGGCATCGGTCAGTATAGCGCGGGACAGATTGGCAAAGGAGAAGTTCGATCGACTCAGAGAAGCCTGCTCTAGATTAGCATTGCTCAGATCCGAGCCACGTAAACTTGCACCATCGAGCCTCGCTTTGTAGAGATTAGCAGAGACGAGCTTAGCACGACGAATCACAGCAGAATTGAGTTGAACTTGTTCTAGATTTGCATAACTGAGATCAGCTTGGCTTAACTGCGATCGCCGTAAAATTGCTTTTTTCAAAAATGCATGTTGCAAATTCGCCCCGGTTAAATCTGCTCCAAATAGCGAAGCATTCTTAAACTCTGCACCTTGCATCTGTGCATATTTGAGCGAAGCGCCATTGAGGACGGTGCGATTTAACTTTGCCTGATGAAGAATCGCATCGGTGAGATCGCTGCCACTGAGATCGGCTTCCGTCAGATTAGCGTGACTCAGATCTGCCTTCCTTAACACTGCATTTTTCAGATCGGCTTTGAATAGCTCGATCGTATGTTGCATCTGAGCATTGCAGAGATCAACCCGTTCTAAGATGGCATGGCTCAGATCTGTGTTTTCAAAATGAGCTTCAGAGAGCTTCGAGCCTGTTAAGTCTGCTTCGGATAAACAGGCATGGCTTAAATTTGCTTTACTTAGGTTGGTTCTTCGCAGACAGGTACCTTTAAGGATTGCCCCACACAAAATGCCTTCTACTAGCCTTGCTCCTCCTAGATCAGCTTCCTCTAAGTCTGCATCGCTCAGATCGGCTCTGACGAGATCGGTACGTGGGAGATTCGCTCGACGTAAAATCGCTTTCTGAAGGTTAGCACTGCGCATCACTGCACCTCGCAAGTTTGCCTCAGCGAGATTCGCTCCTGCTAGATTCGCCCCAACCAAATTGGCTCCTGCTAGATTCACCCCAGCCAGATTCGCTCCTGCTAGATTTGCATAAGCAAGATCAAACGTATTACAGCCACTCGCAATCAATGGGAAATCTCTTCTCTCCTCTGTTGGATATTGCAGATCACGTTCAGGGAACGTCGGTTGTCGAGGGTAATCACAGTAAAACTGAGGTGCAAAACAACTTTGATCAGAATCGCTTGCTAAATATTTCTTACTCGGCATCTCTCAGAAGCATGATTTAAAAGGACTAAATTGTGTGATTGTTAAAAAAAGATTCAATTCCAATTGTTAAAGTGCAAAAAAATATGTCTCCTCTGTATTTTCTAGGGATTTGAGTAAAACCATAACACCCTATTTTGGTTTACTGTAGGGAAATCCTAGATTAGATGAACGAAATTGATCGTTGCGCTTACGCAGGTGCTAGACCTCATCTTCTTCTCACCCCCTAGCTTTCGCTTGTTTATTTTTATGACTAAATCTAAGTTGAGTTAACTTATGCAGCATCGTTTATCTCAATCTCTTCGTCGATCGGAATTGATAGTCGGTGTGTTGATGGGTGCAGCAATTGTTCTAGGGACTGGGTTTTACTGGCAACACCAACGGGCAAATCTGCATCAACTTCAAGACCAAATCAACGGATTGAGAAAGACGACACAAGCGAATCCAACCCTTCAGAAAGACTTACTAGCACTCGAGAAAGATCGCATTGTTTTAGAAAATGCGATTCATAGTAGCATCGTTCAGACTGGCGGTGGTTTTTTACTATTTTTAACTGCATTCATTTCTTGGAAGAATCTCAAAGCGACTCAAAAGAATGTTGCGATCGCGGCTGAAAAGCAAGTCGCAGAACGCTATAGCCAAGCGATTAATCACCTCGGTAGTTCAAGCTTAGAGACTCGATTTGGTGGCATCCATGTGCTCGAAAGAATCGCTCAAGAATCGCTGCAAGAACATTGGACAATCATGCAAGTGCTAACGTCTTATATTCAAGCGCGATCGCCCATAAATTCAGCTTCCTCGAAAATTGCAAGAGACATTCAAGCTTGCCTATCAGTCATCGCCCGTCGTCGCATCGAGTTCGATCCGCCTTACAATCCTTCTAGCTCTGCAACTCGCTTGAATTTAATTGAAGCGCACTTGTGCAAGGCTGAATTAAGTGGGGCAAATCTGAGCAGAGCTTTACTGTTAAACTCCAATCTCAGCGGAGCCTATTTAACCCAAGTTGATTTTAGGGGTGCAAATCTGAGCTATGCAGTTCTAGTCGAAGCTTCTCTATATCAGGCGAACCTACAGCAGACCAGACTGATTGGGGCGGATTTAGAGAATGCTGACTTTCGAGGTGCGATCGGGCTAACTGTCGATCAAATCAAAGAAGCAAGAAATTGGCAGAGCGCAGAGTTTGATCCGGAATTTCAAGCCCAACTCTCAAAATAAAATCAGCCGAACAACTTCCTGAGCGAAATTTAAAACCGCAGCTATACTCATTTTCAGTTTGTAACGATCGTGTAGAAATTGCTTTACATGCGATCGCGGTGTGTCTTGAGACGGTGAATTCATGCTTCTAACCCAGACTCTTTCGGATCAGTATGTGCAGGTTGGTTCCGTTAAAACTCGATTTTGGCAGGCGGGAGAGGGAAAACAAACAATTCTGCTGTTACATGGGGCAGGAGGATCTGCGGAGTTCTGGTATTACAATCTTCCGGGTTTAGCTCGACAGCATCGTGTGATCGCGATCGATATGGTCGGATCAGGACGCTCTGATAAACCCTCCGCTTCGTATTCGCTGTCTTACCAGGCAGAATTTATTTTGGGTTTCATGGATGCAATGTCGATTTCATCGGCAGTTTTAGTGGGACATTCGATGTCCGGTGGAGCGGCTTTACAGCTTGCATTCATGGCTCCTAAGCGGGTTGAGAAATTAGTGCTCGTTGGCAGTTTTGGATTAGGGCGAGAAGTGACATTTTCAGCCCGGTTAGCAACGTTACCGTTTGCTGTGCGATCGCTACAGCCAAGCCCAAACGTCATGCGTCCGATGTTGAAGCAGAATGTCTTTGATGTCGATACAATTCCGCAAGAGTGGATTGATTTGCGTTATCCAATTTTCGCGCTTCCAGGACGCAAGGAACCCTTGATCCAAATGGCGCGAACCAATTTATGTTTGCGAGGGGTTAGAGAAACTGTCTATCAACCGATCGTTGAAAATCTGAAAAACATCATTGCGCCTGCACTAATTATTTGGGGGAAACAGGATCGCATTCTTCCGGTCGCTCATGCCCATGTTGCTGCGAAGCGACTGCCGAATGCAGAACAACCGTTATTGCTCGATCGGTGTGGACACTATCCGCATTTGGAGCATCCAGCCCGGTTCAATCAAGCTGTACTCAATTTTCTGACTGGAACAAGTGGCAATCACTGAAGTCATAGAACCAAGGTCTTTTAATCCGTTTTCCTATCGTGTTCAGACGACGATGTATTCTAGCAAAGGCTGGATTATCGATCGAGTAAAAGATTGGCAAGATATTCCAGCACCTAGCGCATTGCTAGGTGTAAATCGTGCTGTCCGATCAAGTCAGGGTGTATTTGTTAACGCGGTTTCGTTTGATATGATGACTTGCGTATCTACCGAGGTGAAAAAATTATGCCTGCATCATAAAAGTTAGACCATGATCTTCGCATCGAATTGCTGCCCGGATTGCGGGGGTGTAGAAATCAAACCCTGCAAAAAATTGCTTGCTCAATCTAAAACTCAACTCAACGATCGTCGTAGTATCGCGCCAGAACGCCTGACCACTGTTTTATCTGATCGCTTAGAAACGATTCGACAAGACACGCAACAAGTCAAGCAAGTTTTTCTGGTCGCAAATCCAATTCAATTTGCCAATCAACCGATCTCAGCGGCATTGGTTAAGATTCGCAATCAAGCAGCCACAGAGCTAAAAACGCAAGGCTTTCCGGTTGTAATTGTGCCAGCCAATTTAGAACCCGCTGAAGCGATCGCTTGGATCAATCGCCGCGCCAAACCGGGAGACATCGCGTTATCGATCCGAACTGATGCTTTCTTGAACCCGAATACGAGAGGCGTGACTGCTTTTTATCGTGCAGGAGATGAGAACCGCCGACAGAAAGCACAACAACTGCTGGATCAAATTCTAGTGAATGTTCCCGCTTGGATGAATCGGGGCACAAAGCCGGATACTGAAACAGCATTGGGGAGCCTTGATTTTATTCGCCAAATGAAGATTCCTGCGATCGTATTAACGGTCGGGTTTACTTCTAGCCCAGAAGATCGAGCCATTATTCTGAATCGCTCTCAAGCGATCGCACAAGGCATTGCCCAAGGGTTAGCACTCTGGAATCAAACGATCGTCCCGATGAGTATCAATTTGAATGGGCAAGCTTCTGATCAGCAAGGTGTGATTGTGGAAGGAAACTCATACATTCCTATTGATCTATTAGATCAGCTTGCCATTCGAGTCAAACGTCCTCAAAATGCTCGATTGATTATTTACAACAATCAAACCTACATTAGAGCGATCGATCTCCGAAAAGTCGGCGTTTTTGTCGGCTGGAATTCCAGCGATCGAGGAGTGATTTTGCGAAACATGCTGCCTTTGAATCCGAATAAAATCAGCAGCATTATGGGACAGGGTTATCTTTCAAAAAATACGTTAGAAGCCTTTTTACAGCAGCACAATCCTCAAGCTCTCCAAACCTTCCCTAACATTGCCGAATTGTATTTAGAAGAAGCTGCGATCGAGGATGTCAACTCTGATATTGCGTTTACACAAGCCCTCATCGAAACCGATTTTTTTCGTTTTGGGAAAACCCTTCAGCCGACTCAAAATAACTTTGCCACTTTGCGAGAAGTTGGCAGTCCTTGGGAAAGTGCAGCCTTTCCGAATGCTCGCACCGGAGTACGTGCTCATATTCAATTGTTGAAAGCTTATGCCAGTTTAGAGCCATTCAGCCAAGACGTTGTGACTCCCCGATTCCGCTTTATCATCCGTGGCAGTGCCCCGCGAATTCAGCAGTTGAGCTTTTACTACTCTTCTGATCCTTCCTATGCAGAAGAAGTATTAGCAACACTGCAACAGCTTTATCAATATCAATTTGCGCGATCGCTCAGTCAGCAAAGAGGATGATTCAGATCAGAATGATCTTTCGGCTGATATGATGGCTCACATCTTACCTTCAACTCTTGGCGGCTGTCATGCGATCGCTTTATTTTCTCCTTCCTGGAACCGGAAAACGTTTTGCCTGCGGGGGTCTGTGGGCGGAGTTAAAGGCGTTTGAGCTTGCCAAGCAGATTTGCCCGGCTGAAATCGTCACATACCGCCAGCGTGAGCAAAATACACGTTTTTTAGATGATGTCCTTCAAGAAGATCTCAAGGATGTCATCTTTGTCATGAGTTGGGGATTCGATGTTGCGAAACTCGCAAAACGCTTGAAAAAGCACAACGCTATCTATCACGCACATAGTGCAGGATATGGTTTTACAGTTCCATCCAATGTCCCGATCGTAACTGTCAGCCGCAATACGCTAGGCTACTGGGGACAACATGCACCGCATTCACTAATTTACTATTTACCAAATCAGATCTCTGATGAGTTTAGCAATCAGAACTTGAATCGAGATATTGATGTTCTAATTCATACTCGAAAATCATCAGAGTATCTCTTAAATCAGTTGATTCCTGCGCTTCAGAAACGCTGCAAAGTAGAAATCATTAATACTCACGTTGATAGTCTTGCAGCCGTTTTCAATCGAACGAAAGTTTACTTATATGATTCTGCGGAGTATTGGGCACAGCAGAAAGTCAGCGAAGGATTTGGACTCCAACCGATGGAGGCGATCGCGTGTGGTTGCCAAGTGTTTTCCAGCGTCAACGGTGGTTTATCAGACTATCTCGATCCAGGATTTAACTGCTATAAGATCGCGGCTTATTCGACTGAGTTTGATGTGCAGCGAATTTTAAGCGCGATCGAGCGACCTGCGCCTGTGATTCCTGAAAGCTTTTTGGCAGAATATCGCGGTCAAAATATTCTCGATCGCTTAGCAGTCATTTTGCGCGAAGTGAACGAGTTTTTTGATCACAAACAGACGCATCCCGCTACGATCGAACCATTAACGCGATCGCGCTTAGCGAAACTCGCTCTTCAGCGAATCATCGCTAAAATTCAGAAAAAGCTTCAGTAAAATCATGCCTCCAAAATTGCTCATTCAACTGGTTCGTTTTGGCTGGACAACTCTATGGCGAATCATGATGTCCAAGCTTGCGCCAAGAGACACATCAGGCGCTTACATTCGTCCTGAGAGCGAATTTCGGAGTCAAAGTGTGAGCGCTGCGCCAGGACGCTATCGACTATTCGTAGGTCTGGGTTGTCCTTGGGCACATCGAACGTTAGTGACTCGCGCATTGAAAGGGCTAGAAGACATTATTTCAGTCTCGATCGTGATTCCTTCTCCAGAAAATGGAGGCTGGATTTTAGAAAAGCCTGAGCTAGGCTGTACTACGTTGGCAGACCTCTATCGACGCGCAAAACCAGGCTATCAAGGTCGATCGACAGTTCCGGTCTTATGGGACTGTGAAACCAATACGATCGTTAATAACGAAAGTTCTGAAATTATCATCATCCTCAACTCAGCCTTTAACGAATTTGCAAAGCATCCAGAACTTGATCTATATCCAGAAGCCTTACAGCCAGAAATCGATAGCTGGAATGAGAAAATCTATCACGCAGTCAACAATGGCGTGTATCGTTGCGGATTTGCTCAAACTCAAGCAGCTTATGAAACTGCGTGTCGAGAGTTATTTACAATGTTAGATACGATCGATGAAACGCTTTCTACTCGTCGATATCTCTGCGGCGATACTTTAACCCTTGCCGATGTTCGCCTATTCACGACTCTGTTTCGTTTCGATGTCGTTTACTATAGCTTGTTCAAATGTAGTATTCGCCGCATTCAAGATTATGATCACTTAAGTGTTTATCTCAATGATTTCTATCAGCTTCCAGGCGTAGCAGAAACCTGTGACTTAGAATCTGTCAAACGAGACTATTACGGCAACTTATTCCCACTCAATCCTGGTGGAATTATCCCTTTAAGTGCTCAAAATCTTTAGCACTACAGATTGTCAAAAGACTTTCAGGACTTCAACTCTCTCGTGAGGAAGACGGTGTGCGATCGCAGATTTTCTAGGCTTGAAATCGTCGATCGCACCCAACGACCTATGCGAATTCATCATCTTAACTGTGGCTGTATGTGTCCTATCGGTGGAGTGTTGTTTGATGGCTTCAGTCGGGGTTTAACGTCACATCTTGTCTGTCACTGTTTGTTGATCGAAACGAACCAGGGGCTTGTTTTGGTGGATACTGGCTTCGGACTGCGCGATATTCAAGCGCCTCGCAGTCGGCTCAGCCCATTTTTTATCGCGTTCAATAACATTCAATTCGATCGTCAATACAGCGCGATCGACCAAATCGAACGTCTAGGATTTTCGCCCGAAGAGGTTCGTCACATTATTCTGACGCATCTCGATTTTGATCATGCAGGCGGCTTAGAAGATTTTCCCAATGCAACAGTGCATGTGATGCAGACTGAGATCGATGCAACTCGCGATCGCCAAGGTTTTATTGCTCATCGTCGCTATCGCCCCGGTCAATGGGATGAAGTAAAATCCTGGAAATTCTATGCGGCGAACGGCGAGTCTTGGTTTGGATTTGAAGCAGTCAGAGACTTAGAAGGATTGCCACCAGAAATTCTATTCATCCCCTTAACAGGACATACGCGAGGTCATGCTGGAGTCGCGATCGAGACTTCTGAAGGGTGGCTATTACATGCAGGCGATGCTTACTTTTATCGCGATGAAATGAAGCCAGAGTATCACTGCACGCCTGGTTTGAAAGCTTATCAATGGATGATGGAAGTCGATCGAAAAGCGAGATTGCTCAATCAAGATCGCCTGCGTCAGCTCGCTCTGAGTAACGATGCCAAACTCTTTTGCAGCCATGATGCGATCGAGTTCAAAGCTTATGCCGAGCAATCTGCGAATGAGAATCGAAGTAGCTTATCTGGGCGATCGTGAGCCTTTCGTGTCTTAGAGAATGTTTGAAAAGATATCGTTCATTGCACTCACCCACCCCCGGACTGGAAGTCGGGGCTAGTTGAACGAAGTCCACTAAAGGGACTAAAAGCCCATCAAAATCAGGTCTTCAGTCCTTTGAAAAGGACTGCGCACCGTTAGCCCCGGACTTCCAGTCCGGGGCGAGATAGAACGGAGCGAGGAAACGATTGATACTTCTCAAACATACTCTTAGCAAATCAATAAAAAAGCGATCGCTCCACAAATGAAGCGATCGCTAACCTTTACTCAATCCAACCTAACTACACCGAAGCTTGCTGGCGCTGATACAACGACCAATACAAACCTTTCTTGCGCAGTAATTCTTCGTGCGTGCCTTTCTCAGCAATTACGCCCTTCTCCATCACCAGAATTAAATCTGCTTTCTTCAAAGGCGCAAATCGGTGAGCAATTAAGAAGACCGTTCGATTGTCCGAAATCGACTGCAAACTCTGTAAAACCTGTTGCTCGGTTTCACTATCTAAAGCACTGGTCGCTTCATCGAGTACCAAGATCGGGCTATTCGATAAGAACAATCGCGCCAAAGCAATCCGCTGCCGTTGTCCCCCCGACAGTGCAGTTCCCCGCTCTCCTACATTCGTCTCATAGCCCTGCGGCAACTCACTCACAAAATCATGCGCCGCTGCCATTCGTGCCGCAGCTACAACCTGTTCAGCCGTAATATCAGGACGACCCAAACTAATATTGTCGATAATGTTGCCATTGAAAAGAAAATCTTCCTGCAACACAACTCCCATCTGACTCCGCAGCGAGTGCAGATCGGCACTCTTGATATCAAAGCCATCGACGAGAATCCGTCCTGACTCCGGTAAATACAACCGCTGCAAAAGCTTTGACAGCGTACTCTTACCAGAACCACTTCGTCCTACAACGCCAACCAGCATTCCCGGCTGGACATCAAAGGAAATTCCTTTCAGCACAGGCTCTTGATTTGGGTTATAGCGGAAAAAGACTTGATCAAATGAAACTTGCCCTTGCAACGTCGGTAACACCAATCCCGAACCCGGTTCTGCCTCTGGAGCAACATTAAGAATGTCGCCAATTCGATCGACTGATAACAACACCTGCTGCAAATTCTGCCAAAGCTGAACTAATCGCAACAATGGACCTGTCACCCGTCCAGACAGCATCTGAAACGCCACCAACTGACCGACCGTGAGTTCTTGCTTAATAACTAAATGCGCCCCCACCCAGAGAATGAGTAAATACGAGAAATTGGTGAGAAAATCTCCCAAATTATTACTAATGTTCGAGGTCGTAGACGCTTTGAAACTCGTGCGAATGTAGCGGGCAAATAACCCCTCCCAGCGATCGCGCGAAGGCTTCTCGGCACTATGCGCTTTCACCGAGTGAATCCCCGTCACCGTCTCAACCAGAAACGACTGACTATCCGCATTGCGGTTAAACGTCTCATTCAACCAATTCCGCAAGATTGGAGTCGTCGTTAACGTCAATGCTGCATACAACGGCAACACCGCTAAAGCCACCCCAGTTAACGGAATGCTGTAGAAGAACATTAAAGCTAAATACACCACAGCAAAAATCGAATCAAGCACAACCGTTAAAGCTGTCCCCGTCAAAAATTGCCGAATGTTCTCAAGTTCCTGAACCCGCGCAACCGTATCCCCCACCCGTCGCGATTCAAAGTAGGCCAAAGGCAACCGCATCAAGTGACGGAACAACTGAGCCGATAGACTCAAATCTAACCGTCGCGCCGTATGCGTAAAAATAAACAATCGCAGAATGCCGAGAATTGCCTCAAACAACGCCACCGCCAGCAGCGCCATCGCCATTACATCAAGGGTAGGAATGCTGCCCTGCACCATCACCTTATCGATGACAACCTGCGTGATTAATGGAGTCGCCAAGCCCAATAGCTGCAACGTAAACGAAGCAAACAACACCTCGCCAAGCAGCACCTTATACTTCCAAACCGCAGGCAAAAACCAGGCGAGATTAAAGCGCTCTTGCTTCTGAACCGTCTCGACCTGCCAGAGTTGACCATCCCAGAACTGCTCCACGGTCGATCGATGAATCGCTTGCGGTGACATGATCGGATCATGCGGATCAGAGATCACAAAGCGATCGCCCCGCACGCCATACACCACAACCCAATGCGGCTCCTCAGTATCCCCCCACAACATCAGTGCCGGAAAATCCAACAAGCGCGCATCTTGCCAACTCGACTGAATCCGGCGCAATTGCAACCCGAGCTTCTCCGCCGCATCGACGACATTTGTCGGACGCTGCCCCCGCAACTGTCGCTGCACCCACTCCATCTGAACTGGATTCTGCAAATGGTTTGCCACCATCGTCAGACAAGCCGCCGCACTATTCATCCCAGGCACAAACGGGAAACCCGTTATCGTCTGCGGAGAAAGATCCGTTTGGGGCACGTAGCGCGCCCGTTGAATTGCCCAAAAGCGATCGATATCAGGAGTTTGTAACCCCTCCCACATCTGAGCGCTCCACAACACCGCCTGCACCTCACTGCTAGCAGCACGAGCTTTCCAGCCTGACAAATCCAACAAATCCCCAATCCATTCACCCGGATTTAAGACTCGTGAACTGTTGTCTTCTCCAACTAGGCGCACTTTTCCAGCCAGGATTAGCAATTGAATGCCCGCATCCTCACTCGACCAAAGCACGTCTCCTAACTTGTAGTGACGGACTTCGGCTCTTGATTTAAATTGCACCTGTTGTTCAGGATTGAGAAAACATAAGGGTGGAGATTCCCAGGGCAGATTGGCAGCAATATCGTTCGTCAGCATGAGCGCAAATGAATTTTAGGGGCTGAAACCGTCGGCAAGGCACTCTAATCTATCCGAAAAGAGCCGTTTATTTATTCAAGTCAGTCTAGTCGCTAACCTGAAGTTTCACCGTCATTTTTTGAATTTTTTCTGCAATCCAACGATCGAATAATTCCGTCGTCAGCATTTGCTTGAGTTGAGGATTGTCGAGCGTTGCCGGGAGAATATCTTCAACCCGAAACAAAGCCCAGCGTCCCTCTAATTCAATCGGGCCGACTAAATCACCTTTTTCAGATGAATCGATCACAGCCCTGACTGTATCCGGCATTGTCCCACGACTGACCGGACCCATCATGCCATTTGCAATACGATCATCGGCAATTGAATGCTCGCGCGCTAACGCTTCAAAGTTTTCTCCCTCGCTAATTTGCAGCTTTAACTCTTCTGCAATTTCTTTGCTTTCGACAATAATCCGAGACAGCACGACGCGATCGAGAAACACTTTGCGCTCAATAAAATACTCTTGCAGTCTGGGCTCGGTTGCCACGATCTTCAGCTTTTCATTCTTGAAATTGGTCGCAATTTGCTGATGGAACGTGGTGTAATCCAACCCGTTGCGACTGAGCCATTCTTGAAAAACGTTCGGATCGGTCAGTTTCTGTTGGAGGCGAAAATCGACCACAGCTTGCTCGATCACGGCTGGATTGATCTCCAGATCATCTCGATTTTTTACCTCGGTTTCCAAGACATATTGCCGGAGGATATCACCAATAAAGCCTTGCAGCTTACCGGAGGTTTGTAAATAGCGAAGGCACTCTCGGAGGCTGAGAGACTGCTCATCGATCGTCAGAAATGCGTTATTTTCCATAAGGTAATCCGTGCTGATGCAATATCCAAATCGATGGTAACGTGCCTAAATCTACTGAAATTTTGCCGCAAGTCCGTAAAATCTCAGCGATTTACCGCAAACCATTGCGATTAAACTAAAACTTTGTTCATCTAGAGTCCGCAATTTCAACTAATTCCCTGCCCCAATCCATGAAACTTTAAAAAAATACGCAGAGTAGGGAACCCTACATCGGCAAAATTTCACGTGTCCATTCTTCATCACAATCACGATCGCGGTAAAATCATAAAAAGATCTAAAGTCCGACCGGAAAACCGGGTTTTGTGGCATGATCAATCAGTACCTATCTGCGATCGACAGGAAATATAAAAGATTATGGCTCTCCGTTTAGGCGACACAGTTCCCAACTTTACCCAAGACTCGTCTGAGGGAACGATCAATTTTTACGACTGGGCAGGGGATAGCTGGGTTGTCCTCTTCTCGCACCCCGCTGATTACACCCCGGTTTGCACCACCGAACTCGGTCAAGTTGCAAAAATCAAGCCTGAGTTTGACAAGCGCAACGTCAAAGTGATTGCCCTCAGCGTCGATGATGCAGAATCCCACAAAGGCTGGATTAGTGACATCAATGAAACGCAAGCCTGCAGCGTCAACTATCCCATTTTGGCAGATGGCGACAAGAAAGTTTCCGAACTGTACGACATGATTCACCCGAACTCCAGCACGGGTTCGACGCTGACGGTTCGCTCTGTTTTCATCATCGACAACAACAAGAAGTTGCGTCTGACCTTCACCTATCCGGCAAGCACCGGACGGAACTTTGACGAATTGCTGCGGGTGATTGATTCGCTGCAATTGACTGATAACTACAGTGTAGCTACGCCTGCAAACTGGGTAGATGGCAATGACTGTGTGGTTGTGCCTTCGATCCCAACCGATCAGGCTCGTGAGAAATTCCCGAAAGGTGTCACTGAAGTGAAGCCTTATCTGAGAATGACTCCACAACCGAACAAATAAGCTTTGATCGCTGTGATTTTCAAGCTGGGTAAGACATTACCCAGTTTTTTTACGCCTCTTTCTTACACCTCAGCCAGGTTTGCGATCAAACGATCCACGCATTTTGACAACAACGTTTGCTCGTCTTCTGAGATACCCTGCATCATCATCTGTAATAATTCCAAGGCAGCCATCGGCAAAGTTTGTCTGAGTTCTAGCCCAGCATCAGTGAGCCAAATGCGCCAAATGCGCCGATCCTGAGCGTCACGCTCACGCCGGATTAGCCCCCGCTCGCTCATGCGATCGAGTACCCCGGTGAGTGTGCCACCGACTTGTTGCAAATTCTCGCCAATGCTGGAGGTCGCTTGTCCATCCTCTTGCCACAGACAGCACAGCACGACCCAATGAAATGGAGTCAGACCAAAGGGTTCAAGAAGATCTTGAAACCGACGAGTGCCCAATTGAGCAATGAGCTTCATCCGATATCCCAAATTATTCGGCGCAAAAATCGCTTCCCACCCTTCAGCCGGATGGATGATCGGTGACTCTCCGAGATTTGCAATCATGCGATCGACAATCGTTGACAACTGTTCGCGATTTGGTATCGAAATCCCTTGCAGCGCCGCATCGCGAAGCTCAGTTGCAAGAGGCGGCAGAATTTCTTCAAATTTTCGTCCAGCATCGGTGAGCCAAATGCGCCAAATGCGCCGATCCTGAGCATCACGCTCTCGCCGAATTAGCCCTCGCTCACTCATGCGATCCAGAACTCCGGTCAGTGTGCCGCCAACTTGCTGTAAGCGATCGCCAATACTCGAAGTCGCTTGCCCGTCTTCTTGCCAGAGGCAGCACAGAACAATCCAATGAAACGGCGTCAGCTTATAGGGGTCAAGACGCTCCTGAAACTTGCGATTTGCGAGTTGCGATAGTAGTTTGATACGATAGCCAATTCCGTGCGGGGCAAGCAGGCATTTGAGATGCATTGGGATCGGTTCAACCTGGGAAGAAATCATTGATATTAACTAAACTAAAAAGCGCTGGATTAAGGGATGGACTTGGGGTGCAAAAATCGGAGCGTCAGACATCAAGGGCAGACCGTAGCCGTTAAACAGCTAACCGCTGAGTAGAGAAATTTTAACGCCATAGGGGTCTGTATGCACAAAAGCGTTGCATAACGTTGACAGACTGTCGTATCCAAAACGGATATTGTAATTATCACTAGAAATGATTGATTCAGTCAGGTCTGCAACGCTTTATTACACGAAGTGCGTTGTAGACAAGGTTCAGAAATTCTCGCTTCGCTTTAATTAAGCTCAGTTTGTACATCTTGCCCTTGCAGAGGTTTGAGCGCGATCGTCGGCGGCTCAGTTGGAGGCAAAGACTGCGATCGTAGAACAATAGCCCCAATGATTAGCGTCAAAATGGGTATGCCGATCGACACCACACTCTTCAAGCTACTATTCATCCCCAGTAAATATTGAGCGCTACTTGCCAACCCAAACGCCAGAGTTGTTAGTCCAAACAGTCGCGCTTTCGGGATCAAGGCAGCAAATGTAATCAAAATCGAACAATACCAAGGCATTAACCACGAGGTCGCAAGAAGCATGAGGACTAAAGTTGTCCAGCCCATATCTTCTAACAACATCTGTGGCGTATTGTTCCAGCGTTTGTCGCTGCGATGGAGCTGCCAACCATAAAAGCCAAAAAATCCCGCCAGCGTCAGATTGGACAACAGGGCGAGAATCACGCGCTGCTGAGTAAGATCTAAGCGATCTGGATGAAAAATGCGAACGAGATCGAGGAAAAATTTCGCGATCGCCATCAGCGAAGACTGATACTGCCCCGACACACCCGGATTGAGGATACTTTGCCAAGCCGCTAGATTCGGCATGACCGTGAACACCAGCCCCGTGACAATTGCACCAGATGCCACAATCATGCCGAGCAGCCACCGCCAATGTCCTTGACGCAGTAAGGTTACAGCCACCCAGGGAGTCCAAATTATTGGTAGTGTTTTACTTAAAAAGCCACCCCAAAGGGCGACAAACGCCATCCAGTATTGCTGTCTTGCATAGGAAACCGCAAACAGCACGATGCTCGTCGAGACAAAAATATCAACATGCGCCGAACTCACCTGTTCCATTAACAGCAAGGGGTGGAGTAAATAGGCGATCGTAATCCTGCCACGCTCCGGAATCGGCAACCAACGCCAAATTAAATAGCCATTCAAGAGATGCAGCAGTAAGCAAATTAGCTTAAAAATATAAAGTGCCACGATCGGACTCATCGTGACAAAGACAGCTGAGAAAGTGAAAACAGCTTGAGAAATCAGTCCATACGTCGAAGTTTGTGCCCAATCGACATAAGGCGACAGTTCGGTAACGTATGCCCCGGCTCGGATCAAATAGGGATTGGCTCCATTGAGATTCATCAATCCCGAATGCAAATAGAGATAAGTATCATTGCCGAGCGGATAGGCAATGAAGGCAAGCATCCAGAAGGCAGAAGTCCGAATTAAGATTTGGCGAAAGCTCCAAGTGGAATGTATCCACGAGGTACTGAGAAGATTTGCCAGCCAGATCAGATAAATAATCGAAAGTGCCAGATAACTACCGCCGATCGCGAGTTGCGTTTTGAGGTCTGGAAACGTTGCGAATTTTCGCCCACCCGCCAGAACGTAATAGAATTTATCAATTCCTAGGTGTAAAAGAACAACACTTAAAAAGGTTGTAAGGATTAACGCGATCGCCGTTAGTATTCTAGTTTTATTCACGGAATTTTAAGATCGAGTAAATTCTCCTTAATATACTACTTCACGAATTTGGTGGCATCGCGTTTTAGAATTGTGAGCTTAGGAGTCAGACAAACGTGACACAAAATCGCTGGGTACAGAAGTTGAGCATTGCTGGCGTTGCATTGATTGCGTTTCTAGCTGCAATGTTTTTGCTACTATGGCAGGCGACGAGTTCTCGTGGAGTCGCCAAGGTCTGCATGCCAATCTATGCGGCAGATGTGATGTGTTACGGACAGCGACAATTGATGACTTCACATAAGCCGACGACGATCACCGTCAGTCCTTTGGGTGGAATTTTAGCAGCAGGTTATGAAAGAGAGATCGAGCTATGGGATCTCAAGACTGGCAAAGCCCTACCCAGGTTACAGGATCACACGGATTTAGTCAGCGCGATCGCGATTAGCCCAGATGAGAAAATTTTGGCAAGCAGTAGTTTAGATGGAACGATCAAGCTCTGGGATTTACCCCATCATCGTTTAGTTTCGACCCTGAATGCGGGACGGGCTTCTAATTTAGCGTTTAGCCCGGATGGGCGCATGTTAGCGAGTTCGAGTGGAGTGCATCGTTGGGCAGATGGGGTATTTAGTCCACTGGGGGTGCAGATGTGGGACATTGCGTCGCGGCAACGGGTGTATGGTTTGGGGACTCAGCCAGTGCGCGCGATCGCGTTTAGTCCAGATGGGCATCTGTTAGCGGCAGGAGATCGGATGAAAACAGAACTCTGGCAGGTTCGAGATGGCGAACGACTGCAAACTCTGAATTCAGGCGAGGTGACAGGGCTAGTCTTCTGCCAAGATGGACAAACATTGATTACAGGAAGTAGTAAGCTCAAACTCTGGGATTTGCGGAATGGCAACCTGCTGCATGAGTTTGATGCGGGAGCTTCGGATATGGTACTCAGCCCGGATGGACAGACTTTAGCAACCTCATCGGGGGGATCGGTGCATCTGTGGCATCTATTTACAGAACAATCGTTGGGATCGTTGTATGCAACGTCCTTTAGTAGTTTGTTTGTGGAGTTTGCCTTAAAGGGACAAGCGATCGTGGCAGCGGGAACGGATGGAATTTGGCTTTGGCGAGATTTGCATTCTGAGACGGCAACTCCCTAAGTTTCATGAAGGGACTTGAGCCAGAGATTAGAGTTTGAATTAGCTCAGATAAAAATGGCTTGAACGAGTCTAATCACTCGCTCAAGCCGCAGATTTGAAACATTCGAGAAATAACCGGACGTTTACTGACAATTCAGAAGATTGCTACCAGGAACATTCACAAAGCCGTTAGAAACCCAACCTGAAACGGGTTTTGCAATCTGCACCCATACCCGTCCACTTGCATCAGTCTTAGATGTCGTTGGTGTGGTTGAAACATTGACTTGAGAATTGAACGCAACACTCCCTACAACCGCAGTTGACACATCGGGTCCTTGACGCACGATTAAACCTTGCGTTTGAGTGACACGGCGGCAGGTCGATGGGGAAGGATTCGGATTTGGATTCGGGTTCGGATTTGGATTACCACCAGGGCAGAGTCTCAGCGTTACCGTTTGCACAAAGCCTTTAGAGGGAGCGCTCACAGCCAGAAAACCATTTTCAGCTGTATTTTCCGCGATCGTCATTCTTTGGTTTTCAGGGACAGCGCGAACAACAGGACTAGCAGCAGAACGCTCTGCGAAAATAGCAGTAGACTGCTTTGCACACCGAACTTGACCGACGAGTTGTGCTTGAGCAGCAGGCATGATGAAAGGGGCTGTCAGTCCAGCAATTGTTAGGGCGGAAACCGAATGCTGCCAAAGATTTAATTTCATCGTATTAAACTCCTCACCTAGGGTAGAACCCTTTACCAGTGGACTATTTCGGGAATTATCCCACGGATAGCTCGAATTCTTGGCTTTTTCATAATGCTTTTAAACATTTCACAGAGATACCTCTCTTAAAGCGTAGTCATAATGAATTCAACTTGGTTATGATAGGGAGGTTATTCAAGGAATTTCATCTGATGGTCAAAGTTGTTGGCATTGCTGGAAGTTTAAGACCGGGTTCTTACAGTCAACTCGCTCTGAAAGTTGCGATTCAACGGGTTGCCGCTTTGGGAGCAGAGGTAGAAATTTTGGATTTACGATCGCTGAATTTACCGTTCTGTGATGGTGGGAAGGACTATTCGGACTATCCTGATGTGGCAAAAATGAAGCAGGTCGTCAGCGAAGCGGATGCGATTATTTTAGCGACCCCTGAATACCACGGCAGTATTAGTGGCGTGCTCAAGAATGCGCTGGATCTGATGGGGTTTGTCGAGTTTACGGGCAAGGTAACGGGTGCGATTAGTGTCTTGGGCGGGCAGTCGAATAGTAATTCGCTCAATGATTTGCGAGTGATTTTGCGGGCAATTCATGCCTGGACAATTCCCGAGCAGATTGCAATTGGGCAAGCTTGGCAGGCATTTGGGGAAGATGGCAAGTTACTCGATGAAGACCTTTCTCAGCGGTTTGATGCATTTGCTCAGAGTTTAGTAGAGAACACTCGCAAACTCAGAGGTTAATCGCGATCGGGTTTGAGTGGTGAATGTTCAAAAGAGTGGGGGGTAGGGAGTAGGGAGCTAATTAGGAAACAATTCCCCACTCCCCACTCCCCACTCCCCACTGCTGCGACACAGATTTCATGGATTGATTCGTCGAGCGATCGCTAACGGTAAAATTAAGACTGTTCATAAACTTAGTTTTTGATATGACCGTAACCAGTGAACCCAAGCTCAGACTCGCTTCTCGGCTTGTGAATGGAATTTTATCGATCAAACCTGTGTTTGATTTGGCGAGATATCGTGCTCGAACGATGATGATCAAACGGGCAGAATCGATCGGGGTTCCCTGGACGAAGATTGTGGCTGATCTGCAAGCTCGCGATTGGTCAACGGAATTTAATCAAGTCAATAATCCTGATTTGAAATATCCAGAGTATTATGTGCGTTCTTTTCACGCCTACGAAGAAGGGAATTTAGGGTGGGAGCCTGCTACTGAAGTAGAAGTGGCTGCCTATGCGGTTCATGCAAGGATTTGGAGTGATTCGGGAAAAGATGGCGATCCCCGGTTGCGTCAGAGCTATCACAACGTTTTGCAAGCTGAAATTTCTGAATCTCCGACAGCGATCGTGGATCTCGGATGCAGCGTGGGAATGAGCACCGTTGCGCTACAAGACGCTTTCCCAGGTGCAACGCTCACCGGAGTTGATCTTTCCCCTTACTTCTTAGCCGTTGCGAAGCATCGAGTCGGAGAACGGGAAAACATTAACTGGGTACATGCCGATGCCGCAGCAACAGGTTTACCCTCTGGCTCGTATGACTTAGTTTCGGCTTGCTTGTTGTTTCATGAGTTGCCGAAAAGTGCAGCGATCGACATTTTCAAAGAAGCCAGAAGATTACTTCGTCCAGGTGGACATCTTGCCATCATGGATATGAATCCCAACTCTGAAATTTATGCCAAAATGCCGCCTTACATTTTGACATTACTCAAGAGTACAGAACCTTATTTGGATCAGTATTTTGGGTTGGATTTGGAGAAAGAAATCGTTGAAGCAGGTTTCTCTAAACCGACTTTGACCTGCAACACTCCGCGCCATCGGACTTTGGTTGCCCAAGCTTGCTAAAGGCGCTAGTTTTCCTCTCAAGCCGCAGGAGTCGCGATCAGGGATGAGACGGCTTTGACCAATACATCCGGTTCCGTTGGCTTTGAGAGGTGCATTTGAAAACCTGCGGCTAAGGCTTGCTGCTGATTGACCTCGCCAGCGTAAGCCGTTAGCGCGATCGCTTTAATCGTCCCTCCTTGCTCTGGTGACTGCTTTCTAATTTGCTGAATCAGAGAATAGCCATTCATTTCTGGCATCCCAATATCGCATAACAAGAGATCGGGAATCGATTGGCTCATGAGACACAGTGCCTCTGCTGCTGAAGCTGCGACTGTCACTTTTGCGCCTGCTTGGATCAAGACAAATGATGCCAACTCTCGCATGTCTGCATCATCATCCACCACCAAGACGCAAATCCCGGTTAAATCTGCCGCAGCTTCTACATTCTCGATCTCAGAAGGGGTGTGCTCGATGTGGTTGAGCGGCAGACGAACAACGAAAGTCGCGCCTAGATTAGATCCGGGACTCTCTACCCAAACGCTTCCACCATGCAATTCAACGAGCTGACGCACGATCGCCAGCCCCAACCCCAATCCCCCAAATTTTCGAGTCGTGCTGCCATCTTCTTGGCGGAAGTAATCAAATACATAAGGGAGAAACTCTGGATGAATGCCTCTGCCCGTATCTTGAACTTGAATGTGCACATGAGCGCCAACCTGCTCTAAGCGCACCTCGACTTGCCCGCCTGATGGCGTGAACTTCACAGCATTCGACAAGAGATTCCAAACGATCTGTTGGAGACGGTTTGTGTCGCCTAAAACGGCTCCTGAAATCGGATTGATCAGGGTTTGAATGTGAATCTGTTTCGCTTCAGCCGCTAGGTGGACGGTTTCTAAAGCCGCCTCAATCGTCGTCGCCAGATTGACAGGCGCAATGTTTAACGTCATTTTTCCCTGCAAAATGCGGGAGACATCGAGCAAGTCTTCGATTAATTGCGCTTGCAGTTTCGCATTGCGTTCGATCGTTTCCAAAGCTTGGTTCGTTTTCGTGGCATCTAACCGTTTGCACCGCAGCATTTTTGTCCAACCGAGAATGGGATTGAGGGGCGATCGCAATTCATGCGACAACACCGCAAGGAATTCATCCTTGATCCGGTTTGCCGATTCTGCTTTGGTGCGATCGCGTTGGGCGGCTTGATAGAGTTGGGCATTGTCGATCGCGAGCGAGGCACGACGCGCCAATTCCTCAGCTAATTGCAAATCTGTCATCGTGTAGCGTCGTCCAGACTCAGCCGAGATAAAAGAGATGACCCCAATAATTCTCGCTTGAGTTCGGAGCGGCACAGCCATCACAGAACTAAACCCGACCTGCCGTAGAATCTCTAAATGCTCTGGATTACGAGCAGCCTGAACGAGCATTTCATCTAGGATCTCTGGCACAAAATCAGGCTCTCCAGTTCGCAGGGTTAAGGCTGCACCACGAGCCGCATTCGGGTCGAGTGGATACTTTTCTTGCAGCTGATGTGCCCATTCCAGTTTGGTAGGATTGATGTGAGCAACGGCAATCTGGTCAATGGTGCCATCCTCCTCAACGATGTGAACCGTACACCAGTCGGCTAATTCCGGGACGGTTAGCTGTGCGACTCGCTCCAACGTCGTTTGATAATCTAGGGAAGACGCTAGCACTGCACTAGTTTCGGAGAGAAACTGTTGGGCACGTTCTAACCTAACGCGTTCCGTGACATCGACCACATAGATCAAGACGCTTTCCACCTGGTGACTCGCGTTGACAGTCGGTAGATAGTAAACGTTGTAGTAACCGGGACGACGATCGTTGCGCCCCGGAGGATTTACGGCAAAGTTGGGTGAAATGAAGGGATCTCCCGTCGTGTAAATTCGCTCAAAGATTTCCACTAATCTGGGGTCGGTTTGACCAAACAGCGTCGAAATTGAATTGCCTAAATGTTGCTCACGGGTTAATCCGTTAATTTCAGCTAAGGATTCATTGATGGCAACATATCGTTGCTCGGCATCCAGTAAAGCTAAGCCAATCGGAGAGGTTTCAAAGATAGTCGCCAATTGCTGCTGTGCCGCTTCGGATTGGGCGCGAGCAAGGCGTTCGCGCTCTAACAGTTGTTCCCGTTCCTGCTCGGCTTGCTTGCGCTGCGTGACATCCAACACCAGCGACAATACCGACAGCATCCGTCCCGATTTATCTCTGAGGCTGGAGTTATACCACTCGCAATGCACGATGTTGCGATCTTTCGTGTAATTGCGGTTGTACGAGAGAATATGCGGTTCCTCACCATAAACTAATCGCTGACAGACATCAGCAACCGATTCCAGGTCTTCTTCAAAGACAAACGGAATCTCCATTAAATGTTTACCCAGTATTTCTTCAGCTTTCCAGCCCAAAATGCGTTCTGCACCAGCAGACCACCGAAGGACTCGAAAGTTATCGTCCCATTCCACAACTGCCATCGGCGTATTTTCGACGTGGAAATTGAGCTTTTGTAGCGTTTGATGCAAGATCTCTTCCGCTTGCTTGCGCTCTGTAATGTCAATCACAACGCCAATCGAGTGCTTCGGTTGTCCTTGCGCATCATAGGAGAACTGTCCTCTCACATCGACCCAGTGAATCAAGCCGTCTGGCAAGCGCAGGCGATATTCGTGATGGTACTCTGTTCGTTCCGCGATCGCTTGCTGCCACTTTGTCTCTGTTTCTCCCAAGTCATCCGGATGCACGCGACTTGCCCAAAGTGCGTAGCTAGGCTTATCCTCATCAGGCTGTAGCCCCAGAATCGTGAAATGTCCTGATGACCAGAGGAGCGTATCTGCTTGCAAATCCCAATGCCAAGTGCCCATCCGTCCCACTTTCAGCGCAAGTTGTAGGTGAGCTTCACGCTCTCGCAATTCTGCTTCTGCTCGCGATCGCTCTACAGCTAGCCAGGTTTTTTCAGCGATACGTTCCAGTAATTTCCCGTCTTCTGATGTCCACTGCCGAGGAGTAGCATGGTGCAACATCAACAATGCAAGGAACCGTCCTGCCTTCACGAAGGGGACGCACAGCAACGATTTGGTTTGTATTTCAGCAAAAGCAGCGGCTCTTGCTCCAGCAGTTCGAGAATCGCGATCGACATCATCAATCACAATCGTTTTGCCTTGCTGCAATTCAGCAATAATCTCAGACCCAAACAAACTCATCGGCAGTCTACCAACGACGCTCCTGACCTCATTGCAGTAGTCGCGATCGACAAGAACATATTCCTGGGTTGGATCAATTTCACCATAAGTACAGCGAGTGACATTGAAATGATGCCCGGTGGAGCTAACCACCTGCCACATAATTTCTTCAGAGTCTTGCAGGGCACGAATTGCATCATTCAATTCGATCAAGAACTGCTGTTGTCTTTCTTTGCGCTGAAGTTCTACCAGTAAGGCTTCTGCCTGCTGACGGGCTTGTACTTGAGCCGTAACTTCGATTCCATGAATCAAGATACTATCGATACAACCATCAATGTCTCTTAGCGGCAGAAACACGAAATTGAAAAATCCTTCGACGACATTGCCGTCCCCATTCGGCTCCCAGCGGGACAGAGACTCATCTCCTTGAATAATTTCCCCAGTCTGATAGACCCGATCGTAAATCTCAGAATATCCCTGAGCTGCCATTTCAGGAAATACTTCGTGTGCTCTCTTCCCCAAAATGTCTTCGGAACGTCCGGAGACAGCCAGAAACTTAGAGTTTGCCAGTTCAAAGACGTGATCAGAACCCGACAACACGGCAAACATAGCAGGCACTTGCATCAGAATGTCTCGCAGTCGCTGACGTTCATTTTCAGCTAATCGACGGCTAGCCTGCTCTTGTTTGAGAAGTCGATCGCGTTCAGCTTCGATTTGCTTGCGTTCGGTAATGTTGAGCGAGACCCCTAGCATCCGAATCGCATGTCCCGCATCATTGAGATAGACGCGCCCCTGACTTTTGAGCCAGCGAATTGCACCATCGGGACTGATCACTCGGTATTCCTGAGAAAAGGAGTGGTCACTCGCGATCGCCTGTTCCATCGTTTGCCTGACAAGTTGTCGATCGTCGGGATGAATTACCGCACGAAATGCTTCTGCGGTGCCCACATGCATCCCAAAAATCTCCAGCGCATTTGGAGAACACACCACTTGATTGGTCTCCAAATCGATATCCCAAGCAATCATTGCGGCGGATACGAGGGCAAGCTGTAAGCGTTCTTCTGTCTGCCGCAGGTTTTCTTCAACCTGTTTGAGGTGAGTGACATCTTGAAAGACCGCAACGGCTGCCAGGATTCGTTGCTGCTTATCTAAGATTGGACTGGAACTGACTGAAATAATGCTATAGCTACCATCTTCCTGGCGTAGCTCCATTTTCTCTTGCGTAATGACTTCCCCGGTTTTGAGCGATCGCACCAATGGATACTCATCTGGTGCATAAATTTGTCCATTCGGGCGAAATGCTGCAAATGGAGTCACGGGAACATAGTCCTCTAGCTCATGGGACTGTTCAAAGTCATATTTGACAATTTGTTTGGCTTGTTCGTTTGCAAGCACCAACTTACCAGTAGTAGCATCCGCGATGAAAACTCCCGCAGGCATCTGGTGCAGAACTGCTTCAAATTGCGCCCTTTCCGTTTCCAACGCTTGGAGTAATCGTTCCCGTTCTGCCTCTGCTTGCTTGCGTTCTGTCACATCCCGAAAATAAACGGCGAGTCCTTCTTGCGAGGGATAAGCATTGACTTCTAGCCAGGATTGAACGGGTTCGCCAAACTCTTCCCAGGTCAGTGCGACTTGTTCTGCTACGGCTTGATGCATTGCTCGATAGGCGATTCCGCCAATGAGTTCAGGAAAAACTTCATTCCAAACATGTTTACCCAGCAATTCTTCGGGTAATCGGTGCAGAATTCGAGCCGCTGCCCGATTGACATAGGTGTAGCGCCAGTCTCGATCGAAGGCAACGAAAGCATCGGCAATACTTTCTAGAATGGTTTCTACCTTGCGTTCATTGGTTTGGGCACTTGTATTGAGCAAGCCTTCTAAGCGTGCCTCTAACTCCTGCTTCTGACATTTCAGAGCAGCAATTTCCTGCTGTTGCTCAAAAATTTGAGCTGGAAGCAACGCCGTTGGAGCGTTTGCATAGGTAGATTCGTTAGAATGCTCTGCTTCTAGACTGCGAGCAAAGTGTTCAATGACTTCAGAGCGAGACATTCCCCGTTTTTGTGCTTCTTTATCGAGCGATCGCCAAGCTGTACGGGTAAGAGAAATGCTAATGCGTTGTTTGGTTTCTGCATCCCAATTTTGAACAAACTTACCGGTAGCATCGCGCTTCATAAAGAGTCATCCGTAGGCGTAAACGGCGTACTTTATTAAATCCGAGGTGCGCTTCCTTACAAATCTCCCCTTAGAGTGAGCCTTTCCGTTTCAAACAAAGATTGTAGATAGTTGCGCCAAATCGAGCTAATGGCGTGAAGAAAGACAATCATTCACATCAAAAATCAAACCTCTTGTGCGACTTCATCCCACAACGATGTGGTCTGTCTCAAACTCAGATGATTGCCATTTCCGAGAATGAGATGATCGAGCAATGGAATTCCCAAAAATCGAGCACCTTCGAGCAACTGGCGCGTCAAATTGATATCTTCTGCACTCGGTTCCGTATTACCCGACGGATGATTGTGCGCCACGATTAACCGTGTTCCCCCTTGCCGAATTACTTCTCGAAAAATCTCACGCGGATGTGCTAACGTCTCGGTTGCAGTCCCGATCGTAATCACTTGAGTTGCAATTAAGCGATGCTTCACATCGAGAATCAGCACGGCAAATCGCTCTTGAGACTGCCACATCAATTCATGACTCAAAGCAGCAGCAGCTACATTCGGATCATCAATGACTGTTTTTTCGGGAGGTCGAGATTGATAGACTCGTTTGCCAAGTTCGATCGCAGCTAAAATCGTTGTCGCTTTCGCAGTTCCAACGCCGGGAACTTTCGTCAGTTCTGAAATTGTCACTTCTCGCAATGCACTCAACGGATCGCGCTGATGCTGGCTCAGGGTTTGCAAAATATATTGCCCTAGCCCCACAGCGGACAGTTTCCCTGACCCTGTACTCAGCAAAATTGCTAGAAGTTCAGCCGTTGCAAGTGTTTTTGCACCTTGAGCGATCAGGCGTTCGCGAGGGCGTTCACTCTCTGGTAGGTCAGCAATCCGAATTGAATACGTCATGAACCGCGAAATATCACAATTTCTTCATTAATCCCTGACGGTAAATACAATGAGACACTAGCAGAACAAGCGATAATTTCTTCAGATAAAACGTAAGGGAATGTAAAACGTGAGACGGATTTCTGGATGGGTGATGGGGAGCTTGGTGTCAGGAATGATTCTATGTCCAGCGGTTAATGCAGCGCGATCGCAAGACTACACCGTGGCACAATTTCTCTCAGTTCTCAATGGATTAGGGTATGCGGTTCCACTGAATGCGCCAATCGACGATCCGAGAGTTCGGCAAGGCATTCGTGAGTTTCAGTTTCAGTTTCAACTCCCAGTTGATGAAACGTTGAACATTCCCACTCAAGACAAAGCAGCAGATATTGTGCGCACGCTACAACTTGGCTTAAATCGGACAGTTCGTCCTAGTCCCGAGCTTCCGGGGAGCCAGTTTTACGGTAAGCAAACCGAAGAAGCGGTGAAAAAGTTTCAGCAGCAAAATCGCTTACCTGCGACTGGAATTGCCAATCTTGAAACTCGACGGCGATTGAATGACCTGCTCAATGATGCAGTTCCAAGAACAGAATCCCAAAACTCGCCACCTTCTCAACCTGCACTCCAATCTCCAGCGCTGAGCATTTATACTGATGCACAAATTAAAGCCATCCTGGCGGGGTTTGGCTATGACATCAATCAGAAAGCTCCGTTAACTGATGCCCCAACTCGGCGAGCTATTCGAGAGCTTCAGCAAATTTATGGGCTTTCTGAAACGGGATTGGTCAATCGTGCCACTGAAGAAAAGCTTTCGAGCGTGATGCGAAATCTGCGGAATAATTTGAAAGCGATTCTGCGCAGTGATTTTGCGATCGCACAATATTACGATCCAGCGACTCAAGCCGCGATCCGACAATTCCAAGCCCGTTACGGATTGCGAGTTACAGGGTTGGCAAATTTAGAAACTCGCAGTCGGCTCGACGATGAAGCGCGCAGATTGAGACGAAACTAATCTGCACCTCTGAGTTGATCGAGTTTTGCTCGCACTGCCTGAATATCTTGCCACATCAGCCATTTCGGTTGACCTTTCTCACGAGATTGGTTTCTGAGCAGATAAGCCGGGTGGAAGATTGGCATGTAAAAGCGATCGTCTTTTTCGATCCACTGTCCCCGAACTTTAGTGATTCCCTGTTTGATTCCGACTAGGGCTTTCATCGCTGTTGCCCCAGTTAAGAGAATAATTTTCGGATCGACCATGCGAATTTGTTCGGCCAAGTAGCCACTGCAAGCCGCTGCCTCATCCGTCGTTGGCGTGCGATTTTCAGGGGGACGACATTTGACGACGTTACAGATAAAGACATCTTCTTCGGTCGTGAGATTCACTGAAGCCAGAATGCGATCGAGCAACTGCCCCGATTTTCCGACAAAGGGCATTCCCGTCTCATCCTCAGTCTGTCCAGGCCCTTCCCCGACAATCATGATCGGCGCTTTCAAATTGCCGCGTCCAATCACTGCATGAGTTCGAGACGCACCCAAGTCGCAGCGATGACAGCGATTACAATGTGCGCCCATCGCTTCCATCGTTTGATACGTCCCCGTTGGAATCGGAATCTTGGCACTCGTCGGAATCAACTCCGGGTCAAAACTGGGTGGAGCAGAGGGTTCAGCAGCAGGGATATCAAACAGGCTAATTTGTTCGTCGTTCGCCATGAATCGGATCGCGCAGAAATTTATTAACCCATAAATTCTAAAGGGAATTGCGATCGGATTGCGGCAATCGAAAGAAAGAAGACAGAGTTGAAATTCTGGATCTATGCTGAAGATATCCTTCAGGCAGGAGGAACCGATGTTTTCTTCTCAATTGTCTTCGGATACCGTTTTATTTGACGATCGCAAAGATGCGGGGGAACGGCTGGCGCATTTGGTGTTGGAACAAGCGCAGTCGGTCGATGGATCATTTATCGTTTATGCGTTGCCCCGAGGCGGGGTGGAAATTGGTGCGGCGATCGCGCAGGTTTTACATTGTCCACTGGATATTTTGGTGGCGAAGAAGATTACGCGACCTGAAAATCCAGAATTAGCGATCGGGGCAGTGACCGCAGATGGACAAGTCTTAAGGTCGGTTCATTCGAGAATTCCAGGGTGGGAGGATGCGCTAAATCGCGCTTTGGCGAAAGCAAAAGGTCAGTTTGAGCAATTTCGCGATCGTCCGAATGTCACGGCAACGGGAAAAATTGCGCTGCTCGTCGATGACGGGATTGCGACAGGAATGACGATTTCAGTCGCAGCGAAATCGCTACGAAAACAAGAGCCAAAAGAGATTTGGATCTGTGCGCCAGTTGCGCCGCAAGTGATGATCCGCCAACTTGAAGGGATTTGCGATCGCGTTTTAGTACTGGCAACCCCGGAACCGTTTTTAAGTGTGAGTCGATTTTATCGATCGTTTCCGCAGGTGGAGATGGAAAGTGCGATCGCGGACTTGAAAAGAACTTTGCAAAGCTGATAAAAGTTAGTGATGACTAACTCTTTGACGCGAGGGAGACAGATGCGGCAGTGGCGCAGTTTTTGGCACACGATCGAGTTTATGAGTCAGGATAATCCGCCTCAATTAGTTGAAACGTTGATGTTGGCGTTATCGATGCTGCTGTTTAGTGTCTGGATTTTTAATTCAGAATTGGCGTATTTGTTGTTGGGATTAGTGTTTACGGTGGGAGCTTGTGCGTCGATTTTGGTGCGCGAGGCGTTGATTCCAGCAGTACGTCCGCGTCCAACGCAGGTAATGGCGACTTTGCTGTTAGGAGTGAGCTTGTACGGGTTTGCGGATTTGCTGTTTGCAAGATAATTCGCGCCTTTGACCGCGCGAATTCATATCAAGTCTTGGTAGGTTTTGATCACTTGTTGGGCGATCGCGTCCCAACTGTAGTTTTCTAGTGCAAAAGTCTGAGCGTTTTTACCGCGTTGGAGTTGTTCTGTGGGGTTTGCTAGTGCTTCTTTTAGAGCTTGCGTCAGGCTGGCAATGTTGCATTGAGTGATCCAACCGGATTGCGATCGCTCAATGTCTTGCCAGATATGAACCTGATCTGAAATCACGACAGGCGTTCCAACACTCATCGCTTCTGCGACTGCAATGCCGAAATTTTCGTAGTAAGACGGTAAGACAAACAAATCTGCTGCTTCGAGCAGAGCAGTTTTTTCGCTTCCGGTGACGAAGCCGACGATCGAGGTTTTGTCTTTGAGTTGAGAGTATTGAATGCGATCGCGAATCGTTGCTTCGTAGCTTGGATCTTGAGGGTTGCCGCCAGCTAGGACAAAGTGAAAGTCTGAGTCGAGATTTTCCAGCACAGGGAGTAAGAGATCTAATCCTTTTTTGGGATCGATTCGAGACATGAAAAGCAGAATTGGCTTGTTCGTGGGAATGCCATATTTCTCATGAATTGAATTCGATGCAGAAAGCGGCAAGCTGACTCCTAATGGCAACACGACATCGCGAGTCACTGTATTGAATCGCTCTGAAGTTTTCGCTTCTTGCTCGCTGGTGAAATGAATTGCTGCGGCTCCAGCTAAGTTGGGACGTTCTAGCACTGCTGCATAAAGACGCTTGATCTGGCGTTTTTTCTGTAAGTCAGCCGGATCGAGGGTTCCGAGAGGTCGAAGAATATAAGGTAAGTGCTGCGATCGCGCAATCGCTGCTGAGCACGAACTCACAGGAGAGAAGAGTGCATGAATGTGTGCAAGATCGTAATCTTTGGCGTGTTTGTGAAGCCATTGGAGAAGCTCGATCGAGAATTTATACCGTCGAAATGGGGAGCATCGAAAGTAGTAAATTTCATAGCCGTTTTGAGCAACGGGAACACCTAAAGGGACATCCAGTGGAGCTTGTCCGACATCGCCGTTAGAGTTGGTTGTCGCGATTGTAATCTCGACACCAGCTTTTGCCAATGCGCTTGAAAGCCCCAGCACCATTTGACTAGGCCCGCCATAAACTAAAGAGATTGATGGAACGATTTGTAAGATTTTCATGTGATTTTTAACCCCGCAGGAGTTGGTCATATTCCGCATGGGTTCCAATCCAAAACCATGCAATGTCGTCACCTTCTTCAAGTGCTAGTGCGCGATAGTGTAGCCCGATTCTGACTGACCAGAATTGCCCGACTTTTTTGAAGTGCAATGATGGATAGCGAGAATCCTGCTTGAGTAATTCGTAACAGCGATCGGCAAGTTCCTGAATTTCTTCGGGCAATTGTCGATAGCAGTACCAGAAATCAGGAGTCGCGCGATATCTCACAGGTCAGTACAGTCCCCTTCTCGTAAATGTTGTCGCGCCCGTTCAGCTAAGTGATTGAGCTTCCCGACTGCTACATCTTCTTCAAATTGCCGATCCCACAGTTCTGCATCAAATTCAGCAAACCAGATCCGAAAAGCAGCGAGTTCTTCGGCAGACAATTGACGCACAGCCAGTTCGATTTCTTCTAAGTTCTTCATATGCTCAAACTTGGTCATCTATGGGATTCATTCTACCGATCCTATTTTTCAAAGCGATCGATAAAACTCCAACAACTCCTTCGCTAACGCCCGATTCGTATATTTCGCCATTGCTCTTTGATACCCTCGCTGTCCCAAGTCCATAGCAAACTCACGATTGTCGATTAATCGTGCTAGTCGATCGCTCAATTCCTCGACATTTCCCTCTGGAAACACCAAGCCTGAATCTGCAATGACATTCGGAATCTCGCCTGAATCCGAGCCAATCACTGGAACCTGACAAGCCATGGCTTCGATCAAAACATGCCCGAATTGTTCCTTCCAGCCAACTGAAGTTAATGTTTTAAACTGATACGTTGTTTCAGAAGGTAAAACCAAGGTATTCATCAAATTGATATAGCGATAAACCTCGGCATGAGGAACACTTTCGATCCAAATCAAGCGGTTGCTAAATCCGAATTTTTCAGCTTGTTGTTGAATTTCTGCTTTGAGTTCACCTCGTCCGAGTAGAAGAAGTTTCCAATTGCGATCGCGCAATTTCTCTAATGCGTTTACTAACGTCAAGATTCCTTTCTCAGGCACAAATCGCCCGACAAATCCCACCACAAAATCATCCGGCTGAATCCCAAATTTTGCAACAAGTTCCGGCTGAGGCTGAGGACAGAAGAGAGATTCATCAACACCAAGCTGCGGCATGATGCTCATTTTTTTTGTGTAACCGCGATCGCGTAAAATCTTAGCTCCGTCCTGATTTCCAACCACGATTCCGTCTGTATTTTTGAGATTGTATGTCTCAAGTAATGACACCGGAAACTGCAACGTATAAGGCAAATTCCACCAGGTAAAAAAGAGATTCTTGGCTTTCAAATTTAAGAGTCGATTCGCAGTAATAAACTGTGCATATGCAAAAGACTTAGACCCTTGCTCAACTTGAATAATATCGGGTCGAAACGATTTCAGTAGCGAAATTAAATCGGCTCCAAATGTAAGTAAGCCCTGATTATTTTGACTGAAATTAGAAATAGGAACAACTCGAAACGATCCTTCTTCGCGATAGCGAGTTTCGATTGTATCTTTCATCACGCCACCCGGTTTCCAACGTTTGGGAACGACGATCGTGACTTCGATACCCGGTTCTAAATTCGCTAAAACTCGGAGCTTTTCACAATTGAGATCGACGATATAAGAATGACTCGCAACTAGAATTTTCATCGTTTCACCTCATCTCGTCGGCTATAAATTTGTCCGTCATCCCAGAGCGATCGAATGAGTGTCACGATCGCGCTAAGAAATCCCAATGAATAAAAGCAAAATCTCGTGATGATTTTGAGCGGTGAACCACTTTTGTGACAAGGCGGACGACCCAACACATGACAGTCAAACAATCGGAAAAAGAAACGCGCAGCTTGCGAGACTGTGAGATTGTTCAATCCCATCAAAAAATGATTGTGATAGAAGGTCATCTGATATTTCAGCGACTTCGTACTGATATCGTGACAGCCGCCCGTTTCCTCACCCAAATGGACTAATGAAGCTTCTGGGTCATACCAAATCATCAAGCCCGTCTTCCGCAATTTCAAACAGAAGTCAGACTCTTCCCGAACGGCACTTCCCCGAAACCGCTCATCAAACCAAATATTATGTTTCTCAAATACTTCGCGGCGATAAGACATATTGCACCCACGCGCGCTCAAAACCTGCTGCGGTTTTACCGTATGGACTAGATTTAAGTGATACCAAGCGATTCCAGGATCGTGTGCTTCGGGTGGTAAGTCTTGAATCTCTAGCCCTGGTGCAAAATCAGCGAGCTTCATGCGATCAAAGACTCTGCCCGCAACTGCACCAATCTCTGCTCTCTGATAGTTCTTAGCATGTGCGGCTAGATATCCCGGTTCTAACTGCACGTCGTCATCAATGAAGAGAAGGATCTCACCTTGCGATCGCCGCACCGCATAGTTTCTCGCCCCTGGTAAACTTGCCCAATCGAGCTTAAACCATTGGATTTTTCCTACTTCTGCTAGGTCTTCGAGGAACTTTTGTACATCCGGCTCATGCACAGGAGTTTGATCGACGACTAGCACTTCGTAGTGAGGATAATCTTGTTTTAGAACATCAATGATTGTGTCGCGCAGAGGTTCTTCACGCCCATACGTGGGAATGACGACCGAGATAAAGGGCTGAGTCATAACGGGGCTAGCAAACAACGCCGTTAGTGTTCCCAGAGATGCAGACTCTAAACCCTAGACGAAAGGGGAATTCAAGACAATAACTTTGGATCGTCTTTCGGTGGATGCCATCCAACTTCTACCCAAGATTGTCGAGAATTTTGAATAAAGCCCTGATTGTGGTCATCATCATTCAGATCAAGTCTTTTACAGGTTGCTCGACCTATCGGAGTGACTCCTAAGATTCTCAAGCCATCGGCAGTCCAAATAAAATGCTTCTCCCAATCCTGAGTTCTGGGATTAAACAGAGGAACTTCTTGATTGGTTTCTGGATCAATACCCGTGATGAAGTTGTAGCGATAGAAGTTACAGCGTTGACAGGCATAGGCGAGGTTATTGATCTCATCAGAACCGCCTAAAGATTGAGGAATTAAATGATCGATCGTGAATGGGTCGCGCTGGTGCGTTCTAGGGAGTGGCAATATTCGCAGAGGAATTTGGCTCGTCGCCGGACAGATTGTCGAGTGAAGTCGTTGATTGCCACAATTCGGAAGCCAGTTTGGTATTCACAAAGCTAAAAATGCGATTGAGTTCTAATAATCCCATCATTTCGGCTTCTTCTTCTTCTGAAAGCGTTCGCTGTTTCCGTCCTTCAAGCAAAAACTCTAACCGTGCCTGAAGTTCATCAGTGAAATAGAAAGGACGGAAGCGATCGCTCGGATTCAATTTAATTCCATCGAATAGCCAGGACGAGGGCTGCTTCATAACCTGATTCATGATGATCTCCTGCGAAAGCAGACATACCATTTTTGGTAATTTTCTATAGCTATTTTAGTATTTTCTTTGTCGGCAGCTTCGGAGAGAATGCCTGAGCGTACGTTTGCCAGAATACTAATTTTAGTATTGATAACGATGAGTGCAATTTGACACGATCGCTAAATTTCTCGTGGATAATAAGCAGGTGGATTCCACTCGACGTTTGCCCCAGACGATGAACTGCCCCGATGACTTCACCCCTTTCATTGTTTTATTCCTATTCTCACAAGGATGAGGATTTGCGCGATCGACTTGAGGCGCATCTTGCAACGCTGAAGCGGCAAAATTTGATTCAGCAGTGGCACGATCGTAAGATTTTGCCGGGTGAGAAATGGGCGGGAAAGATTGATGAGAATTTGGAGGCAGCAGAAATTATTCTGTTGCTGATTAGCTCTGACTTTATTGCGTCGGACTATTGTTTTGAGTTGGAAATGAAGCGGGCGATCGAGCGGCATAAGGCAAAGGAAGCGATCGTGATTCCGATCTCGCTTCGTCCAGCCGATTGTACGAGGCTACCGTTTGCTGAGATTCAAGGATTGCCGAAGAATTTTAAGCCTGTAACGACTTGGGACAATCAGGATGAGGCGTTTTTGAATGTCGTGACTGGAATTCGGGCAGTTGTTCAGCGAATTCAGGAACGCAAAGCGGTGCGATCGCTGAAAAATCCGTTTGAGCCGTTGAGTGGCAGGGTCGATGATCCGATGCAGTTTTTTGGACGCGATCGGGAATTGCAGCGAATTTTTGAATTGCTGGAAAGTCGCAATAGTGTGGCGGTGATTGGCGATCGAGAAATTGGTAAATCGTCTTTGCTGCGGGCGGTTTATCGCGATTGTCAAGCACGGTTGGGGCGAGTGCCGATTTATCTAGATTTGAATTCGATCGAGAGTGATGAGGATTTTTATGAGGAGTTGTGTCATCAAGCAGGGGTGGCGACTTGTCAGGGGGCGCGGTTGAAGCGATCGCTCTCGGCTAAACGGTTGGTCTTGCTGCTGGATGAGGTGGAGAAGATGACGTGGCAGGGGTTTACGCATGGACTGCGATCGCAGTTGCGGGGATTAGCGGAGGGAGCGGATGCGCCGTTGCGGTTGGTGTTGGCGGCGGGGAGTTCGCTGGATCGGTTGTTTCGAGATGGGCAGGATGGGATGACTTCGCCGTTGGCGGGGATTTGTTTGGAGGAGAGAGTGGGGAGATGGGGAGATAGGGAGATGGGGGAATTTGTGGCGAGAAAGTTGCGGGGATTGCCGATTCAGTTTACGTCGGAGGAGATTGAACGATTGATTGAGGAGAGTGGGGGGTATCCGAAACGGTTGATGCGGGGAGGGTACGAGTTATTTCGGCAGTATCAATACAGGTAGGGGGGTGTTTTTGCTGAGAAGAGGACGAGATTTGTAGTGAATGTCTTGGCGTTCGTCAGTAAGGTTGGAAGGTTCGTGACGAATTGCGCGATCGTCGTTGAGAAGATTGCGGGGTTCACGGAGAATCTTGCGATCGTGGTCACGAAGAGGAGAACGTTTTCGGTAACGATTGGGCAGTTTGGAGAGAATGATCGAGGTTTCGCTAGAAAGTGGGATCTAGGCAAAACTGAAGGAGATAGATTGATGCAGACACTTGCAGAATCCATTAGAAAACATCTCAGCCATGATGCTGCATTGATGTTGCTTGCTGTGTTGCCAGACCCTATTCGGGAGGCTTATGTAAATTATGCTCAGCAGATTGGGGATAGCATTGAACTCGTTCTGGAAATGGCTTTGGCAGATTTTCTAGATCCTGACTCGCTGACCTTTGCAGATTGTAAGCCTTGAATTGGATTGCCTCTGGAGTCAGGATAGGATGGGGTGAGACTTGCGATCGTTGTTCGAGTTCCTTTATGCAGAGCTACTGTGTACACACCCGTTGATTTATCTGTTACTGCTGAGAGCTTTTGCACCCTAAATCCCCCATTCTGGGGGACTTTGAAAAGCATGGAATGTCTTGACTGGATTGGCTTTCTTTGGGAGGTTCTTTCTTCGAGGGTGTTCTGGAAGCGATCGATACGTTCTACTAGTCATCATCCTAACCATCTCCCTACGAATCTCACGCTATGAGCCAGCCCGTTCCTAAGCTTGATCTCGCCCCAAAGCTGCGTCGTCCGCTCTCGCTGTGGAACCCGTTGGATTATGTGCGTTTGCTGTATTGGGTGTTCTACTTTCCGCAGGCAATCCGGTGGTATGTGAATGTGTTCGCTCGTTGTGAAGCGGACTTTAGGCAAGCTGAGACTTGGCGCGAAAAACTACGATGGTTTTTTGAAAATCCAGTTCAAGCAAAATTGTGGCTACAAGGGTTTATCTCACAGTCAACGACCCCTTTCTTAATCTGTTCCCTGCTAGAAATAGCAAAACTACCAGTTAGCTGGATTAGTGTAACGCTCGGCGTAGCTTTCAGCGCAGTTTTTTCTTTTTTTCTTAGTGTGCAAAGAACAAGCACAATAATAGCTCGAAACACAGCTTTTAGTGTGGTTGGTGGTGTGGTTGGTGGTGTGGTTGGTGGTGTGGTTGGTGGGGCAAATAACAATGTCGCTTTAGCTTTTGTTGCAGCTATAAGTACGGGAGCTAGTATTGCTCTTAGTACTGCTATTAGTACACTTGGAGGTGTAACTACCGCTATAGCTATCAATGCTGCTGGTAGTGCAATTCTTAGCTTACTGGCCAGTGCCATTTTCAGCACAAGTTTTAGTACTATTTATGGCATTGCTTTAGTTGTGTGCATTGGCATGGCAGTCATACGCCTTGAATGCTGGTTATGGGGGTTGCTTCTTGCCATGCAAATTTCTAAACAAGGACATTTGCCCGTTCCACATGCCACTCCTTTACCACTTCCCCGAGTGACAGAGAGGTTATCTACCTGGCTACAGCAAGATTGGAAACTTGGATTAAATATCGCAAATGAACTTCTAAGATACACACAGCAATTCATCTCTGTTATTCAAGCAGTCAATTTCGTACTTTCCAGAACAGACTCAAAAATTCTTGTACCTCGTATTGCCTATCTTTCCGACTCGATTTGGGATCAGCAAGTTATCAGATACGCCTCAGCTTCACTTAGTGCATCTTCTAAAGCAAAATTTATTGACAGCCTCTTTATCCTGCCAAAATTCATCAGACGTAGGATGCAACCTAACACCAACGTTAATTTACGCCTTGACTCTCCTGCTCGTGCCACCGCAGCAGGCTTCTGGTGGTTATATAGAGATATTCCGATCGCCGCAATAGCTGCCTTCTCAGTCGTCGAATCCCTTCCCCACGGTGCAGAAATGCTACTCCTTGCGACAATCCTTGATCGCGCTCAAGTTTCCAATCTCCCCGAAATTGCTGCTCTCAATCTCCCCACGCCTCAAGCTCCACTCCTCCGCACCGAAAGCTGGAAGGCGATCGATCACCTCCGTCGCGCCTCTGAAGATATTCGCGTTATCTGCAACGTCGTTGTCTCCCGTACCGCCCGCGCCTTTGCTTCTAACCGGGCACTTGGTGATCTCAATGCAGTTCTTGATTCTGCTGAATCGCTACCTATAGCCGAACGAAACCTCATTTTATCGATCGCCCTAACCTGGCGCGATTCTCTTCTCAAGTCCGTCAGCGAAATCGGCAGAATCGAAATCCTCAAACCCGTCCAAAACCCCTACGTCACAGGCGATCCCGTAGAAGGCAGTCTCTTCGTTGGACGCAATGACATCCTCAAACAACTCGAAGAACTCTGGTTCATGAGCGATCGACTCCAATCCGTCGTCCTCTACGGTCATCGCCGCATGGGCAAAACCTCCCTGCTTCGCAACGTCAACGATCGCCTCGGCTCCAACACCCAACTCATTTACGTCAATCTCCTCAGCCTCGGCGAAGTCACCCAAGGCGCAGGCGATGTTCTCCGCTCTATCTGTGATGAAATCGCTGAAGTAACCCAACACCCTGCCCCACCCGATCAAGACTTAGACGATCGCCCCTATCCCACTTTCCGCCGTTACCTTCAATCTCTGATTCGACGACCCGAAGCTGCAGGGCTCATCATTGCCCTCGACGAATTTGAAAAACTTGAAGACTCAATTCGAGACGGCAAACTCGGCAGCGACTTCCTCAGCTACCTACGTGGACTGGTTCAAATGAGTCCCAAAATCGCCTTCGCCTTCGCCGGACTCCACACCCTCGAAGAAATGACCGCAGACTACTTCCACCCCTTCTTTGCCAGCATCATCCCCATCCGCCTCAGCTTCCTCGATCGAGCTTCCACCCGCCAACTCCTCGCCACTCCCTCCGACGACTTCTCCCTCGACTACGCCCCCGACCTCTACGACGAAATCTTCGACCTCACCGCCGGACAGCCCTACCTCGTCCAACTCCTCGGATTCCAACTCGTCCGCCGCTACAACGCCCAAGTCTTCGAGCAAGGACGCGACAGATCTCACCAATTCTCGATCGACGACCTCACCGCCATCACCGAAAGCTCCGACCTCTACGACAACGGACGCTACTACTTCACCGGAGTCTGGCAACAAGCCGCCCAATCTCCCCCCGGACAGCAAGACATCCTCAAAGCGATCGCTCACCAAGGTCTATCCCGCGATGTTCTCTTACAACACTTCGACCCCGCGCAATTTGATACCGCGATCGAAGCCCTTCGCCGTCACGATGTCGTTCACGAAGTCAATCAAACTTGGTGCATCAAAGTCGAACTCTTTCGGCGTTGGGTCGTGAAATATGCGCTTACTTAAAGATCAAATCGAGTCGTTGTTGTGAGGATTTGAGAGCAGCTTCGGGAGTCGCACGATCGAGTAATGTCGCTTCGATCGCGCGTCCCAAATTGTCAGAAATCCGATTATATCCGGGGAAAATCGGACGCGATTTACCAAATTTTGCTTGATTTAGGAAGACATCAACCGCCGGCTGCTTCGAGCGAAACTCCTTGTAAGCTTGGCTTTCACGAGATTTTAAATTAGTTGGAAGATAGCCAGTCCCGATCGCCCATTCGGTCTGAAACGCTTCGCTCATGACAAATTCGGCAAATTTTAATGCGGCTTGTTCTCGTTCTGGCTTGGATTTGAAGAGGAATAAATTCTCGCCTCCAATAACGGTTGCAGGTTGCTTTCCAGACGGAATCGGTAACACTCCGAAATCAACTTTTGTAGCTTGCAGTTGCCCAAGTGTCCAAGGCCCTGAAAGCTGCATTGCGACTTTGCCAGCAAGGAAGCTGTCTAGTTCATAGCCGCGTTCGGGTTGAGAGAGAATTGCGGAGCCATCTTGCATTAGGTCGCGCCAGAAGTTGAGAGCAGTGATCGCTCCCGAATTTACAATATTTAACTGCCTTAAATGAACTGAACTCACATCTGCTCGTCCATCCATCACCATCTGTTGACCGATATTTGATGAAGAGTTTGAGGATTGCTGCTTTGTTGTTTCATTTAATTTTTTCAAAACGACTTCAGCAATTTGAGGAGTTGCCAGTTCCCCACCGCCGCTAAACATAAAGGGAAGCCAAGTAAAAACTGTCCATTCACCTTTGCCTAGCGGTAAAAGCATTCCGAATCGATCTGCTTTTCCATCTCCGTTTGTATCGCGGGTCAGTTGTTTAGCGACGGTGCGAAATTCTGACCAAGTTTTCGGCAAGGCTTTCACCCCTGCGGCTTTGAACAGACTAGGACGATAGTAAATCCCGACATTGTTTGTACTAAAAGGAACTGACCAAGTTTTACCGTCAAACTTGGTTGTATCAGATAGGGCTGGATCAAGTTCAGCTTGGACAGGCGGATGAAAATCGTCGAGCGATCGTAGTGCATTGAGTTCGACCAATTGCCCAGTAATCATCGGCGCAAACCACAACATATCAGGAGCCGCATTCCCCACGACTGCCGCCAGAATTTTGGGCATTTGTTGGTCGCCTTGTCCGACGTAGAGCGATTCGACTTGGATCTTGGGATTTTGCTGATTAAAGCGATCGACGAGTTTTTGCAGCACATCCCGATTCGGGGGCGGATTCACCCCTTGCCACAAAGTCAGGTGAATCACGCCCGATGCCTGAGTCGATTGGCAACTGCTGAGGCACAGACTGAGACAGACCATTCCCATGAAGAAGATTGATTTCAGCAGGCTTGCAAACCGAGACGGCATGATTAGGATGAAAGAATGACTTCAGATTACAAGTGTATGAGGAAATTGCTTTCTTGTTCGATCGCGATCAGTTTAGTTTTCTTCACGTTAGGCTGTCGATCGCAGTCGGATCGCAAAATTGAAATTACATTAAGCGGATGGCAAAGTAATCCGAATGAAGGGAAATTACTCGACAAAGTTATTCGAGAATTTGAGGCGAAGAATCCAACGATTCGAGTCAAACGAGAAGTGATTAATAGCCAATATATGGATGTAATCCGAACTCGTTTAATTGGTGAAGTTGCGCCAGATGTCTTTTATCTCGAAGCATTTGAAGCACCGACATTAATTAAATATGGCGTATTAGAACCGCTCAATTCATATATCAAACCAGATTTTAAATTGGACGATTTTGAACCCAATCTATTAAACGCATTTAAGCAAGGTAATACCGTTTACGGAATCCCAAAAGACTTTTCAACACTCGCTCTTTTTTATAATTCAACTGAGCTAAAAAATGCTGGATTCTCGAAACCTCCAAAAACTTGGAGCGAGTTGACAGATTATGCGAAGAAATTAACGATCGATAAAAACAAAGATGGCAAAATCGATCAGTACGGAATCGGAATCGCTCCAGAATTGCCGCGTCAAGCTTTTATGATCAAAGCCTTTGGCGGCAGTCTCGTTGATCAGAATAACAACGCTGCATTTGCAAGTTCAAATGGCATTCAAGGCTTGCAGCTTGTAATCGATCAGTATCGCCTCGATCGCTCTGCTGCTCAACCCTCCGATGTCGGCGCAAACTCAAACAGCGAAGCCTTTGGGCAAGGTCGAGTCGCAATGGCGATCGAGGGAGCTTGGGCAGTCCCTTACTTAAAAGAAACATTTCCAAACTTAAAATTTCAAACCGCAGAAATTCCCACAATTAATAACCGTAATGGAACAATGATTTTCACAGTCGGATATGTGATGAATCGCCAATCCAAGCATAAAGATGCAGCTTGGAAGCTGATTCGATACTTAACAAATGAATCAGGAATGAAAAACTGGGCAAATCAAGGCGTTGCATTGCCTTCTCGCCGCTCAGTTTTAGCAGAATTAAAATACGATCGTAATCCAATCTATGCGCCGCTTGTCGCAGGTGCAAAATATGGAACAATCTGGCAAGCAGGCGAAACTCTGCCAACGATTATGACCCATTTTGATAATCAGTTTGTTAGTGCTCTCTTAGGACAACAAACTTTACCCAATGCAATGAAGCGCGCTCAGGAAACTGCCAACCGTGAAATCTATTTATCAAACTAAGAAGCTTAGAGAAGCGATATCAGGTTATACATTTATGACCCCAACGATTATTATCTTGGGTGTCTTTTTGATGCTGCCTGTCATTTACGCGATCGTTCTTGCTTTCTACAAAGTTCAATTGCTCGGCGAAGTCAATTACAACTTTACAGGATTGAAGAATTTCATCCGAATTCAAGATGATGAAAGAGTTCGGATTGCTTTACTCAATACGATTCAATACGTCTCGATCGTTGTACCGATCCAAACAATTCTCGCACTCGTTTTAGCACTGTTATTGAATGCAAAGATCCGAGGTAAAAGCTGGTTTCGAGTTGCTTTTTTTCTGCCCACCGTCACATCATCAGCCGTTCTCACACTGATTTTCATGTGGATTTACAACTCGAACGGATTACTAAATGGATTTCTAAGCGCGATCGGGCTGCCGACTTACAACTGGTTAGGCGATCCACAAGTTGCACTCAAAGGCATCATGTTGATGAATATTTGGGCAACTGCTCCGCTATTTATGGTGATTTATTTAGCCGCACTTCAAGACATCCCGGAGAGCTTATATGAAGCCGCTTCAATTGATGGAGCAACAGCTTGGGAGAAGTTTTGGTGTATCACATTGCCCTTTCTAAAACCTGTCACATTCTTTGTGATCACGATGGGAATTATTGGGACATTTCAACTATTTGATCAGTCTTATATTTTCTCAAACGGATCGGGTGGCCCTGACAATGCAACTTTAACCATTGTTCTTTTGATTTATCAGTACGCCTTCAAAAGTTTAGACATGGGATATGCGCTGGCATTAACTCTAATTCTTGCTTTGGTGATCATGACTGCAACTTTGATTCAGCGCGCTTTATTCAAAGAAGAGAGATTAGATTCATGAAAACAAAATGGCTAATTTGGGTAATGTATGCGGGACTCATTCTTTATGCGATCGTCACTTTTATTCCCTTTCTCTGGGCACTTTCCGCTTCATTCAAACCCCTCGCTGAAATTTCCGGGAGCGGCTCAAACTTTATCCCAAAGAATTTCACATTCGAGAATTATCAGCAGATTTTTTCGCGCGAACCTTTGTTCGGGAGATGGCTATTAAATAGCGCGATCGTGGCTGTGATCGTGACTGCTTTCAATCTTTTATTCAACTCAATGGCAGGCTATTCACTTGCTCGAATTCGATTTCCTGGCAACCGCTTATTTTTCTTTTTAATTCTGGCCGTATTAGTTGTCCCAGCTCAAATTACACTCTTACCCAAATTTCTCATTCTCAAATCGTTAGGCTGGCTGAATTCCTATCAGGGTTTAATCATTCCAACCGCCGTTAATGCCACATTCATTTTCATGATGCGACAGTTTTTTATTAACTTTCCAAAAGAGCTGGAAGAAGCGGCTGAACTGGATGGACTGAATCGATTTGAGACATTCTTTCAAATTGTTTTACCACTGGCAAAACCTGCACTCGCTGCCCAAACAATATTTATTTTCATGGGGTCGTGGAATGAATTTCTGCTTCCACTGGTCGTCATGTCTAACCCCGAAATGTTTACTTTACCAATCGGTCTAAATGCCTTCAAAGGTCAATACATTACCTACTGGAATTACATCATGGCAGCCTCAATGGTATTCACTCTACCTGCTCTCGCAATCTATGCCTTTTTCAATCGCTATTTCATTCAAGGTGTCACCTTCACAGGCGGCAAATCCTAGCCGAAATTTCTGCTCATCCGATATCCTAAGAATCGCACCGTTTCGATTTTCAGGTTATGGCAGGACATAGTAAGTGGGCAAATATTAAGCGGCAAAAAGCGAGAGTAGATGCGAAAAGAGCCAATGTCTTTACCAAGGTTTCGCGCGAAATTATTGTAGCGGCTCGAAATGGTGTACCTGACCCCGCAGGCAATTTTCAGTTGAGAACCGCGATCGAGAAAGCCAAAGCCGCCGGAATCCCAAACGACAATATCGAAAGAGCGATCGCTAAAGGTGCTGGCAAACTCGGGACAGATGCGCCACTCGAAGCAATTCAGTATGAAGGTTACGGGGCAGGCGGAGTTGCTGTCTTAATCGAAGCGCTAACCGATAACCGCAATCGAACTGCGGCTGATTTGAGAGAGGCATTTAGCAAAAACGGTGGAAACTTAGGTGAAACTGGCTGCGTAAACTGGATGTTTGAGCAAAAGGGAATTGTCGAACTGTCCTTTGCTCCTCAGAAACGAGGTCGTAAGCTCGAAGCAGTAGAAATTGACGAAGATGCGCTCCTCGAAGCCTGTCTTGAAGGCGGTGCAGATGCCTATGAATTGATTGAAACCGAAGACGGTCAAGCCGCAGAAGTGTTTACCGAAGTCGGAAATTTAGAAGCGCTCAGCCAAGCTTTGAAAGAACAAGGGTACACCGTAGCGCAGGTTGAACTGCGTTGGATTCCTCAGAATACGATCGAAGTTACCGACCCCGATCATGCGCGATCGCTCCTCAAACTCATGGACGCACTCGATAGCTTAGATGACGTTCAGAACGCCACCGCCAACTTCGACATTGCTGAAGACCTGATGTTGGCAGCCCTGTGAACTCTCAACTTCTAAAAAAAAGCCCCGATGGAGATTTGGATGCCCCCATCCATCGCCCTTCGGGGTATCTGTGCTCTATTCGATGAATAGAATAAAGTTTTACCCTCTCCTGCACTTCGCCCACAACGTTCGCCTGACTGGGTGATTCTCAAAATTACTCAAATCGTATCTCAGCGCAATTACGGAATTTTCCCTAAAATGTGAGGCGGAAGAAATTGCCGATCGCACTTGCTCGTCTTGGAACTCTACGCGACAATAGGATGTAAAGTTTCGTATCGTGCGCTCAGATATGCAATTGCCTGAATTTGATATTGCGATCGTCGGAGGCGGAGTTGTCGGGACAACCTTCGCTTGTGCCTTGAAAGATTCCGGATTCCGAATTGCACTGATCGAAGCCGAACTCACATCGCAAGCTGTATCCCGCGCTCAAGCCTACTCAATTTCGCTCCTCTCCAGTCGAATTTTTGAAGGTATGGGCATTTGGCAAGAAATTCGCTCTCAGGTCGAAACCTACAAGCGGGTTCAGTTAACCGATGCAAATTCTCCCAATGCTGTGAAGTTTGCACCCAATGACATTGGGACAGAAACGCTCGGCTATGTCGCTGAGCATCGCGTATTAATTTCCGCACTGCATCAATTGCTCAAATCTTGCTCGAATGTCGAGTTGCTTTGCCCTGCTAAAGTCGTGAAAACTGAATTCCAAGCGAACGGAGCAACCCTTGATGTGATGCTAAATGGAGAGATCCAGCAGATCCGATCGCATTTAGTTATTGCAGCGGATGGATCACGATCGCCCCTCCGTCAACAAGCCGGAATCAAAACATTTGGCTGGCAGTACGGGCAAGCTTGCGTTGTTGCCACGCTCAAACTCGAATCACCTCACGACAACACAGCCTATGAATGGTTTTGGAGTACAGGCCCTTCTGGAATTTTGCCTCTGACCGATGATCGCTATCGAATTGTTTGGACAACCAACAGAGCCGAAGCTGAGAAATTAGTGGCATTAGACGATCGTCAATTTATCGAAACGTTCCAACAACGCTACGGCTCAAAATTTGGCACACCCCAAATCGAAGGAAACCGTTATCTATTCCCGATTCAACTCATGCACAGTCGGCGCTATGTCCTGCCGCAACTCGCATTAATTGGCGATGCAGCCCATAGTTGTCATCCCTTAGGAGGGCAAGGCATCAACATGGGAATTCGAGACGCGGCAGCGCTGGCTCAAGTTCTACAAACCGCACAAAAACGCGGTGAAGACATTGCCAGTTTGAAAGTGTTGCGGCGATATGAGCGCTGGCGACAGTGGGAAAATCTCATCATCTTGAGCATTACCGACATCCTCAATCGGACATTCTCGAATCAGATTTTTCCGATTGTTCAACTCCGTCGGTTTAGCTTATGGTTTTTGCAGAATATCCCGCCGATACGATCGCTGGTCTTTCGCATTATGTCCGGCTTAACAGGACGTGCTCCCCAACTTGCCCAACGATAACCATAGCTTTGAAAAATTAGATTTGAGAGTGAATCCGCTGGTGAATTGGAACTCGGATCAAAAACTCAGCACCTTCTCCTTCACGGGAGAAATACTCTAGCTTCCCGTGATGTTTTTCTACAATCAATTGATAGCTAATTGACAGTCCCATGCCTGTCCCTTTGCCAATCGGTTTGGTTGTGAAAAACGGATTGAAGATTTTTGCTCGAACTGTTTCAGAGATGCCAGAACCATTATCTGCGATCGTAATTTCCACTGAATCTCCGATCACGCAGGTTTGAATTGTAATTTGAGGTTGGCTGACTTCTTCTAAAGCATCGATCGCATTACTGAGAAGATTCATAAAGACTTGATTGAGTTGCCCTGCCAAACATTCAACCTGAGGGAGTTGCCCGTAGTGGCGCACGATTTGAATTTCTGGACGGTTGGGCTGTTGTTTCAAGCGATGCTGCAAAATTAAGAGCGTACTTTCAATTCCCTCATGCAGATCGACTCTTTTGAACTCAGCTTCATCAAGTCGAGAAAAATTACGGAGCGACAAAACGATTTCTTGAATCCGATCTGTTCCAATCTGCATCGAGTCTAGAATCTTCAGCAAATCTATTTGAATAAAGTCAAGGTCTGCGTCATCTGAAGCCTCCTGAATTTCTATGACAGGATTTGGATAATGCTGTTGATAGAGATGCAAGATGTGGAGAATATCAGCGATGTATCCTTGTAAGTGCGAGAGATTGCCATAGATAAAAGAAACCGGGTTGTTAATTTCATGAGCAACGCCTGCTACGAGCTGCCCTAAAGAAGACATTTTTTCAGCTTGAATCAGTTGAGCCTGCGTGTCCTGTAATTCTCTCAGCAATCGTTGTAATTGTTCTGACTCTCTTTGCAGACGAGTATTGGTTTCACGTAATTCTTGAGTTCGCTGAGCGACCTGTTCTTCTAAGTGTTTTTTGCTGCCTTGGAGTTGACGCTCTGCTAGATATTGCTGAGTTACATCTCGCAAAACTAATACTGACCCCTCTTCATGCTCCAAGATACCCTGCTGATCGATTTCAACAAATGCCCAGGAAATCTCTAGAATATGCGTTTGCTCAGACGCTTGAAATTCATAACACTGTGTTCCACTTTGATGAGTTTCTAAAGCGATCGTGACAGGATGCTGGCTCATTTCCACGGCTTCGCCTTCTAGCCAGAGTGGAAGCTTATGCGCAAGTGAAGCACTCAGCAGCATCAACCTCGGTTGACCCAAAAGCACCTCTAATGCTTCATTGCACCACTTAATTCGCCCCTTACCATCTGTCCAGACAATGCACTCCTTAACAGCACTAAGAGCGATTTCCATCTTACTGAGGGTAGAACGAAGGTGTCTCAACTGATAATCTTCGTTAGCCATCTACTTTAATTCCGTGTTAAGGATGCTTAAGTGCATTGCAGCAAGGATTTTCTCCCCCAACATCTACTTCTACACTCAGGCTCGATGATCGTTATAGTGGACGCAAAGTTGCTGCAAATAACCATTGTTCGCCCTGCTTTTCTGCAACGATAAAATGCTCAGACTCAATTTCTTGATTGTCTTTCGTGACAGCCTTTAGGTTTAAGGGGTGATTCAGGACTTTTGAGTGTCCCGTTGCTGAAAAGCGTGCAAATCCTAAGTTGTGAGCATCTTGAAAAAATGGCGGGAGAATTACGGTGAGCGGTTGTCCAATAATTTCTGTTGATGTCCACCCAAAAATGCGTTCAAAGTGTGAATTGACATCAACCACATTTCCTTGCTGATCGGCAACAACCACCGCTAAGTCACCTTGCTTTAGTTCTGCAATGGTAGGGGGAGTTTGAAGCATTTGAATATACCAAATGAGTACTGAATTCAACGAATTATACTCTGGGTTCCAGAATTGTAATCACCATAATTTATCAGGCAAATCTTCTACTTAACCATCATACGGACACCTTGTATTAGAAGTACTTCTTTATACTAAATACATAGATCGCCTGGTTAAAGCATCCCTGGCGTGGGCATTATTGAGTTCGAGCTAAAGATGAGAGCAGTTCCCGATTGAGCCATAGGATGTCTAACAACCGTAAGACGATCGAATGAAGATAAACTCACTGAATCAGGCAGATACCACGGGAGATCTGATTGCGATTATTGGTGCAGGCGCTAGAGGCTTAAGTGTTTTAGAACGAATTGTTGCATTCGCCAGAGCCGATCAGTTTTTAGCTCCGATTGTTGTTAAGGTTTTCGATCGTGATCCCTTTGGTTCGGGCTGCCACTCAGTCCATCAGCCCGAACATTTGTTGGTGAATACAATTGCCAGTCAAATCACTGTCTTTTCTGATCCAACTGTTCAAGGCTCAGGATTTCAGCTTGCAGGTCCTTCCTTCTATGAATGGCTTTGCGATCTCGATCGCTCTAGTTCTCCCTCTGATCCAAATGCCTACTATCCAAGAAAGCGACTGGGAGAGTATTTAGCCTGGAGCTTTGACTACTTGTGCAGCCTAGCACCCACCACCGTTAAGATTGTCACAGTTTCAAAGTATGTCGTCGCAGCATCGCCGATCGCAGCTTCAGAAGGGACAATCTGGAAATTAAAAGATGAGTCGGGTGACACTCATTTTGTTCGATACACTTTTCTCACCACAGGTCATGAGCAGGAGCCATTAACTCCAGAGCAATCCGAACAGCGATTGTTTCCGGTCTATCCTCTAGATCCAGCGGTTCAAGGAATTCAGCCTGATGAAACGGTCGCGATCGAAGGTCTAGGACTCTCAGCGTGTGATGTGATCTCGATGCTGACGATCGGACGAGGCGGTAAATTTAATCGCGAGCAAAATGGTCAAGTCTGCTATCAAGCTTCGGGTCAGGAACCAAAAATGATTGGCTTTGCCAGATCCGGGCTGCCGATTACGGCGCGCGCCCGGAATGAGAAAGAATTGCGTGAGCAGTATCAAGCTCGCTTTCTCACCCGATCAGCGATCGCTCAACTCAGAGCAAAACATGGACAACTCGATTTTCAAACGCAAGTTCTCCCATTGCTCTTAGCAGATATGGAATTCGTATACAGCAGAACTTATGTGCAAAAACACAAAGGTTTTACTGCTGCTCATCAGTTCTCGAATTCCTATCTTGCTGCCACACAGAGACAACGGCGATCGCTGATCGCTGCTGAGATTCCATTGCATCAGCACTTTGACTGGCAGCGCTTAGTCAATCCAATTCCCTCTCAAAGCTTATCGACATATGAGCACTACAAAACCTGGTTAGACAGCTACTTGCACGAGGATTTAAGTTCCGCGAACGAAGGCAATCTCTCGAACCCGTTTAAAGCAGCTTGCGATGTGCTGCGAGATCTGCGAGATAATTTGCGCTACGTCGTTGATTTTGGGGGACTGACTGAAGACAGTCACCGTTGGTTTGTCCAGACCTTTCTTCCTGTTATGAATCGCCTAGCAGTTGGTCCACCCAAAGCAAGACTTGAAGAAATGCTTGCCCTGCAATCCGCCGGAATTCTCAAACTTGATTTAGGACCTCATCCACGCTGTCAGTTTGATCAAACTCGGCGGCGATTCGTGATTCAAGGCATGTTTGAGCAGGTTGAAGCCCACGCGTTAATTCGTTCTCGAATTGCGATGCCTCCTCCTCAAGCCAGTGCGAACCCCCTGCTTCGCCAGTTGATTGCAGATGAAATCTCTCGACCTTTTATGAATGGGCAGTTTCATCCGGGTGGCTTAGATGTCTCCAGCGATCTGAATCTGATTAGTCCAGCGAATGTTGTATATCCGAACTTTTGGGTTTTAGGCACGCCGATCGAAGGACCTAAATTTTACACGTTCATCTTGCCGCGTCCGTTTGTCAATTCGACAGCGCTCTTAGATGCCGATCGCGTTGTCCAAGCACTGCGTGATCAACTCACAATCACCAAGTCAGGTTCAGTCGCTGTATCAGCGTTAATTTGATTGCACTCTATACCTCCAGTCATCAAGTGAAGAGTTTTTATCGATCGGATTTCTGGTTTGCTGGATTAGCTGCAACCTTTACAGGTAATGGCATTGGGCGATTTGCATACATCACACTGATGCCTGTGCTGATCCAGGCCCATTGGTTTTCTCAAGAAGAAGCAGCCCAATTGGGAGTAGCAGCATTGTTGGGCTATCTCTTGGGTCCTTTCCTAATTCAACGCTTTGGCTCACTTGTGAGGCGTGCAACGTTGATGCGGATAGCGATGCTTTTGTGTGCGAGCAGTTACTTCGCCTGCGCTTTTCCGCAAATGGGATTTGGATGGTTTTATACTTGGCGATTTCTCTCAGGAGTGGGTGGGGCAGTCTTGATGATCTTGGCTGCTCCGATGGTTCTTCCCCACATTCGCCAAGACAGGCGGAGTCGTGTGGCTGGAGTTATTTTTTCGGGGATTGGGTTAGGTGCTGCATTGTCTGGACTGTTGATTCCCGTGCTGGTACAGATTCATGTCAAGGTTGCTTGGGTCGCGATGGGATTAGCTTGCGCTGGGCTAACACTGATGACTTGGAAAACCTGGGCTGAACTGGATAGTTCTCCAAATTCCTCTGCGGCTACTCCGCCCGTTGTGAAATCGCACTTGATGAATTGGGGAATCGGGTATCTCTTGATTGCCTATGCGCTCAATGCAGTCGGTTTTTTGCCTCATACCTTGTTCTGGGTTGATTTTTTAGTTCGGGATTTAGGTTTCTCACTGGCATCAGGAGGACTGTCCTGGGCACTGTTCGGCATTGGTGCGGCTGTAGGTCCGCTCTTGACCGGAGTGATGGGCGATCGTTTGGGAGTGCGGCGGTGTTTGGTGCTAGGGTTTGGGCTAAAAGCGCTGGGGGTTATGATCCCTTTGGTGACGCAAAAGCTTTGGATGTTGCATTGTTCAGCGTTTTTAGTTGGTATGTTTACACCAGGAATTGTGACTCTGGTTTCGACATATTGTTTGCAGTTAGTAGGCACGCAGGAACACCATCGAGCTTGGGGAGCGATGACGTTTTCGTTTGCCTTGACGCAGGCGATCGCGGGTATGGGGATGGCAATTCTACTGCGTCAAGTGAGTTCTTATCTTCCTCTCTATGCGATCAGTGCGATCGCGCTGGTCATCTCGACGGTTTGTATCCTGTGTATTCCTCAACCCGCTTCGATTCGCGCTCCAGAGTCCATTTAAGCGATGAAACTTTATCTGAATACGACTTCTCCCTTTGCCCGATGGGTATTAGTTTGCGCTCTAGAATATGCAGTTCCCGATTTGGAATTAATCTGGGTCAACCCGTGGGATACTCCCGAAACGCTAACTAGAGTGAATCCATTCTCTACGGTTCCAGTGTTGCAGATGAATCAAACTGAAGCTTTATATGAAAGTAGTATTATTGTTCGCTATCTGATTCCAGCCTCGATCGCGCAATCACCCTCTCTACAAGCATTGCAGCGATTAGCCCTGGGTAAAATGCTGCTGGAAACTGCTTTTCGTCATACCAGTCTAAAACGCTATGCTCCAGCGGATCTGCCTCCCCATCCTTTGATTGAACAGACGGAACGAGGACTGACGCGAGTCTTACAAACTTTATCGGTTCAAGATTTACCGAGCTTTTCAGCCCAACAGCGACCAGATTTAGCAAGTTTACAGATCGCGATCGCGTTAGATTACATTTCCTTTCGCTGTCCAGACTTATTTGTCTCTTCCGTCGCTCAATCGCTACAGGAGCAACTTCATGCCTATCAGTTGCGTCCTAGTTTTGAGTTCACGACTCCTTCCGCACTGGCAGCTCAATCCGCATCTATCCCGCTCGATGAATCGAGCTGTTCATAAAAACGGTGAGCAAGATTAAGCAAACATGTGAGCAGGCAGGCAACAGAGAGACGGAATGGTAAAAAGGACGTAAGTCGTTGTTCAATCAGTCGCGATGCCGAAAGCCGTTGTTTTATTGTCCGGTGGTCTAGATTCAGCAACCGTCGCTGCCCAAGCGATCGCAGATGGATATGATGTGATCGCGCTTTCATTTCGCTATGGTCAGCGCCACGATCGCGAACTCCAATCTGCTCAGGACATTGCTCAACATTTGCACCTCCTGCAGCACTTCATTGTGGATGTTAACCTTGCTCAGTGGGGAGGATCAGCCTTAACAGATTCAGCCATTGAAGTTCCGATCGCAGGTGTTCAGCCCGATGAGATTCCGATTACTTATGTCCCCGGACGAAACACGGTGTTTATTGCGATCGCGCTGTCTTTGGCAGAAGCTCAAAACGCAGAGGCAATCTATTTAGGCATTAATGCTGTCGATTATTCAGGTTATCCAGATTGCCGCCCTGAATATCTTGCCGCGTTTCAGACGCTTGCTCAACTCTCGTCTAAAGCAGGATTAGAAGGGAATGCGCCGAAATTAATTGCACCCTTGATTACCGATTCCAAGACCGACATTGTGAAACGGGCGGTGAAATTAGGCGTGCCGATCGAGAAAACTTGGTCATGCTATCAAGGCGAGACCGAACCTTGTGGAATCTGTGACTCTTGCCGAATTCGCGATCGCGCCTTGATCGAAGCAGGCTATCCAAAATTCGCAACAGCATCAGGAAGAGAATTCTATCAAAACTATTAAGAAAACAATTCAAAATAAGTGCTTGAAATCATGAATAAAAGCTTAAATCTAAATGAAAGTAATCTTCCATTCATTGATGAATAAAGTTGTGATGAAATCTAAAAAAATGGATCGTCGATCGCATCTAAGATCGACTAGATTTTTGCTCAACGATTCTTGAAAGTATTGGTGTAAGCCATTTGTAGCGCAGGTAACCTTCAGAATTCATCTTTTTTAGTGAATCACCAGTCTGAGTGTTTCTAAGGAAATTGAAGATTCGTTCTATAAAGTTTACAGGAAAGATTTCTAAAAGCTTAAAAGCTAAGAAAAACCGAAGCATAAAAAACAATAAATGAGGATTCAAACCCAATCCTTGAAAGATTTTCAGCGAATTTCATCTAAAAAGAACCCAATTCGGCAGCCGCTATATTAAAACTCTAGCTTTGTAACTCTGTCATGGTTTTTCCGTCCACTTATATCCTACTGTTAGCTCCTCAACTTGAAGAATTAGACGGATTGGAATCGTTACTTCAACAAGTAGTACTCGACGTTGAAATTGTAGAGAACGCCGATCAAGCGCTTGCGAAGGTTACTCAGAATCCCCCTTGCTTGATCATTTTGCAAGAGCATCTCCGCTCCGAAACCGTCATTCATCAACTCAGACTGCTCTCTAATGCCGATCGCACAACCCTTGTCATCGTCACCGAAACCGATTCTCCAAGCTGGCTCCATCAAGAACAACGACCAGACGTAGATGGGTTCTTGGTCAAACCCCTCAGTACTGAGGTTCTGTTCTCCTTAATTCACTCCGCCTCTGCCCGACACTACTGTCATCCTGTTTGAGATCTGCCCATTGACAGATTTCTCTAATTTATCTTTAGAAAGGTATAAAAATATCTGATTCTCTGTCCCTGTTCATCAGAGAAAGCTGACGAACAATAAATCCTCGTTATCTATAATTAAGTGGCATCAGATCTCGGTAATTTCACGCTTTTCGTCGAATTCAATCCCCAATTCTAGTGAGTACCCTGATTAATTAAGCTAATCTTTGGTATGTTTCAGTCTTCAAAAGATCGGCTACCGTTATCAACAGAGATAGATAGATTTACATCTTTTGGAGGACGCATCAAGAAATTAAGCGGAGATTACATCAAGATTTTGCGCTAGATTTAAATTAGGTTCGATGCCCCCTGCAAGAGACCCCAATCTTCTGCAATCCGGAGAATGCCTGTGCAAACCCAACAAAAGAGCCGCTACATCAACGGTAATGCGCTCTATCGAAATGGCAACGTGAACGCCAAGCACAGCACATTTAACCAAAATTGCAAATAAAGAAATCAGAAAGAGGGTGCAACTTTTGTGAGAAAGGCTACAATCGGGGAGACATTCCAAACATTTAGAAATAATGATCTCAAAAAATCGCGAGATGCCAACCGTATTTCCTCGGAAAATAAAAGTGGCAAGAGATTTTGAATGATCATTGACGCGATCGCTCTACTGCATACCAGCCAGATTGAATCGTGAGAGGTTTCTCGCGAAAGTCGTCGCCTCTGGTCAGTTAGACTGCATCGACCAGATCAGCCTCTGGAATTTCAGTGCTGGGACATTTTACTTCATTACTTAAGGAGCATGAGGAACGCGGCATGACCCAAGCCAAAGACTTACTTGTTGAAGAAGCATTCGACCCTTCAGAAGTGCTAGACGTAGACGTAGATCTAGACGACCTTGAGGATCTCGACGATTCCGATCAAGCGGATGACGATGAAGAGGGGAAACCCGGTAAGGGACGTGCCACTCGTCGCCGGACTCAAGCTAAGAAAAAGCATTACACCGAAGATTCGATCCGGTTGTATTTGCAAGAAATCGGTCGGATTCGCCTGTTGCGCGCCGACGAAGAGATCGAATTGGCACGGAAGATTGCTGATTTGCTCGAACTCGAGCGGATTCGGTTCCGACTTGCAGATAAGTTAGATCGCGAACCAACCGACGCAGATTGGGCACAAGAAGTCAAAATGCCGCTGCAACAGTTCCGACATCGCCTGCATTTAGGTCGTCGCGCCAAAGATAAGATGGTGCAGTCGAACCTGCGACTGGTTGTATCGATCGCGAAGAAGTATATGAATCGCGGCCTGTCGTTCCAAGATTTGATTCAAGAAGGCAGCTTGGGTCTGATTCGGGCGGCTGAGAAGTTTGACCACGAAAAAGGGTACAAATTCTCGACGTATGCGACCTGGTGGATTCGTCAGGCGATTACGCGAGCGATCGCGGATCAGTCGAGAACGATTCGCCTTCCGGTTCACTTGTACGAAACCATTTCTAGAATTAAGAAGACAACGAAATTGTTGTCTCAAGAAATGGGACGCAAGCCGACTGAAGAAGAAATCGCAACTCGGATGGAAATGACCATTGAGAAGCTGCGTTTCATTGCTAAGTCTGCTCAGTTGCCGATTTCGTTGGAAACGCCGATCGGGAAAGAAGAAGATTCTCGCTTGGGTGACTTTATCGAATCGGATGGCGAAACTCCGGAAGATCAAGTTTCTAAGAATTTGCTCCGTGAAGATCTCGAAGGCGTTTTGGCAACACTCAGCCCCCGTGAGAAAGACGTGTTGCGCCTGCGTTACGGTTTAGACGACGGTCGGATGAAGACCCTCGAAGAGATCGGGCAAATCTTCAATGTGACTCGCGAACGGATTCGTCAAATCGAGGCGAAGGCGTTGAGAAAACTACGTCACCCGAATCGGAATAGCGTTCTGAAGGAATACATTCGATAAGGTTTAAAGTTCTTTGGTTGCAAGCCCGATGGCATTGGTCATTGGGCTTTTTTATTGGGGATTTAGGAGGCAAAGGATCTGTCGCGCTAATAAATTGATTCGGTATTACACAAATATTTTCAAGTGGGTACGAGGCGCTGATAGGTTTCAAAGCGATATCCATCTTGCTGATCGAGGTTCAGCAATTCAAAATCTGAAAGACGATCGCGCCATTCGCAGAAGAACACATCACCAGAATAATTGCCTTCGACGATCGTTAACTCCATACGATCGACCACAGCTAAAGCCTGTCGATAAATCGATGCACCACCGATGATAAATCGTTTCGCATCTGTACATTCCAAGGCTTGCGACAGCGATCGCACAAATTCCACTCCATCTGCCTGTAAACTCTGCGAAGAGATGATAATATTTCGACGGTCAGGGAGGGGACGTTTTCGGAGATCAAATTCCCAAGTTTTTCGACCCATAATAACGGTATGATGCAGCGTGAGTTGTCGGAACCGTTTGAGATCTTCAGGAATTGACCACGGGAGTTGACCACGATCGCCAATGACCCCATTGGTTTGCGCGATCGCGGCAATCAAGATAATTTCAGACATCTAACAGATTTGGGTCTATTCACTACGACGCTTTTCCACCTGGTTTTGCGGTCGATAATTTACTCAATTCATCACAAACGAGATAAATTGTTGCAATTGATGATTACAATCTGTGAATCCTATAGCAAATTATCCACTTGTTTCTTATGGACTGTAAATGGATACAGAGAATTATCTAAATCACCCAACATTTGGGTTGCTCTTCCGGGTGTGTTTGGTGGAAGAGAATCGAGAATTATTCAGTACGCTTTACGCGCAAAGATTATTCTTCTTGGTGTTTAACAGTTCTGACGGATTGGAATTTGAGCCGATCGGACGCACCGATGCGAAGATGCTCGTTGAAGCTCGCATGAGAATCTTACGACGAACCGGGATGAACAAGGAGTACGATCAACTTCAGATAATCCATAAACGCACCTTCCAATGACCGATTTGATCGATCGTATTGCCCAATTTCGCGCCTCAATTCCACCCCAGGTTCGAGTCATTGCCGTGACGAAAACGGTTTCGATTGAGGCAATGCGAGCAGCCTATGCTGCCGGAATTCGAGATTTTGGCGAGAATCGCGTGCAGGAAGCGGAAGTAAAACGCGCAGCGCTGGCTGATCTCACCGATGTGACTTGGCATTTGATTGGGCACTTACAGAGTAATAAAGCGAAAAGCGCGATCGAGTTGTTTGACTGGATTCAATCAGTGGATAGCTTGAAATTGGCACAAAGGCTCGATCGTTTGGCGCAAGAACAAAATCGTCATCCGCAGATTTGTTTGCAAGTGAAGCTGTTAAGCGATCCCAATAAAGCAGGATTCTCTGTGGAGGAACTTTGGCAAGCGTTGCCCCAGCTTGCTGCTTTACCGAATTTGCAGATTCGGGGCTTAATGGTTATTCCGCCCCTTGATCTAGAGCCATCTGAAACGTTGAAAGTCTTTCAGCAGGCAAAAGAGTTAGCAGAAAAGATTCAGATTCAGAGCCATCTTCAACTGGATCAGCTTTCAATGGGCATGTCAGATGACTATGGTTTAGCCCTACAAGCAGGTGCAACAATGATTCGCCCAGGACGGATCTTATTCGGGGCAAGACGCTAAGATATTGTGCCAATTTTCAATATCTATGAGAGCGTATATAGTCCGCGAGCAGTGAAATCATGCCTAACGAATTGAAACTGCAAATATATGATTCCGGCTAGTAACAAATACTACTAAGCCTTCTGGTGAATTCTCGCAAAGTAGAGCGATAAATTTGGCTTGTATTTTAATTGGCTAGGTTACATCAGACTGGATATATACGCCGGAATTCTAATGAAAAGCGATCGCTTTTTCGATCAGGAAAATTCTTGGTGCTAGGCGATCAATGCGGAAATCTCAACAGTTTGGAGTGGCTGGAAGGGTTTACGGCTCCGAATTGCAACAAAATTCAAAGAAAATTTCGGAAAATTGATCCAACTTTCAAAAGTATCGATACAATTGCACCCGGAGGGCAAAAAACTCCAAGGAAAGTATGCAACTCTGATGGCTGGATGTATACTAATTCATCAATCTCGTTATTTGTGCAGCAGTATAAGAACTTATCTAAGCTGTCAAACAACAAAATTGAATTTGCTTTCCGGCAAAGCAGCTTGGAAATGACAATCCAGTAATCAAATTGAATTCAGTGGTGACTCTGCTACTCTCAATGATTTGACCGTAACTTTTCAGAAAACTCGAACTTATTCGGATGGAGCGTGAACAGTGAGTATTTTCAGCAAATTACGTGATTTTGTCGGACTCAACGAACCGGTTGAGTACGAATACGAATATGACGAGATGGACGGGCAAGAGTATCAGTCTCTCTATCAAGAAGAGGCGGCTCCCGCGCCTGCTCCTACAGCAGCAGCTGAAGAACCCCAATCGCGACGGGATCGTTTTCGCAGTCGAGCTGTGGGAATTGGTAATGAAACAACTGGTGTAGGAACTGCTATGAACAATGTGATTGGAATGCCCGGTGCTGCAAATGGAATTTCGGAAGTTGTGGTGGTTGAACCCCGCACGTTTGAAGAAATGCCGCAAGTGATTCAGGCTTTGCGTGAGCGCAAGTCTGTGGTGCTGAATTTGACCATTATGGATCCGGATCAAGCTCAACGCGCAGTTGACTTCGTGGCAGGTGGAACTTACGCGATCGACGGTCATCAAGAGCGCATTGGCGAAAGCATCTTCTTGTTTACGCCAAGCTGTGTGCAAGTCAGTACGCAAGCAGGTGTCTTGAATGAAGTGCCTCAGCCTGCTCCGGCTCGCCCGCGTACCTCGACTCCGACTCCGGCTTGGGGGGCTGAACCAAGAGCTGTTCAAGGTTAATTGCAGCACTGGATCAAGGGCGAAAGATATGGTAGATCTGTAGCCCTCTTATCCATTTCGTGCGAGGGCAGTAGATTGGTTAGAAAATTTGGCATGATTGGCGGCGGGATGATGGGCGAAGCGCTCTTGTCCCGCCTTGTTGCTCAGAAGGTGTTTGAGGCAGACGCGATCGTTGTGAGTGAGCCTTCTCAAGCGAGACAGGAACTTTTAGCGCAACAGTACAACGTTCACGTCACGAATGAGAATCGGCAAGCGGCAGAGTCGGAGATCGTACTGCTGGCAGTTAAGCCTCAGATTTTTCCCAAAGTTGCTCAGGAGTTAGCAGGACAAACGCGATCGGCGTTAGTGATTTCGATTTTGGCAGGCACAACCTTAAAGCAGTTAGAGAAAGCGTTTCCAGGGCAGCCTGTGATTCGAGCGATGCCGAATACGCCAGCCGCAGTTGGAGCGGGCATGACTGCGATCGCGGGCGGTCAACATGCTGAGAAACATCATCTGGAGCAAGCCACTCAGATTTTAGGCACCGTTGGCAAAGTCGTAGAAGTGCCAGAGTCGATGCTGGATGCAGTCACGGGATTGTCGGGATCGGGGCCGGGATATATTGCGATCGTGATTGAAGCGTTAGCAGATGGCGGTGTGGCAGCAGGATTGCCAAGAGCGATCGCGATGGAATTGGCAATTCAAACGGTCAAAGGAACGGCGCAGCTTTTGGACGAAGAGGGAATTCATCCGGGAGTCTTGAAAGATCGAGTGACCAGTCCAGGTGGGACAACGATCGCGGGAATTGGAGAGTTAGAGAGAAATGGGGTGCGATCGGCGTTTATTCAGGCAGTGAAGGCGGCGACGGCACGATCGAGAGAGTTGGGGCAATAAGTTGGGCAATTAGGGAGATGGGGAGATGAATTTTGGAAGTTCTATCTTTCTCTCTATCTTCCTGACCTTCATTTTCCCTTAACGTTCGCGACAGCACTCGTCAGAATTTGTTATCCTCAAGGGCAATTGCCGACATAGGCGCTTCCTCAATCCTCAAGATGAAAGGAGAACTGTTATGGCGACCTTGGATGAGATTAGAGCCGCGATTGATAGCTACCCTCCTGTTCTCACTTCTGGCGCATTGATGCGGATTGCAGAAAAAGAAGGATGGCGGGAAGATCGCAGTGAGGGTGGTCATCGGGTTTTTATCTATCCAGATGAGCCAAGCTATGGGCACATCACTTTTAAGTGCCATCAAGAAGGAGCGGATTGTAATCGAATTGTGACGCGGCGAAGATTGACTGAAATCTATCAACCCGCATTAGATCGCGCTGCAGAAGATGCGGAACGACAAGAAAGATTGAGACAGACGATTAATCAGCTAGAAAGTGTGCTCGCTCAGTGTGAAGCGGATTTTTCGTTGAAAGCTCACCGAAAGTTGGAAGAACTGCAAAAAAGAATCGATCAATACGAAAGTGATTGTCTAGACGAGTGCGAACAGACCATGCAGCGGTTTGTCGATGATTGTCAGCAGGGAGCCTTGGCTGAGAAAGAACAAGAAGTACAACAACTGAGTCAAGATCTCGTTCTTGCTCGCCAGCAAGTCGAACAATTACAAGCTGAACAACGATCGCTGAATCAATCTCTCTCAGTTGCAGAGCAAAAAGGTGATGAGTTGCGTCAATCCTTGGCGATCGCTCATCGCACTGTAGAAACAAAAGAACGGGATTTAGCGATCGCTCAGTCTCAGATCGCCGCACTCAAGCAAGCTTTGCAGGAGAAAGAGGCACAAATTGAACTAACTAAGAATCAAGCTCATAGCCGTTTTGTTCGGCTGAAGCGAAGCATGATGTTGATCTGCTTTGTTTTGATGGGATTAGTCGGGGCACTAATGTTCCGAGCCTGGTTCTCGGCTGTCCCAATTCAGCGATAAAACAAAACCCCGCTTTCCAGAAGGACGCAACGGGGCAAAAGACGCAGTTAGGAGGTATCTATATAGCCTTCACCTTAACCAAAGAAATTCCGAAATCCCGTTCTCTTAAGGTGTTCTTAACGTCTCGGAATAAATTTGGTAGGGAGAAGGGAAGCGGTTGACTAGTAAAAGCTAAATCATTTGAGCTTGCCGCATACGGCTGAGAAAAGTATGTAGTCGATCGCTGTTTGGATTTGTCAAAACTTCCCGTGCTAGTCCTTCTTCAACAACTCGACCTTGATCAAGGAACATTACTCGATTCGCGACATCTCGCGCAAACTGGATTTCATGAGTCACAACCACCATTGTCATGCCTTCTTCAGCTAATCGACGCATCACTGCTAGGACTTCACCGACTAGCTCAGGATCAAGGGCGCTCGTTGGCTCATCAAAGAGCATAATTTGAGGCTCCATACAGAGACTTCTGGCGATCGCAACTCGCTGCCGTTGTCCGCCTGAAAGCTGCTCTGGATACATCTCTGCTTTGTCTGCTAAGCCAACTTCTTGAAGATAGTACTTTGCCCGCTCTTTGCTCTCGCTTCGAGAAATCTTGAGAACTTGTTGAGGAGCTAAGGTGAGATTCTCTAGCACACTCAAATGTGGAAAGAGATTGAACTGCTGGAAGACCATCCCGATTCGCGATCGCACCTCTTTCAACTCCCGTGATGAAAGCTGTGGCTTAGAAATTTCTAAATCACTGATCACAATCTTTCCGCGATCGACCGTTTCCAATCGATTCAAACATCGCAGCAGAGTACTTTTACCGCATCCCGACGAACCAATAATCGATAGAACTTCACCCGCATCCACATAGCCACTGATACCTTGCAGTACAGGCAGCGATCCGAAACTCTTCTCTAGGTTGTCAAACTGAATTGCGTGCTTCATGGGAGTAAAATAAAACGCGATCGAGAAGGCTGACATGTCCCTCCAGACAGAATTATCGCGATTGAGAATCATTCATTAATATATAGGAAAAAACTAAACGTACTTCCTATGAAATGGCGTGCAATTGCTTTAGCTCTGATTTGTACATTGTTCGTTGTCTTGAATCCGCTGCGATCGCTCAGTCAGCCCGTCCTCAATATTGCGGTCGAGCCTGTGTATGCCCCATTTGAGTTTCGTAACGAAGCGGGAGAGCTTCAAGGATTTGATATTGATTTGATTCGAGAGATTGGTAAGGTCGCCGGGTTTGGGGTGCGATTTCAGAACATTTCTTTTGATGGAATTATTCCATCCTTACAGGCGGGAACAGTTGATGCAGCCGTTGGGGCAATGACGATTACACCTGCAAGGTCAGAGGTCGTTTCATTCTCGCGCCCTTACTTTAAGGCAGGACTCGCGATCGCGTCTCCAAAAAGTCAGCCCATTAGTTCGCTAGAAGAACTGAACGGCAAAGCGATCGCAGTGCAAATCGGAACGACAGGAGCGCAAACTGCACAGAAGATTCCGAATGCTCAGATTCGGACGTTTGATGCCTCCGTGATAGCTCTGCAAGAACTGAAAAATGGCAATGTTGCGGCTGTGGTTCATGATGCGCCGATTCTGCAATACGCGCTCAAAACGGGGAACTTGCAAAATATTCAGGTCAGTGGTCAGCTTTTGACAGAGGAGTACTTGGGCATTCCAACTCCGAAAAACTCCCCGAACTTAGAGCGAATCAATCAAGGGTTAGGCACGATTCTCAGCAATGGAACGTACCGAACGATTTATCGCAAATGGTTTAATACAGAGCCACCCGCTTTACCCGAAGCAGTTCCAAATGCGACGAATCAGACCCAGTCGAACTGGTTTACAACCATTACGAGCGCACTTCCGCTTCTTTTAGCAGGAACGTTGATTACGCTGCAACTGGCTGTGATTTCGATTGCCATTGGTTTAGTTGCTGGTTCATTGATTGGGATTGCTCGTCTTTCAAAAACAAAGCCAGTTCGGTGGTTAGCCAGAGCTTATGTTGATTTCTTTCGAGGTACACCGTTGCTGGTTCAGATTTTTATGATCTATTTCGGCATTCCGGCTTTGATTCAAGAACTGGGGATAGAGTTTAGCTTCGATCGCTTTATTGCTGCTGTCGTTGCCTTGAGTTTGAATAGTGCCGCTTACATTGCTGAAATTGTACGCGCTGGAATTGTCTCGATCGAGGTAGGACAAACCGAAGCAGCAGCGTCTTTAGGGCTGGATACTACTCAAACTCTACGGTATGTGATCTTTCCGCAAGCCTTGCGTCGGATGTTACCGCCCTTGGGAAATACGTTTATCTCGTTGCTCAAGGACACAACTTTGGTCGCGATTATTGGATTTGAGGAGCTTTTTCGCCAAGGACAGTTGATTGTTGCTGAGAACTATCGACCCTTTGAGCTTTATGCGATCGTGTCTTTGATCTATCTTGCCTTGACCTTACTGTCATCTCAACTCTTTAGCTATCTGGAGCGACGTATGAATCCAGTACATCACGTTCAGAAACGCGATCGAGCCGTTGTACCCCAATAAAATCTGAGAAGACGATCTGCTACTAGTTCATCCCCCACTCCCCATCTCCCTACTCCCCAAACTGAATGCGCTTACCCCCGCCCCCTTCAAAACCCAGAACAAAGCCCCTATTGCCGATCAAGCCTGAGTTTGTCAAATTGCAAATCAGTTCCGGGCAATCTATAAAGAGTAAATTCCCTGGGATCTGTTATGACAGTTCGTAGACGGTTTATTCTTCAGACTGGAACCAGTTTTCTCATGACCACAGGCGTGCAGGGCTGTCTTCAGACTTCTCAAAACCCGCTACAAGGTCAGCCCACGCTCAAAATTAGTCAAGCGCTCACCCATCAGATCCAGCGTCGAGGCTATCTCCAAGTTGCGACTGAGGACAATTATGCTCCTTTCGAGTTTTTACTCAACGGTAAACCAGCGGGCTTTAACCACGCACTGTTTGCACGGCTTCAGCAACTTGTGCCTTTTAAAATTCAACAAAGTATTGTGCCCTGGCAGGGTATTCTGCCTGGTGTGAATTATGGCAAATACGATGTCGCACTCACCGCCGTTGGGATCACTGACGAACGCGCCAGATTTCTCGACTTTACAATCCCGATCGCAGAATCCACGATCGCCTATATCAAACGTAAAGGAGACTCCTCGATTCAAAGTCTTCGCTCCCTTTCTGGGAAAACCCTGGGAGTACAACAAGGAGGAATCTCGGCGGCGGCTGTACCCGACTTATCAGCCGAGTTAGAAAAACAAGGCGGCAAGATCGGACAAGTTAAAGAGTATCGAGGATTTACAGAAGCATATCAGGATTTGGTTAATCAAAAATTAGATGCAGTGCTGCACAATATTGTGTCGTTGTCTCTACTCGTCGATGAAAAACCTGCCATTTTTGAGATGGGAGAGCGAGTTGGGCGCAAATCATATGCAGCTTGGGCAGTGAAGAAAGGCGATCGAGAATTACTAGATTTTTTGAACCAATTTTTACAACAGCAACAGCAGCAGGGAGAACTGAAAAAGCTCCAGCAAGACTGGTTCAAAATGACATTTGAAAACCTTCCCACTGTTCCTTTGTTACCTGGCGATCGCCCCATCTCATAAAATCTCTTCCTGTCTGAATTCGCACTCTTCCTTGTCTTATTCCTCATGCGTTTTAATCCCACAAATCTAGCTGCTCATCAACGCAATTTACTGGTTCGCTTATTGATTGCTAGCGTGATACTCCTTGTGAGTAGTGGAGCGTACTACAGCTATCAATTAGTGCGCAATTCGATGCTCGAAAGTTTGAAGAAAAATGTTTTTCTCGAACTATCGCAGGGGCGAGATAGCCTCGATCACTGGCTCTCCAATCAGAAAATTCACATTGAAACTCTGGCAAATACGGAGCAAGTGAAATCGATGAATTGGGAAACGACTGAACCTTACTTAAAGGCGGAAACATTACGATTAAGTGATGTCTACGCGATCGCCGTGGGTAAACCGGACGGATGGCGCAATGTTGTGGGAGGTAAGCCTGCTAATGTATCCGATCGCGCATATTTTCAGAAAGTGATGCAAGGGATTACAAATGTCAGTGATCCGATTATCAGCCGAGCAAACAATACCCCTACCTTGGCGATTGCCGCTCCCATTCGCCAGGGATTTGATACGAATAGTACGCCGATCGGAGAGATTCACACTCTAGTCCGCTTAGATCGCGTTAATCGAGTGGTAAGCAGCGTGAAATATGGCAATCACAGCTATGCTTTTGCGATCGACTCTCAAGGGCAGATTGTTACGCATACGAGCCATACTGATAATCACGCTCATGTGCACTTTCATGAGAGTGAGTTGTTGAAAGCGCTCCCTCAGATGAGCAAAAGCAAGGAGAGCGTTGAGTTGGTAAAGGTCGCCAATCAGATGTACTATCTGGCTTATCTCCCCCTTCAGGAGGTAGAGTGGGCATTGGCATTGGTCATTCCCAAAGAGGATATCGAGTCGCAGGTGCAATTTCTCGACATGATTGCTCTAATTGTGGCGGGAATGGCAGTGGCTCTGTTAGCCATTCTGGTGCAGGTGCAGGCGATGGAGCAAAGACATCTTAAGAAATCCAATGAACTTCTCGAAAAGCGAGTAGAAGCACGTACCAAAGAGTTGTCGGATGCAATGACAAAGCTTCAGCAGTCGCAACTGCGGATGATTCAGAGCGAGAAGATGTCTGCACTGGGTAATTTAGTCGCAGGGGTGGCGCATGAGATTAATAACCCTGTCAATTTTATTCACGGCAATATTACTTATGTGGATGAGTATACTCAAGCTCTCTTGCACTTGATTCAGCTTTATCAAGAGCAGTTTCCCGATGGGTCTAAGTCGATTCAAGAGTATTTAGCAGAAATTGATTTTGAGTTTCTCGCGCAGGATTTAGAGAAGACCCTAGCTTCTATGCGGATCGGAACTGATCGCATTAAAGAAATTGTGCTTTCTCTGCGTAATTTCTCACGGTTAGATGAAGCAGAAGTCAAACCCGTGAATCTGCATGACGGAATTGATAGTACTTTACTGATTTTGCAACATCGCTTAAAAGCAACACCGGATCAAGCTGCTGTAGAAGTGGTGAAAGACTATGGAGATTTGCCATTCGTTGATTGCTATGCGAGCCAACTGAATCAGGTTTTTATGAACATTTTGGCAAATGCACTAGATGCGATGGAAGACCAGCGCGGTCTGTCTCACTCTCAGCCTTGTACGATTCGGATTAAGACGAAAAAGCTGGAGCACGGGAGAGTTCAGATCGCGATCGCAGACAATGGCCCCGGAATTCCTCCAGAAGTTCAGCCCCGTATCTTTGATCCGTTTTTTACGACAAAATCGATCGGTAAAGGAACGGGAATGGGGATGTCGATTAGCTATCAGATTGTGACTGAACGACATCAAGGCAAATTGTACTGTGTGTCTGAAGTGGGCAAAGGAACAGAGTTTTTCCTTGAGATTCCGATTCGTCAGGGGGCGGTGCTCGCTGCTACAGTTTCTTGAGCATTGTGCAGTTGTCGATAGGAATTGATAGGCTTGCAATGAAATCGAATCTTTGAGTTTATCGATCAGCAAACTTGAACTTCCTGATCTCAAAGCAGAAATCTCAATCGTACAAATGAAGTAAATTTTGCAATGGTTGCCACGACTTGTAGGATCTCTGTTGAACTATCGATCTGCTGCTTCAATTGCTGCATCTGTTCCACGTCCGCATCTGTACAAATTATCCCCTCTTTCAAGATTGCTAATCTAGCTTTAGAAAACAGAGCCATTGCGCGATCGCGTTCCTTCTTTAACTGCACCTGCTCATCAAAATCTGCTTGTCGATAACGAATCTCGATTTTACTCAACAGCTCAGATGCTTGCTGAAAGAAAAGCTCATTTTTCTCGGACATCTCTATTTCTCCAAATTCCGAATCCCAACTTCTGCACCGCGATCGGGAATTCGACTTCCAGCGGCGGCATTGGCTCGATCGAGTAATTTCTGCGCTACTCCACGCCACAACGGGTCAGTTTGAATTTCCGAGACAATTCGCGTTGCTTTCGTTCTGAGGGTTGTATAGTCTCGTCCTGTAAAGGTAGATGCAGTCGTCAAAATTCTGGGAATCAAAGCATTCATCTGATTGAGATCCAAATCGTCATAGTGATTTGCAGCTTCAATCACTTCTTTGCCCATTGCTGCTGCTCGCATACATTGAGCCACGGTGAGTTCTAGAATTTGCTGTTCTTCTTGTTTAATCTGTTGCCACTCGCCTAGAACCTCGCCTGCTTGATTTTCTAGCTCGGCTTTTCGTGCAATTAAGGCTGTTTCGCCTGCTTTAATTCTGGCTTGAATCGATTGATACTCTTTTTTGATCGCTTGTAGTTTGACGATCGCGGTGGTTCGATGCTGTACTAGCACAGGTGGATTGTCACTAATTGCTTTTGCTAATACTGCCATCTGTACGGTTAAAGTCTTTGCATACTCTGCTGATTTTTTCACTTCATCTCGGCTCACTGTACTTCTACTATCGAGTTTGTTGAAAATCTCTGAAAAGCCTTCATACTGGTTTCGCAAGTCTGCAATGAATGTATCCCATTCTGCAACTTTCGGCGGTTGGAATGGGTCGATCGCTAAATCAATAATCTCCCCACTCACTTCAACCTTAGAGTTCAAAATTCGATTTACAAAAGCCTGACGGATTTCAGCACTCGATCGAGTCGGCGCTTCCAATTCTCGTTTTCGCATGGTGTCAATGGCTTCGATCGCGCTCAAGGACTCATTGCGAAACTGAAGTGCTGCTCCCTGAAGTGCCCGTGCTTTCTCGACACTACAGCCTCCTAGCGCCAGACTTCCCATGATCAAAACTGAAACCGCCCATCGCCTCATGGTTTGTTCTCCACTATTCACCCATCACATGCACAACTAGCTCTCTAGTGTGCCGATGCTGCCGATGCTCCCATAGATAAATTCCTTGCCAAGTTCCGAGCACGAGCCGACCCTGAGAAATTGGAATCTGTTCTGAAGAATGGGTTAAGACTGTCCGAATATGAGCGGGCATATCGTCTGGGCCTTCTGTACTATGAATATAGTTTTCCCACTCCGGAACAAGCTTGGCAAAGAAATTCTCTAGATCTTGCAACACATCTGGATCAGCGTTTTCCTGAATGATCAAACTTGCAGAAGTATGTCGTAAAAACAAGGTGCACAATCCAGTTTTAATTCCAGAGTCAGCCACGATCGCATTCACCTGCGAAGTAATTTTTAGCAAAGACTTCCCCTGCGTTGCGATTCTTAAAATTTTCTGATGCTGCATGTCAATCCTTGTAACACTGAATACCATTATTCAAGCGAATTCGATCGCGCTTTCAGCTTAAGAAATGATTAACTGTGTGCAAGCATGAGTCACAATTAAATTGCAGGAATTAAAATCAAACGCATGTTAAAGATCAACATTGCTGAAGAGAAAGTGGCTGCATATGAACGGGTGTTTCGGCGATCGCCTCAGTTGACAAGTTTGCAGGCGGGATGGCAAGGGATTTACTTTGCATACGATTTCATGCCTCCTGGAGAAACGCCTGAAGTCATTTCTACGCAAAATGGGATTGCGATTTTTACGAATACAGGTAAATCTCAAGTTGCAGAGCGATCGCTGAATGGTCAATTCCGATGCGAACAAGTAGCAGACGGCAATATGGTAATTGTTCCAGCTCATACGAGTTGCCAAAGTCGCTGGTTTGATTATGGTGGTGTGATCTTTTTTAGCGTTGAGTCTTCAGTGATTGCTCATGCTGTGCATGAAGTAGGAAATTCTGATCGGATTGAGCTACTTCCCCAATTTGCTACGGCTGATCCGTTCGTTTATCAAGCGGCTGTTGCTTTGAAATCTGTACTAGAGCAGGAAGGAAGTGCAAGTCGGCTCTATGGTGAAGCGATCTCAAATGCTTTGATTGTGCATACGATCCAGCATTATTCAAATCGTCGCCCTTTACTGCAAACCTACGAAAACGGGCTTTCTCACTATCGATTGCGGCATGTGATTGAGTATATTCAGGCTCATTTAGAGCAGGATCTGAGCTTAAATGAACTTGCTGCGATCGCTCAAATGAGTCCGCATTACTTTTCTCAATTGTTCAAACAATCGACTGGCGTGACTCCGCATCAGTTTGTAATTCGAGCAAGGGTTGAGCGTGCGAGAGAATTGTTGATGACTCGAAAATGGTCGATCGCTGAAGTTGCCAAAATGGTTGGATTCGTGGATCAGAGCCATTTACATCGTCACTGTAAGCGCTTGCTCGGTGTGACCCCAAGAATGATCCAAAACCAGGCGTAACAATCTACAAAAAACGGAAGAATCTACAAGATCTGTGCGAATGAGTTGTGGATAGTGGAGGCAAGCGCACTTCAGGAATTCAACTCATGGGATGGATTGAAACGAAAACAGAGCCGATGGTGATCAATATGGGTCCTCACCATCCAGCGATGCATGGCTGCTTCCGAATTATTGTCACATTGGATGGCGAAGATGTTCTAGACTGTGAACCTGTGATTGGCTATCTGCATCGTGGCATGGAAAAGATTGCAGAAAACCGCACGAATACAATGTTCATTCCCTATACGAGTCGCTGGGACTACTATGGTGGAATGTTCAATGAAGCAGTGACCGTGAATGCAGTTGAGAAATTAGCTCAAATCGAAGTTCCGAGACGAGCGAGCTATATTCGGATGATCATGCTCGAACTGACGCGAATTGTGAATCATTTGCTATGGCTTGGCCCGTTTGTGGGAGATGTGGGAACGCAGGCTTTATTCTTTCCAACGATGCGCGATCGCGAAATGATTCTTGATTTATTTGAAGCGGTTTCAGGCTATCGCATGGTGAATCACAATTACTTTCGAGTGGGTGGAGTGGCTGCTGATCTGCCGTATGGTTGGGTCGATAAATGTGCTGATTTCTGCACTTACATGTTGCCGACCTTAGATGAGTATGAGCGACTGATGAGTGATAATCCTATCTTTCGACGACGGTTAGAAGGGATCGGAGTCCTCACGAGTGAAGATGCCATCAATTGGGGTGTGACAGGACCCATGCTACGGGCATCTGGCGTGAAATGGGATTTGCGAAAGGTGGATCATTATGAGTGCTATGACGAGCTAGATTGGGAGATTCAGTGGGATACGGCGGGCGATTGCTATGCTCGATATGCGGTACGGATACGGGAAATGCGAGAATCGATCAAGATAATTCAGCAGGCATTAAAAGCTTTGCCAGGTGGAGCTTATGAGAATTTAGAAGCTCAGCGAATTCAGGCAGGCCCGAAATCTGAATGGAATGGGTTTGACTATCAGTTTATTGCGAGAAAAATTGCTCCAACTTTCAAGATTCCGAAGGGTGAGCATTATGTTCGGGTTGAGTCAGGTCGAGGAGAGCTAGGAATTTTTATCATTGGCGATGACAATGTGTTTCCGTGGCGTTGGAAGATCCGCCCTGGAGATTTCAACAATCTGCAAGTGCTGCCGAAATTGATTCAAGGGCGGAAGGTGGCGGACATTTTTGTGATTTTAGCGAGTATTGATTTGGTGATGGGATCAGTCGATCGATAAGTTTCCTGATGCAATCGATCGATCCTGGGGACTCTTTTTGACACTTAGCTTATACTAGCAGTCCAATGTGTTGTCCAGTTCCCAAGGCGTAATGGCAGCATTTGCTTGTTGCCATTCTTGATATTTAAGTTTGAGATATGCAGAAGTAAAAGACTTACCCAAAGATTTACCAATTACCTCACTCTTCTCCAAACACCGCAACGCATCTAACAAGTTTGCAGGTAGAGTCTTAGCCTCGCCAGCAGGTAGCGGATCAGTATAGCTATTGTTATCGCGTCGAATGCCTGGGTCAAGCTTGTGAACAATTCCATCCAGTCCTGCTGCAATTAAGGCAGCAGGCAGTAAATAAGGATTTGCAGCCCCATCTGGCAAGCGACATTCAAACCGTCCTGCATCGGGAATCCGAATCGTATGAGTTCGATTGTTGCCGCTATAACTTACAGTATTGGGCGACCAGGTTGCGCCGGATAGCGTTGCAGGGGCATTGATTCGCTTGTAAGAATTCACAGTCGGATTCGTAATCGCACACAGCGCTTCTGCTGAATTCAATACTCCTGCAATGAATTGATATCCCAGTGATGAAAGTCCTAGCTCTCCTTGTGGGTCATAGAAGAGATTCTCTTTGTCGCTACTATCCCAAACTGAAAGATGAGTATGGCACCCATTTCCTGTTAAATGAGCAAAGGGTTTTGGCATGAAGGTTGCGCGGAGTCCGTGTTTTTCAGCGATCGCTTTCACCATGTACTTAAAGAAAGCATGTCGATCGGCTGTGACGAGAGCATCCGCATACTTCCAATTCATCTCGAACTGACCGTTGCCATCTTCGTGATCATTCTGGTAAGCTCCCCAACCAAGTGATAGCATCACGTCACAAATTTCGCGAATCACCTCATATCGGCGCATCAAAGCTTGTTGATCATAGCAAGGCTTACTTTGTCGATCGAGCTTATCGGAAATGTCTTCTCCATCTGCACTCAGCAAAAAATACTCACATTCCACCCCGGTTTTAACTCGATAGCCCAGATCCTCAGCTTGTTTCAGAACTCGTTTCAAAACGACTCGTGGAGCTTGTTCTAAAGGCTCTCCAGTAATCGTATGCAAATCTGCAGGCATCCAAGCAACATCAGGTTGCCAGGGAAGCTGAATCAATTGCTCTGGGTCAGGAATTGCCAAGATATCAGGATCAGCCGGAGTCATGTCTAACCAAGCCGCAAACCCTGCAAATCCTGCGCCATCGGATGCCATTTGATCGATACTTTCAGCCGGAACCAACTTCGATCGCTGAACGCCAAAGAGATCAGTAAATGAAATCAGAAAGTAGCGAATTCCTTGATCACGAGCGATTTGAGAAAGCATAGGTCAGTGGCTTAATAGAGTGGAAATGTGCGATCGAATAAAGGCTTCGTCGTCTGGACTTTGATAAGGATTGCCTGCGCGATGCCCCCAGATTGATCGAATCGGATGATACTCTGCATTGGGGAGCAATTCTGCTTCTGCTGCACAATCTTCTGGCGTGAAATACAAATCTGTAGTTGCAGGCATGACCAGTGTTTTCGCCTGAATCGCGCCAAGCGCCTTTTGATAATCTCCTTGATAGATCGGATTGTCACTTACATCGCAGTCTAACCAAGTCTGAATCATAGCTAAAAGGTTATGCGGATCACGCTTGCGATAGCTCGCTTCCCAAAATCGTACAAGATAGTCGTCAAGCGACGTATAGCCTAGTGGATAGTAGAGTTTTTCTCGGTAAAAGGCTTGAGAAGCTGCCCAACTTGCATAGATCCGAGCAAAGGCTTGAAATCCTCGATCGGGAACGGCTTCAAATCTCGTTCCATTCCAAGCCGGATCAGCCGTTAATGCACTCCGCAAACTTTGCAGAAAGATGCGATTGTGATCGGTGGTTCGAGCCGTTCCACATAATGCAGCAATGCGTAGCACCTTCTCAGGATACAGCGCGCCCCAGTGATAAGCTTGCTGTGCGCCCATTGACCAACCGTAAATTAAAGCTAGTTGATCGATTTGAAATACTTCTTCTAGAAGTTGCTTCTGGGCACGAACATTATCGAAATGGCTAAAAATCCCCCAATCGCTGTTACTTGGCGAAGTTGAAAGACCATTGCCAAACATATTGGGAATGATCACAAAGTACTTTGTCGGATCTAAGATGCCATCTGGACGAATCAACCAGTCAATGTCTGAATGCTGCGCGCCGTAAGAGGTTGGATAGAGAATTGCATTTGAGCGATCGTCATTTAACGTTCCATAAGTTTGATAGACGATCTGAGCTTCACTGAGCGTTTTCCCACAGTAAAGCTCAAAATTTTTCAGCGTAAAACACTCACTCATACAAGCTTTGTTGCAATATCGAGGTTAACTTTGATATAGCCTGAATCAACGTGAGCAAGATGCTGCTTAATTTGCTCGTGTGCTGCTGGCAGTTGGTGGAATGGGATTGAGGGATACATGTGATGTTCCGCATGAAACGGCATATTCCACATGATGAATTGCATCGGGAATAAGGTCATGACCGATCGAGTATTCGTCAATGGATTATCATCATGGCTGCATCCGGTATGTTCTGCGAAGAGATAGCCTCTCAGAATCGGCTGCGCGACAAAGAGCGGGAAAAGCCAATACATCACAAACCAGGGTTTCTGAACTGCGATCGACACTAAAATCGCCACACCATAAACCGCAAGCTGAAGCCGAGTCGAGCGAATGACATCTGCCCGCGCTTCTTCTGAAATATAGGGATAGTCTTCAACTTGTCCTAAAGCGACTCGAATATGCGTGGTGACTTTGCTCCACCACCAAGGCAATCCACTAATCGTCCACAGATACTCTCCTAAGTTCTTGGGCATTGGATCGCTGAGTTCTGGATCTTTTTCGAGATTTTGCACATAGCGATGATGCCATTTGTGATAGCGCCGATAGAATGCGCCGTTATAAAACGACAGCACTCCAGCAAACCAGCACACGAAATCGTTCAATGTATTGTTTTCAAAAGCAGTTCGATGTGAACATTCATGCAACGGAGCAAACATTGCAGCCAAGCTATAACCATAGATCACCAAAGCGGGTACAGCAATTGCCCAATTGTGACCAAAGTTAGTTCCCCATAGGTATCCGCTCACTCCCAGAATTAGCAGATGAGCAGTAAAACGGATTAATCCTTTCAAGGTCGATCGAGTATTCAATTCTTTCAGAGCGGCAGTTGTGAGAACTGTTCTGTCTCCTAACAGGTTAGACTCAGAAATAGTCGGGTTCATAGCTCATCTTTCAACTTGTTATAACAAGCCTAATTTTAGAGCAATTGTGGATCTGTACTTGAGGCTACCAAACTAAAAAATGACCTTCCCTCTACATTTAGCTATTTCTGAGAAGTTGCGCGATCGTATTCGAGCAGGTATCTACCGACCTGGCGATCAACTTCCGAGTGAACATCAATTGATGGCTGAGTTTGAGGTGAGCCGAATTACGGCTCGACGTGCGATCGCGAATCTCACACAACAAGGATTAGTCAATGTACAACGGGGAAAAGGTGCATTCGTTTCCATTCAACAGAAAGTCGTGTATTCGCTGTCTAGTCCGCTGTTACTCGAAGCGGATCTAGCACGACAGGATATTGAAATTACTGTGCAGACTTTGAGCTTTGAGCGAGTGACTGCACCTGTTCATGTTCAGAAAATCTTGAATTGCGCGATCGCTTATCTGCAAAAGAAAGTCCTTTTATTTAATAATGTTCCGAGCTGTGTTGATATTACTTATATTGTGCCAGAGCTAGCAAAAGCTTATGGAAAAGAATTACGTCAAAAATTAACTTTTACAACTTTAGAACAGTACGGCATCTGCATTAAAAAAATTGATGCCGTGATTGAATGTACGCAAGCGGATTATGAAACGGGTGAGCAATTAGAAGTCTCGTTGGGACATCCTTTGATTGTCTATCGACATACGGCTTTTACCGAAGTAGGTGCGATCGTGCATGGAGAGTCGATTTCACGAGGGGATCGCTTCTGCTATTCGATTCAAATCGATCGAATGATTGACCCTAATCATTGATTCAAAAGACTACTTTCCACATTTTTGATGAAAATAACTAAGTGAGTTTACAATCGAACTTCTAAATTTTTCGACGCTAAAAGATTTAGAAAACAGGTTGCGCGCTCGCATCTTAAAACTGTGCCGACTGATAGAAATGCGAGTAACTTGGTAATACTCTGGTTGTCTCAATTCCCTAAGTTGATCCCGGCTAAGTAATATCAATGAAAATTCTTCTTACAACTGCTCTAACTAGCGCTTTTCTCTTACTTGGTACTGCAAAAGCTCATGCTTTAGTCCTTTATAATGGCTCTTTAGGAACATCACCCAACAGCCAAGGATGGACTCGGAATTTTTTGACTGGTCCGACTGTCACAGTGAATTCATCAGGAACCACCTTAAATACGACTTCAAACGACAGTCTTGTAGCTGGTTATGGTCGCACTGTAACAATGGATCGGAACACGGGCTATAACTTGATGTTTCGTATTCAATTGAACAGTGAAAATCATGATAATCCCAACGCTCAGAACAACACAGGCACAGACACGATTGCAGATCGTGCAGGTTTAAGTGTTGCTGTCTTGAGTTCGACTGATGCTCGGGGTATTGAACTTGGTTTTTGGACAAATCGAATTTGGGCACAAGAAGATGGTGCTGTGAAAGCTGATCCGGTGAATGCTCCAACAGGCACTCGATTCACTCAAGCTGAAGGAGTTTCCTTTAATACACAGGCAGCAGCAGTTCAGTACGATTTATCCGTTTTAGGCAATACTTATTACCTCTATGCTGGAGGGAGCTATGCTGCTCCGATTCTGACAGGTCGATTGCGAGACTATACTTTAGAAGGGTTCCCCTATACTTCAGCGGGTTCTATTGGCATTGGCGACAACACATCTTCTGCAAGAGGAAGCTTTCGACTTGAGCAGGTGGAACTCACAAATTCTGCGATCGTACCTGTTCCCTTCGCATTCAATCCCTTATTTGGCTTCGGTTTGTTCGGAATTTCCAGAATTCGTAAAGCAATCAAAGCTCGCCAATCAGCGAACTAGCACTTTCAGGTCTTCGATGAAACTTGTAAAAAACTGAGTTGCATTGACTTGAGTTGCAATCCAAGCATTGGCAGATGGCTTTGTTGTGAGTCGATCGTCGATCAAAGTCTGTCCGCGTGTCCATCTGCCTTGCGTTTCGATTTGAATGCGCGATCGCTGCCACAGCATCGTTTCTGGATAGAACAAATACCCTAAAGTTGCCGCATCGTGAACTAAGAAGCCTGGGATGCCTTGAGTCTCTCGATACTGTAAAGCTGTTCCAATCATAAACTCACAGAGTTTCATCAGGAACTGAGCAAGCTGGCTTTCTGGATTGGTCTGATAGATCTGGAGAGCCATTTCTTTTGTAAAAATCAAATGGCGTGTGATGTCGAGCGATGTAATGACGACATTATTCCGACTGTTGAGAACTGTCTCAACTGCTTCAGGGTTAAACCAGAAATTAAATTCTGCATGTGAAGTAATGTTGCCAGGGCAACGGAACGCACCGCCCATGACAATGATTTCTTTTGCTTTCTGCAAAATTCCAGGCTGTTTGATTTCGGCGGCAGCGAGATTAGTGAGTGGTGCGATCGCAATGATTGTAATTTCTCCAGGCATGGCGTTTAAGCGATCAATCAAAATCTCGTCCGAATATTTCGCTGTCTCATACGAATGGATTGGACTGGGTAAGAGGGTCGATAAATTTCCCATGCCATCATTGCCATGAATGTGCGCTGCATCTTCGGATGCGTCTGAAGTTTCAACTCCGCGTCCCACTTCAACATCCGGCAATCCGCCTAGGCTTAAAATTTGGCTGGCACTCGAAAATGTTTGGCGAGAGCTTACATTTCCTGCGGCAGTCGTCACTGCGATCAGTTCAGCAAACCCCCGTTTCACCAGACTCTGTAGCCAAAATAGAGCAAAGATATCATCGCCGCCTGGATCAGTATCGAGAATGATTTTCTGGGTAGACATGATGTGAGAGTGTGACAATCGCTCTTAATTCTTCCACGATTTTTAGCAAATTCGTTCCAGTTGCGATTACACTCAATAGTACAAGTGCGATTGTACTTTCGTGCATCAGTACTGTCCCGTCCGCTCGTTTCGCTATGATTCCGCAACGCCTGACTCTTCGGAATTTTCTGAGCTACCAGGAAGCCACGCTTGACTTCCGGGGGCTTCATACTGCGTGCGTTTGTGGGGCAAATGGGGCAGGAAAATCTTCGCTACTAGAAGCAATTTCCTGGGTGATTTGGGGTGAAAGCCGAGCAGCTTCAGAAGATGATGTGATTCATATGGGCGCAAAAGAAGCGCAAGTTGAATTTATCTTCGGAATGCATCAGCAGATCTACCGTGTGCTCAGAACTCGCCAACGTGGGCAAGGCATCTCGCTGGAATTTCAAATTATGCAGGACGGTGGGTTTCGATCGCTGACCGCCAAAGGTATTCGATCGACACAGCAATTGATCCTGAGCCATCTCAAAATTGATTACGATACGTTTGTAAATTCGGCTTACCTGCGCCAAGGTCGAGCCGATGAATTTATGCTGAAACGTCCTGCGGAACGTAAGCAAATTCTTGCCGATCTTTTGAAACTTCACCAATACGACACGCTTGCAGAACAGGCAAAAGATAAATCGCGTCAGTTTAAAGGACAAGTTGATCTACTAGAGCGAAATTTAGAAGCAATTCGAGAACAGCTTCAGCAACGAGACGCGATCGAGCAAGAACGTGCCGAACTTGAAGCACTTCTCACCCAAATGCAAGCCCAACAAGCTGCCAGTAATGAACAACTTCAACAACTGCAAGCCGTTCAGCATCAGCGACAAACTTGGCAGCAGCAATTAAGCTGGCAGCAACAACAGCAGCGCAATTTGAATCAAGACTGTCAGCGATTGCAGAAAGAGCGATCGCAAACCGATCAGCAGCGTCAAACCTTAGAAAAATTACTGCAACAAGAAGCGACGATCATTGCCGGATATCGCCATTGGCAAGCATTGCAAGCTCAAGAGGAAGCATTCTCAGCAAAATTCCAGGCGCATCAGGTCGCACAGTCCCAACGCCAACAGCACGAACAACAACAATCTGAAAAGATTCAACAGCTTCAGAATCAACTGCAAAAAGTTCAAGCTCAGGAAATTACTTTACAAGAACAGCTTCAAGAAGTTGAAAAAGCTCTCACGAAAGAAGCTGACGTTGAAGCAGCAGTTCAAAATCTGATTGCCGCACGTCAAGAACTTCAGCAACTCGATCAGCTTCAGTTGCAGGCTTCTCCGCTTCTGCAACGGCGACAACAATTGCAAAACGAACTCGATCGTGCTTCGACTCGTCTTTCTGCTCGTCTAGAAGAACTCCGCACCTCTGCTCGACAACTTCAAACTCAACAGCAACGACAACCGAGCTTAAAAAAAGCAGCCGTCGAGGTTGCGGTCAAAATTGAAGAACTCGAAAAACTCCGCGCCTACCAAGACCAAGTACTTGAAAAAGGCTTAGAGCGACGTGGTTTCGTTGATCAACTGCAAGCTCATCAACGAAACTATGAAGCACAGTTGGCAGAGATTGACCAGAAGATTCGGATGCTGGAACAAGAAAAAGCAACTGCGATCGCATCTGAAACAGAGCACTCTGAAGGCAATACACTTGTTCAACTCAAACAACAATCCTTTCCGCCTTGCCCTTTATGTGATCGACCTTTAGATGAACATCATTGGCATCTCGTTCTCGAAAAGCAACAACAACAGCGTGAAGAAATTCTCTCGGAAATTTGGGTGATCCGTGAACAGTTGACGACTTCTGAGCGTGAAATTCAAGTCTTGCGCCAAGAGTACACCGACATTGAAAAGAAATTAGCGCAATATGGCGGAACGTTAGAGCGACGAGGACAGTTACAAGAACAATTACAAAATACTGCTGCCGTTCAAGAAAAACTGGCTCAAATTACGGCTGAATCTGCCAAGTTAGAAGAACAACTCAAGACCGGACAATTTGAGTTGCCGCTTCATGAGGAATTGCAACTGCTCGATCGACATTTGCAACAGATCGATTATGACGATCGCAATCATGCGCTAGCGCGTGGAAGTGTCGATCGCTGGCGTTGGGCAGAAATCCGTCAAGCAGAAATCAAACAAGCGAAACGCCGACAATCGACTTTATTGAAGCGACAACCTGAACTCAAAGCGCAACTTGAGCAGATCGAGCAGCAACTCGAACAATTGAGTCAGGAACTCGATCGCGGATTGAAGTACTACGATCGACAAATTGCAGAAATTGGGTACAACCTGGAACAGCACAATGCAATTCGGGCTGCGATTCGTCAAGCTCAACCGTGGCAACTCCGCTATCAAGAGCTTCAACAAGCCAAGCAAACCTATCCCCATATTCAGCAGCGTTTACAAGAACTTGCAGACACAATGCAAGCACGATTCACCGATTTGCAAACGATCACATATCACTGTCAAGAGTTGATCCAAGCCTTAGAGCGCACGCCTGATCTCGCACCGCATATTCAAGCCTTAGAGCAGCAAATCCAACATCATCGAACTCAGCTTGATGAGCATTTATCGAAGTTGGGCAGACTTCAGCAGCAGCAGAAACAGCAAGAAGCACTCAGCCAGCAATTTCAACAGATCAATGCTCAGCTTAAAACAGCTCGTCAGCAGACTCGAATCTATCAAGAACTGACCCAAGCTTTCGGCAAGAATGGAATTCAAGCCTTGATGATTGAGAACATCTTGCCGCAACTCGAAGCGACGACGAATCAAATTCTGTCCCGTCTCAGCGCGAATCAATTACACGTCCAATTCGTCACCCAACGCAATCGCAAATCTAAATCCACGTCTGCGAAAGCGATGGAAACTTTGGATATTTTGATTGCGGATGCCTATGGAACGCGACCGTATGAGACATATTCGGGAGGAGAAGCGTTTCGGGTCAATTTTGCGATTCGGCTCGCTTTGGCGCGATTGCTTGCTCAACGATCGGGAACAGCCTTGCAAATGCTGATTGTCGATGAAGGCTTTGGAACTCAGGATCAAGAAGGATGCGATCGCTTAATTGCTGCGATTAATGCGATCGCGCCTGAGTTTGCCTGCATTTTGACCATTACACATATGCCTCACTTCCGCGAAGCTTTCCAAGCTCGCATTGAAGTTACGAAGACTCAAACTGGATCGGAATTAATGCTCTGTTTGTAGGTATAAATTCGAGGCTTAAGGTGAGGAGCGGGGAGCTGTTCTCTTAGTCTTTCTACTCTCTACTCCCCACCCTTATTGGCATTCACAGCTCAACCCGAATCGCCATAGTCCTACTTCAGCACTTCGTCTAATAAATCTCTCGCTGCCTGTGCTTTCGCCAATGCTGCTTGATGATCGCTATGAGCACGGACTAATCTCAACAGTCCTGCTACACCTGTTTTCAGCTGCTCAAGCTCTTCTCCAGCCATCAATTCACCATCGAGCATTCTGACCAGGAGCGATTTAATATCACCAACATCTTGCCGAACTTTTTGCAACTTCTCGACTGTGCTCAGCAAAGTCTTCAACGAGTTCAAAATCTCGTCGATGTCCTGAACTGCTTCGACCTCTTGAGTCTCTTCGACCTCTTGAGCCTCTGCATCCTCTTCAGGTGGCTCAGAGTCTGCTTCAGTCTCTTCGATCTCTTCTAAACCTAGCTCTTTTAGCAATTCTGGGTCGGTTGCTTCAGTTTTTCGAGCATTCGTGCGTGGCATTCGTGTCGCCTCAATGATTGTAATTCAGTCGAAACTAATATGTTATACACTAACCGCGATCGATTGCGTCCCGCCTTAAGTGAGAATTGCTCCACCCATCAGCCTTTGATAGCGATATTCTAATTCTGCTTTCATCGCATTCCATTTCTCGATCGTGGGATCTTTCTCGATCGTTCGCTCTGCTGCCTCTCTTGCTAGCACAAGGACTTCTTGATCCTCGACCAAGCTTGCCAGGGCAAAGTCTGGTAGTCCCGATTGCCGTGTCCCTAACACTGCTCCTGGCCCTCTAAATCGCATATCCATCTCAGAAATAAAGAAACCATCCTGAGATTGTTCGAGCACTTTCAAGCGCTGAACTGAGGTTTCACTCTTAGAATTGCTCATCAATAGACAGAACGACTGCGATCCGCCCCGTCCGACTCGACCTCGAAGCTGGTGCAATTGTGATAATCCAAATCGTTCCGCATGTTCAATCATCATCACAGTCGCATTCGGGACATCGACACCGACTTCTACAACGGTTGTAGAGACGAGAATCTGGGTTTTGTTATCTCGAAACTGAGTAATCGCATCGTCTTTCTCAGCAGAAGTCATGCGACCATGCAGTAACCCTACTTTGAAATCTGGAAAAACATTCTCACTCAGATGTTGATGTTCGTCGATCGCGGATTTGAGATCCAATTTTTCTGACTCTTCGACCAAAGGTAAGACAATGTAAACCTGCCGTCCTTGGGCGATTTCGCGCTTCATTAGATCATAGGCTTGTTGGCGATCGCGACCGGTCAATGCAGTTGTTTGAATCGCTTTTCGTCCAGGCGGCAATTCATCAATTTGACTCACATCTAAGTCTCCATGCAACGTTAAAGCAAGGGTTCGCGGAATGGGCGTTGCAGTCATGGTTAAAACGTGAGGATGTTCGCCTTTCTGCTGAAGTCGGGCGCGTTGTTCAACGCCAAAGCGATGTTGTTCATCAATGACGACTAAGCCTAAGCGATCGAAGCTAACCGTATCTTGAATCAAAGCATGAGTTCCAACCAGCAAAGGCAGTTCCCCGGTTTGCAATCCACTATGAATCTCTCGCCGCTTGGCTGCTTTGGTCGAACCTGTGAGCAGTTCCACTGGCAAATGCAGTTGATTAAACCAGCTCACTAACTTTCGATAGTGCTGCTCTGCTAGAACTTCAGTAGGAGCCATAAACGCTGCCTGATAGCCCGATTGAATGGCTGCTAGGATCGAAATAACAGCAACAACAGTTTTTCCTGAGCCGACATCGCCTTGCACGAGTCGATTCATCGGAGTCTGTTTCTGAAGATCATTGAGAATGTCATTGACAACGCGGCTTTGAGCATTCGTTAAGCTAAAAGGAAGTAACTGATGGAAGCGATCGATTAATTCCCCGGTCGGTGCAAGTACTGCACTGGCTTGAGTTTGCTGCTGTTCTCTGCGCCGTTTGAGTAAGCCAAGCTGTAAGTAAAAGAACTCATCAAATACTAAGCGTCGTCGAGCCGATTCTAGTGTCTCTGAATCAGTCGGGAAGTGAATATTCGCGATCGCGTCTTGAATTCCAATTAATCCATATTCTGCAAGTAACCCTTTCGGCATCGGTTCATGCAAATTCTTAATTGCAGGTAACGCTGCCGTCACCGCCCGACGGATTAACTCTGCCCCAACCCCTTCCGTTAAGGGATAAACCGGAACAATCCGACCAATGTTGGAAGAATCAAGGGTTTCGCCTTCTTGATCCAACACTTCAATCTCTGGATCTTCAAGTGAAATGCCATATTTGGTCTGTTTGACTAAACCAGAAGCCGCGATCGAGGCTCCTTTCGGGTACAGTCTTTTCTGTTGTTCTTGCCAGCCTCGACTCGCAAAACGGCTCCCCATATAGAAACGGCTGATTTTCATCGAACCGCTGGAGTCTTGAATGCTTAAGTCTAAAATCGTCAGCTTACTATTTCGCGGACTGGTGAAACAATTGCAGCTTTTAATCATGGCGACGATTGTGACCGTTTCGCCGACTTTGAGTTCGCGAATTTTCGCTTGCCGAGCATAGTCAATATAATCACGCGGATAGTAATAAAGCAGATCGCGCACAAAGTAAAGCCCAAGTTTGGCAAGCTTTTCGGCACTTTTTGGGCCAATTCCTGGGAGATAAGTAATAGCTTGTGTCAGTGGAATATCTTGTGCAGGAACCTCGATCGGTTTCGGAGTCACTTTCGGCGTGACTTTTGCAGTAGGTTTAGTCGGGGCTTTTTCCGCAGGTTTTTCTTCAGATTTTTTGACTTGATAGAGAAAGCGTCGAGTTTCAGCAACTAAATGCTGGCGTTGTGAAAATTCTAAATCGGAATATTTCGCGAATTGGTTCGCGATCGTCTGACAGCGTGCTTGCTCAGATGCCGGGAGTGCGGGAGTTCCTTCGGTCAATGTGAGATGCAAAAATTCGCTGAAGCGGAACTGATTGCCCTCCAGATCATTAAATCCGCGATCAGCTTCGACCGAAAGCGCCTTTTGTAACCGCACCAAATCCATGATGTGAAATCAGCTCACCCTTTTTGCATTGATGAAGTCTAGCAAAATTCGCTGATGAATTGCGCCCAACGGTCGAATTTGATTGGCTCGATCGCTGAACCGCTCTCCTTGCTGAATCTCTGCGATTGTGAATACTCCTAAATCCCAACCTTCCATCAGCTTGAGTTCAGAAACATCCACAGTTAGCGGAGCCGCAAAGACGTGGCGAGTCGCTCGATCGTCTTCGTAAATCCCGAATTTCACCAGATCCGGCGCAACATAGCAAATTTCTTCTTGCAATTCTCGAACGACTGCCACTTCAGGCGTTTCGCCTGGGTCTAAATGTCCCCCAAACAGTCCCCAATGTCCTGGATAAGCAATATTTGGAATGTTATCTCGGAGTTGAAGTAGGAAGGTCTGATGCTGATAGAGAATTGCGATCGCGACTTCCGGCTTCATAGTGAAATTTCTCTCCGAAACTCGTTTCTAAAATATGGGCGATACTGGATTTGAACCAGTGACCTCTCCCGTGTGAAGGGAATGCGCTACCCCTGTGCCAATCGCCCGAGGAGTTCTTATTCTACATTAGGCGATCGCTCAAATCAAGCTTTCCAAGACTTGAACGATTCACTCAGAGAAAGAGGTCAGGAGAGACTTTAAAGCGTGCCGCTAGTGCTTTGGCTTGAGCCTTACTAATTGCCCGCTTGCCATTGACCACTTCGCTGACGACACCACTAGAACCCAGCACCCCAACCAGGTCGGCTTGACGAGTTCCACTCGCTTCCATAATGTGTAACAGAACTTCGCGAGGTGTGGCATCTGGAATCGGAAAATGTTCAGTTTCGTAAAGCTCAACAAGCGCGACGAGGAGCTTGTACAACTTACGCTCCTCAGCGGACTTATCTTTCTTGAAATGCAGATTCTCTACGATCGCGATGATGCGATCGTACTCCTCAGAACTTTCGATGACTTGAGGAGTCGATTCGGTGAGAAGCTGATTGTATTTTTCTATATTAAAAGTAAGGGTCATTCTTCCACTTGTTCTTGTCGTATTCGGAGTGTGTAAGGAAGTACTTATAGAAGATAGTGCCGTCTTCATAGTCGATAGAAACGATAAGACGATAAGCATTCCCTTTGATATTAAAGACCGTGAAGTTTCCGACGGATTCAGCATCCCGGTAGATCAAGCGAACCTCTTCCAAATTTCGCCAGTTTGCTTTCTTGACCGTGGTGTACCAACTTTCTATCTGGGAAGTGACATCTGAATAACGTTCCGTATCAGCGCGTAAATTGCGAATATGGATTAAATGCATTCCAGTAATAGAAGGTTTTCATAACAATGAAGTGCAATTAAATAGGAATTCTTCAATCAATACTCTCACTTTGAGAGGAGCCTGTCAATGAGTAAAGCCTGAAACTTGCTTAAAGCGATCGCTCAAATCAAGCCACAAAAAAGGAGCCAAATTTGGCTCCCGCAAATTTATGCAAATTGAACAAGATTACTGGCTTTGAGAAGAGTCGTCTGACACCGTTGGCAGTGCATTGGCTTCTAGCGTTTCAGACACCAACTGTTTCGATTTCCGCGATTCCAACCAAAACGGAACCACGAGCCAAGCCGCTACGAGCAAAAGTGCCACTACCCCAAACTGTGAAGCCAGTGTAAACAGTTTCTCTAGAGGGACAACCTGACCCGCAAAATACGACAACGACACCATGACCGTTGCCCAAGTGAACGCTCCAGCAGTGTTGTACAGCGTAAATTTCCAATAGGGCATCTCTGCGATCCCGGCGAGCGGACTGGCAAAAATCCGCAACAGTGCCACAAAGCGACCCAAGAAAACTGCCTTGCCAGCATTCTCCCCAAACTGGCGCTTTAGTTCTTCGATTTGAGTCTCTTGAATGCGGAACACCTTGCCCAAGTTGACCAGCAGTGCCCAGCCGCCGTAGCGCCCAATCCAGTAGCCAATATTGCCGCCGATCGTTGCGCCGAGCGCTGCATCACCAATCACCCAGAAATAATTCAGCTGATCGCTTCCTGCCAAAAAACCACCCGCAAGCGTCACCGTTTCACCGGGAATGGGCAGCCCTAAATTCTCTAACAAAATTCCGAAAAAAATCGCCCAATAACCATACTGCTGAGCAATCTGCTCGATCGCTTCCGGCGAAATGAAGTCAAGTGACATTGCAATAACCTTTACAAACCTTCATCTTCTTTCGATCTTGACGTGGTTTCGCCTCAAGTGTCAATCAATCGATCGACAGTTTCTTCAAGTTCGCGATTTAGGACAGATTCATTAGCATCTCTTCACAACTGTCATCCGTATTTTTCTGTAACGATCAGGAAAACTTTATTAAAATTGCGCTGAGATACGGAGAAAAATAAAGATTCGATAAAACTACGATAGTTGTTTAGTGCATCCGGAAACAGACTCCTTATAGTTGAAGCACTAAATAATGCGTACAACTACTTAGCAAAGGAACGATCCTTGCTCTAGTCAAGTCTTCCGGATGAAGCATGGATGTGAGAGTGAACGAAAGTATGTGGAGATATGGAAATGGCGTTAATTGAGCGGCACGAAGAGGTTGTATTACAGCCCCAGGGTCGATTAGATGCAGTGGGTGGTGCAGCATTACACCAACAGTGGGCAACCCTTGCACCTCGGCAATATAAAGCCTGGATTATTGATCTGTCGCGTGTTGAATTTATTGATAGTTCGGGGCTAGTTTCATTAGTCTCAGGATTAAAAGTTGCGACCCATACTGGTACTCAGCTTGTTTTATGTGGATTGCGTCCCTCGACTCGGTTGGTCTTTGAGATTACGCAACTGGATCAGGCGTTTTCGATTTTCGAGAATTATGAAGCGATCGAGGATGCTTTTGGTCGAGTTCAAGAAGTGCTGCAAATCGCTTAATTTATCAGAATTGCTTTATTCATCGCGTTTTGACCTCGTTCAGCGCTCTTAGTCGCTCTAGATCTCATCTCTTCGCGAGTTGATCGAAGTCGAAACCTAACTCCAGTAAACCACTGTCAGCAAAAAGCCCTCGCAAGATTTAGCTTGTGGGGGCTTTGTCGTTCAATTTATGCGTTAGAAATTCTTGATTTAAGCATTCCCAAAGGTGGGCAGTGAAATTTCACCCTCACCTCGTGGAAAACTCGGCAAATCAAGATGCCCGTTTCTGCGATTTTGCACGGCTAAGCGATAATTGACGCTTTGGAGTTCCGCGTGAAGTTGACGATTTTCGCGCTGAATCATTGCCACCTTTTCTCGCACAGGCTGCATCCGCTCGGCAAACTTCTGCCGATACACTTTAGGCAATTCTTGCACGACTTGTTCGAGCATCTTCGATCGCTCAGTTAATTCCTGAGCCGTTTGCCGTAACTGGCGCATTTCTTCATCGCGTTGCGTAATTTGCTCTTGGTAGAACGTGACTTGTTCCTCTACGGTCTGAAGCTGTTCGCGTAGCGCCCGGACTTCAGCGACTTGTCGATCGGACGGCTCATCTGAAGCGGGGATGGGCGCACTCGCATTGCCTTTAACCAGGCGGAATAATTCCTGTGAGAGCTGCTGCACGAGCTGATCGCGCATTTGCAGTTCTTCTTGGAGACGGGCATTTTCAGCAAAGATTTGCTGAGCTTGAGAAGCGTCAAGTTGCATCACGAGATAGGTACTCCCTCTTGGGTTATGACGTTAAGGTTTTCCTCCCATAATCGCGGAGGAGACGATCGACGAATGTCTCGCCAAATTGCAGTTGCCGCCAATGTACCATCTGCAACCGCAATTGATACCTGATTTAATCCCTCTTTTAAATCTCCCAGTGCAAAAATTCTCGGATGCGATGTCCTACACATGTCGTCAGTTAGGAGGTTTCCGCCTTTCCAGTCGAGTTCAATCCCTTTTAAGTAGGCATTGTAATAATGCGAACCCATTGCCACTAAGCCCGTCTGTAATTCGATCGTCCGTCCGTCCGCGAGTTCTACGCCTGTCATCTCATGATCATGTCCAACGAATCGCTTTAACGGCGTTTCGATGAGTGGATATCCGTGAGATTTTAATTTTTCTCGCATCTCGTCGCTGACTTCAAATAAGCCCTGGGTAAAAACGGTGATGTAAGGCGTAAACCAATTCAACACAAATGCGGTGTTAATCGCGCCTTCGCTGCCGACAAACAAGCCACATTTTTTGTCCGCCATTTCCCAACCGTCGCAGATCATGCAGACATGCAGATTATGTCCAGCGTAGTCGAATACGTTCTGCATATCGTCGAGCTTGGGCAAGTGGTCGATGATCCCACTCGCAGCAATCACATATTTAGAGCGAAAAACTGGGTGAATGCTATCTTGTTTGCCGACTTTGACTTTGACTGCGAAGGTTTCTCCTTCATCTTGCACCTCTTCGACAAAGCCCATGAGATAATCGCCATTTAGCGAGAGAAAATGATTTTGCCCCTGCTGGAGCATGGTGCGACCAGGAGTGCCAGGGGGCAGACCGAGATAATTTTGCAGTTCTTGCATCCAGAACGATCGACCGCGACCTTTTTCGATCACCAGACACGACAGCCGATAGCGTTGTAAATAAATTGCAGCAGAGAGTCCACCCGCTCCGCCGCCTACAATAATTACATCGTAAACATGGTCAAGTCGCTGTTCGAGTGTCTTTTTAGAAAGCTTCATGGCGATTTCCGCAGTAATCGTTGCATCGTGAATCTACGATTTTAATTGCAATCACAGATTTCTCCAATGTAGCAATTCTGCAAGTTCTAAAGTGCGATCGAGCTTTCTGAACTGCCGACGGATTTGACCCATTCTTTGCCATTTTCCAGGAAGACGATCGAGGGAGTTCCTGCCGGATTGAGGTTGATTCGTTTTACCGTCACTTCTCCACCTGCGAGGCGTTCTCCAACTTGCACATAGCGCGAGGTGCCGTCGGTATCTTGAACGATCGCGCTTATGTTTGAGCCAGTTTGAATCACGCCGCTTAAGACGATCGCGTCTGCCAAATTTGGGCGAGAGATAGGAGGGGGTGGGATCACAGGCAGAGCAGGTTGGACGGTCGGCAGTGTGCCGACTGAGAGCGGAGGCATCGGGGTAGAAGTGAGCCGAATGGGTTGAGGCTGAGGTAAAGCAACGGCAGGTGAAGTGCTGATGGTTGAGGATTTTGCTGCGATCGTTTTTGTGGGGGCTGGTTTGATCGTGGCTCTCAGTTCAGTTGGCATTTGAGGCGCTGCGAAGGGATCGCGATTGCTTCCGACAGCAACGGGCATTAATGGGAGTTTGCTATTGGTCGTTGGAATCATGCCTGCGATTTTGACCGGAGGCAGGGTGAGCGATTTGGCGGGTACGACAGGTTGCGGGAAGGCTTGGGGGGTGGGCGGTGTAGATTGAGTATTGGTACGGTTGGTCGCGCAACTTGTGAGTAAGAGTGCTGTTCCGGTTGCAGCGCTCATCATCCAGTGTCGTTTGCTCATACGGATACCCCAGTCGTTTACATTTATACAGAATAGCCATGAGTTTACGGAGCGCACGGTTTTATCTGCCGTTTGAGCTATCGGTTTTAACGGATTTTTCGTAAAAATTAGTAGTTATACGTGGGCGTTCTCGCGGTTGTCGATCGCTAACCTGAAGAAATTACCGGAATGCAAAAATTGGTTTTGGTGGGAGGAGGACATAGTCACGCGATCGCACTTCGACAATTCGGATTGCATCCGCTGTCTAATGTCGAAATTACGTTGATTAGTGAGGCGGAAGTTACGCCTTATTCAGGACTGTTACCGGGACATGTAGCGGGTTTCTACTCGTATGAGGAATGTCATATCGATTTGCGCTCGCTGTGTGAATTCGCTAAGGCTGAATTGAGAATCGATCGCGCCATTGGGTTGGATTTGGCTCGGCATCGAGTCTTATGTGAGGCAGGGGAGGTTGAGTTTGATCTCGTGTCGCTCGATATTGGCAGTACGCCGATGATGCCAGCAGGAGCGGCGGGAATTGGGGCAAAGCCGATTGCTCAGTTTCTCAAATGGTGGAATCAGTTTGACGGTAAGAGTGTGGCGATCGTAGGCGGTGGAACAGGCGGGGTCGAGTTGGCGTTAAATATGCAGGCGAAGATGCCTGAGTTAGAGATTCATTTGTTTCAACGCGATCGCGAGTTGTTGCCAAGTCATAACGCTTGGGTGCGGCAGCAATTTCAAAAGATTTTGACGCAAAGAGGGATTCAACTGCACGTTGGGCAAGCTGTGGAACGTGCGACGGATTGTGATGCAACGGTTTGGGTGACTCATGCCTCGGCTGCGCCTTGGGTCAAGCAGTCTGGGCTGGCAGTAGACGCGCAAGGATTCGTTTTAGTGAATGAGTTTTTACAGTCGGTGTCTCATCCTGAGGTGTTTGCAGCGGGTGATATTGCCACAATGATGCACTACGATCGACCGAAGGCAGGGGTATTTGCAGTGAGGCAGGGCAAGCCTTTGTTTCACAATCTCCGGGCTAAGTTGGAAAATCGGGTGTTGAAGCCTTATCGTCCTCAGAAACGCTATCTGAGTTTGATTGGAACGGGGGATAAGGTTGCAGTGGCATCCTATGGGGGATTCGGTTGGCGCGCTCCGTGGGTGTGGTGGATGAAGGACTTTATCGATCGGTCTTTTATGAACCAGTTTAAGAGGATGATTTAGCAAGTCGTCGTTGAGACGCATTCACCCGCCCCGGAAACGGAATTCCGGGGCTAACGGTGCGAAGTCCTTAAAAGGACTGGGTCGCTCAAGCTTTTGGTTAGTCCCGTTTAGGAGACTTCGTTTTACTAGCTGCGAAATTCCGTTCCGGGGTGGGATGGCAATGTGAGCGAAAAGTCTTTTGATATCTTTAGAACATCCTCGCAGTAAAAGCTATGCAATTATCTATTTCAGATGATCAGTTCAAAATCGATCTTGATGGTTGGGAACGTATTTGGGCGTTTTACTTTAATGCGGATTTGTACATTCCGTTGAGTCATATTACTCAGGTATCAACTGAGGAGCCTCGACATAGCTGGACGGATGTTAGGATGCCAGGGACGTTTTTGCCAGGGGTGATTAAGGCGGGAACTTACTATACCGATCGAGGTAAAGAGTTTTGGTATGTGACACGGTTGGGGCGATATTTGACTTTGGAACTTGAGAACGAGTTTTATCGGCGAATTGTGCTTAGTGTGGAGCAGAATCAACTTTGGGCAGAACGAATCAATGAGCAAAGAACGGTTTAAATATTCTGGTAGTCCACTACGTGAATCGTGAGGAGTGGGGAGTGGGGAGAACTCAAACTCAAATTGCTCCCTATCTCCCCATCAGATTGTGGTGAACTACTAGCGGAGGTTACTTTAACCAGGACAGCGATCGCAAAATTTCTGCTGCCTCATTTGGAGTAATCGTATTTCGGCATTGATTTGTTTTGCCACCATAGTAGGTTCGACGAACAAAATCAGCACCAAGAATTCGATAAAACGGAGAAGTCGAACCTGGTGCAGTCGCCCAATCATTGAGTAAATTGGGCTGAGGTGTAGAAAGCTGCTGAGCGGATGGGGTTTTAAAGTCTCCAGTTTGCTCACCAAACAGCAGAGAGACTCGCCCGAAAAGCTTCGTTTCTACTGGAAATTCATACCCTCCAGGTACACCACCCACTCCGCCACCCGTTGCCTCGATCGCAAAACATTTATCCTGCTGTGCATGGCGGTAAACGATGCCATAGTCTGGCCCAAATCGGCATCTACCTTCACAAGGTTTCACATCCACTTTGCTCACCGTATAGCCAGCAGGAACAGAGCTTGGAACTGCGATCGCAATTTTCAAAGACTTCAGCGAAGCTTGCTGCTGAGGTGTCAGTTGAGGTGTTCCTGTCTGAGCCGTGAGCGGAATGCCAACGCCTGGGCGAATCTGATTCGAGATGAGAGCAGTTCCCGTTACGATCGTGCTAGAAGCTAATTTTGGAGCGCTTGAAGGATTGCTCGGATAAGTAGAACCGTTAAATTTTAAGCTGCGATAGCTCGGTTGTATACCTCCACCTGCAACGAACAGAATAATATCGCGCCAGCCTTTTGTGCGGGTGTTGCTTACAACGATCGGAGAATTGACGATCGTATGTCGCGAAAGCAAACTGTAACCGTTTCCTGCTGGTTTGAGAATCAGCATTGTACAGCCGCCTGTGCCACAGGTCGATTGAGAAACTAAATATACAATTTTCTCATCGCGACCATCGCCATCTAAATCGATCGAGTTATAAAGATAGCGAACGTTAGCTACATCTCCAGAAAGCTCTCGGCGAATCGCTGCTTCTATTGCTGAATTACTTTGAGTTTGCGATCGCTGATAAGTTAGCGCGCGAAAGCGAATGTTATCGACGTTTGGGAGTGTTTCTAAGGGGGACTCTGAATTTTGTGCAACTTTAGAAGATTGTGCTGCTGTGGGAGCTTGAAACCAGGAATTGAGGCTGAACCCAATTCCAAGAGCAGCCGTTAAAGATAACAATACGCGTTGCATTTGCATAACGATGAATGAAGTAGAAGGAAACTCAGAAATCGAAGTTTAGATTCAATTTACTGCGATCGTATTCCAGAACTGCATCAATGTTGATTCGCAAAATTGCCTATTTACGATCGCACGCTGAATTTTATTCTCTAAACCACCTGATAGAAGAAGCGAAACGTTGCCCATGCATTGACATTCAGAGCGAAGAGTTCAGGAGGCGTAATTGCAGGGATTGTACTACTCGCTTGATGCACATCTTGTAGCACTGCTTGGGCAACATCAAGGAAATTGGGAAGAGAGCGAATAAACTTTTCTCGAGTTCCTACTAAAGCTTCAGTTTGCTGAAATGGAGTACGGCTACAAATCACATAAGCTTCAGATAGACCTGCGGGCAAACGTACAATCCAATCGGATTGCGCTTGAGGCAGGGTGAAGGTTTCGCCGGGAGCGATCGTGGATTTTACTTGCTCATTTTCTCTTGGGCTGAGTACTACACCCGTTCCATTATTGTCTAATCCTAGAACGAGAAAGTGAATCAATTCAGCATCATGATTCTCAAGCCGGATCTGAATCGAAGTTCCAATCGGAAGCGAAAGTACTTTTCCATTAGAAGGTACAACATCGCTTGGAGACTCGGCAACCCGGCTCGTCTGCTGGACGGCAATCTTTGCGTCAGCATTGACGAGAGCCGCGCGCACGGAGATCTGAGATGAATCTGAATTCGCTGTCAAGCTGAGTAACTTTGCACCTAAGCGCGTTTGCAACTGTGGCGTAAGCCTTTTGACTGCTAACTTTACGGCTTCTCCAGACTCGCCTGCTGTACTTGGAATCGCTTCTCGCCCTTGTGAAAATAATCCATATCCAGCGGGTGAAATCGTTCCTTTCATCGCTTCTGTTGTCAGTGAAGCAACTTGTGTCGGTTCTTCAACTTTGCTAAATAAATAGTCGGCTGCTTGTTCGCCTGCGATCGCTGCTGCAACTCTTGGCAGTCCCGAAAAAGCACTCACGGCATCGACTCGCTCGACTCGATTTAAGGTCGCATCGATCGCGATCGCTAAGCTCAGATCTTTCGGCAAAGTTCGGATCGCTTCTCGAATCGGTTGACCGACTTGCACAGGCAATTCGATCGCTTTCGCTTTCGCTACTAATCCACTGCGTTCATATACTTGAAGCACTGAGTGATCTGTCCTGAATAATCCGCCCAGACTGTAAGCTTCTAGAACCTGGGGAGGTAAACCTCCGAGCCATAAGTATGCGATTTTGCCATTGTCTTCGATCGCGGTAATAACTCCATCAGCGGACGGTTGAGTTATGGGCACTTGGTAAGGTTTGAGCGGTCGCTCGCGGCTTTTCTGCCCGATTAAAATGGGTTGTTGCTTGGCATCAGACTGCCTTGCAATCAGTTCGGAGGCTCCTCTGAGATCGACTCTCAGCGTGGTTTCGGGCATTGATCGCCAGAGTTGCTGCGTCAGTGCGTAAGTAAACAGTCCTGCACTAAATCCATTCCAAGGGGATTCTGTCGCAAATTGTTGAGCATCGGCAGCAGATAGAACCACTCCTGGCATCTGTCCTGATCGCCATTGCACTTTTGTTCGAGTGCGATCGAGTTTCGTATTTGTAAGTAACCGTTCTTGAAACTCGATTTCTTCGTCAATCAATTGAGTCGCTGGATCGCTGGATCGCGATCGCAGTTTCAAATTTCCCCGCAAAGCATAGCCCGGATAGAGATAACCCGCATCAATGATCGTGGTGACTTGCTGAGTCGGCAGCGATCGCAAAAGCAGCAGCAGAGTATCTTGAGAAATTCCGTTCGCGATTACGTTATCTTGGGGTTCATCGGCTGTGATCAAAATTGGCTGAATGTCATCTGCCGTTGTGCCGAGTTTTTGTAAACTTCCGAAGCCGCTAAAGTGAAAAACAATCACATCATTCGGTTGGGCTTGTCGAATGAGGTGTTCTATAAAAGCCGTTTCAATGCGCGATCGCGTTGCTTGCTGATCCGTTAAAGTCAGAATGTCATTGGGCTGAAATCCGAAGCGATGAATCAGCAATTCTTTTTGTAATTCAATATCGGTCAAACAGCCATTCAGTGCCGCATTGCGATATTGATTAATTCCCACTAAAAGCGCGAGTTTTCGAGCAGTCGGCGCAGCGAGAACTTGTGCTGTCCGAGTGCATGAACTGGCTCCCCAGACTCCGAGAAAAATACCTGCTTGTAGTAGCGATCGACGTTTCATGTCCCGATCCTGCGCCTTCTCCCTTAAGCGTATCAGGTCAAGATTCAGAAATCGTAACCAATTCGCAATACCAGAGTTATGTTTTTCTTAATTTTTACGAGATAAAAGGAAGAAATCGCTACACTTTCACTGCTCTGTGTATGATGTTAGGCGCTTCACTCAGCGTCAGGGAGAACTGGATCGATGAATTTACCTTTTGTTTTAGATGTTGCTATTGGACTAATCTTTACTTACTTAATTCTGAGTCTGCTAGCTTCAGAACTACAAGAATTACTGGCAACAGTGCTGCAATGGCGGGCAAAACATTTGAAAGATTCGATCGAAGTACTCTTAGGAGGTGGAATTAATACGCCCGAAGAACAGCGAGTCAAGGATTTGGTCGGACGGCTCTATGATGATCCCTTGCTCAAAAACGTCAATCAAGCAGCGAAAGGAGCGGTGCCTCAAGCATTTCGGAAACTTACCAGAATCCTGTTTCCGGGCAATCGACCTGGCGCGTTTGGTCATAATCAATCTTCGGGACCGTCTTACATTGCACCAGAGACATTTGCGACTTCGCTGATTGAGCAGTTGGGCATTACTTCTATGGTGGATAAACTGTCCGAGGTGCGGTTTGAGAAATTCGTTCACCGGATTGTAGGACATTATTGGGTCAATGAATTCGGCGAGGTGGGATTGCCGGATGATGATCAATTCCAAGATGGGTGGGAGCGGGGAGCCATTCGTACGATCGCGGAAAAATCAGAGCGCTCAAGTCTCAGTGCCGATCAAAATTTTCGGGTGCTTGTCGAAGAGTACGATCAAATTCTCAATGCGTATCGGGTGCGTACAGCGACCTTAGAAACGAGTGTCGAGCGCTTAGGAGAAAGCTTAGATGCGTATATTGCAGCCTGTGCAAACTTCGATCAATCCTCTCCAGAAACGGCGCTGTTTGTCCGGCGATTGCAGTCGTACAAGGCGAGTGTGTTTGGTCAGAATTATGAGCGAGCATTCAGTTCTGGTGGGTTGAAACCGAGCATTGCAGAAGTTGCAGACTTGGTGCATCAAGGCAGTAGTACCCATCAAGAAGTGGCGAGAGCGTACGATCGGATTGCGAATCAAGCTCGTCCGATTGATGCTCAAGTCAATTCAACGATTCAGACGCAAATCAACGACTATCGATTGGGACTGGATGCGAATGCTCTGGATCACCCGACAAAATTCGAGGATCTAGACTATGATTTGCAGCAAATTTTCCTAGCGAATGCACTCGCCAATCTCACGCCCGAAGAACGGCAACTGTATGAGGACTATCAAACCTATAAAACGATTCGCAATGGGTTGAGCCGTCTGCCGGATTCTGTAAAAGAGAGCATTGCGATTTTGGCAAAACGATCGCAGGCTCGCGTGGATCAAGCGGAAAATCAGGTCAATCAGTTTCGCGATGAGATTTCAGTCTGGTTCGATCGCTCGATGTCGCGGGCTTCAGGCGTGTATAAACGCAATGCAAAAGGGGTGGCGATTCTCATTGGCTTAACGTTAGCGGCGGCGACGAACTCGGATACGTTTCATATTTTCAATCGGTTGTCGAGTGATGATAGTTTGCGTCGATTAGTCACTGAGCGAGCTTCGCAGTTGAATTTGGATGCTCAGCGATCGCCGAGGTTTTCGGCTCAGCTTGAGGAGTTGAAGAATGAGACGGATGCAGTGTTACGAGAGATTTCGTTTCCGATTAGCTGGAATTCGAGTAATCTCGGGCGACAGTTGGGCTGTCCATCCAGTGCAATCTCGTCTGCACCCCCTCAAGATGTCGCAAATACTGAAGCGAATCAGCTCAAGGCGCAATGGGACAATTTGTATAAGGGCTGTTTGAATACGGATCAATCATCGAATGCGCCAGTTCCGTTGCAGGTCGCGCAGATTATGGTCAATCGCCCGCTCGGGGTTTTACGGATGTTGTCGGGCTGGATTGTGAGCGGAATTGCGATCGCGATGGGTGCGCCGTTTTGGTTTGATTTATTAGGGAAGGTTGTGAATGTGCGAAATTCAGGCGGAAAGCCGAAGCAACCCGCAGGAGAAGTGCAAAGGACGAATGAGTAAGCATTTGAGTGAGCTTTGATCGGTGACGAGTGCGATCGCACCTGCAATCAGTTGGATAAACCGCGATCGCAATCTCCTTGGAAATGGGTCATTCCCTGAAAAAGAGATAAAATGGGCGACTGACGATTCAACCTATAAATTCGTTATTCGTAAAGCTGATGGGACGTATCTTTATTTCCGCAGGGCATGGCAATCGCATCAATGGAGTCACAGATCCGGGTGCAGTCGTTGCCGGGACAACCGAAGCCAGAGAAATGATTCTGACGCGCGATTTGATCGTCACAGAATTGCGATCGCGCGGAGTCGAAGTTTTATCTGTCCCGGATGCGCTGAGTGCTGCACAAGCGATTGACTGGATTAATGCGCGCGCCCGGAGAGATGATGTTGCCCTAGAAATTCGAGCCGATGCCTTCAGTAATCCCAGTGTGCGCGGCTCGACGGTCTACTTCATTGCGAATAATGATCAGCGACGACGCAATGCCGAATTGCTTTTACAAGCTTTAATTCGTCGTGTGCCGCAACTTCCTAGTCGAGGCGCACGACCCGACACCGATACGGGATTAGGGAGTCTGCCCTTTTGTCGTCAAATCAATTGTGGATCGTTGCTAATGACGATCGGGTTTCTGACGAATCCAGACGATCGCTTTATTATTCAAAATCAGCGGCGAGATGTGTCGCTGGGCATTTCGGATGGATTAGTGGCTTGGGTGCGAGGAACTGCTTTACCGCCTGATCCGAATCAGTATCCAGAAATTGCGATTAATCTGAATGGTCAGACTTATGGTGAGAAAGGAATTTTGGTAAATGGAAATTCTTTTGTGCCACTGGATCTCATCGATCGCTTAGGGCTTGATTTGTCCAAAGAACCGGGGATTTCTCGGATTAACTATCGTCAAGTCGTCTTTATTCGAGCGACGGATTTGGCAAAGTTTAATGTTGTGATCGGGTGGGATGCGAAGACAAGAACGGTGACGTTGCGATCGATTTTGCGGGTCTGTGCGGGATCGCTCGATCGCATTATGGGCAATGGCAATACTTTGAGTTCGCAACTCATCACGTTCCTGAGAAGAAATAATGAAGCTGCGGTCGCACAGTTTCCAACGATCGCGGATTTGTATCGTCAAGAAGGCGCGATCGAAGGGGTGAACTATGATATTGCCTTTAGTCAGATGTTACTAGAGACCAATTATTTACGATTTGGCGGGGATGTGAAGCCATCTCAGAATAATTTCGCTGGATTAGGTGATGTGGGTGGAGGACCTGAAGGAGCAAGTTTCCCAAATGCTCAAATTGGGGTAAGAGCGCATATTCAGCTATTGAAAGCGTATGCGAGTACAGAACCTTTGGTGCAGGATGTAGTCACTCCGCGATTTCGGTTTGTGACGCGCGGAATTGCGCCCTTGATTGAACAATTGACCGGGAGATGGTCGGCTGATCCGCAGTATGGGCAGAAGATTAGTACGATTTTGCGTCAGTTGTATGATTCGGCGCAGATTTTGTAAGAGGTAGGGAGTGGGGAGCTAGCAAGGCAACAAGCATCCTACTCCTTACCAATTTAAGCAGATAGGCGCAAGATAGTCGCTGCGTTTGCGTCTCGCCCTGAACTGGAAGTTCGGGCTAGCTGTGCGAAGTAGGTTGAAACCCACTGAAGAAGACGTTGCGATTGGCTGTTAGTCCAGTTCAGTGGACTTCGCAGTGTTAGCCCCGAATTCATTCCGGGGCGGGTGAGCAACGAAGTGAGAGGACTCGCTGGACTGATACTTAATCACGTCCATCTACTTAGGACTGCTCTATCAATTACACAGCTTCGCTAAATCAGAGTGCGATCGCGCAAAAAACTGCACGCGATCGCAACTCTGCTTCATCAAGCGCTCTAAATCGAAATCCCAAGTCGTCAATCCGGCTCGATCGCTTGTGCTCAGCAGAGTATTGCCCTGAAATGCCACGCTCGCAACCCTATCCTGAGTGCCATTTAAGGTCTTGATCAATTCCCCAGTTTCCGCATTCCAGAGCTTAATTGTGCTATCACTACTGCCTGATGCGAGTACTGAATTGTGAAAGCTTAAAGAGGTCACTCCGTTGTTGTGTCCAATCAACGTATGCTTTGAGCGGGCTTCTTGGATTGACCAAAGCTGAATCGTATTATCCCAACTGGCTGAAGCTAGAGTATCGCCATTTACAGCGAGATCAGAAATGGCTAATCGATGTTCTCCAAGCACCGTTGAGGTTTTTTGATCCACATTCCACAATCGAATGCTTTTATCGATACTGCCAGAAGCTAAGCGTCCATCTGCAAGAAAACTGAGGGCGGTTACTTCATCGGTGTGACCTTGCAACGTTGCGATCGCATTGCCATCTATTGACCAAATCTTGATAGTTTTATCGGCACTGCCTGAAGCAAAGGTCTTACGAGTGTGATCAACGCTCAAGGCAGTGACGCGATCGCCATGTGCGGCAATCGTTTTGATCGGTTCGCCTGTTTTGGCATTCCAAATCCGAATGGTTTTATCTGCACTCGCTGAGATTAAGGTATCGCCGCTGAACCGAAGTTGAGTAATGGGAGCCGTATGGCCTTTGAGAATGCGAAGATTGCCGTCTTGTTGGACTTGGATCGTTTGATCTGGAGTCGCGATCGCAATCATCGATCCATTCACTGCTAAGGCAGAAAATCCAGTATTCAATTTTGCGAGCGTACTGACTTGCCAAACTCGCGCAGTTTTGTCTGCACTGGCACTTAAAAGCTGAGTTCCAGCCGGACTAAAACTGAGATTCATTACGGCTGCACCGTGCCCTTGAATGGTTGCGAGCAGTGCGCCTTCTAAATTCCAGAGTCGAATGGTCTGATCGATGGAGCCAGTCGCGATCGTCCGCCCGTCAGGACTGTAAATGGCTGTATTCACCTGATCGCGATGTCCCTCAAAAGTAGCAATCTCTTTGCCGCTCAATGTCCAAAGCTTTGCTAGATTGTCGCCACTGCTGAGAATCGATTGCCGATTTGGAGCGATGCTCACGCTCGTCACTCGCTCTCGATGAGCATTAAAACTCCTAATCGCTCCAGATTTTCCAACTTCCCAAATCTTGATCGTTCCGTCCTCACCGCCGGAGAGAATTTGGCGATCGCTTTGTCCAAAGGTAATCTGATTCACCCATCCTCGATGCCCTCTAAAGGTCTGAACTTCTTTCTTTTGATCCAATTGCCAAAGCTTAATGGTTCCATCTCGGCTACTAGAAATCAGCGATCGACCATTCTCGCTAAATTGCACATCAGTCACCCAGTCTCGATGTCCATTCAAGGTGTGGATTAATTTTCCATCCCGATTCCAAATTTTGATGGTTTTATCTGCACTTGCCGTTGCAATCTGTTGATTGTCAGCACTGAATGTCACAGCTAAAACACGATCGCGATGATCCGTTAACGTTTGAATCGCTGCCCCTTCCCGTGACCAAAGTTTTACTAAATTATCATTGCTCACGGTTGCGATCAGTTGTCCATCTGCACTCATCTGCACATCATTGACTTGTTGAGCATGACCTTCGAGACGATTGGATTCTTGAGTTTGAGAAATCGCTTGTTGCAGCGTTGCGATCGCAGTCGTTTTCACATCGAAAGGTAGAAAATTCCAAGGTCGATCGAGTCGTTGTAATTGGTGTCCTGCTTTGATTCCATCTGCTAGTGATTCGAGCTGCTGATTTGAGTTTAACAATGCTTCTGAAGAGGCTGAGAGTGCCTGAATTTCACGAATTTGAGCATTCCGCTGATTCCAAGCAGCGAGGCTTCCGAAACCGATTGCTGCAATGGCTAGAGATGCGATCGCTAAAATTGCCTGCTGAGCGCGACGCAAACGGCGCTTGAGTGCAAGCTGTTCGCCTTGCCGTGCGTCAAGACTGGCGGCAATAAACTCCTGGGTTTCTCGCGTCAGTTCATCGGTGTATTTCACATAGAGTTCTTCTGCTTCTGCTAAGCGCATACCTCGCAGCAGGAGATCAGACGGGCGATTGTTTTTATGCCAATCGATCGCGGATTGCTCGATCGGGCGTTGGACTTGCAGCCGTTTGCGGTTCTCAGTCAGCCACCAGCGCAACGTAGACCAATGACGAATCAGAATTTCATGAGCCACCTCGATCGTCACTACAGGTGGAATTTCAGTTGTCGTTAACTCTCCTCGACTTGTCGGCAGCTCTTCGGTGTTAATGACAATCAACTTGGCATCACTGAGTGCGTGCAATGTGCGATCGATGAGATTCGGCGGATATTTGGCAACGTCGAGATCCGCTTTCAAAACTCGACGGCGCGTATCTTCTGTCCCTTCGCCTAACTGAGTTAACGATAGAAAAATCCAGCGCGCACAGTCTTGTTCATCGGGACGCAACTGATCATAAGTTGCTTGTGCTTTGTTTTCTAATGCGCCTTGCAAGCCCCCAATCTCAGACTGATAAGTTTTGAGGGTTAATTCCCCTGTTTTGCGCTTCTGCCACAGTTGTTCTAAAACGAATTCTAACAGCGGCAAATCTCCGGGGGTACGATCTAGCTCTTGTAGCAAGACTTCGACTAAACTTGCTTCGACTTTTAATCCAACTTGTTCAGCCGGACGCACAATCACTTGCCGATAGTCTTCATCACTCAAACAAGGCGGAACCAGAATGCTCGATCGCTGTAAAATCCCTGCGAGCTGAGGAATTTCCAATGCGGCTGCGACAAAATCGGCTCTGAGCGTGAGCACCAGTTTAAAGCGATCGGAAGTATAGTCCAGTGCTTCTAAAATGATGTTGAGAAAATCTCGGCGATCGTAGTCTGAAGCCAGCGTAAATATCTCCTCAAACTGATCGATCACCAGTAACACCATCGGCTCAGTGCGAGTTCGCAACCATTGCACAAAGCCTTCTGTCCCCTGATACATCAAGCCTTCAATCTGGTCTTGTTCTCCGGGTTGTGCCAAACATTTCACCAATGACTCAAACGGTTGATCGCCCGGACGCATCCGCCCAATCCACCATTGTTCGCTTCCCGGAATTCGCTTTCCTTGTCGCAACTGTGCAATTAATCCGGCTTGCACAACCGAAGATTTTCCACTGCCCGAAGCCCCGACGACTGCGAGGCAAGCATCCTGCTGAACGGCTTGTAAAAGCTGCTGAGTCAGAGCTTCCCGACCATAGAAGAACTCTGCATCGTCTTCGCTAAACGCTTGCAGCCCTCGATACGGACACACTCCAATCTCTGAAGGTTTGACCGTCTGCTGTTCTGGAAAGATATCAATTACGCCCTGAGTGCCCGATAACCAGACATGCAGCGACATCTTGCCTGCAAGCGCTAATTGAAGCTGAGTAATCCAAGCTGCAACAGGAAAGCCGCTCTGATTTTCGGCGCGATTTAACGTCTCAATCAGCGATCGCGTAAATAGTTCCGGTTCATTCCGAGGCGCTGCTGCTGCGATCAAACATTGCCCTTGCTCTCGTCGTAATTCTTCAACCCACTCTGGTAAAGTATCTGCCCCAGGACAATCGAGGATCACAATCTGCTGAGCAATTTCACTCTGACGTAAAGCCGTTCGCAACCACGATCGCGTAATCCGCTCTCCTTCTCCCAAAATCACACAAGGCTCATCTTGCACGATGGCAATTCTGCCACGGATGTAGACTAAAACGCTTGTTGCTTCGGGGGTTTCGAGCTTGAATTGAATTTGCGATCGCACCGTTTCCCAATCGCTCGATTGATACACCAGTTCAAACCCACCCACACTACTGAGCAACTTACTAAATTGCAAAGTCAGGCGATGATCGCGCAACACATCAATGATGATGGCTTGTCGAGAAGGCAAAAGCGCGATCGAGGTCGATTTCACGCCTAACGTAAACTGCCCAAACCCCTCAACGATTCGCTTCGGAGTTTGCAAGGGATATTCAGGCTGTAAGTGCGTTTCACCGCGTCCTCGCTTCTGCTGATTGATCAATCGCAGTTGTTGATTGCTTTTATCGATGTACTGAAGCGTCTGATGATAAACATATTTATACAATCCATCTGCATCGATCGCGCCACTGGCATCTGCTGCCGCGCCTCGTAATCCTTGCATCAGAAAGTAAGTAAATACGCCATGCCCCAACTCTGGAAACTCCCAAGACTGCTGAGACTGATCACAAGAGAGCAACGCATAAAATCCCTGACTTTGCACCGCGCGCTGTCCGAGCAATCCCATCATCTGAGCCGTTGGATTAGGAAGTGTTGCGCCTCTGAGCGTCATGCCTCCACTGTGACACGCATCTAACCAGACAATCTGCTGCTGAGCTTGACACTGACCTAGCTGTTCTAAAAGCTCAGCAATACTCAATCCTGTATTGAGCAAGTCATCTTTCTGAGTATCAGCTAAGCATAGGACAGGCTGTTCGTCCTCTAAAATCCCATGCCCAGAAAAGTAAATCAGCACCGTATCCCGGCTTTGAGCAGATTCCACGATCGCCGCTAAACTGTCTCGAACTTGCTGGAGCGTCGCTGGTACTCCAAAGTCGTGCCGGATCTGCATCGATCGCTGAGGAAATGCCTGCGTAGCATCAATTAAGGCTTCGGCGAGACCCTGACAGTCGATCGCGGAATATTGTAAAGAGGGCAGTCTTGAATCTCGATATCGATTGATCCCAATCAGCAAGATCCAAAGTTTAGCTTGTCCAGTTTCTAAAACCGTTGAACGATTAACAGCGCGAGGCATAGGATAAGTATTTCAAAGAGTAGATCGCGACACAGCACCTGATCATTTTTGATCAATTGCGTAAGTATAATCGAACAGTTGCCCGACTTGGCGACGTAAGCCTGCAAGTGGATAAAGTTTTGGGGTTAATTGATGGGTTGCATAGTGATCGGCTGCCGCAATAACGCGACGCGCTTCTGCCTGAGACAGCTTTCCTTGCTTGAATCCAGCGATCACACTCTCAATTCCTTGATGATATTCTGAACTATTACGAAAGTTAAATTCTGGCTGTTCTGCTTGAGGGGCAGGTTGTGGAGCGATCGCGATCATTGGTAATGAAATCGGTGCTTGCAGTGATAAAACATACACGCTATCTGCGGGCAATTGCACGACTCGAATGTTCTTTGGAGAACTCATCCCACTGAGAATGCCGATCGCACCACCAATCATGCCTCCTTGATCAAACATTTCTGCTTTGCGGCTGCTGCGAGCGGTCGCACCCAAAACTGAGCCAAATAAATTGCCCATCATGCCGCTATTTTCGCGTGCCCGTTCTGCGCCGCTGACTTGTTCGATCGTGGTTCCTGGAATGATCGCAGTTGTCGCTTGAATCGGAACAATCTGACCCCGTACAACAATCGACTCTGCGACAATTCGCGCTCCACCATTTTCGGGCTTCAGCTTCACCGAAACGGGCGTATTGGCTGGCACGACTTCATTCCCTTGCAAATCCATCAACGGCTGCGCGAGCGGAACGGTAAGCGGAAAGTCCTGCTTTTGTCCAACATCCACATTGACTGCTCCTGGCAGCTTAATAATTACCCCGGCAGTTTGAGGAATCAATGCGCCTTGTTGGGATCTCGTGACTGAAGTTGTGCTAGAGAGAACGACTTCAGCCGATGCAGGCAGTGCGATTGGAGTGGCGATCGCGATAGACAAAGCCAAGTTCAAAAGGGTACGAGCGTTCATGGAAATCTTCCTGTCTGGACTACACTGTACTGTTAGGGAAGACGATCGAGCGTTATGCAGCACGACTCCACCGCTCGATTTTGGATGACTTGCCTGGATTACCAAGAATCTTGCAGCGACAAATTCATGACCTCCTGTACGACTTTGAGAAATTGACGTAAAACAATCGATGAATCCTCTTGTCGCCACACGATCGCGATCTGTCGGTTCAGCGTTGCATTCTGGATCGCTCGATATACGACACCTTCTCGCTGGAGCGTTTGTACATGATTGGGCAGGATAGACACGCCAACCCCTGATGCGATGAGGCTGAGCAGAGTGACGACACCTGTTACACTTACGGTCGGATTAATTTTCGGTTCAAATCCTGCCTCGCGGCAAAGCGTGATGATTTTTTCATAAAAAGGCAGCACATCCAGGGAAGGTAAGAGGATCGATTCATTTGCGATCGCCGTCAATGGAACGGTCGGCTGATTTGCCAGCACATGATGAATGGGTAGCGCCACGACAAAATATTCCTCCAGAATCGGCTGAACGCTCAATGCGGGATCGGTCTCTTCAAAACTCGAAAAACGCTGAAAGATGACATCCAATTGATGCTGCTTCAGCATCTGAACTTCTTGCTGGATCGTGATCTCATGCAGTTCTAGTTCTACATTGGGAAACCGTTGGGTGAAGGCTTGCACAATTTCAGGCAAAGTTGTATTAGCAATGGCATTATTCATTCCAATGCTTAATCGTCCAATCTTTCCTTGGCTCGCTTGTCGGGCAGTAGACATTGCTTGCTCTAGATGCCTCAATGCTTGCTGCACTTCAGAACGAAAGACTTGACCTGCTTCGGTTAACTCGATGGGACGCTTGCTGCGATCGAATAACTTCACTGGATTCGGTTGATTGCGGCTGAGAAATGCTTCTAGCGCCTGAATCCGCTTGCTCAGTGGTGGTTGCTTAATGCCGATGCGCTTTGCCGCTTCGGTGAAGTTGTTGTGGTTCTGCACAACTTCCATGAAGTAGCAAATCTGTCGAAGCTCAATCTCGCTGAGTTCTTGAAACTGCATTGTCAACTATATCCTAAAAGATATTTTGTCATTCAATTTTCATCCTGTAGGATATGGCAATCCTAAAATACAAGCAACACCTAAACTCAATGGGTTAGTCGAGGCAATTATGCTAAAAGTATTTGCAGACCGAGGGGGGACGTTTACCGATTTAGTTGCAGTGACCGATGATCAAGGAATCGTCGATCGCCTCTCAATGATTGCGGGTCGCTTCCAGGTCACTCCCCTTGCCGATCGCTCCTGGATCATTATTTATAAGCTACTTTCAGAGCAGCCCGAACAGTATCAAGATGCCGTGATTCAAGGCATTCGAGACATCCTGGGACTATCGAGCGATCGCGCGATTCCGCCGGGAACAGTTGAAGTCGTAAAAATGGGCACGACAGTTGCGACGAACGCCCTACTAGAGCGCAAAGGAGAGCGAACTTTACTGCTGACGACTCAAGGCTTTCGGGATGCGCTCGCGATCGGCTATCAAAATCGACCGAATATTTTTGCGCGTCAGATCGTTTTACCTGAGCGAGTCTATGAACGAGTGATTGAGGTTCAAGAACGCTACACGGCACAAGGAGAAGAACTGGTCTCCATCACCTCTGAGGAAGAACTGCGATTGACCACTCTTCTTCAACAGGCTTACCAAGATGGAATTCGGGCAGTTGCGATCGCACTACTGCATAGTTACCGCTACCCAAAACACGAACAACAGATTGCAGGTCTCGCCCGTAAAGTAGGCTTCCAGCAGGTTTCTATTTCTCATGAAGTCAGTCCATTGATGAAGCTGATTCGTCGAGGCGATACAACTGTCGTCGATGCCTACCTTTCTCCGATTCTACGGCGCTATGTCGAGCAAGTGGGCACGGCATTGCCTCGCTCGACAACCAAGCTAGAGTTTATGAAATCAGATGGTGGACTGACTGAAGCAGCGCGATTTCAAGGGAAAGATAGTATTCTCTCAGGCCCTGCGGGGGGCATTGTCGGGGCTGTGAAAACCAGTACCACAGCAGGGTTTGACAAAATTATTGGTTTTGATATGGGCGGCACTTCCACCGATGTGTCTCACTACAATGGCGAGTACGAGCGAACCTTAGAAACTGAAGTCGCAGGAGTTAGACTGTGTGCGCCGATGATGTCGATTCACACGGTCGCAGCCGGAGGGGGATCAATCCTGCGGTTTGATGGGTCGCGCTATCGAGTTGGACCTGAATCGGCGGGTGCTAATCCGGGTCCTGCGTGCTATCGCAAGGGTGGACCGCTAACCGTGACCGATTGCAATGTTCGTCTAGGAAAAGTTCAGCCTGAGTTCTTTCCGCAGGTGTTTGGAGTGGAAGGAAATCTGCCGCTCGATCGCACGATCGTTGAACAAAAATTTGCAGCGCTCAGTGCAGAAATTCGGACGGCTACCGGGGACCATCGCACCGATGAACAGGTCGCGGCTGGCTTTCTGGCAATTGCGATCGACAAAATGGCAAATGCGATTAAAAAAATCTCCGTTCAACGCGGCTATGACGTGACCCAGTACACGCTCTGTTGCTTTGGGGGAGCAGGTGGACAACATGCCTGCTTGATTGCAGAAGCATTGGGCATGACCAAGATTTTTATTCATCCGTTTGCAGGCGTTTTATCCGCTTACGGGATTGGATTAGCTGATGTGCGAACGTTGAAAGATCGAGCGATCGAAGCGAATCTGGACGAAACGAAGATGCCTGAACTAGAACAAGCTTTAGCCGCACTCGACTTAGATAGTCGAGCAGAAATTATTGCTCAGGGCGTGAGTGCCGATCAAATTCAAACGGTCTTCAAAGCAAGGCTGCGCTATCAAGGGACGGATTCTGCATTGAGCGTTGATTTCGATCAAGTCGAAGCAATGCGATCGCAATTTGAGGCAATTTACGAGCAGCGCTATGGCTTTTCAATGCCCGAAAAAAGCTTGATTGTAGAGGCAGTTTCTGTCGAAGCTATCGCCCACGCAAACCCAATCGCAGAACCGTTGCTCTCCGATCAGAGAATCACGCCACTCATCGCAATTGCAACCGTTCCGATCTACACCAAAGAGGCTCGGCATCAAGCTCCGGTCTATCGTCGTCAAGATCTCAGACCGGGCGATCGCATTACAGGAGCCGCCCTGATTCTCGAACCCACGGGAACAAACGTCGTTGAACCCGGATGGTGTGCGGAACTGACGCAGCAGAACTATCTGATTTTGAGCAAGGTAGAAGAGACTCAAGGTGCTGCTCTCTCATTGCCTGCTGCGATGCCTGATCCCGTGATGCTGGAGATTTTTAACAATCTGGTTCGTGCGATCGCAGAAGAAATGGGCATCACCCTGCAAAATACAAGCTATTCCGTCAACATCAAAGAGCGGCTCGACTTCTCTTGTGCCATCTTTGATCACTCTGGGCAACTGGTCGCCAATGCACCGCATATTCCCGTGCATTTAGGATCGATGAGTGAAAGTGTGAGTAGTTTAATTCAGGCAAGAGGCACAACTCTAAAGCCTGGAGATGCTTATGCTTCCAATAATCCCTACAATGGCGGGACTCATTTACCTGATATCACAGTCATCACTCCGGTATTTGTAGCAGATTGCTCTACGCCAATGTTTTATGTCGCTTCACGCGGACATCATGCGGATATTGGCGGTATCACACCCGGTTCGATGCCCCCGCATAGTCAATCGATCGACCAAGAAGGCATCCTCCTCGATAATCTACAAATCGTAGATCAGGGACGCTTTCTAGAAGCAGAACTACTAGAAGTGTTCACGAATCATCCCTATCCGGTTCGTAATTCGGTTCAGAACTTAGCCGATCTACAAGCTCAAATTGCAGCGAATGAGCGAGGAGTACAAGAACTTCGTCGCATTGTTCACGCCTATGGGCTTGAAACTGTACAGAACTATATGCAGTACATTCAAGACAATGCAGAAGAATCGGTTCGGCGAGTGATTAAGGGTCTCAAGCCAGGTCGCTTTGAGTATCGAATGGATGATGACAGTCGGATTTGTGTTGATTTAACGATCAATTCTGCGACCCGCTCTGCTCGGATTGATTTCACCGGGACATCTCCACAGCGATCGAGCAATCTGAATGCTCCATTGGCGATTTGCAAGGCGGTGGTTCTCTATGTCTTCCGTAGCTTAGTCGAGGATGATATCCCGCTGAATGCAGGCTGCCTCAAGCCACTCGAAATGATTGTTCCTGAAGGGTGTTTCCTCAACCCACGTCCGCCTGCTGCTGTGGTTGCTGGCAATGTCGAGACCTCACAAGCGATCGCGAATGCTCTCTATGGTGCGTTGGGTATTCTGGCGGCTTCTCAAGGCACGATGAACAACTTCACCTTTGGCAATCAACAGCATCAGTACTATGAAACCATCTGTGGCGGTTCTGGCGCGGGGGCAACGTTCGATGGCACTGATGCGGTACAAACCCACATGACCAACTCTCGCCTGACTGATCCAGAAGTTCTAGAGTGGCGATTTCCTGTACTGGTTGAGGAATTTTCGATTCGATCGAACAGTGGCGGCAGGGGGCAACATCACGGTGGCAATGGGGTGGTTCGGCGCATTCAGTTTCGGGAACCCATGACGGCGGCAATTCTATCCGGGCATCGAATTGTTCCCCCGTTTGGACTGATGGGGGGGCAACCTGGCAAGACGGGATGCAATTCAGTGGTACGACAAGACGGCACGATCGAACCACTCTCTAGCAAAGCAGAAGTTTTAGTCAAGCCGGGTGATGTATTTGTGATTGAAACACCAGGTGGCGGTGGATTTGGAGATCCAGAACGGTGCTCACTTTGACATTTGCTCACCTCCGATCTGAGACAGCGCATCAGTTCTCTGTGCTGCGAAAGATAAGGTTATCACTGCTAAGAAGTTAGGAGTGATGTATGAGGAAAACGATAGTTCATTACCCACTCAGATACCATGATCATCTTCGCTATCATTGGTCGCCTCGTAATGTTTTGTATGTTTGGGAGTGCTGGTATTCTCTTCATCTGGTGCTCGTTGCAGATGCTCTGGCGGGGCGTTCGAAGCAAAAAATGGCCTGAAATTCAGGCAGAAGCAACAGATTTTCTTGTGCGCTCTCTTAGCGACGGGACTTGGGACTATTATTGCTACACTATTTTCTACGGATATACTGTTGGTGGTGATATATATCTAGCTAGAGGCGATGACTCTTGTCACTTTAGCAGCTATGCCGATGCTGAAGCAGCAGCGATGAAGGAGTCTTCGCTCAGAAAGTCTCTCACAGTATTCTATTATCCAAAGAAGCCAAAGATCTATGTCCTGCAACGCGGGATAGATACATCTGTGTTTTGCTCCAGTGTGTACGGTGTGCTCTGCTTAGTGCTTGCTTCATCTGTGTTGCCATGGTTAATCGGGTTATTTGTGATTGGAATGCCACCAGCGATAAGTTGCCCGACACCAGATTTCTCAGAGCGTCGATGGATTCCCAGTGAATGTCCGAATATTTAGCGCTTTTGAATGGTCTCGCCCCTAAGTATCTAGCTAAGGAGTTTTTTGATGCTCAATCCTACGATTCCAACTGAATTTCGCCACCTTTGCCGGGTGGGTCAACTGGATCGCCCGACACCTGGACTTGCGCCTGGTTATGTACAAGCGAATCTAGTCGTATTGCCTTACGATTTGGCGTTTGAATTTCTTCTATTTTGCTTGAGAAATCCCAAACCTTGTCCGATTCTAGATGTGACTGACGTGGGTGATCCAGAGCCGAAACTGATTGCGCTTGGTGCAGATATTAGAACTGATTTACCGCGTTATTGCATCTTTCGCCACGGTCAGTTAATTGAGGAAACCACAGACATTTGCGAGTTTTGGAGAGATGACCTGGTTGCGTTTTTGATTGGGTGTTCCTTCTCATTCGAGACTGCAATGCTGAATGCAGGACTATCCGTTCGGCACATTGAGGAAAGTAAGAATGTGCCGATGTACAAAACCTCGATCGATTGTTTAGCAAATCGTACGTTCTCCAGTCCTCTCGTTGTGTCCATGCGTCCGCTCACTCCACAGGATGCGATTCGAGCAGTAGAAGTCACGAGTCGCTTTGCCAAGGCTCATGGCTCACCGATTCACATTGGCAATCCAGAGCAACTTGGAATCACCGATTTATCTTGTCCTGACTATGGAGATGCAGTGACCATCCGAGAGGGTGAAGTTCCGGTATTTTGGGCTTGTGGAGTTACGACTCAGACTGCCATTGCAAGAGCTAAACCTGAATTTGCCATCACTCACGCACCGGGGCATATGTTTATCAGCGATTGGAGAGATGAAATGCTGGCAAGTTAGGCGATCGTACAGGACTGCGCTTCAACTAGATCTCGCACAATATTTTGTCATTCATTTCTCGTCCTGTAGAGTATGAGCGGTTCTCAAAACAAAGGCATAAGCTCTCTAGCTTCAGAACGATAGTTTTTTGTTCAATCTTGTAAAGACGAGAGGTTCAATCATGAAATTTGGAATCAAGGCTGCTTTAGCTCCGTTTGCGCTGCTTACATTAGCACTATTGACTTGTTTGCCTGTAATGAGTGCAGAATCAACTCAAACACCAACCTCAGAGCAGTTCACGACTCAAGTGAATGAACTCAAGTCTAGACGGAAGCGTCCTCTGAGAAAGCGCCGAGTTAGAAAGCAGCAGGTTCCAGCGAGGCAAGCTGATCGGTATGATACTGCTGCGATCGCTGGATCAGGTGCGGTTCATGGCTGCGGTTACTTCAACGACCCGACAGAGTGCGCCAAGCTGGAACAAAGTCGCTCGATTCTCTGGAGTGGATGCCAACAGGGTAATAAGAATGCCTGCTCCTACCTTGTGAAGCTTCAGGAGCTTGAAAACGCCGCGAGACTGACGCGTCAGATTAGATCCTTCTAAGTTCCCAAAGCTTTGCCCAGAGCTATGTTAGTGAAACCGCTCAAGAAATCTTTAGATAGGGTTGCAGATAATGAGACAACTGAATCAGAACCTTCGATCGCATCTCAGCGGTCAAGTTTTAGGCAGCATGAGTTTAGCGATCGCGATCAGTTTGGGTGCGTGTACTCAGGGGCAAACCCAAACATCGAATTCACCGACAATATCGCCTACTCCTCTGTCTCCCCCTACAGTGCAAGCACAGGTATCAAAGCCTTCAACGACGACAGATTCATCTTTTTCAGCAATGAGCGCCCAGGAGCTTTTTGATAGGGGACAGGAAAAAGCTAGGAGGCGAGATTATCAAGGCGCGATCGAGGATTGGACGGAAGCAATTAAGCTCAAGCCGGATTTCCCCCAAGCTTACTACAATCGAGGACTTGCCCGCTCTATGGTAAGGGATAAACAGGGCGAAATCCAAGACTATGACCAAGCGATTAAACTCAAGCCAGATTATGCCAAGGCTTACTACAATCGAGGACTTGCCCGCTACGAATCGGGAGACAAACAGAGTGCTATCCAGGACTATAGTCAAGCGATTCGCGTCAAGCCAGATTATGCCCTTGCCTACAACAATCGAGGATTTGTTCGCTCTGAGTTAGGAGATAAACAAGGCGCAATCCAAGACTATGACCAAGCAATTAGACTTCAGCCGAATTTTGCAAATCCCTACAACAATCGAGGCTTTATCCGCTATGAGTTAGGGGATAAACAAGGCGCAATCCAGGACTATGACCAAGCCTCTAAGATCTTGCTCGATGATGCTGGTATGTACCTCGATCGAGGCAGTACACGCGCTAGATTGGGCGACAAACAAGGCGCGATCGCAGATCTGCAAAAAGCCGCAGATTTATTTCAAAGGCAAGGGAATACGGGAGATTACCAAAAAGTAATCAAATTACTTGAGAAACTGAAGTGATCAACGAGACGATATTGATGAAAACTCCTTATCAGACAGTTTGGACTCCGCCAGCACAGATGAGGGATCATAACGGCGTGCTGCTCCATCCTGATACGTTTTTCTTTGCATCGCCACCTCCAGAGATTGGAGCAGTGATTAGCGCATCAGGGGTAGGCATTACAGAGGAACTCAATCGATCGAGGAGAACGCCAATTTTGCAAACTTTACTGGAGTTTGTACTGACTATGTTCTCTTCTTGGATATTATTGCTGAGCAGTATTTTCTATCTCTTCCTCTTTGCTATCCTCAGCCTAGTTGTTATCGCGTTTGGATTCTTAGTTGGGATACTACTCAACTCTTTTGGTATAGGGTCAATCTGGGCTTGGCTCGGAGGAGGGTTGGCAACAGTACTGTTTGCGTGGATGTATATCACCATGTTTCGCCCTCCTAGATCTGAATGCTCTTTTGTCGGTGCACTAGGAATTGCTCATTACTGGCAAACTCGTAAAGGGATCAAGGGCGAGGTTTTGCGCTTTTCAGAAACAACGGGACTGCGTAAGCGTATGACGCGCATCTATAGAAATGGACTCTATCACAGGACTTCATTTGAATATTCCTGGAACAATCAACCCTTCTTGTCGGATCAGACCACAATGAAACAGCGTTTCTCTATTAGCGGAGCGGCTCCAGATCTATTAGTCAATGATGCCTACCTTTTTGCTCAAGCTGCGGAACGAGTGTGGACAGCAATTCGGCTACAACGGGCACAAAGTGAGTTTGCTCAGGTGGGTGTTGCTCGGTTTTCAACTGTGAAGGACATTGATTTAGAAGTGGGTTCGGGATTTATCAATGTTGTTTTTCGGAATCGGGAGCCAGGACGGATTGAAGCACAGGAGCTTGAATTAACAACTGGAAACGGGGATCTTGCAATTCGGCGCAAGACATATGGACAGTCGTCTGGACGATTTAACCCGCTTGCTTTTGTGAACGTTGTTTTTCGAGCAGATGAAATCGAGGATTTGGACGTATTTCTTCGGTTAGTCAATACGATCGTTCTCCAAAAATCTTAATTACGGGGGATTGAATGGCACGAGGCATCGTTCAAGAAGGACTCACAATCCAGAGTCAAATTTTAGGCAAACCGATTCACTATACGATCTATCTTCCTAACGACTACGAAACTTCCGTTCGGTCTTATCCAGTCGTTTACTTACTGCACGGTAGTCGATCTGATGATACGTCTTGGATTAGCTATGGGGAAACCCATTTAACCGCAGATGAACTGATTGCCAATAGAACCATTCCTCCAATGATTCTAGTGATGCCCGACGGAGGAAACAGCCGTTACATCAATAACTACGATCGCTCTTTGTGCTATGAAGATTTTTTCTTTCAAGAGTTTATGCCTGCGATCGAATCGAAATACCGGATCAAGTCTGAGAAATGGTTCCGAGGCATTCTAGGACTGTCGATGGGCGGATACGGTGCGCTCGTCTATGCGTTGAAATATCCAGAGATATTTTCAACCTGCGTTTCATTCAGCCCCTCGATTTACACGGATGAAATGATCGTCAGTATGACTGATGTAGAGTGGGCATCGAATCGAGCTTCAGCGCATGGACAGGGATTAACGGGTATCGATCGCTTGACGGATCACTACAGATCCTACGATCCGTTCCGGATTGCCGAAGCCGCTGACCCTGAGCGCTTTAAAGTGCTTAAGCTCTATTTAGACTGTGGGGATCAAGATTTTCGCAATCAAGGGGTTGCCCTGTTCCACATTCGGTTGCGACAATTAAACATTGCCCATCAATATCGCGTGCGATCGGGCAGCCATACCTGGTCATACTGGCGTGCTGGATTCGCGCCTGCATTACAATTCATCGCGATTACGTTTCGGCGATCGTGAATGGAATTTCAATTTATGCCTTTTCTCCCTCGTCTTCAGCATCAGGTTTGGTTACTTGCCTTTGGTCGCTTACTCTCTCAAGTTGGAACTGGATTCACCCTCTTCTACGCTCCGATTTTCTTTGTCAATCAGGTGGGACTCTCTGCTACAGCCGTTGGAGTCGGAATCGGCAGCGCCTCTATCTCAGGCGTTGTTGGACGGGTATTGGGGGGCACGTTTGCAGATTCTAAGTTTTGGGGACGCAGACGGACGTTGTTGATGTCGGCGATGATTTCAGCGATCGCGTCTTTCACCTTTGCGACAGCGTATGATTTTCCAGTCTTTGTGCTTGGCAATCTGTTGATGGGGTTGGGAACTGGACTTTACTGGCCTGCGACAGAAGCGACGGTTGCAGACCTGACCACACCCGAACAACGCAATGAAGCCTATTCGATTACTCGGCTCGCCGATACGTTAGGACTGGGAATTGGAGTAGTGTTAGGCGGATTGTTAATCAGTACGACAGGAGCCTATCGGGCACTATTTGTAGTAGATGGAATTTCGTTTCTCATTTTCTTAATTGTGATTTATTTCATGATTCAAGAAACGCAGCGATTGATTTATTCTCATTCTCAATGGAGCGGGTGGAAAGTTGCCTTGAGCGATCGCCGATTATTGACTTTCGCGATCGTCAATACGATGTTTACAACTTACATCGTGCAAATTGATAGTACGTTGCCGTTGTATCTCACGAATTTCGTCAAAATCAATGGTGATAGAGGATTTGAACCCTCCACGATTAGCATTTTGTACACTGCATATCTCGCGTTATCAGTGCTGATTCAGTTGCCGATGACTCGATTTTTGAATTCGTTCCGGCGTACCAGAGTGCTGATAATGTCTGCGGGATGTTGGGCGATCGCATTTACTCTCGTGTGGGTCACAGGCGCTTTCCATTTTGCGTGGGCAGTTGCCGTATTTGGCGTATTGGCGGTTGCGTTGGTCACGTATTTGCCGTCAGCGTCAGCGTTTGTTGTGGATTTAGCACCCGAATCGTTGCGTGGGGTTTATTTAGGCATTAATTCGCAGTGCTGGGCATTGGGATACTTTATTGGACCGCCCTTAGGCGGTTGGGCATTGGATCAATCTAGAGCGATCGCGTCTGGATATTGGCTGTTTTTAGTTGCAACCGTTGCGATCGCGGTTCTGATTTTACGAGTCTTGGATAAAATGGTCAGTCAGACCCCTTCTCATCGCCTGTAATGTTCAAAAGCCGCTTGTTACTCAGTTTTGTTGCGCTCAGTGTGAGTTTCTGTCTTAGTTTATTGATCACGCGAGACTTTTCAAGATCCTTGATCACTGGGGCACTCACCCTGTTTGCTAGCTTAGTGGGTGCAGCCGTGGCAGAAGGACAACATCGGCAGGCGCTCAACCAGCGATCGCAAGAATTAACTGGGCACATTCGGGCACTACAACGCAAACGCTCTGAAGCTTACGAAGCGTTGGTGATGATGACCCAAGAGCGCGATCAGATTTCTAACAGTCTGAATGCGCTGCAAACTCAACTCCGTAATCTACAGATTCAAAGCTCGAATCTCTGGCAGCAGAAAGAAGAATTAAGCTGGAATATTACTTCTCCCCAAGCTTCTCCTGCGAATCAAATCTATGTGCTGCAAACGAAACTGCAAGAATTAGAGCAAAAAGAAGCCGAATTAAATAAATCATTGTCCGCAACGTTATCCGCAAAACAACGGGCTGAATTGGGATTGAAAACAACGCAAGCTCAAGTCAATCAATTCCAAGCTCAACTCGCTGAACAACAGAGCCAAAAAGCGGAATTAACCAAAGAAGTCAATGCTTTATTTGCACAACGACAACAGTTAGAGATACAACTGGCAACGCTCCAGCCCAAAGTTAAAGAACTGGAAAAATATCGTTCAGACCTCACTCAATTTCTCGAATCGGCTGAACCCAAGCGCCAGCAAGTTGAGGGCAGTTCTAAGTCTCTACAAGGTGCGATCGAGAATCTTCAATCCCAAATCTCATCACTGCAATCCGAACTCGGTCAGCTTGAGCATCAAATCCTCGATCGTCGTCAGCAGAAAGAACTGCTCGATCTCGAACTTTCGACCATGCGGCGCGAACTCGAACCGGATGCTGATTCTCAACCGACTTCTGAATGGGTCGATTTCATTAATCAGCTACCCCAATCTGAGTTGGAGGCTTTAAGCGCGATCGTCACTCAACCCAATCCCAACGCAATCTTGAAGCAAATTGCCGAAATGAATTTAACCATGCCAGAATTGCTGATTGATTCTCTAAATGAACGTGCGATCGAAACTGTTGGCGATCTGATTATCGAAACAACTGCGAATGCTCCAACCGTTGCCCCTGAATACTTAGACATCATCAAGAATTTACTTCAACAGGTTTAGGATGCAACACTGACGATCGCGCTAATCCGGTTCAAAGATTGACTTCAGATCCCGATAACCACTAATGACCCGCAAAATCTCAATGCCGTCGCCGAAACGAACATAAAACACAATGTAGTTGTCCACGACAAATCCCTTTAAACCAGGAATTAGGTCGTCATAAGATCTGCCTGATTCTGGAAAACGTGCGGTTAACTTTGCTCGTTGGCGAATTCGATCAAACAACTTCGCAGCAGCTTCAACGCTATAGTTTCCTAGATACTCGAAGATCTCTTCTAGATCAGCGATCGCATCTTCAGAAAATCGATAACTCATTCCTGCGACTCGCTCATCTGACGAAGCCTTGCCTGGAATCGTTCAAACACGACTTCTCCGTCTACAACTCGTCCCTGTTGTACTTGTTCCAATCCAGACAAGAGTTTCTGACGCAAAGCTTCACGCTTACTCTCTGCGTCAAATGTATCAAAACTTGGATCAGCTCCTAATGAGACTTCCAAAGGTTGATCCATCTCACGATCGCACAATGCTCGAATCAATTCTTGCTGCTCTGCGTGAGACAGTGCCTCGATCGACTTCAAAATTTCTATTACTGCTGAAGTCATATCTCACCCCACAGTTCTTCTCTGCCCAGTTTATCACGTGCATTTCAAGACGCAACTTCAACAGCCTTGAGCATTGCTACCATTTCTGCTCGTGATGAAACTTCTAACTTGCGAAACATTCGCTTAAGTGCTTGCTTTACTGAATTTTCAGTAATCCAAAGCTTTGCGCCAATCTCTGCATTGGTCAATCCTTGAGCGACGAGTGTTGCAATTTCGAGTTCTCGATCGGTTAAGCGATCGCTCTGTAAGCTCGTCGATCGCACCGTGGCAACCCAAGTCGAAAGATGCAAACAAATCGCACTCAAATCAATCAAATTCTGTGTATCAAAAGCTTCCATGTCTTGCGTGCGCGTAAATCCCACCCCTCCAATTAGCTTGCCTCGATTCACAAGCGGGCCTGCTAAGACATGCCAATGATCCGGGCGCGGGCAAATTAATTTCCAAGTTTTTGGTGAAATTGCCTCATCATGTACCGGAGAATGTCGATCGACTAAATACCGCACAACCGGATTGTAATCAGCCGAAAGCGCCGTTTCAAACACCTTTTGTAGCTTGGGATCAACCATCGGCAACTGATCAAAGAAAAAGAGACCCGATCGAGTTGCAGTGAAATATTTCCCTAAATCTGGAATCACCTGCGATCGCAGTTCTCGCTCGTTTTTAGCAGTGGAAATCGCTTCAAATAAAGGTTGCAAATTTGCCATAAGAGTACTCGATCGAGGTCTAGGCGTGAATGAGTTCTCCGTTTAATTTAGCAATAACACTGCTGAGCAACACTGAAATGATGACTCACATTCACGCCGAAACATCCAGTAATCGGCTCCAGATCGGATTTTATGCGCTTTCGATTCTCTTTAATCTCTGTCTGATTGCCCAAGTTCTCACAGTTGGTCTTGCCTACTTCTACAAAACCGACTGGTGGAACATTCACGTTTTACTAGTTCGAGGATACAGTGCTCTTTCTCTGATCCTCTTGGGCTATGTGTTTCTCTGCGCCTTTCCTCAACGAGTCCGAATTCTGACGATTAGCTTGCCGATCTTGCTCGGACTGCAATTTCTCACCATTCATCTCAAAACATCTTTGCCGATCGCAGTGTTTCATCCTTTAATCGGCTTCTCGCTGCTTTCTGTGTCTTCAACGCTTGTCCATCGGGTCGGGCGCGTTCTTTTCCCAAATCTTGATCAGGAGTCATAACAATGTACGCTCATCCTGAAGTTCTCGTCGATACGCAATGGCTTCAAGACCATTTAACTGAGCCAAATCTCCGAATTTTAGAAGTTGATATGAGTCCTGATCTCTACAAAGATGCTCATCTTCCGGGTGCAGTGTTTTGGAGTATTTTCGATGATTTACTGCTGCCGAATCTGGGACAAAATTTAGATGTGATCGCGTTCCAATCTCTCCTCTCTCGCTCTGGTATTACTCCAGAAACAATGGTTGTTGCTTATGGGAGCTATCCCGGCACTGGAGCCTGGATCTTCTGGCTTTTCAAACTCTTCGGACATGACAATATCCGCGTTCTCAATGGGGGATATCAAACATGGAAAGCAGAAAATCGCCCGCTTGCCGCAGAACTCTCGACCGTTTCTCCAGTTCCAGAAAAAGCAGTTGCACTGAATCCCGATTTGAGAGTCTTAAAAGAAGAAGTTCAAACTGCGATCGACCATCCCAATACAGCTTTATTGGATGTTCGGACGCTCGAAGAATTCCAAGGCAAAATCTTTCTGAATCGACCGCCAACTGGGAACGAACGAGGTGGACATATTCCCGGTGCAATTCACATTGAACACCTTGCAGCGTTGAATCCAGATGGTACATTCAAATCGTTTGAGGAACTTCAGAAGCTCTATGGTGAAAAGGGCATTATTCGCGATCGAGAAATCTTCCCTTACTGTGCGATCGGTGGTCGTTCTGCCTTCGTCTGGTTCGTCTTAAAGTACCTTCTCGGCTATCCCAAAGTCCGAAACTACGATGGCTCCTGGAACGAGTGGAGTCGAATTCCAAGTCTTCCTATTGAGTCATAATGATTCAACGAAGAATCTCTGTTATGGTTCTTCGTTAAATCATTATGACCAACAAAGCGTTCTGGAACTTTAGACATTCAACTCTCCTAAAGTATTCGTAATACTTGTGGCTTCAAACCATTCATACTGCCTTTCAAAATGGAAACGTCATGATCTGATTAGTCCATTCTTCAGCTGTAGATGCTTCCCAAATTAAGATAATGGCATCGATCGCTTCACCAATTGGAAGATTCTGAGAAAGAATCAAAACCCTGGAGCTTGTCTGCACTGTAATAAATTGACCAAATTCAATTGGTATTGTCTTACGATCGTGCGTTACTAACACTCTGTTATCTCTTGCTGCAAGTGCCAGAACTTCTGGGTCTTTTATTCCTTCTAACCCTGCGTCATTAGCTGAACGAAAATCCAGTCTTGGCTCTCTGCGAATTGTTCCAGTTACAATGGCTTGTCTCAAATCAGCATCAGCCTGAAATCGAATTTCTGTCATACTGCATTGTGCTTCTGAGCTTGAGCCGCTTTCAATTTCTCATACAGTAACGGATTCTTCTCTTTACAATCCTGTTGTAATTGCTGAAACTCTGCTTCACCTACTTCCAGATAAGCATCAATTAACTTTCGGTTGGCGAGATAGAATGCGATCGCACCATAGACCTGTTCCAACGAAAGCAACGGAAAATTCTGAGCAATACTTTCAGGTGACTCTCCATCTAAAAATGCATAAACAATCGAATCGAGAGAAATACGAGTGCCTACGACCCAATACCCTGTCTCTCGCTGTTCAATATAGGACTTTGCCAAAATAGGAGCCAATGCCATAAGAGAACCTATCCTTTTGTTGCCTAAATTTTAGACGCAATGCTTTACTTCATCCTAGAAAATTGCCGCATCTTCCAACCAAAAAAAGGGGGCATCAAACTGATGTCCCCTCTGTGAGTTATAAAACCCTAAACTTAGCTAGCAATGTACTCGCGCACATTCGCCTTGCGACGACGTAAATGATCCAAAGCTTGCCGCTCTAGCTGACGAACCCGTTCCCGGCTCAAGTTTAAGCGATCGCCGACTTTTGCCAGCGATAACTCGTGCCCATCTTGCAACCCATAGCGCAAGTTCAGCACTTCTTTCTGCTGCGGAGTCAAATCCGTCATCAACGTTTCAAGATCCTGACGGAGCAAGTCTTGAGTCAAATAAGCATCCGGTGAAGGACCATTATCCTCAAGTAGCTCTTGCAATTCAGTATCTTGATTATCTCCAACTCGTAAGTCTAGCGAGACAGGCTGACGAGACATCAATAAGAACTCCCGAATCTGTTCCGGCTCAAGCTCTAATTCCGCCGCGATCTCAGCCGCCGTGGCACTGCGCCCTAATTTCTGAGCTAGCTCGCGCTGAACTCGCTTAATCTTATTCAGCTTCTCCGTAATGTGAATCGGTAATCGAATCGTCCGGGCTTGCTGAGCGATCGCTCTTGTAATCGCCTGACGAATCCACCAGTACGCATACGTCGAGAACTTGTACCCACGAGTCGGATCAAACTTCTCTACGCCACGCTCTAAGCCAAGTGAGCCTTCTTGAATCAAATCCAAGAACTCTAAATTACGCTTCTGATACTTCTTCGCGATCGACACAACCAGGCGAAGATTCGCTTCGATCATCTTCTGCTTAGCGCGACGACCCCGTTGAAAAATACCATTCAACTCAGAATCACTGAGATGAACATGCTCAGAAAACTCCTGCTGCGTCGGCGCGTGACCCAGCTTCTTCTCAAGCTTTTCTTTCTTCTCTTGCAAGGTCATCATCTGCTGAACCTGCTTCCCGTAGAGAATCTCTTGCTCGTGTGTCAACATCGGCACACGACCAATCTCATGCAGATACGTCCGCACCATATCAGCCGTATAGGTGGGGCTAGGAGTGGATTTAGATTTGGTATTGGCAGTAGCCATGTGCAGTCAACTCCGTGAAATGAAAACTTTAGACAACAAACTCGAATCGATTCCAAGCCGATACAGGAATGAAATGCTGTTTAACTCCACCCTGGGAAGGGGGATAAATCTTTAGCACGCTTACAAAATAAGGGGTACAAGCACGAACAGCCGAAAGTGTAGCGGTGAGGTTCAGGACTCTAAATCGAAGTCGTTTCGACTTTACTTAATGATAAGACGAATTCTAAATAAAGTAAAGAGCCTTACAGGGAAATTACTCAGGAATTTCAGCAAATATTTAGCTTTCCAAAGTAAATTGCAAGACATGGGCATTACCCTAAAACTTCATTTAAAACTTGGTGAATTGATTCTTCTATAATGACGGTTTGATTTACAGTTGGATAGAGTCTCTAGAGAGGGATAACCGTACTTTTTTAAGTGCTGCTGTTATGATTTCTGACTTGCGCATTTAGAGAATGTTCCAGTGAGCCAAACCCCGTATCCATCAACTGGTCTATGGATTTCATTCTGACAGTTCAATCCACAATTTATTGTGAAAAAATGGGGACATTTTAGGCTACTTTTCAGATATGAAATTGAAGTGTCATTAAGGTGACGATTTCATTAAAAACTGGATCAAGGCTGCAACATTGGTCAGCTTAAAACGAAGAGCAATTATACTTATCGAGAACCGTCATCAGTTTTGCGACGCGGGTCGGTATCCCGATGAGGTTCGGAGCTTTTCGTTGTGGTTTCCTGGCTATTCCTTCAGGTAGGGTATTGCTGCTGCGACTGACCAATTGGGTGCATCGAGTCGATTGACTGGGCTTGCGATTTTAGGCTCGATCGCTGCTCATTCTGCCTAAACTTAATCGCTGTTTTAGCGTGCTAATCTACGATCGCATTCAACAACACTTCTGCCAAACTCATATCTGCCATATCATCCATCGTCACCGTGTCGCAGATATCAAACTTTGCTCCTACACTTTGAAGCTGATCGTCGAGAACCTTCAAGAATTTTGTCGCACTGGCGTCTGAGCCAACTTGAATAAAAGAAATGGCTAATTCTTCATCGCGTTCCATTTTCTGTGTCGCTTGCACGATCGCTTCAATCACAGCTCGACGATCGTCCGGCTCACCATCGGTAATGACTAAAATGGTTTCTCCAGTTTTGCTCTGTCCTGTGGCTTTGCGGCGAAAATAATCTTCGGTGGCATCCCGCAACACTGCTGCCAGATTGGTCGAGCCAACCGGATCGTTTTCCATAAAAATCTGTGCGACTTTGCTCGTCGTCACATTCTCGTACCGTCTGAATCGGCTAGAAAACGTATAAACCGTAATACCATCGGGATCAAACTGCTCGCATTTGCGCGCCAGTGCCAGCGTTGATTCTTGGGCTGCTTCCCAACGACTGCCGCCCCCAATTTGATCATTGGTAGACATACTGCCACTTTTATCCAAAATCAAGGTGTAGTCTCGATTTTGCAAAGTTTCAAAATTGGGCACGGCACATCTCCTATCGTCTAATTGCTATCCAGCAGTGGGCTTCGATCCCGTCATCCCCATAATTTCGTAGCCTGCATCGACGTAGATCACCTGACCCGTGATCCCGCTTGATAGATCACTACAGAGAAATGCTGCGGTATTCCCGACTTCGATCTGCGTCACCGTTCGACGTAACGGCGCAACTTCTTCAACGTGGTGAATCATATCGAGAATGCCACCGACTGCCGAGGAAGCCAATGTCCGAATCGGACCTGCTGAAATCGCATTGACTCGAATATTGTTCTGCCCTAACTCATTTGCGAGGTAGCGCACGTTCATTTCCAATGCTGCCTTGGCAATTCCCATGACGTTATAGTTCGGGATGACTTTCACACCACCGAGGTAAGTCAGCGTCACGATACTACCGCCTTCGCTCATTAGAGGTTTTGCGGCTCCAGCTAGTTGCACCAGCGAGTAAGAACTGATATCCAACGCCAGCGAATAACCCGCGCGCGACGTTTTGGAGAAATCGCCGGATAAATCATCTTTGCTAGCAAATGCGAGACAGTGGATCAGAATATCCAACTTGCCCCATTTGTCTTTCACGGTATTGAATGCGCTCTCAATCTGTGCGTCATCTTGCACGTTCAACGGCAAGAACAAACTGGGATTGAGCGGCTCGGTCAAGTCGGCAACTTTCTTTTCCGCTTTGCCGGTTGCATCCGGTAGATAGGTGATGCCAATATTTGCGCCTGCTTTGTGTAGCTGCTGAGCGATGCCCCATGCGATCGAGCGGTTGTTCGCGATTCCCGTTACAAGTGCGTTCTTTCCAGTCAGGTCTAGCATGGTCTTCTACCGTGTAAAGCATTTATGAGGATAGCAGAAAGGGATCCCTCTCGAACTGCTCCTCGCTGACGCGATCGTCCCAAGCTTGGCGAATCGAGGATCGAATTGCGTCATTTCTCAGTTCGGTTTTTCTGCCAGCGAATCCTCTCTGATTCTGGTTCGGAATCCTTCATGATTCCTTAATGCCTCGTCCTAGAATATTCGTGCTTTCACGGTATGATCTGTGGAAATTATTGGGTCTGCCCAGAAGATTCCAGTAGATCGACTCGAAATTGCGCCTTCTTCTTAGAGAATTTACTGAGTTTTCTGAAGATCAAAGCGAAATTGTAGTTTACGACACTAAAACAGATCATAGACTCAGTTTTAGTGGTCTAAAGTCATCGATTGCTTACATAGACTGTTAGACTTCCCAGCTTCACTCGATACGACAAGGAAAGAAATGGTAGTGACCAAGGATAAACCGCTTGCAGCGATGTTTCGTCAGATTGGAGGGGGAGCATATCCTCCTGTTGTAGAGACGTTTGAACGCGGTAAGACCATCTTCTTTCCGGGCGATCCGGCGGAGCGGGTCTACTTTCTCGTCAAGGGTGCGGTTAAACTCTCACGGGTGTACGAGGCAGGAGAAGAAATTACCGTCGCGCTGCTGCGAGAAAACAGCGTGTTCGGGGTGCTTTCTCTGATCACAGGACAACGTGCCGATCGCTTTTATCACGCAGTTGCCTTCACCCCTGTCGAATTGCTGTCTGTTCCGATCGAACAAGTTGAAAAAGCGCTCAAAGACAATCCCGAACTCTCAATGCTGATGCTGAAAGGCTTGTCGTCGAGAATTTTACAAACTGAAATGATGATCGAAACGCTGGCGCACCGAGATATGGGATCGCGTCTTGTTAGTTTCCTCCTGATTCTGTGTCGTGACTTTGGTGTGCCCTCACAAGAGGGGATCATGATTGATCTCAAACTGTCTCACCAAGCGATCGCTGAAGCAATCGGCTCGACTCGCGTCACAGTCACCCGCTTACTGGGCGATTTGCGTCAGGACAAAATGATCTCAATTCACAAGAAAAAAATAACCGTTCATAATCCGGTAACGCTTAGTCAACAATTTACCTAATTCGATTAGAATTCAGTCCTGAGTGACTCACGCGAATCATAGAGCGAGCAGTCATAATGAAAGGCAAAGTCTGAAAGTGCCCTTAGAGTGCAGTATGTCTAGGGGTTTGTGGGAGCGTCATGTCCGATGTCGGGCTAATTCTAATTTTGGTGGTGTTGGTGTTAGGAGGGGTGATCGCGACAGTCGGCGATCGCTTAGGAACGCGCGTGGGAAAAGCCCGCCTCAGCTTGTTCAATCTCCGTCCCAAACAAACAGCAGTTGTCGTGACGATTTTGACGGGCACGCTGATTTCTGCCTCTACGTTAGGCGTTTTACTGCTTGCCAGTCGCACCTTTCGAGAGATGGTGTTGAACTTCGGGCGAATTCAAGCCGACTTGCGGGCGACAAATCGCGACCTCGATAAAGTCACGGCTGATCTCAAAACCACAGATCAGCGAAAAGCTGAGGTTGAGAAAGATCTAGAGCAAGCGCGATCGGAACGTGCCCAAATTGAGGAATATCTCAAGCGCCTCAATGCCAATCTTCAAGTTTCAGTCGCTCGACAACGAGAAACCGATGCCCAACTTCGCAGGACAGAAGCGCAGCGAGATCTCACCCGCAATCAGCTAGAAACAGTTTCTCAGCAAGCACTCTCGCTCCGCAACGAAATCAATCAACTGGAATCTGAGCAGCAGGCGTTAATTGAACAACGGGATCAGGTGAAAGCCCAAATTGCGGAACGAGATGCGCAAATTGCGGAACGAACTGCCCTGATTGAAAAGCGCGATCGCGAAATTAATGAGCGCGATCAAGTCATTGCTCAACGCGAAGCAGAATTGAAAACCCTGGAACAGCAGAGAGCTTTTCTCGTGGCAGCCGTTCAGCAAATTCAGCAAGATGTGGAACAGATTCGCCGAGGTGATCTGGCAATTTTTCGGACACAAGTGCTGTCTTCAGGTGTTGTGCGCGTCGTCGAACAAGGTGGAGCCAAAGCAGCGGTCGATCAATTACTGCAATTGGCAAATCAAACCGCGATCGAGTCGCTTCGCCTGGGGCAGAACAATCAGCAAATTGTGCAAATCCCGATTGCGGAAGTGCAAAACCTCATTCAGCAAATTCAAGATGGTAAAGATTATCTGGTGCGGGTGCAAGCCGGGGCAAATTATGTTCTCGGTGACGACCGAGGCGTTGTCGTGAATATGAGTGCGGTGCCGAATCAGGTTGTCTTTTTAGCAGGAGATACGATCGCGACTCAAACGCTGGAACCGTCTAAACTGTCCCCCCAGGATTTTCAGAAAACCTTACAAGATTTGATTGCGGCTTCTAATGCCCGTGCCCGTGTCGCAGGGGTGATGAATGACAGACTAGAGGTTGAGAAACTGTTGAGTCTGGGATCTTTTATCGATCAGCTTCGCCGCTATCCGAATTCGATTGAATTGCGGGCAGTTGCATCGGATGTGACTTACACAGCGGGACCGCTCAAAATAGAATTAGTAGCGGTGCAGGATGGGCAGGTTGTGCTGCGGGCATCGAATTAGCAATCTGTAGACAGAACAACGGCAAGAGGTGAGTATGGCGGAACAGCCCGTTATTCTGGGATTTGATCCAGGGCGACAAAAATGCGGAGTCGCAGTGATGGGAGTCGATCGCCGAATTTATTATCATCAAGTGATCTCGTCTGAAGAGACGATTTCGACGATCTCATCTCTGAGGAGTCAGTTTCCGATTTCGCTGTTGGTCATGGGTGATCAGACTTCTTCTAAAACCTGGCGGCAGAAGTTAGAGACTGATCTCAGTGAGCCGATGCGAATTATCACCGTCGATGAGCGCAATAGTTCGCTAGAGGCGCGAGATCGCTATTGGCAAATGTATCCACCGAAAGGGCTAGCGCGGCTGATTCCTGAAGGGATGAGAACGCCGCCGCGACCGATTGATGACATTGTGGCAATTCTGTTGATTGAGCGGTATTTAGGGCGGTTGGTGAGTGGAGGAGTAGGGGAGTAGGGAGTGGGGGAGTTCACAACTCCGCCCGAATCGTAAACGAATAATCCCCACCCGGTTCAAGCTGATAATCTTTCGCTTCCAAAAATCTCCCTAGCGGTTCCTTAATCAAGGCTCGTCCGAGCGAAGGCTGAATGTTCAGCAATCCGCGTCGAAAATGCCAGTGAAACTGCCACTCATATTCGTTTGCTCTGACCTCGCCTTCGATACTGCCCTGTTGCCAGGACTGGCGCAAAATGCGGACATGGGCAGTGGTTTCAGGGAGACGTTTGCTCATGATGCAGACTTCGACTCTACAGATTGATTGTTGTAAAGGCTCATGGCTTTTTCAACCCCTTGCTTGAGACTGAGTTCGACGGCGCTGACTGTGAGGTTTAAAACCTCATCGATCGCACCTTTCTCATTCGGGGCAAAGGTTCCTAAGACATGAGATACCGCATCTTTCTCGTTCGATTTGGCGCTACCGATACCAATTCTTAGGCGAGGAAATTTCTGAGTTCCCAGATGAGCGATCGCGGATTTCATTCCATTTTGCCCACCGGCTGACCCGGATAACCGCAATCGTAATCTTCCGACTGGCAAATCCATGTCATCGTAAATGACCATCACCGCTTCGGGTGGAATTTTGTACCAATCGACGACCGCTCGAATCGCTTGACCGGAATTATTCATATAAGTCGTCGGTTTCAGCAAGCGAATCTTGCCGACCGGACTCATTCCTTCTCCAAACCAGCCTTGGAATTTTTTATGTTCGGACAGTCCAATCTGCCAGAGTTTTGCTAAGCGATCGATCGCCAGGAACCCGACATTATGACGAGTATTTTCGTATTTGCTGCCAGGGTTTCCTAGCCCAACGATCAATTGCGGGGACGTTGCTTCGGAGGACATTAGGACTCTTTCTCGATCGGGGTGACAGCGACAGTCTCCTCAACCGTTTGAGGGTCTTCTGCCGGGGCGATTTTTGGTTTTTCTTCTAAAGTTGCTTCCATGGTCTGTGGAGCCGAGGCAGTCAGATTTTCTGCTTCGCGTTTGAATTCATTCTCAAATTCTTTAGAAGCGTCCTGGAAACTCCGGATCGCTTTACCCATACTGCGTCCAATTTCTGGCAGTTTTTTGGGACCAAAGACTAAGAGTGCCACGACGAGGATCAGTACCATTTCGGGTAAGCCGATGCCGAAGAAGTTCATATCGATCTCCTGATGTCAGTCAAGTAAAGGTGGAGTAGGGAGTGGGGATTCGATCTATTGTAGGGGTTCCCCTCAATCCCGCTCCTAAAAAAAAACCCGGAAAACTCCGGGAATGATTTTGCTAATTGCGTTTTTGGGTTTAGTTGCCCCAATCAACGTTAAAGCCATCGAGAAGCAATTCTTGGTTATAGATTTGCAGAATGATCAGCAGAAATACCAAGAAGAGTGCCATAAAGACTCCCATCAAAGGGGTGGTTCCCCATCCAGGTACAACTTTACCGTATTCAGAATTTAAAGGTTTTAGAATGTCTCCCAACCGAGTCCGCTGTGCCATGGCTCACCTTTATCGCTAAGTCTTGGAAAATGTTTAAACTCAATATATCAGCTTTGGGCGACGGCTTTCACAAGGGCTTCAAACAGAAGAATTGCAACTTTGCGTCGGGTGTAGGCGCGAGCCAATTTAATCTTGATGCCGCGCGGTCGTTCGTCGCTGCTGAGACTATAGCGATCGAGTGCGGTCTGATAGAGCTGGCGAATTTCGAGAATTCGGGGGTTTTGAGTTTTGCGGCGAACTTCGATTTGAGTAAACATCCACTGCCACAAGGCTTTACGGCAGAGCGATGAGCCGCCCGTGCGACGTTTTTTCAAGCTTGTGCCCGACTCTTCTCGCACTGGGGCAAACCGATCGCTTTTTGAAATCGCCTCAACGATAAATGTCGCGTGGTCGATTTGTCTGAATTTCTACCCTTACGAACCCGAACTTCAGGCTTGCTGAAATTTAGACTCAATCGTGCAAAATTTGGGCTGCTACTGTCTGAAATCGTCTAGAGAGCCAGAAAACGGCAAATCATTGCCGCACTTCTTTCGTGACCGTTCCCTTCGGTATCAAACCGATCATAAGGATGGACTACGATCGTTTTGCCATCCTTCAGCGCGATCGCAATCCGTCCCATCGGACCAAATTTTCCACCCCGTTTTTTCTGCACCGTCACCTCTGCAATTTGGTCTAGCGGATACTCAGTCGTCCGGGTTCTAATCCAATTCCGTCGTTTCAACGTTAATCGCTGAGTGTATCGGCTGATTTCCAGCGTCACTCGTTCTGCCCAAATCCCAAAGACTGCTGCCCCTGCCAAACAAAGCGTGAAACAAAAAAACGCGTACGATCGCAGATCTCTTTGGAATTTTATGCGCGATCGCTGAGCCTTCAGAAACTGCTGGATCTCCTCTTGCTGTGAGCGTTTGGGATAAACTTCTGCCTGTTCAATGATTCCCGTTGTCGTGACCAGTTGAATCTGATAACGCAGTGAACCCCTTCTTTCAGAACCGACCGTTTTTAGAGTCACATCTTTGATCTCTTCCAGTTGCCAACTCCGTTGACGTTTACTAATCCAATTGTGCTGAGTGATCGTACAGTGTCCCTGAGTCGGAAGTGCTAGGTTGCGATTGCACTCAAACGTTTCCCAGGTTAATGCGAGAAGTGCAAACAGAACCACGATCGCACAGATGTTAAACACACTCACAAATGTCCACTTAAACCAGGGACAGAATTGCAGCGCTAGTTTATTTTCGCTTTTATAAATGACTTTCATGGGGGCAATGAAAAGCTTGCACAAGAGAAATCGCAAAGCTTCAAAGCTTAAAGTACCCAGGATTGCCTTTTCGGTGAAATGCCTAAATCTCACGGGATACTCGCAACTGTCGCTTAATCCCCAAGCTGCGATCGTAGCGCTTGGATTGACGCTCACCCGCGAGCCATCCTCAGAATAAGGGCGAAGCATCACAGTTGATATTCATCTTTTCCGGGAACGCCTGCGCTATTGAGCAGCAGTCCAATGTAGAGCGTTTTAGGATGAAACCAACGCAGTGTTAGCTGGATCGGGCGGAACACAGACATTTGCTGCCTTAGAAGCATAAAATAGTAGGAGTAGCAGGAAGGAGTATAGCCATGAGCATTATTATCCCTGACGAAATTTTAGCCGCAACTCGCATGACTGAGACTGAAATGCGTCAGGAAATCGCTATTATGCTCTTTCAGCGGGAAAAGCTTACTCTTGCTCAAGCCAGTCGTTTTGCGGGAATGCACCGTGTAGCCTTTCAACACCTACTCGCTAGCCGTCATATCCCAGTACATTACGGAGTAGAAGATTTTGAGCAGGATATTCAGAACCTGCGGGAGATGGGCAGATTGTGATTATCGTCAGTGACACATCACCCATCAACAATCTTGCTGCCATCAATCACCTTCATCTTCATTAATCAACTGTATGGAACGGTTTTTATTCCCGAAGCCGTTTATCGAGAATTAACTGACCCCAATTTTCCTGTTGCAGGTGCGACTGAAGTACAAACCTTTGACTGGATCCAAACTCGTGCTGTTAGCGATCGCATCCTTGTCGAAGCACTGAGCAACGAACTTGATATTGGAGAAGCCGAGGCGATCGCTCTAGCAGTTGAGATTCAAGCCGATCAAGTTTTAATTGATGAACGCCGAGGTCGGTTAGTTGCAAACAGGCTGAATCTTCGCTATACAGGCATCTTGGGAATCTTAGTCGAAGCGAAAAGTAAAGGCTTGATCACTGAAGTGAGACCGCTATTGGATGCGTTGATGAATGAAGCTGGATTTTGGGTTGCAGAACCTTTGTATAACAGCGTTTTACGACTTGTTAACGAGATTGATTTAGCTTGAGCTTTCGAAGAACAGGAAAGTTTTGTGCATGTCCCACAGACGGGATAGAGCTAGCTAACGTTCGCAATCACCGGACTTCAAAAACCTTTGCTACCGACCGATGTATTTCAAAGTTCCGGTGCATTGCGGTTGTTAGGCGCGATCATAAGAGCATCACAGTTTGTCAATCCCATTTGACTTCACATGCGAGATAGTCACTGAGAAGAATTCGGACGAAATCGCCATCAGCCTGACTCACTAGATACTGATACCTCCCTGGTTGAATAACTTGCCAATTATCTGAGCGAGGCCAAGTCATCTTTTTGACCTCTTTAATGTAGGCTCGACTTCCAATCTCAGGCCAGAACGGAGTATCCACAGGACTGAGGAAATCAGCAACCACTTCCTCATCCAACGAAACTAGCGGAGCAAAACTGATGCTCAAGGGTTCATCAGTTCTTGGCAAACTAAGTTCGTAGGCGATATGACCGCGTGCCAACTTAAGTATCACTGTCCTCACTCGATCAATCTCAGGACTCCACAGTTTCTCATCTTTATTTGATGCTATTTCCGAGTCAGCTATTCTCTTTGCTAGTCCAGCATTCTCGTTAAGAATACGTGAAATTTTTTGTCGTTTGAGATTACTGGGAATCGTTGATCCAGCGAGGACACATTCAATAAAACAGGCGAGGTATGCCTCATCCATTGAAAAGCTGGCATTGCAGGCAGCGCAGCATCCCACGACTGGCAGATTAGAGGGAAATGGATCATCTAACAACACACGAGATGGAACATGATCACGTGTTTGAGGTATGCCACCACAATAAACGCAAAATCCTGTAAGACGTTCATCGCTGAATAACTGTCGTGGATCCATTAAAACTGAAAGAATTTGAGCTTTCCAACTTAAAGGGTAACGCGCCTAACAATTGTTTAGACTGACTCTTTCCACCTAATCATCCAGATTCGGACGTTAGACCGAATCTGGTCGGCAGAACCTCCCGCCAGGACGAGTTAGGCTGATGAAAGTCGGCATAACATCCCAAATTAGAGGATTAGACCGGCTTTTTCTGCCTAATACCGGGATTTGGAATGTTAGATCGACTATGTTCCGCATATTACCTATCGACAGGGGAATTAGATCGAAAACTTCCGTATTTCTTCCCAAAGAAAGCTTGTACTATTCTGCCTAAGATCCTGTTCAATCACATTCACCCGATGACTGTTGAACGAGATGACATAAAGATAAAGAAATGTAATCAATCATCTTGCTTATTTGTTGATTGACAGAAAAATGGCGACTCACACTATCATTTTCTTATAACGCTGTTAATCGATCGATTCAAGAATCCTAATTTCTCTTGCGAATCCCGCGACGATCGCAATCTTGTAACCAGAGTTGGATTGCTTTCCCGATCGAGCTTTCTCGACTCTCGCGGGGCGGAGTGATCGGCTGTCCTGGTGTCGTCGTGCCAATGCGGGTAAACATGAGCGGAAGTTGCCATCCTCGCTGGCTGCGAGTGAGAAAGAGCCAGTGAAATTCTTGCAGTTCGACTGGCTTGCTCCCCACATATTCTCGTCCTAACGTCGTGATAAAGACTTGTTTGAGAGTCGGATCGGGGGGGCGATCGGAATTGAGCGGCAGCGGTTCAAATTCGGGTCGTCCTGCTAGGATGACGGAGCTTTTCTGACTTCGAGTTAAGCGTTCTCGCACTGTAATGCGATTGGCATATCCTGGCAATTCAGGCAGCATTGCCCTGACGAGCGGTTCGATCTCAGTGGGGCAAGCGACACGAGTTGCAGCTTGGACAGGAAATTGAGAAACCGCGATCGCCCAAACACTCATGAGCGCCCAATAAGGTAAAGATTTCATCTTGAGACATCCAAGTGAATCAAACGATTAAGAGACAGAAGCCGCTTCGATCTCCTCACAAATTCGCTCAAACGCTGCCCCCGGATCATCTGCTGCCGTAATCGGTCTACCAATGACTAAATATGTCGCTCCTGCCTTCATTGCCTGCCCCGGAGTCATGACCCGTTGCTGATCGCCAACAGCCGCCCATGCAGGACGCACCCCCGGACAAACCAAGACAAAATCCTTGCCACACACCTCGCGCAACTGTGTCACCTCATGAGGTGAACACACTGCTCCCCCTAATCCGCTCTCTTTTGCCAACATTGCCATTTCCAGCGCATACTCTGGCAATTCCAGCGGAATTTTTAACTCAAATGCCAGCGATCGCGCTGATAGACTCGTCAAAACGGTGATCGCAATCAACTTCGGATCTGACCCCGGCGCTTTATTTGCCTCGATCGCACTTTGTGCGGCTTGCAAGGCTGCCTTTCCTGCTGTCGCGTGAACCGTAATCAAATCCACGCCATACCGAGCCGCCGCCGCGCAAGCTCCTGCTACCGTATTGGGAATATCGTGAAACTTCAGGTCGAGAAAAATCCGCTTCTCCCGCTCTTGCAAGACTTTGAGAATGTTGGAACCCGAACTGACGAACAATTCTAGCCCCACTTTCCAAAACGTAACTTGAGGAAGGCGATCGACGAGCGCGATCGCTTGTTCCTCAGACGGGACATCTAACGGCACGATAATTCGATCGTTCATGGTACAAACCGCACAAATTTATTCTTTCCAAGCTGAAGCACTTTTCCGGTCAAAGTGTCTGGCGTTTCAAACAGCAGATCCGGACTGCTCATTTTCTCGCCGTCTAACTTGACGGCTCCGCCTTGAATTTGTCTCCGCGCTTCGGAACTGCTCTTACACAGTCCGGCGGCACTCACGAGATAAAACAATTTCGATGGAAATTGCAGCCCAGACAGCGAGAACTCTGGGACAGCATCGCTTTGGCTTCCACCACCTTGAATCAAACTTAAAGCAGCAGTTTGAGCTTCTAAAGCCTTGTCTTTCCCGTGATACTGGGTAACGATATCGAGGGCAAGAAGTTTTTGACGCTCTCTTGGATTCTCAGGCAGTTGGTCGAGGGGTAAGTCAGTCAAAAGCTCGAAATATTGAGCGATCGCCGAATCCGGCACTTTTTCCAATTTCGAGTACATGCTGAGCGGATCTTCTGACAGTCCCACATAATTGCCCAACGATTTCGACATCTTCTGAACGCCGTCTAATCCTGGCAAAATCGGCATTAATAATCCAAATTGCGGAGTCTGTCCAAAATGCCGCTGTAAATCACGTCCAACCGCCAAATTAAACTTCTGATCGGTTCCTCCTAATTCGACATCGGCTTCTAATGCAACCGAATCGTAGCCTTGCATCAACGGGTACAAAAATTCATGCAAATAAATCGCGGTTCCTTGCTTATACCGCTCGGCAAAGCCTTCTTTTGCCAGCATTTGCCCGACCGTCATCGTCGCTAACAGTTCTAGAATCTTAGCCAAATCCAACTTAGACAGCCATTCAGAGTTATAACGAATCTCTAAACGTCCCGGCGTATCAAAATCCAGAATCGGGCGCAACTGCTGCAAATACGTCTTTGCATTCGCGGCGACATCTTCTTCGGTCAACTGCTTCCGCACCTCGGATTTCCCTGTCGGATCGCCAATTCTTGCCGTAAAGTCCCCGATTAACAACACCGCAGTATGTCCGGCATCCTGAAACTGACGCAACTTGCGGTAGATAGTACTATGCCCCAAATGGATATCCGTTCCAGTGGGGTCAATTCCGAACTTAATCCGCAACGGACGCTCACTTTTCTCCAAGCGAACCCGTAAATTTTCAGTCGGAAGATGAGAATCCGGCTGGTCTGGGAAAATCTCTGTCGTTCCCCGAAACAGCCAGTCAAGCGAGTTAGACATACTTTATACTTTTGAGAAAATCAACGACTGCATCTGTTCCGTAATCTACAATACTGACTCTGTGCCATTTTCAATCACTTGTTCGACCAATTACTATAGTTTTCATTTGGCTGAGCTTTCTTGAAACTTTGATCCATTTCAGCAAGTCTCAATTATCCTACTAGAGTTACGGAATCCTTACCCGGAAACGCTTGACTCATCCAAGCATCGAACCCCACTTTTACGAAAGAGAGTTTGCCGTGTCGTCTAACACCTTAAGACAAAAGCAGCGCCAACCTGAAACCACCCGAGAATTTGTTCAATCTATCGGCAAAGTGACAGGAGGAACGCTACTTGCGATTACGATGCTGTCAAGTTCGGTGATTGCAGGTGGACTGGTCGGACTTGCGATCAGTTTTCGCAACTTGCCTGACGTGCGATCGCTGCGAGGCTACAAACCAAGCGAAACCACTCATATTTACGATATCAAGGGCAAAATGCTTGCCAGTATTCACGGTGAGGCAAATCGAGAAGTGGTTCCCCTCAATGGAATTTCTCCTCATCTCAAACGGGCTGTGATTGCCATTGAAGATAGTTATTTCTATTCACACCGTGGGGTGAATGGCGGCGCGATCGCCCGAGCCACGATGGCGAATTTCACGACAGGACGCACGGTTGAAGGCGGCTCGACGCTGACCATGCAGCTTGTGAAAAACCTATTTCTGTCCCCGAAACGTGCGATTAGCCGCAAAGTGGCAGAAGCCGTTCTATCTTTGCGAGTTGAGCAGATTTTCAAGAAAGACCAAATCTTGGAAATGTATCTGAACCAGATTTATTGGGGACATAACAACTACGGCGCTCAAACGGCTGCAAGAAGTTATTTCGGCAAAGATGTATCGAAGCTGAATCTGGCTGAATCTGCGATGATGGCAGGCTTGATTCAATCGCCGGAAGATCTCAGCCCCTTTGTCGATCTGAAAGCGGCAAAAGCCCGTCAAGGCGATGTGCTCAATCGGATGCGAGAACTGGGCTGGATTACGGCTGAAGAGGAAACTGCCGCTCGCAAACAGCCGATTAAACTTGGCAAGATCACCTCGTTCCAGACCAGTCAGATGCCCTATGTTACGAATGAGGTCACGAAAGAACTCACACGTAGATTCGGGCGCGATGCAGTGCTCAAAGGTGGGATGCGCATTCAAACCACGATCGACTCTAAGATGCAGCGGGCTGCTGAAGATACTGCCCGTCGATGGATTAGTACCTTGAATAACCAAGGGGTGTATGCCGACCAGATGGCGATCGTTTCAGTCGATCCCCGGACGCAGTTTATCAAAGCGATGGTGGGTGGAGTCGATGCGAAGAAGAGCGAATATAACCGTGCAACTCAAGCCCTTCGCCAACCTGGATCAGCCTTTAAACCGTTTGTGTACTACGCGGCTTTTGCCTCCGGCAGATATTCTCCCGATGCAACGATCCTAGATGCGCCAGTAGGATATCCAGATGGATATGAAATGTATTATCCGCAAAACTACGATCGTAGTTTTGGTGGAGCGATGACGCTACGCCGCGCGCTAGAGCAGTCGCGAAATGTCCCTGCGGTCAAGCTGGGTCAAGAAATCGGCTTAAATAAAGTCGTTGAAATCTGCCGAAGTATTGGTATCAAAAGCCCCATTGATCCTGTGATCTCTTTGCCATTAGGAGCCGTTGACCTGACGCCGCTAGAAATGGCGAGTGCGTATGCAACCTTCGCAAACAATGGCTGGTATTCAGATACGACCTTGATCGCCCAAGTTGCAGATAGCAGTGGCAATGTGATTTTAGACAACACGCCGAAACCAAGACTAGTGCTTGATTCCTGGGCATCTGCTGCTCTGAATGACACTCTACAAGGTGTAATCACGCGCGGAACGGCAACGGCAGCTCAAATTGGTCGTCCTGCTGCCGGAAAGACGGGAACAACTTCTTCAGAGCGCGATATTTGGTTTGTGGGATATGTGCCTCAGCTTGCAACAGCAGTTTGGGTCGGAAACGATAACTACTCGCAGCTAGGACAGGGTGCAACGGGAGGAACGTTTGTCGCTCCAATTTGGCGAGATTTTATGTCTCAAGCGTTGCAGGATGTGCCTGTTGAGAAGTTCCGCCCCATGTCGGACTTTGAAAAACCGTAACAAATTCTTGGGGTTGGGCAGTTTGCCCGACCCGCTTTATTTGTCAATTTGGGATTTCATCCGATTCAAGGTTTGCTGCATTTGATCGAACATTTGCTGTGGAGTCATGCCAAACTGACCCAACTGAGTTTTCAATTGCTCAACTGTCATCTGAGCAGAGAAATCTTCGGATAGCTCAAAGCGTTTCATAAATACTTTGTAGCGATCCATAATGGCTTCCATCTGTTCGATGTACATGATTTTGCCTTCACGATCGAACTTGCCATAGCTGCTGCCTAGTTGGATTAGAGATTGATAATCCTGAAAAAGATTCTTAGCTTCTTCTTGAACGATCTCGGAATCAAAAAATGACATTGTCTTAAAATCACGAGAATACTTGAGTTCATTTTATTCACAAGGGCTGACACTCGTTAAGTAGTGGAAACACTACTTGGAACATTCATATGCACGATACAGAGATTGTTGTAATCGGGAGTGGAATTGGTGGACTGGTCGCAGGGGCATTATTGGCTCGATATGGAAAGTCGGTGGTGGTCTGTGAAAGCCATACTATTCCAGGCGGCGCAATTCACAGCTTTTCGCGGCAAGGATTTCATTTTGATTCTGGGGCATCGTTTTACTGCGGGTTGAGCGATGCCCATTCAGTCAATCCGCTGCGCCAAGTTTTAGCGGTGTTAGAAGAACCCGTCGCAGCGATTCCTTATGATCCGTTTGGTCATTATCATTTTCCAGACGCGACTCTTCCGGTGTATGGAAATTTAGAAAAATATCGATCGGCGATCGCGAACATTTCTCCTCAAGGTGCGATCGAGCTTGTCGAACTTGAAGAACGGTTTCTCAAACTCTACGAAGGCTTACGCGGAATTCCGACGCTCGCTCTACGCAGCGATTGGAAATTAGCCCCGCTTTTGTTGAGTCGTTATCTTCCTTCGTTGCTGAAATTGCTCCCGAATTTGGGGATGATTCAAGCTTCTGTTGGCGATTTGATGGATCAAACGGTTCGTGATCCTTGGGTGCGAAGACTCATCGATTTGGAATGTTTCCTATTGTCTGGATTAAAGGCTCACGGCACGATCGCGCCTGAAGTTGCCTTTATGTTTGGAGAGCGGACAAATTCTGTGATTGATTATCCGATCGGGGGAAGTGGCGCGATCGTCGATGCGCTGGTGCGAGGGCTGAAAAAATGGGGCGGATCGCTGCGATTGGGTACGCATGTCGAGAAAATTCTCGTTGAATCCGGCAAAGTTCGAGGCGTGCGGCTGCGAAATGGCGAAGAATTAAAATCAGCGATCGTCATCTCTAACGCCACAATTTGGGATACCTATTCGCAACTTTTAGATCCCCTGCCGAATACTCAAGACGCACTCAAAACGCCAGCGATCGAGAGTTTTATGCACTTGCATCTTGGCATTCGCGCAGAGGGTTTAGAAGGTTTAACAGGTCATCATGTGGTCGTGCATGACGATCGAGACATCACTACCCCTGGAAATACCTGCATGATTTCGATTCCCTCGGTTTGGGATGCGACGCTTGCTCCAGATGGGCATCACGTTGTTCATGCTTACACGTTAGAACCTTTTGAAGGTTGGGCGCGAAATGCCGAGTATGAGCAGAAAAAACATCAGCGATCGCAGTCGCTATTTCGTGCCGTTGAGAAAGTCATTCCAGATTTGAAATCCCGCATCGTCTTGGAACTGATTGGAACTCCGCTGACTCATGCGCGATATTTGCGACGATATCAAGGCACATACGGAGCCGGAATTCCTGCTGGACAAGGATTATTTCCGAGTTGTTATACGCCAATTGAGAATCTCTACCGAGTTGGAGATAGCACCATGCCCGGAATTGGTGTGCCTGCTGTTGCGGCTTCGGGAATTCTCTGCGCGAATACACTCGTCGATCCGGCTCAAACACTTGAATTGGTTGATTTACTTTGACTTTCTTTCTTCAATTTCGAGGTGAAATCGCTGCGCTAATGGCTGCCCTGATCTGGGCAACTGCCTCGATCGTCTATACGGGCGTTGGACGGCAAATCAAGCCGCTGGCTTTGAATTTCACCAAGGGCTGGATTGCGATCGTTTTGCTCGTCCTGACCTTACTCCTCACTCAGTGGAATATTCCCTCGATCGATCCGGCTCATTTTCTCCTGCTCTTTCTCAGCGGCACGATCGGCATTGGCTTCGGTGATACTGCTTATTTCAACGCGCTCAATTGCATCGGCGCAAGAAGAACCCTTTTATTTGAAACTCTTGCGCCTCCTATGTCTGCTGTGTTTGCCTTGCTCTTTCTCAAAGAGCAGATTTCAACCACGGCTTGGCTTGGGATTGGGTTGACGATTGTCGGAGTCGTTTGGGTGATCTTAGAACGCGCTTCTGATGTTCACGAAAATTTCCGTCCGCTTCGGGGCAGTTTATTCGGACTGCTCGCCGCTCTTGGGCAAGCAACAGGTGCCGTTATGTCAAGAGCCGCACTGGTCAGTTCTGAAATTGACTCACTCTGGAGTACATTAATTCGGCTTTTAGGCGGTACGATCGCACTGCTCATCTGGATCTTGCTGCAACGCCAATCGGTTGAACTGGTTAAACCCGTACAAAATCGTCGATTGTTTGTCGTGATTGCAACAACGGGATTCGTGAGTACTTATTTAGGAATTTTACTTCAGCAAACGTCTCTGAAATTCGCTGCAACCGGAATCGCACAAGCCTTGAGTAGTACCAGTCCCTTATTTGTCATACCCTTAACTCGGATTTTGGGCGATCGCGTTAGCATACGATCTGTCATGGGTGTCCTGATTGCGCTGTTGGGAGTGGGTTTATTGTTTCAGCGTCAATGATTTTAATCACTGGTAGGTAACAGGTGATGCTGGGTAACATTTACAACGTGATACGATGCCGTGTAACAATGTCTTTCATAAATCTATAGAACAACATTCAGTGATTTTGCTAACGCAGATATTCAGAACTGCATAGTATCTCTAGAGGAGGAAAGCTACGGGACTAACACGGGGTCGCTACGATTTCAATTCCTAGCAACGTCAATGTTTGAGGAAAGAGTTGTTTATGCAAGTTTTGTTAGTGGTTTCGGGATTATTTTACGTAGCCGTGATGCCAGTTCTCTTCATTAGCTGGCTCGAATTTTTCCGTCATGATCAAGATGATTTAACCAAGAAAGAGCAACGGATATCAGGCTTAGTGATTGCGATCGCGTGTCTATTTTGGGTCATCGTTCTCCCCTTCGCTTACTTAGAACTTCTGGATAAATTTAAGCGTTCTAGCCGTGCCGCAAGACTCTATCAAAAAATGTTAACGGCTCCGAAAATCCAATCCTTAACGCCACCCGAAGATTTTCCCTGTTCTAATTTCTCGAACAACTGAGTGACATTTGCAACCAATCTGTATCTCGTGAGAGAAGACAAAGCGGCTGCATTTAGAAAATACTAAAGGTGGAAATGGAAGAAATTTGCTGTCAAGAACAATACAATATGTGAGGAAAATGGTACGCTCCAGTACCAGTTGTTATAATGGCAATGATTCTGCTACCGAGGCTGACTCGCTTACGTCCCTCGTTTTGTCTTATAAGTAGCAGTTCTTTCTCGCATGTCCGTATTAAATTAGCCAACAGCAAGATCAAACCAGAGTACCTGGTTTTTTGTTGTGGGTGCTTTTGTCAACACTTTAGGGAAGTCAATCTGTGGGTCGCTTAATTTGAATCTAAGCCCTTTTTAGGGTGCTTGAATTCAAAACGGAGGAACCAATTTTTGGGGCGAATCTCAAACACCCGTTTGAGAAAGACACCTTCCAGTCTTAGCCCGTCAGCTAACTCCGTCAGCATTGGGAGGATTCTCCAGAACGCAGTTCTCTGCGATTATGGTGTCCTGAATTTCGATCGTCTATCTGCGATCGTCAAAAATCCCTCACCCACCTCTCAGCCCTGTGTAGTTAGGAGAGGTTTCAAACTCGTGAATATTCATTCGATGCTCGTACGGCTCCAAGGCACGCTTGGACGGACTGATTTGGTTCAGAAAATGCTGCTGATGGCAGGTACAAGCCATGCCGAGGAGCCAGAAATCAATCTGGTCGTTGGTTATTCTCATTCGCCGAGTAGTCAGACGGCGCTGGATCTGACATTATGGATTGCTCACCAAACACGCTTGGCAACGGGTAAACAGGTGACGGTTCAAGTCGTGTATGTGATTGATGATGGCGTGATGAACCGGATTCCGGTTTTTAATAGCACCTCGAAACGCTCGAAAAAAGAAGCGGGAAATGAGTGGCAGACCAGCCGAACTGCGATCGCGGAATTAGAAACGATGGCAAGTCCGCAGTTTGGGATGGCGGAACTGTTTGAGCAAGCCGATCGCATCTTATGGAATGCGCGCTGTATGGCGGAAGAATGGCGCGGTTCCCTGAAGACGCATTTGCGGTTTGGGCGCGTTGCAAAAGAGTTGAAGGAAGTTGTCGAGGCTGAGAAGGCTTCGCTGTTGATTTTGGGATGTGATACAGGCGACCATCCGCTGGTGAGGCAATTGGGGGTGCAGTTCCCCTGTCCAGTGTTGGGAATTCCGTCTGTGTTGGAAGATTAGGGTGAACCATCGGCGATCGCGGAGATTTAGCCGATCGCCTGGTTCAAAAAGTAAGCTTAGTTCCCCAACGAAAGGTATGGTTTTTAGTGGCGTTGGGGTAGAAGCTCAGAACTTATGACAGGAAAAATATTAGCGATCGCGGTGGGTGATCAGGGTCAGTTCGCGCAGTTAGTGACGGTACTGATTATTTTGCTGTTGGTGGCGACGATTGTGGCATTGCTGTCGCGACGGTTAAGAGTGCCTTATGTGACGGGATTGGTGCTGGCAGGAGTCGCGATCGCGGAATTTCTGCCTCGAAAAGTTGGATTAGATTCAGCGCTGATTATTAATTTGTTTCTGCCCATTTTGCTGTTTGAGGCAGCGATTAATACTGATATTAGTCGGTTAAGAAGTACGCTGAAGCCGATTTTGCTGCTCGCAGGTCCAGGCGTGTTGATCGCGGTTGGAATTACGGCGATCGGACTAAAATTTGGCTTGGCATTGGAGTGGATTCCAGCGCTGTTGGTTGGAGTGATTTTGGCGATTACGGACACAGTGTCGGTGATTGCCGTGTTTAAAGAGGTGGAAGTTCCCTCCAAACTGATCACGATCGTCGAAGGAGAAAGCCTATTTAACGACGGCATTGCGCTGGTGCTGTTCAGTTTGGTTTTGAAATTTAATTCGACTGGTAGCATTGCGCTGACTGATGGGATTCGCGAGTTGGTGGTCGTGATTGTTGGCGGACTCGCGGTTGGCTTGGTTCTGGGGTATTTGGGAGTGGAATTGTATTTGCAATCCGAAGATGATCCACTCAGTAGTATTTTATTGACTGTGGCGATCGCTCTGAGTGCATTTCAATTAGGTCAATTTCTGCATGTTTCGGGTGTGGTAGCAGTCGTGATTGCGGGTTTGATGTTGGGAAACTTGGAGCGATCGCGCAAGGTTTCGGCATCGAGTCGGATCACGGTACTGAGCTTTTGGGAGTATGCGGGATTCGGAGTCAATACGTTTATTTTCCTGCTGATTGGGTTAGAACTGCGATTAGATACGTTGGGGCGAATTTTGCCTGCGGTCTTGCTGGCTGTGTTGGCATATCAGATTGGGCGGATGTTGGCAGTGTATCCCCTACTCGCATTGGTAGGAGTGTTTGATCGACCCATTCCGCTCAAGTGGCAACACGTGCTGTTTTTGGGCAATATTAAAGGCTCGTTGTCGATGGCTTTGGTGTTAAGTTTGCCATCGAGTATTCCGGGGCGAGAATCGCTGATTGCGATCGTGTTTGGGTCGGTGTTGTTATCGCTGGTTGTGCAAGGGGTGGGATTGCCGTTTATTGTTCAACGATTGAAGTTGGCTCATCGTTCCGAGGTGCAAGAGTGGGTCGAAGGATTGCAATCGCAGTTAATGACGGCAAAAGCAGCGCAGGATGAACTCGACACCTTGCTCAAAAGTGGGGTTTTGCCGAAGTCAGTATATGAGGAATTGCGATCGAGCTATCAAATTAAAGTGGCAGCAGCAGAGCGATCGCTGCGAGATTTTTACAATCGTCGCTCGGAGAAATCTACTGTCCTTACCTTTCAGGCATCTCGGTTTGATGCAGTGAAGCGACGGTTGTTATTAGCGGAAAAAAATGCCTTGAATGATGCGTTGCGTAAGCGAATTTTGTCTGAGGAAGTTGTGAAAGGCAGATTGAAAGCGATCGATGAGCAGTTGTTAAAGGTTGAGGATGATTGACGCTAAAGCTGCATTAACGGATGATAGCGAATGCTGTCTGTAATTTTATTGTGTTATGACTTCTGCGAACCCGTACAGTGAAGCGATCGCGCTTCATGTCACCGATGCTCACCACGATCTTGTGATTCAGCGCCCGAGTGCGGGACTGGCTTTGCAAGGTCGAATTCGGGTTCCAGGAGATAAATCGATTTCGCATCGGGCGTTAATGTTGGGCGCTTTGGCTCAAGGCGAAACCGTTATTCACGGATTGCTTTTAGGAGAAGATCCGAGAAGTACAGCCAGTTGTTTTCGGGCGATGGGAGCCGAAATCTCGGAGTTGAACACGGAAGAGGTGCGAGTCAAGGGAATTGGACTGGGCAATTTAGTCGAGCCTGTGGATGTTTTAGATGCGGGAAATTCTGGCACAACCTTACGATTAATGCTCGGAATTTTGGCATCGCATCCGGATCGATTTTTTACCGTAACCGGAGATGGATCATTGCGATCGCGCCCGATGTCTCGTGTCGTGAAACCCCTTCAGCAGATGGGCGCACAGATTTGGGGACGCAAGCAAAATTCGCTCGCGCCTTTAGCCATTCAGGGGCAGGTTTTGAAACCGATTCATTACCATTCGCCGATCGCGTCTGCTCAAGTGAAATCCTGTGTTTTACTTGCTGGATTAATGACGCAAGGAAAAACAACCGTCACCGAGCCAGCCTTGTCGCGCGATCATAGTGAACGGATGCTGCGGGCGTTTGGAGCAGATTTAACCGTTGACCCTGAAACCAATAGTGTGACCGTAACCGGACAGTCTCAATTGACCGGGCAGACGGTTGTTGTGCCGGGAGATATTAGCTCAGCCGCATTTTGGCTCGTTGCAGGGGCGATCGTACCTGGGTCAGATTTGACGATCGAGAATGTTGGGGTGAATCCAACCCGAACGGGTGTCTTAGAAATTCTCGAACGTATGGGAGCCGATATTACCTTGGAAAATCAGCGAGAAGTTGCAGGTGAACCTGTAGCAGATTTGCGGGTGCGTCACAGTGCATTGAAAGCGTGTGAAATCTCAGGCGATGTGATTCCAAGATTAATTGATGAGATTCCAATTCTGGCAGTGGCAGCGGCATTTGCAGAAGGAACCACGATCGTCAAAGATGCGGAAGAGTTGCGTGTGAAAGAGAGCGATCGCATTACTGTGATGGCGACGCAGCTAAATCAGATGGGAGCTTCGGTTCGAGAACTCCCGGATGGAATGGAAATTACAGGTGGAACGCCTCTGAAAGGGGCTGAAGTGGATAGCTATACGGATCATCGGATTGCGATGAGTTTAGCGATCGCGGCGTTGAATGCTGCGGGCACAACGACAATTCATCGGGCAGAGGCGGCAGCGATTTCGTATCCAGATTTCACGCCGACATTGCAGCGGGTTACGGGGTTAGGTTGATAAATTTTCGGAGAATCTCGGAAATTGCTTCCACCTGTAAATTTCGGGTTGATTTGTCGATCTCACTCTCCCGCACAGGGTTTTAAACCCCGTGCTAACTGTGCAAAGTCCCTGAACGGACTGAATCGCTATATTCTGGTAGTCTCTTTAGAGACTTCGCACGGTTAGACCGTGATTTTCAATCACGGGCGGGAAAGCGCAATCAATGATCAACCCAAAATTTACAGGTGGAATTGCTTTACGCAGCGGTGAGTGCTGCGATCGCTTCAACCTCGATTTTCAACCCTGGCACAAAAAGGCTCTCGACTTGTACAAGGGAACTTGCAGGCAAGTGCTGTTCAAAGTAGCGAAATAAAACAGTTCTAAGCTGACTCAGTTGTCCTAGCTCGGTAACGAATATCGTGACTTTGAGTAATCCTTGAAAGCTCGTCTTTTCTGCTTCGAGAATGCCTTGCATCTGTTCGAGAATCACTTCAGCCTGAGCGATTAGATCTTCGTCTTGTGCAGGTGTATTGAACGCGGTTAAGCCCGAAATAAACAGTAAGTCACCGTGGCGTACGGTATGAACATACGCACCTAGGGGTCTGTCAAGATGAGGATAATTTTTGCGTTCAATCTGCATTGGTTTGGAAGGGCATCTCCTTGTTCAACTGTTGAATCGCTTCATCCATTTGACGTTTACGATCGCATTCTTGCGCGATCGCTCTCAAAACTCGTTCTGTAATTTGATCAGGCGTTTCATCGGGCTGGATCAAGATATGAATGTCGGCTTGAGCATAGCGCGATCGACGTTCAGATAAAAGCTGGTTTAAACGTGCTCCTAAGTCTTGCTGCTGAAGTAAAGGGCGAGTCGTGTCATCACTCAGACGCTTTTGGATCTGCTCAACGGGTAAATCTAACCAAACAATTACGCCATGCTTTAAATAGCTCCAATTATCTGGAGCCACAACAATTCCGCCTCCGGTTGCAACAACCTTTCTCAACCGTGAAGAAACTTGAGATAACGTCGCCGTTTCGAGTTGCCGAAAAATGCTTTCTCCAGATTCAGCAAAAATGGTCGAAACACTTTGCCCAGTCGCTTGCTCGATAAACATATCCGTATCGAGAAATTCGTAGTTCAAGCGCTGTGCTAATAATTGCCCGATCGTCGTTTTTCCCACCCCCATCATGCCAATGAGAAAAACACTCACCCCGTTTAACATTTAGAACTCTTCCTCATCCAAATTTCGAGTCGGTGGTTTGATCACCTTATAGTCTGCATCCACAACGTCCGGCGGTGTAGTAGGTTCGCGATAGGTGTAGGAGTACGACGACCCAGATCGTGTTTCTGTAGTCGGTTCTTGACGCTTCTCGAACTCTTGCCGAGGACGATTGCGCGGTGTCTCTCCCCAATCATCACTCCCATCACTAAACCAATCGTCCGCATCCTCGCTTTTCGAGGGAGGGGATTGTTGACCGTAGGTGTAAACGCCTGCGGGTTTTGTCGATTGCCGAACCGTTTTACGTTCTGATCGACGCGCTGCAAATCGTGTTAATCCAAACAGGAAGTTGATGATGATTGTCGTTGCAATCCCAAGCGCGATCGCACCTAAAATCCACAACGACAGTGGCATCGTGGGAGATCGCACTCCTAGAAATACGATCGACATCGGCACTGTTGAATTTGACAGCGTGAAGATAACCAGAATGCCTGCTACCGCAAGGATAAAGACAAAGCGTAAAAGAGCCATGAGCAAAACCCACGATCTACGCTATCAGCTTAGCGTATTGAGCTTATGTCCAGTACAGAATTTTCCCATGTGGAAATCGCCGTGCTAATTCTCGCTCAAAGAACTGTCGCAATTCGCGCATCGTCTTCGCATCGTATACATATTTCATGCCGCCGAATTTATTCCGCTTCACAACTCGCGCAGACTCATCGAGATCTAACTTCGTATTCGGATACCAACTCAGGAGGACTTGCTTCGAGCCAGGTGTAAAGCGATGAGAAATCAGTTCAAAGGTCAGATCACAATCGAAGTCAATCAGCTCAGACATGCGATCGAGCAACTGTGTGTAATGCGCTTGCCAATCATCGATCGGCATAATCGGTGCGATCACAATGCCTAAAGGATAACCGCCTTCTAAACCTAATCGTCTCAGGGCTTGCAAGCGCTCCTCGACAGAAGCTGTGCCGCCTTCTAAGCGCTGACTCACGGGTGCAGCATTCACGCTGACTCGACAGCGCGTATGTCCATTGTGAGGCAGATCTAATAAGCCTTCCACATGACTGAACTTAGAAACCCATCTCAGATAGCCATCTTGGCGTGTACCGAAGTAACGAATACACTCGGCTAAGCTGCCCGTGAGATGCTCAATCCCCAGCGGATCAGTGTAGCAACTCACTTCATAGCTCGTCTCACGATTAGGATGCTCGTATCGAGCTAAGTTATCCAAAATCTGAGGGAGATTTGCATACACTCGAATCACAGGTGGCCCTGATAAACTGCCAGCGAGATAACAATACTGGCAATGCGCAGGGCAGCCTTCTGCAAGATGAAACTGCCAATCGGCAGAAGGTGGGATCGGACTGAGCTTGAGTTGACTTTGAGGAGCGGTGACGATCGCTAACGTTCGTTTCGCAATGCTGTAAGTCTCACGATCATCTTCTCCACGCAAGCCAGTCAAACGGTTTTTGGGAAGTTCTTCAATCGGTAAATCTAAGCTTTGAACTCGCTCTAAAATCTGTTGTCCCCACGGTTCATCTAATGCAGCGGGTGTAAAGAGAACTCGATCAGGCATCCAAAGCTTCGATTCGCGGGCTAAAACGGGACTCGCTACCATGCTGATTCATGCTTGCTACTTCTCTATTATGGCAAGGCTAAATTCAGCGAGGGTGGCGGGTTTTACGCCAGTTTGATCAGGTGGTTCCACACTTGTTTGAGGGCGCAATTGACGGCAATTTTTTCAGCGATCGAACAATCTGCTTTTTCAAACAAAGGTGCAAGCTGTTTGGCTTCGGTCAAACTAAAGCCATAGCTGCTTAGTTGCTGAGTATAAATTTGCTCACACACCGGATTGCGTCCTTGAGTCAGTAACTCTAAGTACTCTGTGTCTGACATTTCTAAATCGACAACGATTGACATTTCCTTCTCCGTGAATCGCTGCATATAGCATATCAGGGATCGCTTCATCTCTCTAAAGACTGAAGAAAGGGTTCGATGATCAAGATAATTTCTCGGGTTGTTCTTCTCTTAACGGCGATAGCTGCGTGACAGGTCAAAACTTACGGTTGCACAATTTCCGAGTCCGCCTCATGAATCCTGTATTAAATCGATGAGAATGATTAGGCTGATTGCAAAAATATTCTGCTAAAATCTAAACGCTCTCACCCGATTGGGGGATTGATAACAACCTTTTAGTAGAAATGTTAAAGCTGATGCTTCATGGAAATTGTTCTAAGAAATGTCTGGGTTGAGTAAAAGATCATTCTGATCATTGAGCAGGGGAATACTCCCGTTCGTCTGCTAGGATAAGTGCAGCTATTTTGTATCACATACTACAAAATTAGAGACGCTTTCCAGAGCGTTTTTGATCATCTGACCAACCTTACTGCACTTAATATTCTTCTAGCCGGAAAAAAGTCTGAGGCTGTAGGTTCGATTGCAGTCAGCGATCGAGATGTGTCAGGAATGAGGATGAGATCACAATCTATCTGCTTTGACCATCGATCAGATTGGCAATTGAACTCCAAACTCCAAGGCTATCACTCAGACAAATTGGGATTGTCTTGCTTTCTCCGAAATTTTCCGCAATTGGCAATGATAATGCCTAGCCCAGTGTAACTCTATTCGACGGTAGCTCTCCAAATCATGGACATTCAAACGATGGATGCTCAACGCCCCTTCACCCTGCAAGACATTTACCGATTCTTCCAAACGCCGCAGGTGATTTTCCTCAATCAGCAATTGACGGTTTGTTACCTGTTGTCGATCTTGGTTGAAAGCGACTCTTATGGGACTGAGTTTGTTCAGTCTTTAAAACAGAACTATCCGGGCTATCGACTCTCTGACACAATTTTGCAAAGTTCGCTGCGGTTTCTAGAGAAAGAAGGACTCGTCAGTAGTTATTGGAAAAAGCCAGAAAAGCGAGGTCGTCCACGCCGAATGTATCAGCTTTCCTCCTCAGCTCGACCCCAAGCCGAGGAACTTTCTACACTGTGGCGGGAGTACGTGCTAAACCATCCGATCGAGCCAGGAGATTCTTAGGGAGAAGGAGTCGGAGTTGGGTATGCGATGGGTTTAGGCGCTGCCAAAATTTGAGCGATGTCAGCCTGCTGTTGCAATTGCTGCGTTGAAGAAACTAGACCACTTAAACCATTGATCAGGCGCTTCAGATTGTCTCTTAACTGCGGATCACCGGTCAGTTCATCTAAGTCAGAGGTGATTTTCTGAGTGTTTTCAAAGGTTGCCCGTGCTGAATCTAATGTTTGTTGAAGCATTGTGATATTTGCGGGGTTGTTTAAGGTCACGGAGATATCCCGCAAGTTTGCAGAGGTTTGCACGGCATTCGCAGACAGGGTTTCTAAGTTGTTGATGAGCTGACTGCTTTCAACTCGGTTCAAAATCGGGCTGAGCCGAACGACGCTCGTGCGAAGCTCACTACTCGTTGCACTGAGATTGTCTAAGGTAGAAACGAGGGTCGATCGATTCGCGGCAATCAGATCATTAATTTGAGTAATGGTTAAAGTTGCTCGATCGGCTGTATTACTAATGGATCTGGCAGTTGCTGAAAATGTGCCAACTTCTTGACGTGCAGACTTAACTAAGCCCGTCACTTCGCGGCTCAGTTGAGCAATTTCCGCTGCTGCAACACTACTATTTTTGGTCAGAGCATTGATGTTGCCTGTAAATTGCGGATTGCTATACACATCTGCAAATTTGATCGTCGCTCGAATGAGTTCGTCAGTGCTAATTCCCATCACTCCTTGAATGCGAGAGTTTTCACACAGAATTAAATCTCGATTGCAATCTCGATCCAAGGGTTTACCTGGTTCAGCAGTCGCTACGAGATCTTTGAGGGGCGAAATGTCTAAAACAGTCTCCCCGAGTAGCCCGGTTTGATTCACACTCAACGTTGAGTCTCTGGGAATCACTAAATCCGCTGGTGCAATTTCTAGCTTCACTTCGACCCCATTTGCGCCAGCTGCAATGTTAGAGATTCTCCCGACATTGACTCCTCGGTAACGGACTGGACTCCCGACCTGAACACCGTTGATTGTCTCGAATTCTGCTACTACGGTAAAACTTCGATTAGCAGGATTCAGTCCCTTCAGCCAGAGCACTAGACCGCCAAACAGTCCCACGCCTGCCAAAATCATTAAGCCTACTGATCCTTCTCGAACCGTTCGCGATCGCATAACCCCTCTACCCTAATACCTGAATTGGTCCTTCTACACTGCCACTAAAGAACTGGCGAATCAATGGCTCATCGGTTGTGTCGATTTCATGGACTTTGCCTTCCCATTGCACCTGCCCGCGATGGAGAAATAAAACTCGATCGGCGGTGCGCCGAATTGTACTCTCTTGGTGCGTCACCATCACATAACTTTGACATCCCCGCTTCGGACATTGTAGCGATCGTACTAAATCTTCAATCACTGTTGATGCGATCGGATCGAGTCCAGCGGTCGGCTCATCATACAGCAGTACGTCTGGTGTATCGCTAGGATTATCAGGATTTGCCATGATTGCCCGCGCAAAACTGACTCGTTTTCTCATCCCACCCGAAAGCTCAGCGGGAAATCGTTGACTGATGCCGGATAATCCAACCATTTCTAGGCGTTCTTCAACGAGTTGGCGAATTCTTTGGCGAGGCAGCCGGGAATGTTGATATAGCAAAAATCCAACATTTTCCTCAACATTCAGCGAGTCAAATAGCGCTGCTTGTTGAAACACCATACTGATGTGTAGTGGATCAGCCGCATCTTCGATCAGTCCTTTCCGCCGTTTACCGCCGATATAGACCTCTCCCGAATCAGGGGCAAGCAGTCCTGCCATAATTCGTAGAACTGTAGATTTTCCAGTGCCGGAGGGTCCGATGATTGCAAGGGCTTCTCCACGATAAACGGTTAAATCGACCTGATCGAGAACGGCATTGTCCCCGAATCGTTTGCTGACACCTTTTAATTCAATCAATGGATCAGCCATGCCTGTCCTAAAGTGCGATCGATTATCGCCATTGTGCAATACCAATACCAAAATAGCGATTCTTGTGTCCGATCCGTTAGGACAGATGCAGAAATTGGCTTAACAAGATTTGAACATTAGTTTCCAGGCGATTTTTTCGACGATCGTGTTCACGCCTTCGTGATGCAGTTCGATCGGTTGCTTTTTCAAGCGTCGCAGTTCGGTCATGGCTTTGCGGGTGACCGCATGGCTGGTGTCATCGGTGAGTAAGAGCACTGCATCGGCGGTTTGAATCTGCTGCACGGCTTGATCGACAATCAGTAAGCCATCCTCAACCGTTGACCAGACAAAATAAACTTTCGGTAACTTTTCTTTTACATAAGTGCGTGTTGTCGTGTGTCCCCCAAAGACAACGACTTTGCCGCGTAAGTGCGTATAAGATTCTTTTTGTTCTTTTTCTTCGATGTCCGTTTCAGGTTTCGGCTTTTTTTCGAGGATTGCTTTGGGTTCGGATTGCGCTTGTGCCCAGAGTTTGCGGGCATGTGCATCCATGATTTTTAGCTTCTGGATGGCAGTGCCTTGCAGGGTAATTGGTTTGTCGCTTAACTCTTGAACGCGATTAAACAGAAACTCTACGACTTCATCTAAGCGATCGACTCCTTTCAAATCCTCTCGATAGTGATAAACGTCCATAGCTAAGTAAGAGGCATCATAGTAGCTGGTTTGTTCTCTAATGCGATCGAGAAGTTGTTCGGCAGTTTCGTGTCGTTCTTGGGTGAGTTTTTCGGCTTGGTGTCGGCTCATTTGCGCTTCGTATTCGCGCTGTGCTTGTTCTTCCCGCCGTTCTTCGATCACTTGCTTGATGAAGTCGATATCGGTTGTGTTTTCGCCGTTTTCTTCGAGGGATTGTCGGGCTTCGATCAAGCGGCGAGAGAGTTCAGGGAGATCGTTTTGGATCTGGCTGCGGTAATGTCGAATGGCTATGACTAATTGTTCATAAGTGTTGCGTGCTTGAGTATCGCCTTCTAAAATGCCTTTTTCATCGAAGCCGCGTTTAAGATCTTCTAAGCGATTACAGTATTGCTCTAATCTTTGCTGTATTTCTCGCCGCGTATCCATAAGGACAAGTGTTTCTTGAGAGGCGGCTTCAAGATCATCGATCGAGAGGAAAGATTGCATCAGAGATTCCTTTTAGTAACTTGACTGGAGTGTTTTTTAAATATAGAGCCGTCCCGAACTCGTCTGAAATTCAGGATGGCTCAGGTGTGGGGTGATTCCACTCTATTTAGTCTGCCCATTGTACTGTCTGTTTGATTGTTTGCGGCGGACTAAATAATCCGCTTACGTAATAAATTTATTTTTATTCAGTTTAGATGCACAATGGAGATCTGAAATGTAAAGTACGAACGAATCGGTGTATTCAAATGCTATCGCGATCGAGAACCTGAGTTAAGGCAGTTTTTTAGCCAGAACCAGAATGCGGAGTGGGGGCTGTCGGAAGTCGGCTTTTTCAGTCTAAAACTTGCGCTTCAGCAGACTGTTTTCGATGGCGATCGCGCAGTTCAATATAGAGTGAATCAGTTTTAGCAAGCTGCCATTTTTCGTAGAAAATTTGAGCGGATTCGGCTTTCACTGGATCTTCGACGCGAGGCAGAACGACTTGAGCGTCTTTGTCATACTTTCTTCCTGATTTGTGATTTGCATAGCGTCGAGCGCGCGTATACCCCATCTGTAGAAATTTACGCGCCATGTCCATGCCCACAAAATCTTGTTGAGCTTTGTAGTTGAGAAAGAGTTGATAAATTGCGTCTGCAGATTGACGAGCAATCTCTGGCGTTTTGAATCTCCAGTGCGGCAATATCTCGCTTTTGTAGGGTTCAACGAGCAATACGCCTTGCTCACCTCGACCCATACGATACAGTTCGGGATGCTGGCGAAAGTCGATCGCTTTAAAGTCCAGTGAGTAATCAAACTCTTGCATGAATTGAATCTTAAGCTAACGATTTAGGTTTACACGATGTCTAAAGTTAGCGAATCGACCAACTGAGAGAGATTTATAGCAATCCGGTTTGAGTGTAAAGGCTCAAAAGAGTGGGGATTGGGGAGTTACTAAGGGAACAACTTCTTACTTCACAACTGAATCTAGGGCGGCTATAGAACAAGCTGGAAAACACCGATTTCAGGTAGGCTATGAATAAGTTTTAGACGTGTTCCTCTAAGTGTATGGCTACTTATTTGGTGACAGGCGCAAATCGAGGCATTGGATATGAATATTGCCGTCAATTACAGGCGCAAGGTCATGAGGTGATTGCAGTTTGTCGAACTGCTTCTGAAGAATTGCGGCAGCTAGGGATTCGAGTTGAAGAAGGGATTGAACTCACCTCAGAATCTGCGATCGCAGAGTTACGATCGCGCTTAGGTGAAATGACGATCGATGTTCTGATCAACAATGCGGCAATTGCCAAACGAATTGACCTCAGTCATCTAGATGTTGCGAGTATTCGAGAGCAGTTTGAAGTGAATGCGATCGCGCCGCTAAGATTGACTCATGCACTGCTGCCTTTGCTCAAGTCAGGCTCTAAAATTGCGCTGATGACAAGCCGAATGGGGTCGATCTCAGACAATACGTCTGGCGGTTCTTATGGTTATCGGATGTCAAAAGTTGCCTTGTCCATGGCAGGAAAATCACTGGCTCACGATCTCAAGCCTCAAGGCATTGCTGTCGCAATTTTGCATCCTGGTTTGGTGCAAACCCGAATGACACACTTTACCGTAAACGGGATTACTCCGGAGACCTCTGTTAAAGGACTATTGCAGCGAATCGAACAGCTTTCATTAGACAATACAGGGACGTTTTGGCATTCTAACGGGGAAGTTCTGCCGTGGTAAGTAGAGGGTGATTCAACATCAATTCGGCAAGTTCTCTCGCTTCTGGGGAAGTTCTGCCGTGGCATGTAGATGGGTGTAATTCAACATCAATTCGGCAAGTTCTCTCGCTTCGTTGCTCACCCGCCCCGGAATAAATTCGGGGCTAACTGTGCGAAGTCCGCTCTGGGACTAACAGCCAGTTAAAACATTTTCTTCATTGAGTTTCAGTCCACTGATTTCAATCTTGTCTGCTTTGAAGATAGAAGTTAGTAGTTCACTCCATTCAATCGGATAGGGCGATAGAGTGAAGATCTAAAATCATGGTTGCTACTCTCCACTCTGCCACTATGAGCAGTTGACAACTAAACAATTACAGCCAGAATCTCCAATGAGGGCGAATTACGAACTGTAAACGAACTCAAACTTTGATTGGGAACTGTAAACCTTTTTCATCCATCCCGACTGTGACGCTCCTGACAGATTCGAGAATAGAACAGTAGGAGACTGGATACTTTCCCTGCACATTTCCCAGATTTTTCGATTGGAGTCAGTTAGGTTATGGTGAGTCAAGCTTTTGGAGATGCCTTGGGCACAGGTTCGCGAGAGCATTATGAATCTCAAACGCAAGCGATCGCGAGACAATTGCTGCGAGCAACTCGCGAATCGAGATCTTGGTTTGCTCAAGTCCGCGATCAGATGCAGTGGGATGATAAGTTGCTCGGCTGGGCAATGAGTAACCCAGGATTGCGAGTGCAGTTGTTTCGGTTAATTGATTGTTTGCCTGCGCTCCGCAGTAAGCCAGAAATCGCGCGGCATTTGCAGGAATATATGAGCGATCAGACGGTTGAATTACCTGCGGCGTTAAAAAGTCTGCTGAATTTTGCCAATGCTGAGTCGATGCCGGGACAGCTAGCTGCAACGACGCTTTCTACGGCGGTTGAGACATTGGCGCATAAATATATTTCAGGCGAGAACCTAAAACAAGTGCTGAAAACGATCGAGCGACTACGCAAAGAAAAAATGGCGTTTACGGTCGATCTGTTAGGTGAGGCAGTGATTACGGAGGCGGAGGCACAGTCTTATCTCGATCGCTACTTAGAGTTGCTTGAGCAATTGACCGAAGCCTCAAAATCTTGGTCGAAAGTTGAGCAAATTGACTTCGCGGATGGGCAACCATTGCCGAAGGTGCAAGTGTCTGTGAAGTTGACCGCATTCTACTCGCAGTTTGACCCGTTGGATGAGGCAGGAAGTCAGGTGCGGGTTGCCGATCGTGCTAGAACTTTGCTGCGTCGGGCGAAGGAGCTAGGAGCAGCCGTTCACTTTGATATGGAGCAGTATGCTTACAAAGATTTGACGCTAGAGACTTTGAAGGCGTTGCTTTTAGAAGAAGAGTTTCGATCGCGCTCTGATGTGGGCATGACGATTCAAGGCTACTTGCGCGACAGTCAAGCCGACTTACAAGGGTTGATTGATTGGGCGAAGGAGCGAGGCACACCGATCACAGTGCGCTTAGTCAAAGGGGCTTACTGGGATCAAGAAACCATCAAAGCGGTTCAGAAAGATTGGCAACAGCCCGTTTTTAACGATAAAGCTGAGACTGATGCGAACTATGAACGCTTGACAGAATTGCTGCTCGAAAATCATGAGGTTTTAAATGCGGCAATTGGTAGCCACAATGTGCGATCGCAAGCTCATGCATTAGCGATCGCGACTGCTTTAGACATTCCGAAATCTCGGATCGAATTTCAAACCCTTTACGGCATGGGCGATAAACTCGCGAAAGCGATTGTAGAACAAGGCTATCGAGTTCGAGTTTACTGTCCTTACGGTGAACTGATTCCGGGAATGTCGTATCTGATTCGGCGGTTGCTCGAAAATACGGCAAATAGTTCATTTTTGCGGCAGAACTTAGAAGAAAGACCGATCGAGGATTTGATTGCGGCTCCTCAAGTCGGTGAACCTTCTCAACTCAAAGGGCTAGATAAGTTTGAGAATGCAGCCGACACAGACTATGCCGATCGAGCAAAACGCGATCGCATTCAATCTGCTTTGAAATCAGTTCGTCAGCAGTTTGGACAAACTTACCTGCCTTTGATCAATGGCGAGTTTGTAGAAACGGCTGAGAAGCTGAAATCTGAGAATCCATCGCGGTTTAGTGAAACAGTCGGTACAATCGGGCTGATCAGCGTTGACCAAGCAGAAGACGCGATCGCATCTGCGAAAGCTGCTTTTCCAGCCTGGAAACGGACTTCTGCTCAAGAACGCGCTCATATTCTGCGCAAAGCTGCCAATCTTTTCGAGCAGCGTCGAGAGGAATTGATTGCTTGGATGACTTACGAAGTCGGTAAGCCTGTGAAGGAGGGCGACGGCGAGGTTTCAGAAGCGATCGATTTCTGTAACTACTATGCTGATGAGATGGAACGCCTCGATCGGGGCGTGGACTACGATTTCCCCGGTGAAACAAACCACTATCGCTATCACGCTCGCGGCATTGTTCTAGTCATTTCTCCTTGGAACTTTCCATTAGCAATTCCGGTTGGTATGACTGTTGCTGCTTTAGTCACGGGTAACTGTGCATTGTTGAAACCTGCCGAGACTTCTTCTGTGATTGCTGCCAAGATTGCAGAGATTTTAGTAGAAGCAGGCATTCCGACTGGAGTGTTTCAATTTATTCCAGGTAAAGGACATACGGTGGGCGCGCATCTCGTCAAACATCCTGATGTGCATATGATTGTGTTTACTGGATCGCAAGCGGTCGGGTGTCAGATTTACAAGGATGCAGCTGTGTTACAGCCTGGACAAAAGCACCTCAAACGAGTGGTCGCTGAAATGGGCGGGAAGAATGCAGTAATCATTGATGAGAGCGCAGATTTAGATCAAGCGGTTCAGGGGGTTGTGCAGTCTGCGTTTGGATATAGTGGGCAGAAATGCTCGGCGTGTTCTAAAGCGATCGTGCTTGAACCTGTGTATGAGACATTCTTGTCAAGATTGGTCGAGGCAACTCGATCTCTGAACATTGGAGAAGCTGAATTACCGGGTACGAAAGTTGGTCCTGTGATTGATAAGGAAGCTCAGAATCGCATTCAAAAATTTATTGAATGGGGTGAAATGGCAGGAACGCTTGTATTAAAAATGCCTGTTCCAGAAGGAGGTTACTTTGTAGGACCAACAATCATCACAGATGTTTCTGCGGATGCAAAAATAGTTCAAGAAGAGATTTTTGGACCAGTCTTAGCTGTGATGCGTGCGAGTTCATTCCAAGAAGCTTTGGATTTGGCGAATGGTACGCCTTATGCATTGACCGGGGGATTGTATTCGCGCACGCCATCGCATATTGAGCAGGCACAGGCTAATTTTGAGGTCGGAAATCTGTATATCAATCGCGGCATTACAGGCGCGATCGTGGCTCGGCAACCGTTTGGAGGCTTTAAGCTCTCAGGGGTTGGCTCGAAAGCAGGTGGAGTCGATTATTTGCTTCAGTTCCTAGAGCCGCGAGTGGTGACGGAAAATGTTCAGCGGCAAGGATTTGCGCCGATCGAAGGAGCGGAATAATGATGTGTGTAGGTTAGGGGCGTGGGCTAGTTGTCAAGCGCATGAATTTGGGGGAGTGGGGAGTAAGAACTTCTCTCCCCCTTCCCCCACTCCCCTATCGGTCTGTTATGGTGAACTACTAGCTCTCAACTCAATTCGCAGACACCAAAACTCCGCTGCATCGCCTTAAACCAGAGCAGTCGATTTCACCATGCCTTCTAAAGTTCGCAAGAGCACCTGTTCGTTATAAGGCTTGGAAAAATAGGCTGCTGCTCCCAAATTCTCCGCGACTTTTCGATGCTTCTCTCCACTCCGGGAAGTCAACATCATCACAGGGATCTGTGCCAACTGCTCGTCCGATCGCAGTTTTGCCAAAAAGCCATATCCGTCTAATCGGGGCATTTCAATGTCGCAAATCACCGCTTGCACAGACAGTCCTGCTTCTAAACGCTCGATCGCATCTTGACCATCTTTGGCTTGTTCAACTCGATAGCCCGATCGTTCTAAAGTCAAGGCTAAGAACCGACGCACATTGATCGAATCATCAACGACCAAAATTGTTGGCGTTGTCGATCGCGCCATACTCGGTTGGGATGCCGCTAAACTTGCGCGCAGTTGCTTGCTAAAGGCTTGATCCGGTTGAATATCTGAGCGCTCACAGCTTGTAATCCAACGCAATAGCTCCGTCACATTCACCAATGGCACAACTCGCCCATCGCCCAAAATCGTACAGCCACTAAAACCAGTGGGCAGAGCTAAGTTTCCTTCTACTTTTCGCATCGTTGCTTCTTGTTCACCCCAACAACGATCGATTTGAATGCCGAACCATTGCGGTGCTTGATCAATGATCACAACACTCGTCATCGCGATCGTGGGTGGCGTTTCAAATCCATGTGGAATCTGTGGACAGTTAAATCGCATCCATTTCTGCAATCGCACCAATTGCACCACTTTGTCTTGCCAGTTGAGAACCTCACTTCCCGCTGTTTCAATAATTTGATTAGGCTGGAGTAAAAAGAGTTCTGAAACAACATCGGTTGGCAAAGCAAGCAACATGCCATGACATTCAATTAGTAATACTTTGATCGTCGAAAGAGCAAACGGGATCGATAACGTAAACGTTGTTCCTTGTCCGGCTTGAGTATTCACGCTAATTTCGCCGCGAATTTGCTTGAGATTGTTTCGCACCACATCCATGCCAACGCCACGACCCGAAAGGGCAGTGACTTGAGTACTCGTACTAAATCCTGGCTCAAAAATCAGCGATAACAGTTCTTCATCGCGAGCCGCATCGAGTAAGACGGGATCGAGTCCCATTTGTTCAGCCCGATCGCGAATTTTGTCGATCGGAATTCCTTCGCCATCGTCTCTGACGGTAATGATGGTGCGGTTGCCTTGATTAGCCGCTTGAATCTCGATCGTACCTTGCGGTGGTTTTCCTCTGAGTGCGCGCAATGTTGGCTCTTCAATCCCATGATCAAAGGCATTCCGAATCAGATGCATTAATGGATCATTCAATGCTTCGAGAAGATTGCGATCGATGAGTGTGCTGCCCCCAACCACCGAAAGCTGCACCTCTTTCCCATATTGCAATGACCATTCTCGGATCGCGCGTGGGAAGCGATTGATCACATCGGAAATGGGGCGCATTCGTAACTGAGTTAAGCCACTTTGCAGTTGCTTCGCAGTTTTAGTTAAGTTCCGCGCCGATTGATCCGCATCATCCAAACTCAGATCAATGTCTTCGCTCACCTCTTGCAGTTGCACGATCGTTTCCATCACTTGCTGAGACAACAAGTGCAAGTCGCCATAGCGATCGAGTTCTAGTGCGTCAAAGCCCGATCGACGATTGTCCTGGAGCGATCGACTGCCATCTAAGGTGACGCGATCGTAAGCAGTTCTTAACTTAGCATTGACTTGATCAAGGACTTGTACCCGGTCGTGTAAAGTCCGAGCTAGACCTCGTAAGCGTTTTAGATAGAGATCTAACCCGTTGCGATCGATAGTTAATTCACCAAACGAATCATTTAACTGATTGAGTTGACGAACGGGAACGCGCACAGTCGTATCTTGAGCTTCAGTTGCCGTACTGATATCAGGTTCGGGATCTAGAATTTTGAAATCTGTGCCTTTTGGTTCGCCGACTGGAATGCGAGTTGGCATCGGAATCGGCTGAAAATCATCGACGGCTAACGCTTCTGCTGCTAATGCTTCGGTAAACCAATCGGTTTCGCCGACATTGGGTTCGAGGACAGAAGGCACGTCTGCAAAATCAGCCAATTCTGGAGGTAGAGTCGATTCCGCGATCGCAGTAGGAATTTGATCATACTGTCCGGCGATCGCAAGCTTTTGCGCGGTGCGCCACGCTGTTAAAGCTGATTCAGCAATGGCGCTAGTATTCTGTGAATCTTGTTCGATCGCGTAAGCAATCGATTGGCACAGTTGCACAAATTGCGAAAGTTGCAGCATTTCGCCTAACCCACCCAACTCTTGCGCCAGAATTGCTACCTCTTCTCGCAAGCAAGGCTGATCTGGAGTGTTGAGCACCGTTTCTAATCGCTCTAAACATCCTTCTACTTCTGTCTCAAACAACAGTGGAACGATGTCTTGCCCTTCTTCGGGTGAGAGAATCGAGGCTGCATTTTCTTCCTGGGGATCGCCGAGTTCAGCATGTAATGCATCAAAGACGGGATACGCTTCAACCGAGAGCCAATTCGCATCGACAAAAGAATCCTGATGACGCTGCATCGATTCGCGATCGAACTCTACAACTTGTCGCAGACAGCCCACTGAGGCAAGCAGTAAGTTCTCCAATCGCGGACTAACCACAATCGACTTGTCAATTTTCAGGACTTTCCAAGAATCTTCGAGCCGATGGGCAAGCTCACTGAGAACTTGAAATCCCATCATGCCTGCTCCGCCTTTAATCGAATGCGCTGCCCGCAAGGCGGCATTCGCTTTTGCCACATCGATCGGATGATTTGCTAAATCTAAAATCGTCGCATCAAGAACATCTAAGTACTCTTGCGCTTCATCGAGAAACTGACGGCGAATTTCCAGTTCTTTATCTTGTGCCATTAGCCCACCTTAAATGTGCCCACTGATTCTTGTAGCTCCTGCGCGACTTCTACGGTTTGTCTCAACGATCGAGAGACTTCCATTGAAGATGCCGATGTGCGTCCTGCTGCGGCTACGATCTCTTGCATCAAGTGCGAGACTGCATCTGAGGTTTGCACCTGCGTCACCGTCGCCTCTGAAATGGACTGCACCAAATCATCGATGCGGCGCGATACCTCTAGAATCTGCTCCAAACTCTGTTTCGCGTTATCGACTAATCGAGTTCCTTCCACGACCTGAGTTGTGCCTTGCTCCATCGCTTCGACCACTTCAGTTGTTTCGCGCTGAATCGTTGCGACAATTTGCTCAATTTCGCGCGTTGCTGTTGCCGATCGCGTTGCCAAATCTCCCACTTCTTCTGCAACGACAGCGAAACCTTGCGATCCTTCATCTGCCCGTGCTGCTTCGATTCCAGCATTAATCGCGAGTAAGTTCGTCTGCATCGCAATCTGGTTAATCAACGAAACGACTTTAGAAATCTGCTGCGTCGATTCACCCAAGCGTTTGACTTTCTTCGCGGTTTCTCCGATCGTATCTCGCAGACCCAGAATGTTCTGTACGGTTAGCTCCATTGCGATCCCGCCTGCTTCTGCGGTCGAAGAGGCTTCACGGGCAACAGATGCAGCTTGTTGAGCACTGTTCGAGACGGTTTGAATCGATCGCAGCATATTCTGAACCGAATCGAGCGTGCGACTGGTTTCATCGGCTTGGCGAGTTGCTTCATCTGAAAGCTGCCGTACCGCTTGTTCATCCGAACTCAGCGAGGCATTCACTTGACTCGCAGCATCTTTTACCTGGGTAACAATCTGCCGCAAACTTTCCACGATCGAATTAAAGAAGTCGGCGACCGTGCCAATTTCTCCAGCCGTAACATCGGCTCGAACCGTCAAATCTCCTTCAACAGCTCCTTCTACATCTGCTAGCAGATTGATCAACTGCATCTGCAAGGCTTCTTTCTGCTGTTGCCGTTCTTCAGACAGTTGCTCTGCTGCTTTTCTTGCGTCTTCTGTCTGGTCTAGCAAGCTTGCTTGATCGAGTGCGTAGCCAATCTGAACGGCTAACTGCCCGAAAAAGTCAATTTCTTCGGGTTTCCACGATCGCGGAGCCGAACACTGATGCGCACATAATAATCCAATCAACTCTTGGTTTTGCACGATCGGAGCAACCATATTCGCTTGGACTTCCAATCGTTCTAAAATCTCACAGTGACAATGACTCAGCTTTGCTTGCTTCAGATCTTCCATCGACCAAACGCGCCCTTCTCGATAGCGATCGACTAAAGACGCTTCCATCGGATCGCTGACGACTTTGCCCAATGCTTTGATCCAATTTGAGCCAACTGATTCTGCGGTGATAGTTCCGCTCAGGTAGTCCGGGGCAAATCGATAAACCACGACTCGGTCGGTTTTAAAGGCGGCTCGGATCTCTTCTACACTGGTGGCAAGAATATCATCCACAGATAGAGAGCGACGAATTTTGACGGTGATCTGGGTCAATAACTGTGATCGTTCAGCATTCTCTGTCTGTTGGCTAACCAAACTTTGTAACTGTCCCGCCATCAAGTTGATGTTGCGACCTAAGATGCTGATTTCATCAACTCCTTTAACCGCGAGACGAGTGTTTAATCTTCCATTCCCCAGTTCTAGAACTGCATTAGTTGCTGCCACAATTGGACGAGTTGCTCGACTTGCTAACCAAGCGGCGAGCAATCCAGTCAGGAAAACCGCCACAGCAGTTCCCAATAAAAAGGTGAGCAGTAACTGTCGCTGTGGCGCAAAAGCGATTTCGGTGGGGATACTCAACACCACATCCCACCCTAGATCAGGGAGTCGATCTCGTCCTGTCCAGGGTATGAAGCTGGCTAAGACAGGTTTAGATTCATTGTTGAGTTTCTGGGTAACAACACTGGAGTTGATCTCTCGACGAGATTGCAGTTGCGAAAAAGAGGAATAAATTGATGAAGCAGCTTGTCCGATCTTGGCATCTTGAGAAGACAAGAAGATTTGATTGCTCGCATCAAGAACACTGAAGGTTGCGCCGACTTTGTTGTAGTTTTGCAGTTCTGATGCCAAACTTTTAATCGGCACAACTGCCCGCAAAATTCCACTGCGCTTTCCACTGCCGCTTTCTTGAACTGGAGCAGTAATGTAAATCGTATAGGCAGTATTCGGACTCAGGCGCATCGGACGACTAATCGAAACCCGACTCGACTGAAGTGCGGCTCGGAAGTAATCTTGGTCGTCTTGCCGTGGGATCGGTTCGCGATCGGTCTGAATTAGCGCATTGCCATCGTTATCGAACAGCGTGATACTTTCGTAGTTTCCATTCTCAATAGCTCGCTCAAACAAGATGCGTTTCTCCTCGGTAGAAGTTCCGTCTTGGAGCCCTGGCGTCGTTAACATCGGCAAGCTTGCTAGAATCTGTAAGTCGGCAGTTCGTTCCGACATATAGCTAGCAATCCGTTGGCTGAGCGTAGTTGCCAGGGTTTCTTCCGTATCCACAATCTGGCGCGTAATTGATTGATTCGCAAACGAATACGCGATCGTGCCAATGACGAGAACGGGGAGAGTTCCGATGGTGATCGCGATCAAGGTCGCTTTGTTTTTCAGGCTCAATCGTCTAAATCGGGCAAGTCCTGGGATGGAGAGCGATCTGCGTTTCACAGGGGTTGGAGGCATATCGATCGAGCTTGGCTTTAGAGTGTTCGACTGAGCAAGCTGATCCCGTTGGGCGGCATTTAATTGGTCAACCATAGATTTAGAAGTTTCAAACGGGTAGTAGCGGTAGATGAGAACATGATGCGATCGCCTGATGAAGAGAGTATGTTAATGACTTTGCAAAAGTGGAGCTTGCAGAATTGCTTCTCCGTCTAAGAGAAAAATCACATCTTGAGACTGTAAGATGCAAGCTTTGGAGTAGGGGATCAAGCCTTTGGTCACGTGACTGGGGACGGGCTGTAAGTCGTCAGGCTTTGCCCAAGCAATTCCATCGACTCGGTTGACTGCTGCTGCTACGGCAGTCGAGCCAGTCCGAAGAATCACGAGATCATATTGTTGGGGACTGTAATCGAGTCTGCCGATATCAAGGAGCATTGCGAGATCGAATACCCACAACGCGCGACTGCGACGGTGCATCAGTCCCAAAATTCCGGGCATCAAGTTAGGGATCGGCGTCAAATAGCGCGGCTGAAGCACGAGGACTTCTTGAACATGCCGCATGGGTAAGCCGACCTGGGTTCCTTGCCCCACTTCAAATTTGAGATAGCTTTCGCCCAAATTTTTCGGAGCGATCGCATTTTTTTGCGTTGTTGCTAATGTCAACACTGAGTCATCCACGCGTTTTATCCTCCGACAGATTGGACAGCCCGGATCAACTCTTCACGAGTAAACGGTTTTGTGATGTAGACATCTGCACCCTGACGCATTCCCCATAAGCGATCGATGTCCTGCCCTTTTGAAGTGCAGATAATAATTGGGACTTTCTGCGTTTCTGGATTTTTCTTCAAACTCCGACATAGCTCGAATCCACTCATGCCCGGCATCACGACATCGGTGACGATCACATTGGGCTTCAGCTCGATCGCCTTATTGAGTGCGTCTTTTGCGGTGACTGCTCCGACCACACTATAGCCACTTTCTCGTAAGTAGTGGCTCAACAGTTCCATCTCCGAGGGGGTATCTTCAACAACTAGAACAGTTCGCATTAATGTTAGGCTCATAACGTTTCACAGCAGGTAAAGTAGCATTTCGGTTACTCAAGGTATCGAAAAACGGTTTTGATTAATTCGGCTTGGGTAAAAGGTTTGGTGAGATAGCCAGATGCACCCGCGATTTTAGCTTTAGCGCGATCGATGAATCCGGTGTGACCCGTGACCATGATGATCGGAGTGAGCTTAAAGCTGGGGTGGCGGCGTAGCAAGGAACAAAGTTCATAGCCATCAAGATTGGGCATTCCGACATCAAGCAAGATGATGTCCGGTTTACTCCGAACGACTTGCATTAATGCTTTGACCGGGTCGTTAATCATAATCACCGAGACGCTGGACTCATTTAAGAAGGTACTAATCGCTTGCAATACCGTTGGGCTGTCATCAATGCAGGCAATTTTGTATTGAGCTTGAGCGGTTGCTGTCGCTGAGTGAGTCGGTACTGAACCCGTCGGAAGGGTTATACCTGGAGTCTGAGTCGGTTGAGGAGTCGTGAAGGTGAGGGGTCTAGTGCTAGGAGCACTTGAGACTGGGCTAGGGAGCGGGATCGATACATCTGGGCTAGCCGCTTTTGGAATCGTAGGTGCGTGGGATTTCAAGTCAGAATGACAGCGTTCGACGATTGGGCGCAAATCGAGCTGACAGAGATTCGGGTAATGCAAGAAATTGGGTTTCGCAATGACTTCATAAATGCCTTCTGTCACACTCAGAAAAGGTTTGATCACGTCGATTGCAAGCAGTTCAATCAGTTCTGTGGCTTGAGATCGATCGATTAATCCTTGTCCAATTAGCCATTCGATCGCTTGATAGTCTGCGCTGGTTGCAGGATAAGTTCCAGCCACCGTTTCAAATTGCCGGAGCTGAGCGCGATCGAATCGAGTCAGCGAGGGGACGCGATCGCTGAGTTGATCGAGAACACGATCGAGCCGCTCAAAGGGCTGGATCGAATTGGTTGCAAAGGCGAGCGTTCCCTCATCTAGGTAGAGTAACCAAGAGACGGAACCACTGACAATTTGCAAGCAACCATCGACGCGACGGCTGATCAATTGTGCCAACAACGAGAGCGGTTGTAGGCGTTGAAACGGTCTGTGACTAACCATAACTAACCATAAACATTAAGCAAAGTTTTCAGGAGATGAAGTATTCCTTGAGACAGAGTCAGAAGAAAAAGATCATCCGTAAAATATCAATCAATCGGCAGAAAACCCAGACGCTATCAGTCTTATAGGAAGATATCAGTACTGAGAACAGTCGCGACATCTTAATAGAAACTTGATACTTGTAGAAGCATTTCCTCATATTTGAAGTTCAGTCCTAAATACGAAAAATTCGGAACTATCTAAGAACTAGACAGCCCGCCGCACCTTATAGATGAATTTCAAATATGTTCCTCAGCAAATACTGATGTTGAATTTGTCGAAGTTGCGATGAGCATTATTCGCTAATTCAAGTATAAATTTTGAGATGAACCTCCTGAGCTTCGCGTTAAATTGCATTGAGAGAATGACAATTTCAGGGAATCAACGTTTAATGACCTCAGTATTTAAGATCATCATTAGATTACTCTCTACTTTCCCAAATAACAAGTCAGAATTGCGAACATTTTGACTCAGTTGTAGTTTGTAATACTACCTATCTTGGATTTTCTTATTTAGACATATATCGGAAAAAACTTGCGCTGAAAGGCTTTGACAAATTTGCATAAAAATTCAATTTCCAAATTTGCTCATTTGTATGTGAATTAAAATACATGCTCAGCCAAATTGAATTCGTCAGCCTTGCCAGGGAAAAACCCACTTTTTCGAGATGATATGTGTAATTAATTACTAAATTTCGATGGGCTAAATGGCTCGCGCAAAGAAGTACAAGGAATCCGATGCTTAGTAATTTTTTATACTCAGTATACTGTTAGATTTTGTTGCAAACTGCATAGAATCATGAACTATTGCTGCGATTTGACTTGTTTCGTGAGGCTTTTTGGTAGAAAACCTCTAGATACAAGTTTTGGATCACGAAAGGAGAAACTCAATTGTTAATCTCTACCTTGCTAGCAGTTGCGCCGAGAGCTGTGGATTGGAGTCCGAGCGTTGGGGCTGTGATGATTATTTGCAATATTTTGGCGATCGCGTTTGCGAAATACACGATGAAGAATCCGAGTGCGCCCCCTGAAATGCCTTCATCCAATATGTTTGGTGGCTTTGGACTACCTGCTGTGATTGGTGCGACCTGCTTTGGTCATGTGCTAGGCGCAGGTGCGATCTTAGGATTGTCCAACATTGGCGTTTTGTAATCTCCAAGTGCCTGATTTGTTACTCAAAGATATTTGGCTAGGGAAGAAATTCTCTAGCTTTTTTGGTGTGGAAAGCGAGACTTTTGTACTTCACTGGCGGCTCCCTGCCTTCTATATAAAGTTTATTTACGTTTGTATGGATTCTCGAAAACCAGACTGCAGAAAGGAATAGGAAAGCTCGAACTTCACAGTAGCTAAAATTTATCGTCTCTTTTGCTAGAACGCTGGATCGCTCTCAACAATCCATCCGATTCTCCTAGCCCCCCCTTATGAAGAAAAATTCAGAGATTGGACGCGACGCGCCTCCAGTCAACTTGGATAGTGCTTATGAGCTACTGTCCGAGATTCTTATGACCCGATTTTCGGTTGATCCTGCTTTCTCGCGATCGTTTAATTTTCGAGCCTTTCAACTCGGTGATGTGCTGAACGTCTCTCATGTCATGATTCTTTGCCAAGGACGAGTCCGTTTGATTCGGTCGGGTGTACCTGCGGCAGTGTTAGACGTGGGAGACAGTTGGGGATCAGATGAACAATTCTGTGATCCGGTTCTGTCTTATCAAGCGATCGCGGCAAGTGCTGGATTTGTTGCTGAGATCGACAGTATTCCGTCTGAGCTAGAGTCTGACCTTAAGAAGATGGCTCACGATCGACAACGCTTGTTGTTTTTGAAGAGTGAGACGGATCTGCGATCGCATTCTAGCCATGTTCTGAAAAAGCTCCTCCCGCATTTGTGTGAGATCCGCATTGCTGCTGGATCAAGTGTTGCGGATCAATCTGGTCGGTTTTGGTTACGACAGGGGAAAGTTCAAGGCACTCAGCCTCCAACGATTGGGCAAGGGTGGGGTTATCCTCAACCCGTCCCGTCAGATTGGGTGGCTGCAACTGAACTTCAGCTCTATCAAATGAGTGCAAACCATTGGGATACTGTTTTTCAGAGTGAAGCATCACCCGAGGTCAAACCGATCGTTCAGCCTTTGGCGCGAGTTCAACCTGTTGAAGCTCAGCCTGTTCGACCAATTCCGGCTCCTACAAAGCCTGCTGCGATCGAGTTTGCGAAACCTCGGCGATCGCGCATTAGAATTGGTCGCGCTCCGTTTATTCCTCAGCAAAGCAGTTCGGACTGTGGGGCTGCTTGTTTAGCGATGATTGCTCAGTACTGGGGCAAACGATTGAGCATCAATATGTTGCGCAACTTAGCAGGCGTGGGACGATCTGGAGCTTCGCTCAAGGGACTCGCACTCGCGGCAGAAAGTTTAGGATTTCAGGCGCGACCTGTGCGATCAAGCTTTAATCGCATGACCGAACAGTCATTGCCTTGGATTGCTCACTGGCAGGGTGAACATTATATTGTCGTTTACCGCATGAAGCGGAATCGAGTTCTAGTCGCTGATCCAGCACTCGGTCGGCGATCGATAAGTTATGAAGAATTTCAAGCCAGTTGGACGGGCTACGCTCTGCTCTTAAGTCCGACTCAACTGTTGAAAGCATTACCGAAATCAAAACCGTCATTGGGAAGATTTTTGGGAGCTTTTACGCCTTATCGATCAATTGTCTGGTCGATTCTGCTCGCGTCGGTCTTGCTGCAAATCTTTGGTGTCGTCACACCTCTCTTTACTCAGATCATTCTGGATCAAGTCGTTGTTCACAAAAGCCTACCCACACTGCAAATTTTCATCTTTGGATTGTTGCTGTTTGGGAGTTGGAAAATTGGGTTAACTTGCACCCGCCAGTATTTACTGGATTTTTTCTCGAATCAAGTTGATCTCACCTTGATTAGTGGCTTTATTGCTCATGCGTTGAATTTACCGCTGCAATTCTTTGCGACTCGGCATGTCGGTGATATTGTGACGCGCGTGCAAGAAAATCATAAAATTCAGCTCTTTCTCACCCGGCAGGCAATCACAGCATGGCTAGATGCAGTCATGGCGATCGTGTATGTCGGATTGATGCTGCATTATAACTGGCAGTTGACCCTATTAGTCCTTGGGCTGATTCCACCGATCATCATTATGACCGTGATTGCGAGTCCCTTTCTCCGGCAAATGTCCCGACAGATCTTTCACGAATCTGCCAAGCAAAACTCGTCGCTTGTGGAAATGCTCACAGGCATCTCAACGGTGAAAGCAACCGCGTCAGAACGAGAGTTGCGCTGGCAGTGGGAGGATGAACTGACCAGTATGTTTAATGCTCAGTTTCGGGGGCAGAAGCTGGCGAATGCCTTGCAGGGTGCAAGTACATTAATCAATTTATTTGGTAGTACGTTACTACTTTGGTATGGGGCAAGGCTCGTGATTGCAGATCAATTGACCATTGGGCAATTGGTTGCATTCAACATGATGATTGGTAGTGTGATTACTCCCATTTTGTCGTTAGTCGGTCTTTGGGATGAGTTCCAAGAGGTTTTAGTTTCGATCGAGCGATTAGACGATATCTTCAGTGCCCAGCCCGAAGAAAGTCCGGATCAACCTCTGCTCGTGCTTCCACGTATTCGCGGGGAAGTGACATTTGAGAATGTTACTTTTCGCTATCATGCGGATGATAGTCGCAATATTCTGCAAAACATTTCATTTACGGCTCGTGCAGGGGATACGATCGCTTTAGTCGGTCGCAGCGGGTCTGGAAAAACAACCTTGGCGAACTTGCTTCAAGGGTTATATCAACCTACCTCTGGCAGAATTCTCATCGACAACACCGATCTGCATCATGTTTCGCCGCAATCTCTGCGATCGCAGCTTGGAATTGTTCCACAAGAGTGCTTTCTCTTTTCGGGAACGATCCTGGATAACATTACGCTCTATCGACCTCAATATCGCCTAGAAGATGTGTTAAAAGCTGCAAAACTCGCAGAAGCCCATGCTTTCATTCAGAGCTTACCTCTGGGTTATCAGACAAAAGTGGGAGAGCGAGGCACCATGCTATCGGGTGGACAACGGCAACGAATCGCGATCGCGCGTGCCCTGCTCAATCTGCCTCGAATTTTGATTTTGGATGAAGCCACCAGCTCACTCGATACGGAATCCGAGCGACGATTTCAGAAAAACTTGCAGCAAATTAGCCGCGATCGCACAACGTTCATCATTGCTCACCGACTCTCTACTGTTCGCAACGCAGATTGTATCTTAGTGCTCGATAAAGGCATCATCGCAGAGCAAGGAACTCATGAACAGTTAATCAAACAAGGAGGACTCTACACTCAGCTTGCTCAACAACAACTGGATCTATAACTGCTGTCGCAAATATTACAGGTAGTAAGATCACCCGTGCTAGGGGTTGTCATACCGCGTAGAACGATTATGATAGGTATTAGATATAACAAAATGCTCATCAAGTCTTCTAGCAATACTGACGATATCTCTAGCTACACAGGGATTGCACTACCACGCCACTTAGTTCAGTCTTCAGACATCGCATTGATGGTTAAAATCGCTTCAAATCATCCCGGTAGAAACAACCTTTTTACTGAATGGCTTGCTTGTAGATCTAGATTTGGATCTTCCGCAGCCGAAAACAATTAAAGCCCTCATTGCACTGCACTTCATCTGACGACTGGAAATGTTTCATGCAATTTCTAGTGTTAGGTCATTATTATGTCGATACGGATTGATTCACTCTCTCTTGAAGATGCACCGCCGCCTACTCTGTCTTCTAACTTGGAGACCGATGAACTGTCAGAGTTTGCCTACCTCTATGGGGGTACGCTCGCATCCATTCCAGTCATGCCTTCTGCATTTCCCGACCCTCCCGCAAGTTCGGCGGACTCTTCCCACCCCACTCCGCCGGAGAGATGGTCTACTGCGCTGCAAAATGTTCTCGATCGTCCTCCTGCAACTTTTCCCAGTCGCTTAGTCGCGGGTGGTGTTATCTTTTGTGCGGCATGTGTCGGTTGGGCAACAACGAGCCAGATGGAAGAAATTGGACGCGCGCAAGGGCGTTTAGTGCCTCAAGGGGAAGCTTACAAAGTTCACCCTGTCGTTTCTGGCAAAATTGCTCAAGTGTATGTGCAAGAAGGTCAGACGGTGAAAGCTGGACAAACGATCGCTGAACTCGATCATGAGATTGCACTCAATCGAGTGGGAGCCTTACAGCAAGAAGAGCGCAACTATGAAAAAGAGCTGCTGCAAATTGATGCCTTAATTGATAAAACTCGATTAGAAGCACAAACGAGATCGACCATTGCGACGGCTGAGATTCGTGCTCAAGAAGCCACGATCGCTCAAGCTCAAGCAAAATTGCAAGGGCAAGACACCACAATTTTGCAAACTGAAGAACGAGCAACGACCAGTCAGGCTTTACTGGCCCAACTTCAAGCCGATGCTGACAGTCAAAAAGAACGACTCGAACGGCTGAAATTCCTTGTTGATCAAGGGGCACTGGCGCGGGAGCACCTCTATCAAGCAGAGCAACATTTCGGCGATCGCCAACGCAGCATTACTCAGCAAACCGGAGACATTCAGCAGGCTTTGGCGGAGTCGCAGAAAATGCGATCGGATTTGCAGCAAGTTGTGGCAGAGTCTCGACGCTTACGGGCGCAGCTGACTCAGAAATATGCAGAAGGGCAAACAGCCCAAATTCAAGCTCAGCAAACGATTCAAAATTTGTTTGTGCAGCGAACGCAGTTAATGGCGAAGAAACAGCAAACTGAGAAGCTGATCCAGCAAGCGAATGCTGAGATGAAGCAACTTAAATTGCAAGCTCCCGTTGACGGAATTGTTTCCGCCTTGAATGTTAGTAAGCCTGGTGAAGTGGTGCAAGCAGGGCAAACGGTCAGTGAGATTGCACCTCAGACTGCGCCTTTAGTTTTAGTCGCAGCTTTACCGACGCGAGAAGCAGGGTTTGTCAAACCGGGAGACAAAGTACAAGTGAAGTTTGATGCTTATCCTTATCAAGACTATGGAATTGTTGGGGGTAAGGTTGTGAAACTGTCGCCTGATATTAAGCAAGATGAGCGATTGGGGGCTGTGTATCGGGTCGAAATTCAGCTCGATCGACACATGATTCAATCAACCCCGCTCAAAGCAGGTCAGACTGCGTCGGCAGAAATTATCGTGCGTAGGCGCACGATCGCGGAAATGCTGCTTGATCCGATTCGCCAATTACAAAAAGGCGGAATTAGTTTGTAGTGCCCGGATTTTTAAGAATTTCTGAGGAGAGATATTACTATGACGTTTCAGCGGGGAAGCGTAGCTCAGTCGCGCAATAAAGTCATGAGTCCTGAACAGTTTAAGCAAGTCGTCGATGCGATTACGGAAGGTCGGTATTCTTGGGCTTGTGTGCTGATTCTACGGTTTGCGGGCTACAATCCTGTTCACTTTATTCCACACCGTACCTACAGTCGATTGCTCAAAGAAAATCGCGTACAAACTCCGAGCCGATTAACTCAAATCAAGGACTTGGCTTATTCAGAAACGGTCGAGCAGCCCGAAGAAGTTCTACATGGCGGGAAGCTGCCAATTTGGTTTGTAAACTCACCACCATGTGAGCAACTCAAAGCTCAGCCCGTTTACTCGATTTGGTAGAACGCGCAGCGACGGTTCCAGAGGTTATGCTCACTTTGGAACCGTTACCCAAGTTCCAGTCTCATTCGATTCATGTGCTAAATCCATCAACAATTGCGAGTAAACCCCTTCTTTCAAAGAGGGTGGGAGAGATTCTTGTCGATCGATGCCTAATACCCACTGATCGACGACACGAATAAACGGTGCAATCCGCCCATCTGTGAATACTTGTTCAAATGCAAACTGCTTAGGAATCTCCAATTCCACTAATTCTTGTCCAAGCGGTGCGCCCCACAGCTTAAATCCATGCACATAATCTTTCTGATTATCGCTACCGAGTACTAGCGTTCCGCGATCGCCATACACTTCAATCCAATGCCCGCGTCCTTGAGTTGTGACTGAACTAATACAAATCTGACAAGGCGTACCGTCTGTTAGCTCTAATGTGATGTTGCACGTATCATCCGAATCTACAGGCTTTAGGTCGCCTGTACTTGGATCAGGACGGTTTGGAATTGCAGTACTTAACCTTGCCGTTAAACGATCGACATCGCCAAAGAGCCAAGCAATGTAATCAAAGGTATGAGACGCTAATGCCCCTAATGCACCTCCTCCTTGTTCTTTACGCGCGTACCAATTCCAAGGACGAGAAGCATCAGCGCGGCTTGAGACGAGCCAATCAATCTTAATTAACCGCTTTTGTCCGACATAATTTGAGGCAAGCAAATCTGCAAAATGTTGCCAAGCCGGAACAAAGCGAAACTCGAAATTCATGCTTGTCACCACTCGACGATCGAGCGATCGCTGATACAAGTCTCTCGCTTCTTTCACATTCAAAGCAGTCGGCTTTTCAAGCAATAAATGTTTTCCAGCATCTAAAACCGACGTTGCCATCTCATAATGCAGGAAAGGTGGAGTGGAAACACTAACCGCATCGACTGTTGGCAGCGAGAGAATCTCAGTGATCGACGAACTTGCCTGAGGAATATTGTGAGCTTGAGCGATCGCCTGTGCTTTTTGCAAGTCACGATGATAGACTGCCACGACTTCAGTGCGTGGATGTGCCTGTAATCCGGGAATATGGACTTTCTGCCCAAAGCCCGTTCCGACAACTGCTACACCAATCTTAGAACTCGTCATAGCTATCTCTTTAACTGCAAAAATCTTATTGTATAAGCAGAACAGTCTGATTGTTCCTGCCCCCAGAGTTGTGCAACTCCCGGCAATGGTGGATTTTTTCACAGCGAAATTGAGAGAGATATAATTAAGATATGTAAAGAAGATCTCCAAAAGGCTGTCTCATGCTGACTGATGCACGTACTTCGATCGCAGAAATTCCAGCAGGTGGAACTGACCCCACTCGATTCGACTGGAAAGAAGCATGGTATCCCGTTTATTACATTCAAGACTTGGACAAAACCAAGCCCGCTAAATTCACACTGCTAGGGCAAGATCTAGTGATTTGGTGGGATGCAAATGCTGAAAGCTGGCAAGCCTTTGAAGATCAATGTCCTCACCGTCTTGCCCCACTTTCAGAAGGCAGAATCGCAGAAGATGGCCTGCTCGAATGTCCCTATCATGGATGGGCATTTCAGGGCGATGGCACCTGCGATCGCATTCCCCAACAACCCGAAGGGTCGCTTGCGCATCAGTCTAAACGTGCCTGCGTCGCCTCCTACGCCACGGCTGAGCGTCAAGGCTTACTTTTTGTCTATCCTGGTCAAAACCCGTCCGAACAGGTCAAAATTCCCATCATCGAACCGATGGAAGAAACGCCGGACGGATGGGTCTGTCTGAACACATTTCGAGATTTGCCTTACGATGCTTTGACCTTGCTCGAAAATGTTCTCGATTCGAGCCATCTGCCGTTTACGCATCACAAATCGGTTGGCAATCGATCGAATGCGGCTCCGGTTGAACTCGAAGTTTTAGAATCGAGTAAACAAGGCTTTAAGGGATTTTGGCAAGAAGGGCCGCGCAAAGGCACATTAGGCTCACAGCAGACGACTTTTATCGCACCTGCTCTGATGTGGCATGATCTCACCTCAAAGCAATTTGGTCGAACGCTCACCGTCGTTTATGCTACCCCGACCCGAAAAGGAGAATGTCGGGTCTTTGCTCGCTTCCCGTTCAAGTTTGCCTCTAAACTTCCGAGTACTTTCATTCGATTGACACCCCGCTGGTACTCGCATTTAGGTAACAACACTGTGCTAGAAGATGACCAAATCTTTTTGCACTACCAAGAGCGATACCTCGCTGAGAAAGGCGGAAGTGATAACTTTGCAAAAGCTTTTTACTTACCGACTCGTGCTGATACGTTTGTATCTACTTTGCGTCAGTGGGTGAATGCGTTTGAAGCTGATCCGTTTCCCGGCGAACCTTTACCGCCGTTGCAATCGATCGACGAATTGCTCGATCGCTATCATTCTCATACGATTCATTGTTCAAGCTGTCGCACTGCGCTTGCCCGAATTCAGACCATAAAAATTGGAACCGCAATCATCGGAGGTTTAGCTTGGGCACTGCTGCCACTGCTCTCAATCGCACTTTCCCCCTCGTCGATCACGATCGCGATACTGGCTGTGATCGTGCCACTGATTGCTGGTTCCATTTGGCTTGTACTGAATCGCTTAGAGCAGAAGTTTTACAAAGGGCAACGCACTCCAGCAAGAAACTTGCCGGAGAAAAAGCGTAAGTCAGCCCTCTGATTTAGACTGCTTGGAAGCGAGAAGGATTGTCTTGAACTTTCTTTAATAGTCCACGACGCTCGGCATGTTTGGTTGTAATTGCAACACTCATCCGAGCTTTTGACATTTCTGCGGGATCGAACGGATCGTAGATTTGATCGATTAAGTCATCGATTGATAATGGTTCTTTCGCAGAACCCAACACTTCCACGATCGCTTGCATGGCCTTCAAGGATTTGAACTCAGATTTTAGAACTGAGGCATCGAAGGATTTGGAGGATTTCCGTCCTTTTGCTTTCTTCGGCTCAGCCGCAACGGGGGCTGCTGCTTTTGCCTTGGATTTTGCGGGAGCTTTCGTCGCTTTAGGACTTGCTGTACTAGCTGCTGGTGCGCTAGGTGCGCTATCACCACTTGCACCCAACAGTTGCTCAATGTATTGCAACGTTTTGTCGAGTTCTGCTTCTGCTTCGGATTGTGCTGCCTGAATGAGAGCCTGGCGTTCGCTTAGTAAACGAGAGCGAGTTTCTTCCAAATTGGATTTCAGGTCTTTAGTTAGAATGGATGACACGATATTTTCCTGAAATAAAGTGATGTAAGTAGATTGTAGTTCCCTCTGCCACTTTTAGATCAACTTAGCTCGAAAATGTTGAAAGAAGCTACTGGGGAGTTCTAGGGAATCTCATTAATCTGAGTGCTAGGAATAGCTAACTAGCTACTAAAACCCTTACAGTGAAAGCATTTATTGATAGAGCGATCGAATCCATTCCCATTCCTGAGTCAGCCCTTCTTGTAAAGAAACTTGCGGCTGATAATTCAAGATTTTTTTTGCTTTTGTCACATCTGCAGAAGTATGTCTGGCATCTCCGATCGCATTTTCGATAAACTCTTTCCGAATTGAGCGACCTAAAATCGTCTCCATTGTTGCAATGACATCCGTTAAAACGACGCGACTGCCTCCTCCAATGTTAAAGATTGCTCCAACTGCTTCTGGGGTTTCTGCCGCCGCTAAATTTGCCGCGATCGCATCATTCACGTTTGTGAAATCTCGGGTTTGCTGACCATCTCCATAAATGACGATCGCTTGATCTTGAAGTGCTGCTTTGAGAAACTTGTGAAATCCCATGTCCGGACGTTGTCTTGCTCCATACACAGTGAAGTAACGAAGCGAGCAAGTGGGAACTCCGAAGTTTCGATAATAAAGTCCACAAAGCTGCTCGGCTGCTAGTTTTGTGATGCCGTAAGGTGAAACAGGCTGGGGGCAAATTGTCTCAGAAGTTGGCAGTGCTTCTGCATTGCCATAGATGGATGAACTCGAAGCATAGATAAATCGCTGAAGGCGCTTTGCAGTTTTAGCTGCTTCAAGTAGAATCTGAGTCGCATTAATATTTTGCTCAGTGTAAGTGCGAAATCCTGATCCCCAGCTTGCTCGCACTCCGGCTTGTGCTGCTTGATGGTAAATCACTTCCACATCTTTCAAGAGGTGATGCCAATCTAGGGACTGAATATCTGCTTCAATCAGCTTAAAATTCGGATACTGCAAGCTGATGGCGAGATTTTTCCACTTCAGTTCCGGATCGTAGTAGTCATTGAACTGATCGACACCAATGACGCGATCGCCTCGTTCGAGCAAGGCTTCGACAAGATGCGAACCAATAAATCCTGCTGCTCCGGTCACTAAACTTAGGGTCATATCTCCAACCGTTGCCTCACACTGTAAAGGGTTGATCTTACTCGATCGTGGGGATCAGTTGGAATTGACGCTTTAAAGTTGTGTTTTGTTCAACTGCTGCTTGAGTTTACGGAATCGGTAGTTTAGATTCCCCATTTTCTGCTGATAGAAGCGGGTGATATGCGATCGAGCCTGAGTGAATGGATCTGGAGATTTGAAGTGCTGTGGGCGGCTTTCAGGCGCGTTGAGGTAGCGATAATACAAGAAGAGGTCACGGTAAGGAATTTGCGCTTCTTCGCCCTGGCAGAGGCGATTGAAGTGAGCGGTGGCAACGCTCATATAGTGCAAGTACATTAGTCTCTGTCCTTTGTCATAGAGGACGTGATCTTGTTGTTCAAATGAGCTTGACCAGTGAGAACCGGGTGCAGTCCCCGTGGACGCAAAGTTGTAGTAGGAAATTTGACTACGGAGCACCATGTAGTTCATCAAAGATTGATCCGGTCCCCAAAGCGCCATCAAATCTGCTTCTCCAGATTTGAGAGAGTCTAGCAGCGATCGCAGGATTTCATCGGTAAATACGCCTTTCTTAGAGGCGAACCAACCCGCACAGAAAATATTCTTGAGTGTCTCAGGTGTAAATACGTTCAGTAGGTCTGCTTGGGAGCCGTCAAAGATGTATTTCAAATCAGAAGAATACTGATAGTCGTTCGTGACCCAATCATAGTCATCCAGCTTTTGAAAAATAGGAGCGACCGAACCAAGAGCAAGGGTATCCGCATCAAAATAAATAAATTGATCAAATTCACCATCAAAGCAGCAGAGTTTGCGGTGCATGGCAAGGCGATAGACGGTCGGTAGTTCGCGTTCGCGCCAGGTTTTCTGTGCCCGATCGTGAGACTGCCAAGCTTCAGTTGCGAACTGTTCCCAACGTTGAATCGAGTCGTGATTCTCAAACAGAGAAACTTGCGGACGGGCTGCAATCAGCGATCGCACTTTGTCTAAGCGATCGTCATACGGCAGAATACAAACTGGCATCGTTGGACTGATATTCGTTTCAATGCTATTGAGCAGTGCAACGAGCTGATCGTAAACGTAGTCATTTGCCAGGATGTAGATTCCGTCCATAAGTCATGCCAGTTTGAGTTGAGATATTGACTCACAAATTGTCAGGAGAGGTATTTTGCCGATCTCGCATCCATGCCTAGCGATTTGCAAAGGGAATGAAACGCGAGAATTTGCGCCAGAGAGCCGTCTCCGGTTCATGTAAATAGCGGTAATGTTCCCACACGTCCCAGTAAGGCGCGCCGGGTCGAATCGAAATTCCTGCCCAATGCAAATACTTCAGCTTTTGAGCGCGATCGTACAAAACGTACTGCCGATTTTCAAAATGCTTTGATCCTGCCCAACTTCCAGGAGCATTCTCTGGCGGTTTAACCAAATTCATTCGTCGATCAAAACACTTCAGTATCAGATAGTTCAGAATCGGCTGATCCGTTACTCCTTGGGTAAAGTCAAAATACTCCCGATGTTGCGCGCAATCTTTCAGAACGTCGTAAAGTTGTTCTTCGCTGATCACTCCCCGACGCGATCCCCAAAATCCGCTATTAAAGACATCTTGCAGTGCTTCCGGGGTAAAAATTGTGTCTTTGACGATTTCAGAGAAAATATTTCTCAACCCTTCGCTCGAATAGTGATAGTCACAGCAGAAGAAATCGCACTCAGACAAATGATTGAGCGTATCTGCAATCTTGTCGAATACAACAATATCAGTGTCAATATAGAGAAACTCATCTAAGACCCCGAACCAAGTCGCGAGCTTTCTCATTTTGTTGGGCAGTTTGAGAAAATCTCGATCGAAGATCTCACCCACTCGGTTGGTGATTCGTTCTAGCAATGCTAAATCGGGGAATAGCTCGACTTGATGTAATCGATGCAGCGTTTCGAGGACTTGATGATACTCGTCATTAAACGGAATCAAGTACACAGGTACTTCTTGATCAAACAATCGAATACTGTTGAGAAGCGCGATCGCATTCTCGATCACCTTGTCGTTGGCGACAATATAAATTCCTCGTTTCATGCGATCCTCAGCTTTTGTAGAACTTTCTGAACGAATGTTGGACTTTGAACCTGAGTCAAAACTGGACGCTTTTCTGGCTCATGCAAAAAGCGATAGTAGAGAAACAGATCTCGATACGGGAAAGTAACAGCTTCACCCTTCGCAACTTGCTCCATCCGTTGCGGCTTCACTCCGATATAGTGCAAATAGGTCAGTTGTCTACCTCGGTCATATAGAATGTGCTCTCTCTCCTCGAAATGGTTGGAAGTGACAGAACAGCCCGTCGATTCTCCATAAGGTAAAAGGTGAGCTAGATTGCAGGTTTTAATGCCCGATTTCATCACCATGTAATTGATCACAGGTTGCTCACCTGCTCCACCGTAGAGAATTTCTCGATCGCCTGATTGCAATGCCTGGATAAAATCTTCACGCTGTTCTAAGTTAAAAAGTCCTCGCTTACTGGCATAGAAGCCTGAACAGAAGATCTCTTTGTTAATTCGATCGGTTGAAAAGACTTCATGCAGCTTTGGTGACTCAGTGTTGTAAATCTTGCTCGGATCAAGAAATTGGAAGTCATACACCACCCAATCGTGATTCTCTAACAAGGCAAAGATGTGAGCCATTGAACTCATTGCCAAGGTATCTGCATCCATATAAATAAAGCGATCGAATGGAGCATCAAACGCACAAAATCGCCGATGTGCTCCATACAGACGCTCTTTCTGATTGAGCTTGGTGGGATCAATCTGCCGCATAAATTCATCCCACTGCCGAATCGATTCCTGATCGTCATACAGCATGACATTGGGACGATTCTGAATCTCTGTGCGAATGCGATCTAATTGATCATCAAAGGGATAGATACAAACCGGAATATCTCGACCCACATTTACTTCAATACTATTGAGCAAGGCGACTAATTGATCAAAAACGCGATCGTTTGCCAGCGTACAAATTCCATTCATGACTAAGACACCCGCTCCACATACTCAGATAGCCAATTCATCAGATTCAACTTGTGCAAGATGACTTGGCGTGCTTCTGCGATCGCGTCTCTTGCTTCAAACCAGGCATCCGGCGTTGCCGTTACTTCTTGAATGTATTTCATGCCTTTCTCGTCCATGCTGGGTAGACGCAGAAAACTACCTGGAGGCAGTAATTTATCGGCTGCTGAGCCGCCATAGTAAATCGGTAAACACCAAGATAGCAAAGCATCCCATAGCTTCTCAGTGACATACCAATCATTCTCGGCATAATTCTCGATCGACAAATTGTAGTAATACGGAGCCATGCCATACCACTTTCCGCCAATTCTCCCGGTTGTGGTTGCCCACTCGGGTAAATCGCGACCATAGAGATCAAAATCAACCTTGTTCTCTTGCAGCATTTTGAGAAATGCGAGCCGTTTGCGGTGATTCTCAGTTCGACTGATGCCTGAAGTAATCCAGCTACAAGTCCGAATTTTTTCAGGGGGTGGCATCTCATTGAGTTCGCGAAAAGTATTGCCTAAATACCAAATTGCGGGCATGTAATCGGGTATCGGTGCAAAATCGTCTGGGCCTGAAACATAAGCACAATACTGGCTTGCCTTTTCGTAGTTCTCTTTTGTGATGTGAACAATTTCTTCTAACGGCGGTTCACGCAAAAGATAAATCATGCGTTCTTTTGCAACGCCTTTGAATTGAGGGGTAACATCGGGTAAGGGCTGAGGCTTGCGGAACCGAGCGCGCCATGAGGTATCGACTTTACGCCGGGGAAAATCGAACTGATATAACAGTAAAAAATCTGGCGTTTCGGCAGAAGCATCAAGTTGAATGTTGCCCCAATGTCCGAATGGATAAGGAGACTGCTGCCACAACCAATCTGTCGGGCTAGGCTTCAACCCGACATAGCTACTTGCCATTCCTACAATTGTTTTTCCCATCGTCTTATGTCCTAAACGGTCTGAGGTTCTTCTGAAAATTGCATCGAATGAAGCTGAGCATAGAGTCCGCCTTGCTTCAATAGGTCTGCATGAGTGCCGATTTCGACCACATGCCCTTTGTCTAGCACGGCAATCTGATCTGCGGTCTGGATAGTAGACAAGCGATGAGCAATGACTAACGTCGTCCGATCGCGCCTCAATTCATCGATCGCGCCCTGAACTAATCGCTCAGAAACGGTATCCAAGGCAGAAGTCGCTTCATCGAGAATCAGGATTTCGGGATCGCGCAGTAAGGCTCGGGCGATCGCGAGTCTCTGTCGTTGCCCGCCAGATAGCATCACTCCGCGATCGCCAATCAACGTATCAAAGCCTTGGGGCAGTTTCACGATAAATTCGTAAGCATTCGCCCGCTTTGCTGCTGCAATAATTTGCTCATCGCTTGCATCTCGACGGGCATAGGCAAGGTTATTGCGAACTGAATCGTTGAATAAGAACGTATCTTGGCTGACGATGCCCATTGATTGCCGAAGCGTGCAAAGTTCAAAGTCTTTGAGATCGCGATCGTCGAGTAAAATTCTGCCTGCGGTCGGGTCATAAAACCTTGGCAGTAGATCTGCTAGCGTTGACTTACCTGCACCGGATGATCCGACTAATGCGAGGGTCGTGCCTTTTGGGAGCCAGAGATTGACCTGATTTAAAACTTGTCGATCGTGTCCTGGGTAGGTAAACGATAAATTCTCGAAGCGAATCCCTTCTGTCATTGCGGTGTAAGGAATATGACCTTTTGACATGAAGGGCTTGTTATCACGTCGGAGAAATTCATTCACGACCGAGACGCTCGGGGCTAGATTCGCAAAAGCGCCTCGCGCGTTGTTTAACTGCCCGACAAATGGCAACATTCGGAACAAAATTAAGAGATAAGTCAGCAGGATTGCAGAAAGCGCTTCAATCTGACCACGAAAGAAGAGACGACCTAATAGCAAAATCGCAACAATCACCAAGATTCCAATCATTTCATTGACGGGTGGAATCAGGGAAGCGTTCGCTTGAGATCGAAAATCAGCATCTTCGCGGGCGTGGATGAGTTGTTCTAGCTTTTGATACTCTCGGCTTTCGCTGGCGGTTGATTTGACGAGGCGAATTCCAGACAGCATTTCGAGGACTGCAACTGAATAGTCGCGTGATTGGTCAGATAACTGCTGTCCAAACTTCTCAGCACGTTTGACGAAGAAGCTGTTAGACAGTGACGCGATCGCGAGCAAAACGGTCGAAATGATCGTCAGTTGCCAAGAGATCGACAGCAGAATGATCAGAAAAACAAAGATAGTAATTACAGTGGACAGCATTTGTACTGCTGTCCGAATTGCGGTTGCGGTTGCGCCCACTTCGCCGCCTAAGCGATTAATCAAGTCGCCGACTTTCGTTTTGACATAGAATTCTAGATCAACATCTAACAGCAGTCTTAATCCTTCTTTGCGAATGTCGCTTACCAATGCCCTTGATAAATGCCCAGAAGTCAAAGTACTGGCATAACTTGTCACATTTTTGAGCAAGATTGCGACCAGGACACATGCCATCATGGTGAGAAATCTTGCATCTCCGACCAAATGCTCAAAGCTTGCAAAGGCTTGTTGTAACAGGGGAGGTGCGCCTTTGAGATTAATCTCTTGACCCAACAATCCCAAGACCACTGGGATCATCAGCATGGTGCTCACACCATTGAATAAGGCTCCCGAAAATCCCAAGACGATTGTTCCAATTAATGGAAGGGGATGACGCAGGGCAAACTTAAGCAGCAATTGGTTGGGCAACATGGATCGGATTGGGCAAACAACAAATTGAAAGCGTCGATCATCAAGCACGGATGAAGAACTGCTTTTAGTTATCCCGCCAGATCAAGACAGACAACAGCTAAACGAGGGCTTCTTGAGAAACGAGGCTTTGATACATCGTTTGCATTTCGTCGGCAACCTCTTCAAAGGTGCGAACAGGTGCGATTCCCTGGCAAAGTTTTGCAACGATTTCGGGGTGAGTTGCTAGCTCAGAGATCGCATCTCTCCAAGCATTGACATCATTTGCTTTCACAAGCCAGCCATCAACGCCATGTTTGATGAGTTCAGCGATTCCACCCAGATCCGATCCAATGACGGGTGTGCCGACGGCATGAGCTTCTCGAACGACTAAAGGTCCGGTTTCAAACCATTGCGATGGCACTGCCAGTAAATCGAAGTTTGCGATCGCAGGGATGACTTCTTCCCGCTGTAAGAGGGGTTTAATCTGAATGCGATCGTCTTGTTCGGCAATTTCTTTGACGCGATCTAAGATTTTGCTACCCGAGTGAAACTTGCCGTGAAGTGAGCCATGTAACGTCAGGGTCACTGGAATGTCTCGCGGTAGCTTTTGCATAGCTTCTACTAAAATGTGAATGCCTTTTGTTTCATGCCAGCGTCCCAGGAATCCAAGCTTTAAGGGCTGACTCAGAGATTTAGGGGCAAAGTGTTGGTGTGGAATCGGCGAACCTTGAGGACAAAGCACAATCTTCTCAGCCGGAATGCCATTTCTCAGAAGCACATCGTACATCCAGTGACAAACTGCAACGATGCGATCGCACAGGTCTGCCATTTCCAAAACTCTGCGGCGATTTTGAGCGACTAAAGTTGGGGTTGCAAACGTTGTCCCAAGTTGACGAACGCGTGGAGAGGGAAATTGATGCAGAGATTTTTTCATCTGCTGAGCGAGATGCGGGGGCAGATGTCCGAGGGTTTTCGCGATCGTCGCAGGAACTTTGTCAGACATGCCTAAGCAGACTCCGCATTGAGCCTCATCAATTCTGCCGTCGCAAGGTTCGGCTCCGTTTCGCATCATGGTCTGACGTAAGCAAATTGGCTCTGGAGTGTGGAGCGTCATCACTGTTTTCATGCCGAGTTGCTTGGCTAAACGTAGATGATGCGAGCCACAGTCGAAACGGTAGGAATGTTGATGAAAAATCGGGGCGGATTGCTGTTTGAGCCAGGTTGCAAAGGCTTCAAAGTGGTCGTGGGGGACAAGTTCTTGCCATTGGTCGAGGGGCGGATTGGTGGGAACAGGATAGCGATAGACTTCAGTTGTATTGTGATGGTAGAAGTGTGATTCATTGCCTTCGCGGGGAGCAGCCACGATCGAGTCAACACCTCGGCTGTGTAAGCAATCGGTGAGCTTAGCAACATAGACTTCGGTTCCGCCATAAGCATCGGGAGGGAAACCACTAACTGCGTGAATAATGTTCATTGTTTGGATTGTGGACGGCGAGTAATCCCCGATGTTGGGGTAAAACGAAGTGATTAAACAATCTGTGACAGTAAATTTTCTACAATCGGAGCCATTGCTTCGACACTGTAATGGGCTAAACACCGCTCTCTGGCTTGATTGCCTCGAACCTGTGCCGCGTCCCAATCTTGGAAAATCTCATTTAACTTTTCAGCAATTTGATCAGGCGATTGGGGATCAACAAGAAAGCCAGTGCCCGCTAAAATTTCTGGGATATCTCCTACCCGAGTTGCCAAAATGGGTTTTGCCATGGACATTCCCTCAGTTAGCTTGATTGGGAATTGAGCTTGCGCGGTCACGGTGTCACGCTGCGGAACGACGACGACATGCGCCGCTGCAACAATCTCAGGCATTTGCCAAAACGGAACGGGTGGAATTTTAATCACCCAGTTGCCCCAGGTGTCGAGCAGATGTCGATCGTAGTCATCATAAGGACTTCCTCCAACAATGACTAAGCGCAAATCTGGTTGGTTCAATTTTTCTAACGCAACGAGGACATCTTCTAATCCTTTATGCGGACGCGATGCTCCAGGAAACATCAAGACTCGGTACTCTGATAAGCCATATTTCTGCCGACTGGCTTCAGCATCGAAACGGCTTGGATCAAACATGTCAGTATCTTTGCCGTTTGGGAGGTAAGTTCCACCAAAGCGTTTTTGTAGAAAGGTTGTATCGACTGTAATGCTATCAGCCTGCTGAATCATCTCCTCCATCCATTGCAAGTAGAGGAAATGATCTGGCGATCGCAGTGCGCCATCTTTTTTCAGTAAGTCTCGTCCGAATTGTCTGAGTCCAGGTCGATACTGCTTTTCACCAATCCAGCTCAGTTCCCAATCATCGATATCGAGCATGACTGGAATCTGCGATCGCATTTTTTTCAGTAAGCCAACGCCAAAGCTCGTCGGCTTCGGTTTGACGGCATATATCAGATCGCCATCAATGCGATTTATCAGTTGCGCCGCAGTCTTAAAAAATTGCGGATATTGACCGCCCGGTAAACAGACGATCGGTAAATCAGTCGGCGGTTCGGGATAGATTTTTTCACCAAACAGAAATCCGAGAATTTCAACCTGATGATTGAGCGTTTTGAGAACTTGGGCGAGCAGATACGCACGATCGACCCCCCCTTTCGCAAAATTAGGCGTAAGAATAGAAACTTTCATCGTTAAGACGGAGGCAGCCCAACGAAAGCTAGTGTTCCCGCATCAAGCTTTGATAAAGCTGTATCATCTCTTGGGCAACCGCTTGCCGTGTTTTTACGGGTGAAATGTTTTGTTTGAACTGAGTAATCTTCTCTGGATGTTCGGCAAAATCCGCGATCGCGCTTGCCCAAGCTTGAGAATCTGTGGCAGGCACAAGCCAACCATCGACTCCATGTTTGACTAACTCTTGAATGCCTCCTAAATCTGATCCGATCACAGGCGTGCCAGCAGCAAATGATTCCAGTACAACCAAAGGACCGGTTTCTAACCATTGCGAAGGGACAGCCAGCAAATCAAAATTCGCGATTGCTGAACTAATTTCGGTTCGAGCGAGTGGTGGTCTGATTTGAATCCGGGCATCGTGTTGAGCGATCGCCATCACTTTTTCACGATTTGCTGCACCATGCTGATCGGCGTGAGTTGCATGAATGATCAACTCGACGGGAACATTTGGGATCGATTGCAGGGCTTCGACGAGAATTTGCACGCCCTTCGTTTCTTGCCAGCGCCCGAGAAATCCAATCCGAATGGGACGTGTCACCCATGATTTTTGAGGGATCGCATCGACTGAAACTCCGTGGCGACTCAGCACCAATTGAGATGCAGGAACGCCATTGAGGACAAAGGCATCGTAGAGCCATTGGCAAACGACGACAATGCGATCGCTCAATTTCAAGACTTGATCAAACTGCTGACGCTGCACTCGCACTTGCGCTGGAGTCGCGATCGTCGTTCCTAATTGGCGCAACCGTATATCCGAAGATTGGCGTAAGCGATCGCGCGCTTGAGTTGCGATCGCACTCGGTAAATAACTCAATCCCTGGGCTGCCCAAGTCGGAACTCGCTTGGAAACTCCTAAACAGGCACTACATTTCGCCGGATCAATTTTGCCATTGCAAGCAGAATTGCCACCTTGCATCATCGTTCCACGTAAGCAGGCTAAATCGGGCATGTGAATCGTAACGACTGTTTTCATTCCCAACTGTTTCGCACTGCGTAAATGGGGAATGCCACAGCCTGCGGTTAGCGTGTGTTGGTGGTAAATTTCACCTTTGTGCTGACTCAGCCAGGTTTGGAAGGCTTTGAGGTCTTGAGCCGGGTAGCGATAGACCTCAGTTTCGTGATATTGCTCGATCGTGGGATCTGAAATGGATCTTGCTGCTGCAACTGAAGAATTCAAACCGAGTGCTCTGAGATCTTGAACAAGACCATCGAGATAGACTTCAACCCCGCCAAACGAATCCGGCGGAAACCAAGCACTGGCTTGAATTACGTTCATGTGGGCGAGAATCCTTCGTCTACAAGTTTGATTTGACCCGTTTGGATGTAATCAAAAATTTGATTAATCTGTCGCCGTTCTTCGGGTGTGAGACGTTGATTGGCAAGGAGGGCAGATGCGAGGTGGAGATGCTCGTATCGGTTGATCGTTTGAAGTTGAAGAATGCGATCGAGGATGCGCTGAATTGGAAGATTAGATCGATTTTGAGTTGCTCTTACCATAGAATCGTCGCTTTGCTGTCTAACTGGGGCACGTCAAACACAAGTCAAAATAAGACAAAAGTACGATGACTTTTATCCTTTTCTACTGTTACGCGTTTTTGCGGGGGACACACAAAGGTCGGATGAGAATTCCATCAAGACTTTGTAAAATCTTGAGAGGCTCTCGTTAGTATTGACGATTTCAGGCTCGGAACAAACACTGTCATTTTCTTTAGCTATATGCAAATTTATCGGATTTCGGCACTTTCTACTAACTATATTTTTCTACTTTACGATGCGATTCAGCAAATCGCGGCGATCGTCGATCCGGGTGAGGCAAAACAGGTTTTGCAAAAGGTTGAAGAATTAGGCGCAGAAGTGGTTGCCATTTTCAATACGCATCATCACTGGGATCATGTGGATGGCAATTTAGAGGTGTTAGCGCGATTTCCAAATGCGGTCGTTTATGCGGGTCGGCACGATCGCGGTCGAATTCCAGGACAGCAGGTGGAATTAGATGCAGGGGATCGGGTGAAGTTTGGCGATCGTGAGGCTGAGGTGCTGTTTCTCCCTGGACATACGCATGGGCATATTGCCTATTATTTTGCGCCAGTTGCCGATGAAGGGGGAGAGCTATTTTGTGGGGATGTGCTCTTTTCGGCGGGGTGTGGACGCCTGAAAGAGGGCACGCCTGCTCAGATGCTAGCGTCGTTGAAGCAGATTCGAGCATTGCCGGATCGGACGCGGGTTTGGTGCGCGCATGAGTATACGTTGAGTAATTTGGAATTTGCGATGACAGTCGATCGAGAAAATTCGGAGTTGCAAGCGCGATTTGCGGAAGTGCGATCGGCTCAAAATCAGGCAACGATTCCGGCAGATTTGGGCTTGGAGAAACGAATTAATCCATTTTTGAGATGGGATACGCCTGAACTTCAAACAGCAATGGGGCGAACTGGAGACGTTGAAACCTTCGCGGCACTGCGTCAGAAAAAGGATCATTTTTAATATGGAAGCCATTCAAAATTTTGTACAGATTCGCGAGGGTCTTGCAACGGCTGGACAACCCACGATCTCACAATTTCAAGTCATCAAAGAGGCAGGCTATACCGTTGTGATCAATCTCGCTGTTCCCACTTCAGAAGGCGCGATCGCACAGGAACGCGAAATTGTAGAATCCTCGGGAATGCAGTATTTTCACATTCCGGTGATTTGGGAGCAGCCGACGATCGCAGATTTTGAGCAATTCTCGAACATAATGCAGCACTCTCAACATGAATCCGTCTTTGTGCATTGTGCAAAAAATATGCGAGTCTCAGCTTTTGTGTATCTATACCGAAAATTGCACGAACACCTGAGTGAAGAGCAGGCAAAAGCGGATTTGCTAAAGATCTGGCACCCGAATGAAACCTGGCAGAAATTTATAGAAGCTGTTCAGAAAGCAGCGGTAACTTAATCGTAAAAGTTGCACCTTTGCCCTCCCCTAAACTGTTCGCTTGAATCACTCCACCATGCAGTTCGATCAAATGTTTCGCGATCGCAAGTCCCAAGCCTAAGCCCCCAAAACTGCGAGTCGAACTGCCGTCTTCTTGTCGGAAATTATCAAATACATAGGGCAGAAAACTGGCAGAAATGCCCCGCCCAGTATCGCTGATGGTCAGTTTCGCCTCGGTTGGAGATGTAGAAAGATGAATTGTCACGTTTCCAGAAGCAGGCGTGAATTTCACTGCATTGGATAACACGTTCCATACGACTTGTTGCAGTCGATCGCTATCGCCACGCACCATTACTGGCTGAGGATCGTGCAAAAATTCTATCGAAATGGCTTTCGACTCTGCTGCTAGATAAACTGTGCTGATTGCTCCTTCCACGACTGCCGCTAAATCGACAGGTGCAGCGCGCAGATTGAGCTTACCTTGCAGAATTCGAGAGACATCGAGTAGCTCGTCAATCAATGTGAGTTGGAGCTTGGCATTGCGCTCGATCGTCTCTAGAGCTTGTGCTGCTTTTGTGGTATCCAATCGCTGTGTTTTGAGCATCTGCGCCCAGCCCAGAATGGGATTCAACGGAGTTCTCAATTCGTGAGAAAGTACGGCTAAGAATTCATCTTTGAGCCGATTGACTCGTTCTAACTCTTCTGTTCGTTGGCGCAGTGAATCTTCTAAGCGTCTGCGCTCTCTTAAGTCCACAATAAATGCGATCGAATCGCGGCGTTTCTCTCCGACCAACACATAGCCAATCAATACAGGAACTCGCTGCCCATCTCGCCGGATGTATTCCTTCTCATAAGGTGTACAAGCTCCTCGCGCCTGTGCCTCCGCGACATGCATTTCATCCAAGGGCAAAAATTCTGGGGGGGTAATGTCGATCCAGTTGATTTGTCCTGCTTCAAGCTCTTGCTGAGTGTAGCCAATAATCCGTAGCAGTTCATCGTTGGCGCGATGAATTCCACCTTCTACATCTCCAAATAAAATGCCAATAATATTGGCATCTGCGAGGCGACTAATGCGGTCTTCTCGATCTTGTAAAGTTTCTAATGCTGTTTTTAACTGTCCTTCTGCATCCCGCCGTTGTCGGTCTTCACGATTGAGAATCTTCGCGGTTTTCCAGATAAATACCGACGAAATCAGAATCAGAATCAACACTAAGCCAGAAATCGCGAACGCTACATCATACCAGCCAAGCTTCCAGCCTTGTAATACGAGCCAACCTAACAATAATGGGAAAATCAGAATGACCAGCAAAATTCTTCGTGCAACGATTCCTCCGACTAGAGGACTGCTAATCGATTTCATCAGTCCTTGATCTGGCGCAATACAAAGCAGCGCGATCGCGACTCCAATAAATGCGATCGCAGTCGGAAACGCCATCGAGGGGGCAGACAGATCAATTTGATATAACAGTCGTACTCCGTAGACATATCCGATTAAGGCTTGGAGTGCAATCGTGCCAATTGCGCAAGCTAACCCTTGAAACCATCTTGCTCGCGATCGTCGAAACTTTAGCGCCAATAACGCGAGTCCAGTTAAAACAAAATTCACTGCAGCATTGATGCCAATTCGCTCCTCTTCCTCGGATGGAGCAAAAAACTGTCCTAGAGCTAAACTTTCATCAAAGGTAGATTGAAGCAGCGCGATTGCACCAATCAGTAGAGGCACGACTGCGGCAATGAATTTGAAATGATCTAAGGCTTTCGATCGCCGCTCGACAGGGGAGATTGTGAGAAGTAAAAATAATCCAGCTGCAACGAAACTGGCAGCAGCACCCGTCCGCATGCTCGTGGTTCCAACTAGCAGAATGTTTCGCAACCAGGAAAGATTGAAAAACCACCCAGCTAGAACGAGACTCCCAATCAACGTGATGACTGTACTCGCATAAATAGATATCGCTCTCCATTTACTAAGCTGAGAATCTGGGACATAAGACAGCAGAGGCGGCATAGGTGAACGCTATAACATAAACGAGCCGACAACTCAGATAGTTTGGGCTGTCAGGTTGGTTAATGAATTGGTAGGACTAAGTTTAGGACTTTTTTGAACTAAATCATGCCTAAAAATTGGTGCGGGTACGGGTGCTTACCTAGAATATAGTAAGCGTGATAAATTGTTCGTCTACCGTAGGGCAGAGTTGCGGGGGCGCTGTCATCCTTCCTGTTGGTGAAGTTGTGTTTAGTTGGGGCTGAAATCTGATCGCTATAATAGCCCTGCTGTTATTGGTTGTGATTTTGCATCAGCCTGCTGAATCGTCAAAGACTGGAATTCTTTATGCAGTTTTAGCGTACTCTGCGTGGGGACTGTTTCCGGTGTATTGGAAGTTTTTGGCGCAAGTGCCTGCGGTGGAATTAGTCTGTCATCGGATTATCTGGTCAGCTTTACTGTTGCTCGGACTGCTTCGGATACAGAAACAACACGCGAATTTTTGGGAACTTTGGCGATCGCCAAAACTTGTGGGGGCATTGTTCGCCACGACTGCGATCATTGCCTGTAACTGGGGTGTCTATATTTATGGGGTCAATACAGGTCGGATTGTGGAAACCAGCTTAGGGTACTACATCAATCCTTTAGTCAGCGTGCTGTTAGGATCTGTGATTTTGAAAGAAAGACTAAATCGAGGGCAGAAACTCGCTGTGTTGATGGCAGCGATCGCGGTTGGAAATTTTGTTTGGCATTTTGGACAAGTCCCTTGGATTGCTATCTTTCTAGCATTGTCATTTGCCACCTATGGCTTGTTTCGCAAACTGATCACTGTATCGCCGATTGTTGGGCTGACGGTCGAAACCTTGCTGGCGATGCCGATCGCTTTAGGGTGGGTTGGATATAGAGCGGTGACGGGGACAGGGTTTTTCGGGATGGATGGGCAGGTGACACTCTTATTAATCGGATGTGGAGTTGTGACTGCATTGCCGTTACTGTGGTTCAACAATGCAGCCAAACGGCTGAGGCTTTCGACGATGGGCTTTTTTCAATACCTAGCTCCGAGCCTTCAGCTTGCATTAGGCGTGTTGTTTTATCATGAGCCGTTTACTGCGATTCATGGTCTAACTTTTACGCTGATCTGGAGCGCGATCGCGCTTTATTCAGTCTCGTCGGTGAGCAAGCTCGCCGAGTAGATAAGTTGAATGAATGGTGCGATCGTCGCCCATGATGATTAAACTGAACAGTAAATCTGCGAGTTCTTCTAAAGTAGTCGGCATGGTTTCGGGATTGCGAAGGCTCATGATCGGGGTCGATCGCGGATCCATCACGATGAAGTCGGCTTCTTTACCAAGGGCAAAGTTGCCGATTTTGTCATCTAAACTGAGCGCTTTTGCACCTCCCAAGGTTGCTAAGAATAGGGCTTGGAACGGCGAAAGTGTTTGATGGTTGAGTTGAGCAATTTTGTACGCCTCGCACGCCGTTTTCAGCATCGAAAAGCTAGTGCCGCCGCCAACATCAGTTGCTAATCCAAGTTTCACCCGTTGAACGATCGAGCGTTCAATGTCGAACAAGCCACTGCCTAAGAAAGTATTTGATGTCGGACAAAATGCGATCGCAGAGTTTGCCTCTGCTAATCGTTCAAGTTCTAGATCGCTGAGATGAATACAGTGCGCGAATATCGATCGTTCTCGGACTAAACCGAACTGATCATATACATCCAAATAGGTTTGACAGTCTGGAAACAGTTCTTTCACCCAGGCGATCTCAGCCAAGTTCTCAGAAAGATGGGTGTGCAAATAAACATCAGGAAACTCTGCTAAGAGTTTGCCCGCATAGGTCAGTTGCTCAGGGGTGGAAGTGGGAGCAAAGCGAGGTGTGACTGCATAGAGGACGCGATTGTGGTGATGCCAGCGCTCAATCAGTCTTTTACTGTCTTCGTACGAGGATTGGGCGGTATCTTTGAGAAAATCCGGCACATTGCGATCCATCATGACTTTGCCGATGATCATCCGCATATTTCGGCGATCGCATTCTTCAAACAATGCTTCAGCCGATTCTGGAAATACTGCGGCGAGTACTAAAGCCGTAGTTGTCCCATTGCGGAGCAGTTCATTCACAAACACGGGGGCAATCGAGTCGGCATGGGTTTTCTGCTTGAATCGCCGTTCTGTGGGGAAAGTATATTTCTCTAGCCATTCCAACAGTTGTTTTCCGTAAGCTGCAATCATTTCCGTCTGCGGGAAATGGATATGAATATCAATGAAGCCAGGTAGGATGAGATGATTGGGATGCGATTGGATAGCAATGTCTGCATATTGGGCTTTTAATTGAGCATAGTCTCCCAGGTCTTTGATTTTGCCGTTTTCTACAACCAACAAGGCATCTCGAATATAGCGAACAGATTTGGATTCAGACGTATAGAAAGGGTCGGCAACGAAATCTAAGCAGGCACTACGAAAAGCTTTGACAGTCATTTAGAAAGGACTCTTAACATGCACCCTCTATTCTAGTGACTGATCAATTTTAAAAAGCAAAAAGGGAGACATCATGTCTCCCTTTTTCTTTAGGCATGCGGATGGCGAGACTCGAACTCGCAAGGCAATGCCACACGCACCTCAAGCGTGCGCGTATACCAATTCCGCCACATCCGCCTAAGCCTTATTTAGAATAGCAGAGAAGTGGGAATTTCGTAACAAGAATTTCGGAAAAAATTTTGAGCGGAGTCGAAAATCAAACGCTCAATTCCGGCATTTATATCCCGAATACGGTAGTCCGATGCGATATTGCCAGTCCGGATTTAACGCGCAAGTTCGATTCTGAAGCGCTAATGTTGTCGGAAAATCCCGTTTTCTCAATCCAGGCACGATCGCCCAAATCTCTTTGACATCCGCCGACAAACTTGCCAATCTGCTCCAAACTGCGCTGTCTCCTTGAGTTTTCGATAAAAACGCAAATTGAGAAGGCTGACAATTTTTGGGAGATTGTTGCTCAGTTGATTGAACCGCCAGAGCAAATCCTAAGCCGACCGCAATATCCTGAAAATCGTTATAAGCCATGACGATCGCTCGACAGTCTGGATCCGTCACGATATTTTGCGCTACTCGATCGGGAGTATAGGGCTTGAGAAAAACTAAGTTCGAGATTACGAATATACAACTGAGTGCGCCAACTCCATAGAGCATCCATTGCGAGCCTGCGCGCTGTTTCCAAAAACTCGCCCCAATTAATGCACAGACTGCCGGATAGTAAATAAAGTTGTATCGCGGCACTTGTGTAATATCTTTGCCGAGCACATAGACGATCGCTAAAAATTCCAGCAGCACTCCCCCGACAAAACTGATCAAGACCAGCGTTTCCCCATGTGTATCCGGATCTTTCCAGAGACACTTCAATCCGCGAATCATCCACCAAATGAGCCATCCTGCGAACAGCAGCATCGATACACTCGACAGCACAATGATCCAAGTCGGTTGAAACTCGACCGGAAATGCGACTACCATCACCAACCAGCCTGCCGCAAACTGATACAAAGGTGCTAAAAAACTCCACCAAGCAGTCTGAGACGTGGCTAACCAATCTGTTTCAGGACGGGTCATATGACTGATAAAGGTGGGCAGCCACGGCAACCCAATGGCAAAAATGCCAAATCCGGCGGCAACAATCGCGCCCCAACTCCGCCACCAAAACTTGGTCGCAGGTCTTAAGCGCATTTGCAGCACGATTAAGGCAAAAAACTGAGCGGCGATCGCGAGCACTAAAAAATAATGCACATAGAATCCAATGCCATTTACGAGAATCCACCCGATCCAAATCTTCGGATCGTGTCGCTGCTGGACTAAATTTTGTTGAATCCGAATCAAGCCCATCAATCCCGCGATTACAAACAGCATCGGAACTGTATAGTGGCGAGCTTCCTGGGAGAGATAGACCGCAAAAGGCGAAACTGCCATTGTCATGGTGGCGGCAATGCCTGCTGAAGTCGAGAAGGCGAAGCGATTGAGCCAATACACCCCGAAGATGGCTGCAACGCCTGCAACAGCGCTCAGCGATCGCAATTTCCAGATCCAATTGCCGGGAGCAAATTGCACCCACTGATGCATCCAGCAAAAAAATAGCGGCGGGTGTACTGATTGTGTCGAAACGGTTTGAGCAATATTCGCGCAAGTGGTTGGCTTCAGTTGAAACAACTGATCTAAAACAGATAGATTAAAAAACTGCTCTAAAGGAACTTCACCATAATTCCGTCCAAAGCTGAAAATTGCGGTAATGACTTCATCCATCCACAACGGTTTGAGGTCGAGGTTCCAAAATCGCAAAACCCCACCGATCAGCAGAACCGCAATCAAACTCATCCAGTGCTTCAAGAGAAAAAGATCGAAACTCCAGCCTGAAGATTACACTAAAACCGGGACTCTGGAGAAAGGCAGATGCGGGTGATTGGAATTACAGGCGGAATCGCCATGGGCAAGACAACCGTTTCAAACTATCTTGCAACGACTTACCATTTTCCGATCGTGGATGCTGATCTAGTCGCACGCGAGGCAGTTGCAGTCGGCTCGCCAATTCTGTCGCAAATTGTCGATCGCTATGGATCAAAGCTGATTCGACTCGATGGCACGCTCGATCGATCGCGCTTAGGAGAAATTATTTTTGCCGATCCAAGCGAGCGAGCTTGGCTAGAGCAGCAAATTCATCCGTATGTTCGTAAAGTTTTTGAGACAGAACGTGATCATGCGACTGTACCGACTGTGTTTGTGATTCCGCTGTTATTTGAAGCGCAAATGACAGATTTAGTCACGGAGATTTGGGTGATTACTTGTTCTGAGCAGCAGCAAATTCAGCGATTAATGCAGCGAGAGAAATTAAGTTTAGAGCAAGCCAAGGCGCGAATTCAGAGCCAAATGCCGATTCAAGAAAAGTGCGATCGTGCCACGGTGGTTTTAGAGAATTCCACTAGCTTAGAGGCATTATTAAAACAAGTGGATCAAGCCGTCGATCGACTCAGTTGACAAGGGGCTATCGTTGCCAGATAGACTGATCAAGGCACAATCCTCAGACAAAATTTATTATGGCAGCTACATTAAAACAAATAGCAGGTTATCTCGATGCCAAAGGCTGGAAATACCGAATTGATGAAGAGGGCAGTCGAATTTTGACTGGGGTATTCGGCTCAAATTTAGAAGATTTTTTAATTGTGATTCAACTCGATGAAGATGGCGAATTCTTTGAAATGTTTGCGCCACGAGTTTTAGCAGGCGTTCAGAATCATCCGCATAAGACTGCGATTTTACAAACCATGTTAGCGATTTCTTGGGAAACGAAGATGCTGCAGTGGGAGTATGATCCATCCGATGGTGAAATCCGCGCGATCATTGAGTTTCCGTTAGAAGATGCTCTGCTGACAGAACGACAGTTCAACCGCTGTTTGCTGAGCTTAGTCGAATTGGTTGATGAGTTAGCACTGCCGCGCTTGAAAACAGTCATGGAAACGGGTGAAGATCCAGGCGATCTCGAAGAAGGGGAACGCCTCTTGCTGGCATTGCAAGAAGAGTCGCCAGGATTGCTGACGGTGCTAGAACGAGCAATGGAAGCGAGAAAGCGTCGAGGACGGAGATTGCCTTCTGAGGAGAAGGATGATGATGAATCGTTGGCTTAATTGTTGAGGGGGCTGAGTTGTAGTGCTGCTAGTGAATTTCCACTCTGATTACTCAGTAGATCGGCGCAATTCGCTTGAAGATAGTTGCTTCGTTGCTCACCCGCCCTGAACTGGAAGTTCGGGCTAACCGTGCCAAGTGGGTTGAAACCCACTGAAGAAGCCGTTTTCATTGGCTGTTAGTCCCAGAGCGGACTTCGCACAGTTAGCCCCGAATTCATTCCGGGGCGGGTGAGCAACGAAGCGAACGGACTCATCTACTGATTCGCGGGGACAAGTGCGAATCGATATCACCATTCAGCAACTTCATTTAAGCGAGTCCAACGAGCTTCTCGCTCAACTCCCACATGCGTTTTGCTTTTGCGTCATCAGTTACTTTTTCAGACAACTCTTGCACGAAAGATTCGCGTCCTTCTTTCTGCCGATTTCCCCAACTCCAATGCACGCCTGACTGCTTGAACTCAGGATCAGCGACCACTTGAGCAGTTCGCTCCCCTGCTAGCTCTTGCGATACATAGCCTCCCGTAATGTTCTTTTGGAACCAGGGGAAGACTTTTTGGAAGACGGGTAAACTATTGCGGAACAAGGGTGTATCTGCGACGCAGCCTGGATAGAGTGTGTTGAAAACAATGCCAGTCGAATCGTGATAGCGACGATGTAGCTCTCGGCTAGTAATCATGTTGCACAGCTTACTATCCTTGTAAGCTTTTCCTGCCTTAAAGGGTTTGCCATCAATCATCGCGATCGGGGCTTTGAATCCAGCTTCTAATCCTGACAAATCGCCCAAATCTGCTGGAGCCGGAATTGGAATCTTGCCGCCTAATTCTTTCGAGTTCGCCGTCACTGTTCCTAAGATGATCAACCGGGGATCATTATGAGTCGAATGTTTCAGGTCTTCGAGAAGCAAATTGCACAAGAGAAAATGCCCGAAGTGATTGGTTGCAACGCTCAGTTCGTAGCCTTCAGGGCTGCGCATCGGCTCTTTGAGTAACGGCATGTAAACGGCTGCGTTACATACGAGAGCATCCAGAGACTTGCCGCTTTCTCGAAACTGGGTGACAAACTTGCGAACGCTTTCTAATGAACCCAGATCGATATGCATCAGAGTATAGCTATCAGGCGGCATGCCGAGAGATTTGGCAGCGCTCTCTGCCTTCTCTAAATTTCGACAAGCCATCACCACATGCCAACCTCTTTTCACCAAAGCTTTTGCTGCGTACAAGCCGACACCAGAGGACGCGCCAGTAATTACAACCGTGGGTTTTTGATCCTGTGCCATTTTCTTAAATCTTCGTGAATCGTTGACTGTCTTCATGTTCCCACATGAGCGATCGCAGATTTCCCTTTCAGCTATTACAGAATGTTGAGTAACAAAATATTGCGAATAATCCCGGTCTTGGCTGCATTATTAAAGAGTGAAGCCTGTTATTCTGTCTTCTTGCCCCTTGTTCTGCGTTTATGGATGCCACGCTCGCAACAACCTTACAAATTGTCATCACAGTGATGGCAGGAATTGGAGCGCAGGTCGTTGCGGAATGGGTGCAGATTCCGGCGATCGTCTTTTTGCTCTTGTTTGGGGTGATTTTAGGATCGAGCGTGCTGAATTGGTTGCATCCGGATCAGTTGGGGACTGGGCTAGAAGTTCTGATTGCGCTTTTGGTGGCAGTGATCTTGTTTGAAGGCGGATTTAATCTGCAATTGAGAGAACTGGGTCGAGTGTCAGGCAGTTTGCGGAATTTGGTGACGATCGGGACGCTGATCACAATATTGGGCGGAGGATTAGCCGCGCATTGGTTGAGTGAATTTCCTTGGTCGATCGCGTTTCTATATGCTGCGTTAGTCGTGGTCACAGGCCCCGTTGTGATTAACTCGCTGCTGCGGCATGTAAAAGTTGATCGACAAGTTGCGACGATTTTAGAAGGGGAAGGCGTGCTGATTGACCCCATCGGTGCAATTTTGGCAGTGGTTGTGTTGAATGTGGTTTTGAATGGTCAGTCGAATCCGTTCAACATTGCCGGAGATTTGATCCTCCGCTTAGGCATTGGGGGTGGAATTGGAGCCATTGGAGCTTGGCTCATGGGCGTTTTGCTCCGGCGGGCGACGTTTCTCTCTGAAGACTTGAAAACCTTAGTGGTTCTGGCTGGATTGTGGGGCTTGTTTGGGCTAGCACAGACGATTCGCAGTGAAGCAGGATTGATGGCAACGGTGGTTGCGGGCATCGTGCTGAGAGCGTTTGCGCTGCCCGAGGAACGATTGTTGAAACGGTTTAAAGGACAGCTAACGACTTTAGCGGTTTCGGTACTGTTTATTTTATTGTCGGCAGATTTGTCGATCGCTGGAATTCTTGCTCTGGGTTGGGGTGGATTATTCACAGTGTTCGCTTTAATGTTCGTAGTTCGTCCGATTAGTGTTTTCGCTTGTACTTGGAAAAGTGATCTCAATTGGCGACAAAAAATCTTTCTCAGTTGGATTGCTCCCCGGGGAATTATTGCGGCTTCTGTTGCGTCGATTTTTGCGATTCTTCTGACGCAACGAGGTATTAACGGGGGTGATTCGATTAAGGCACTCGTCTTTTTGACGATTATATTAACCGTCGTATTGCAATCCGTGAGTGCTCAGATGCTTGCGAATCTGTTGAAGATTACCGCAGAAGATACGACTGGCGCGGTGATTGTGGGATGTAGTCCTTTGAGTTTGTTGATTGCAAGATTGTTTCGCGATCGCGGAGAATCGATCACGCTGATCGACACTGATCCAGACTCTTATCCTACCGATGCGAATTTGACAGTTTTTATTCGCAGTGCTTTAGATACGGATGTTTTAGAAGAAGCGGGCTTAGCTTCAGTGGGAACTTTTCTAGCAATGACGAATAATAGTGAGGTGAATCTGGTCTTAGCTCAAAGAGCGATCGAGGAATTTGCGCCGCCGCGTGTGTTGTCGGTATTTCCGGCGGATGCGACTGCTTCGATCAAGATTCAGGGAGCATTCACAGCACAGTTTAATTTGAAAACTTGGAATCAGTTTCTCGCGGATAATGCCGTGAAGTTAGGAGAGACGGAGTTTGGCGAGAATTTTGAAGCACAACAGGCATATCTGCGATCGCTGATCGACTCTGAAACGGTGCTGCCAGTTTTACTCGAACGGGACAATAGTTTACAAGTTTGTCCGGCCGAGATGACTTGGCAAGTGGGCGATCGATTAATTTATCTCTTGCATGATCCCAAACCGAAGTTACTCAAAGTTCTCGGTGGTTCAAATCAAACGAAATTGACGTTAGAAAAACTATCAGAGATCGAGGAGATTCCGGTGCTTGAAGCCAGCGTTGACGAATCTTCGGTATGATTGATGGGTTGCATTCGTCTTGTTGAACTATGACTGCCTCGACTGGAATTTCGCTTACAACTTTGGCGCAGCAAACTCAAGCCGCAGCCCGTCAGCTTGCGGTGCAACCGACCGAACGGCGCAATGATGCGATCGCCAAAATTGCTGATGCGTTAGAAAGTCATGCTGCTGAAATTCTCGCAGCGAATGCAGCAGATTGCGAAGCGGCAAAATCAGATGGAATTGCATCAGCTTTGTATGCCCGATTGAAGTTAGACGAGGCAAAACTGAAAGCTGCGATCGTAGGCGTTCGAGATGTCGGAAAGCTCGCTGATCCGATTGGGGCGGTTCAGATTCATCGCGAATTAGATGAAGGCTTGATTCTGAAGCGAATTACTTGCCCCTTGGGTGTTTTAGGCGTGATTTTTGAAGCCCGACCCGATGCGGTGATGCAGATTTCTAGCCTTGCGATTAAGTCGGGCAATGGTGTGATTCTTAAAGGTGGGAAAGAAGCAATTCGATCGTGTGAAGCATTAGTCAAAGCAATTCAAGAAGGACTGTCGCAAGCAGGAATTGATCCAGCTGTGGTGCAACTTTTGACCACGCGAGAAGAAACACTGGAGTTATTAAAGCTTGATCAGTATGTGGATTTGATTATTCCTCGCGGCTCGAATTCGTTTGTGAAATTTGTTCAAGACAATACGCGAATTCCAGTGCTCGGTCATGCTGATGGAATCTGTCATTTGTACGTCGATCGAGCAGCGGATATTCCCAAAGCCATTCAAATTGCAGTTGATTCTAAAACGCAATATCCGGCAGCTTGTAATGCGATCGAGACGTTACTGGTGGATCAAGCGATTGCTTCAGAATTTCTCCTCGAAGCGGCTCCGGCATTTCAAGCTAAGAATGTTGAACTGCGGGGAGATGAACGCACGCGCGACATTCTCAACATTGCAGCAGCAACCGAAGCAGATTGGTCAACCGAGTACAGTGATTTGATTCTGGCGATCAAAATTGTGGATTCGACAGAAGATGCGATCGCTCATATCAACACTTACGGCTCGAAACATACCGAAGCGATCGCAACCGAAGATGCAAAAACGGCGCGGTATTTTCTCGATCGAGTCGATGCAGCAGGTGTATATCACAACTGTTCGACTCGATTTGCCGATGGTTTCCGCTATGGATTTGGTGCAGAGGTTGGGATTAGTACTCAGAAAATGCCGCCGCGAGGTCCAGTTGGGTTAGAAGGGCTAGTGACTTACAAGTATCAGCTAGTTGGAAATGGTCAAATCGCCGCAACTTACTCAGGCGCAAACGCGAAACCCTTTACACATCGAGACTTGTAGGAAGTACCCAGACGGGCACTGTCGATCGCTTGGCTCCTGGAAGACGATAGATTCGTTCCCTAAACAACAGGAGTTCCAAAGATGGCGATTGACGAAACCAAAATGGTGCAGTCGATTTATGACACGCTGTTTAATGCCTATACTAAAACCCCTCCAGGTGGACTACCCGCTGGCAGTCAGGCGGATAAAGTTTTTATCACGATGGTTCCGGGTGGAGAGCCGATCAATGTTGCTCAGTATGCAAATCCGGTTAGTCCGCTGAATCCACAAGGCATTCCTGCCGCTGCTGAAAACTTTTCTCGATTGGTTGATCGTGTGCCGCTAGTCAATGGCACGTTTGTAGACACAGGCAAGAAAGTTTCTGAAGTCTACAAACAAGTGGTTGAAGGTGCAAGTGTGACTCCGCAACCTGTCGATCCAGCACTCAAAGCAGCTTACGATGCAGCATTTGATCTGCTCAATGACAAAGGACAAGACTTCAACGATTTGGGACAACCGATCGAAGTCGATGTTGATTCGATGCTTTATGTAAACTACAAGCGCAAGCAAAATGCTTACATTGATGCAGTCGCTTCTTTTGTCGCAGAGTCTTCTAAGTATGACATGACGAAACCTGCGGATCAGCGAGCTTGGGCAATGTTGGGACCGTCGCTGCAACGTCGCTTGGTCACAGCTTGGAATGATTTCCAAACGGCTCAGGCGAAACGCGTAGAAGACGCGCTGGCAACAATGGCACAGTCTGCCACAAATCAGGTCGGTCGTGTGTTCAAAGATGCTCAAGAAAAACTGGTACTGCTCGAAAAAGGCAGCGCTCGTGATCAAGCTGAAAAGTACTTTGCAAGCTATGCTTTCCCGGCAAATTGGTACTCGTCGAGTGCTGCTCAAGGCTGGTCTTCTCTGAGTTTTACCTCTTCGCGCTATCAGTTAAATGAAAGCTCTAGCTTCAAGAAATTTGGCGGTGGAGCGAAGTTCAATTTGGGCTTGTGGAGTGTGGGCGGCGGAGCTTCGCATAGTGAAACTCGTCGGCATATGGATAGTCAAACTGATGATCTGTCGGTGAGCTTCCGGTATGCGCGGATTAATATCGATCGTCCTTGGATGAATCCGATGATCTTCGATTTGCCCGGTTGGAAGTATGGGGTCATGGGTAAAGGCAGCATTGCTTCGGGTAATCCGGCGACCGCAGATGGCAGAATTATGCCGTTGTTGCCGACTGGTTTTATTGTCGTGCGCGATTTGAAGATTAGCGCGACTTGGAGTAGTGCTGAGAAAGACTACATTAGTAAATCGACCAAAGGTGGCGGTAGCTTTGGTTGGGGTCCATTCTCGGTGGGTGGATCATATGAATCGAATTCGACGAATTTCCGCTTCCAGTCTGAATTTGATGGACGGACTTTATCGGCTCCCGGACTGCAATTGATGGCATTCATTAACGCAGTACTCCCGATGTCGCCGAAGGAATAGGTTACGCATCGAGTCGGGCAGTACTTGGAAAACCTCCTCTTTGATCAGGGGAATCGTTGAAAGTGCTGCCTGATGATCTGTTGATTCATCGACTGTGGAGAGATTGTGATGCCGATCGATCAAATTGCCCTCATTCAAACTGTTTACGATACGATTTTTTCAACTTTAGTTCAGCCTCCGCGACCCGGCGCACCCAATGCGCGATCGCAAGAAATGCTCTTAACTTTGGAATGGCCCGGTCAACAACTCGATGCCAGCCAGTACCAAAATCCCTGGACTCCTCAAAATCCCAATGGTTCGACTTTAGCGACTGAGATGTTTTCAGCGTTGATTGATGCCATTCCGCTTGTCGATGCAACTTATGTCGATTCGGGCGTAACCGTTGAGGAAATGTACGAGTTTGCTTTAGCCGCGAATGCGATTCCATTGCCGCCGGATGCCAGTGGTCAAGTGCCCCCCAATCCGGTGAATGTTACGTTGCAAAATGCTCGACAATTGTTTGAGCATACCAAGATGGCAAGTGTAATTCAGCCTGTTTTGTCATATCGTCCGTCCTATGCGACTCCTGGGAATTGGTGTGATGAAGCAGCCATGCAAACTTGGACGCAGATCAATGTCAACTCAAATCAGACGAAGAAGATCGCAGATTCGCCCTTTGTGCGCGTCGGAGGCGCAAAACGGATCAAAGACGGGATTTGGAAGTTACCTAAAGGTGGCATAAAGCCAGGTGGAACGATTGAAACTCCGCCGATTAAAACATTACCAATCGATCCGGAAATTCTCCGTCGTACTCGAATCAATCCTCGTCTTGATCGTGTAGTTGCTCGTCCATTGAATACGGCGACGCTTGCAACGCCAGCAGTGACGGCAAAACAAGCGCTGCAAATGCAACATATCTCACCGAATCCAATGTTAGTCAGTCGGATTCGACCTGATATTTTAGAGAAAATCAAGCTGCGTCCGTTAGAAGATCGAGCGATCGATACCGAAACGAAAGACTTGAATATCTCATTCCGATGCTGTCGCGTCAATTTCTCGCGCCCCTGGTTGCTGAAATCGTTACTCGAAATCACAGGCTGGACGTTGCCAGGACAAGCGCCCGGAAGCTTATCTTCTGGAAAGTTAGAAGAAAATTTTGGCTCGTTTCCGCTGTTGCCGATCGGGTTTATTGCAGTGCGTGATCTGAAGATTAGTGCGAATTGGAGTAAAGTCGATCGAGAATTTGCAACGCAGGTCGCTTCTGGAAAACAAGCGATCGGGTTTGGCCCATTCTCGCTGAGTGGTAACTATGCCGAATCTGGCAGAACTTACACTTCAAGCTTTGATGGCGTCACGATTTCTTCGCCGGGTCTACAAATTCTGGGCTGGATCAATCTGGTGATTCCGTTCGCGCCGCCAGCATAGGGAAATTGGTTGACTGTGCTGTTTTTATAGCGAATCAAGAGTGGGGAGTAGGGAACTACAAAAGGCATCACACCCTACTCCCCACTCCCCACTTTACAAATGATTTAGGACTGTTACATCTAAATTAGACGTAATTCACAATCCGTGCAAACCCTTTCGGATCAAGGCTTGCACCACCGACTAAAGCCCCATCAATCTCAGGCTGTGCCATGATTTCATCAACATTCTCAGGCTTCACTGAACCGCCGTATTGAATCGTGACATTCGGATTGGTCAACTTACTGCGGATTAATCCAATCACGCGATTGGCTTCGATCGCTTCACAAGTATCGCCCGTCCCGATCGCCCAAATTGGCTCATAGGCAATCACCAGATTCTCTTGGTCAACGCCGACTAAGCCGAGTTCTAATTGTTTGAAAATGACGGCTTCGGTTTCGCCTGCATCCCGTTGCTGCTTACTTTCACCCACGCAGAGAATCGGTTTTAATCCGGCTTTTTGTGCTGCTTTCAGTCGCAGATTTACGGTTTCATCGGTTTCGCCAAAAAATTGTCGTCTTTCGCTGTGCCCGATCACGACATAGCGCACACTCAATTCTTGCAACATCGCAGCCGAAATCTCGCCTGTAAAAGCCCCAGACTCTGCCCAATGAACGTTTTGCGCCCCAACTTGAATCCGACCGCCGTGCAAGTTTTTCGACAACACTGCTAAATCAGTAAACGGCACACACAGTAAAACTTCTCGATCGTCTGGTGTCTCGTCTAGCTGAGGCTTAAACTCCTGCAAAAACTCCAAGGTTTCTGCTTGAGTCTTAAACATTTTCCAGTTGCCAGCAATGATAACTTTTCGCACGGTTTTTCAGAAATAAACAGATTAAATTGCACTCTCCAGTCTACGGCTTTGGGGGGACAGTTCGATTTCGGATTTTAGATTTTGGGAAGGAAGTGGGGAAGTGGGGACTCTACTCCCTACTCCCCACTCCCCACCTCTTAGAGCGCGATCGCATTCGGACGAATCTGCGCCCGCCAGTCTAGAGGCTCCGTCGTGAAAAGGAATTGCTGGCTCGTCGGAGTCTTACCATCCATCAGCCAGATTGCCGTTTCACCTGTGATATTGTTGCGCCAGATCAGATCCGCTTTTCCGTCGCCGCTGGTATCTCTGGCTCCATTCACTGCCCAGGCTTGATCCGCGATTTGAGCGATAAAGCCTGCATCGGCTAGGGACGTTCCATTCAAGAGCCAGACTGCGTTCTCGCCCGTTTGGATATTGCGCCAGACTAAATCTGCCTTGCCATCGCCACTGGTATCACAGACATCTGCAATTCGCCAGCCTGGAGTCGTGGTTTGCAGAATGAATTGCTGGCTGGTTGAGGTCAGACCATTCATCAGCCAAATCGCATTCTCCCCGGTGACATCATTGCGCCAGATTAAATCTGCTTTGCCATCACCACTGGTATCTCGGGCTGCAACAATCCGCCAATCTTGGTTCGGGATTGGCGCAATAAAGCCTGCAGACGCGATCGCATTACCATTCATCAGCCAGATGGCATTCTCTCCGGTGCGGGTATTTCGCCAGACGAGATCGGCTTTGCCGTCATAGTTAAAGTCTGCGACATCGGCGACTTGCCACCCTGCTTCAACAGTTATCAGTGAAGTCGCGCTTGTCCGATTGAAGCCATCCATCAGCCAGACTTCGGTTTCTCCGGTTGCCGAATTCACCCAGAAAATGTCTGCTGTGCCGTCATTGTTGAAATCGCGCGAAGCGGCGACTTGCCAGTTTTGACTCGCTAGGGTCGGGATCAAGCTGGTTGACTCGATACTTGTTCCATCCATCAGCCAGATCGCATTTTCCCCGGTTGAGGTGTTGCGCCAGAGGAGATCTGTTTTCCCGTCTGCGTCAAAGTCACGCGTTGAGACAATGCGCCAGTTTGCTCCGGTGATCGCTGTAAAGGCTGCCTCGGTGACTTGTGTACCGTTCAGGAGCCAGATTGCGGTTTGATTAGTATTAGAATTTTGCCATGCTAAATCGACGCTGTTATCGCCGTTGAAGTCGGGCAAGGCACAGTCGTTGTCGCTCATGCGGGTCAGTTTCACATTCAGCGGCAAATTTTGTGGGCTGAGCGCTGCATTTACGGGTGGATTCAAATTGATCTGGAGATTCTTATCCAAAACTGTTGGAGAATTGCTCAGTCCGGTGAGAGTGACGCTCCCGGTCGTTTGCCCCGCCGCGATCGTAATGACATTATTGGACAGTTGATAGTCAATTCCTTGGATGGCATCGCCTGAGATGAGTAAGGGAATCGTCACAGTTTGAGTCGAAGCAACATCTAAGGTCGCCGTAATATTAAAGCTGCCACTTGGCTTGATTACCCGCGTCCCGCCATCAAAATCGACGAGTGGAATGTACGGCCCATCAAATGTATTAATTGCCAGATTGTTGACTTCGTGGAAATTGAATTGATTGCCTGTGGACGCTGCAAAACCAAATTTAAACGTGCTAGGTAAAGCCCCATTGCGATCGCTTTGGGTGATGTTGAAGTCACTGATTAGTTTTTCATCGACTTCTAAGGTGCCATTGCCATTGACATCGAAGGAGACAGAGAGGTTGCCGTTGGGGTTGAGATCGATGCCGACTCGGCGACGGGCAGTGGTGCGAACAGATGTGTTGACATCGATTCTGTTTCCTCCCGGCAGTTTTGCGTTGGTGAGGAGCGCATAGTTGAGAGATTCTTTGCCGCGAACTGCGATCGTTTGTGAAGAGAATCCTGTACCGCCTGCTCCATAGCCAGTGTTGGAGAAGTTACCGAATTCATCAAAGCCAATCCCCAAATAGCCGCCTTCGAGTCCTGCTACGGTTGGAGATTGGGTTGAATCAGAGGAGTATCCTAAGCTACCTCCGACTGCTCCACCCCTCGTTGGGTTCGCCGCTCCATCAATGAGAAAAAAGCTAATGCCGTCTGCACCATTTCCGCCATAGGCGTAGAGATCAAATTCTACAGAAAGCCCGCTGGCTGAGTTGATCGGTTGGTCGTAGATGACAAATGAGCCTTGATTTTGTGTGTTATTGGTCAGCCGCAGTACGCCATTTCCAGGGGTGTCTGTTCCTCCTCCGGGTAAGCCGCCTGCTGAGGCAGAAGCGTTACTACGAGCGGTCAAGATAGGCGGAAGTGCCCCGTCTCGACTGGTTCCAAAGAGCCAGTTCAATTGGCTGACATCTGCGTTTGCGAAAGATTCGGTTAAGATGCTTTGTCCCGGCATGATTCACCCAACAATTTTTGTGTCCATTGATTTGATTACTTAACCATTCTTGGGCACTGTTCTCTAGCGGGTTCGTGAGCTTATGAGTAATTTTTTATACCGAAATGCTCAGTACAGAGTTTCCTGTACCGCTTCTCTACGCTCGTGAACACAGTCTAAAACTGATTTTGATTTCTAAAAGAATTTACGGAGAACCTGCGGTCATCGCAGTCTGCACGGCTGCAATGCTGACGGTTTGATAGATCGATTTCAGGGTTTCCATTGCGGCTTGATTTGCGGGTGGCTCGATGGGGAGAAGTCCGAGTACATCCAGCACGGTTTCGCTGCTAGGAGGCGGGGTAATGACGATGAGAGATGATTCCAGTTGTTCGTCGTAGTTCCAAAGTCGATCGCGATCAAGCGGGGTTGTAGGACGGACTGCCGCAATTTCAGTCTGAGGTTCGTCACTGCCAGAACTGCGAATTTTTCGTAAGGCGCTAATGATTTCTTCTTTGCTGCGTCCGCGCAGTTGGAAGAGAACGAATGGATCTTCGCTAAAGCGATCGCCGAGTAGATAGTAAACGGCTCCGATATGTTTACAAGGATTCGCCGGATCGGGGCACGAACAACGGCTGTGAATATCGAATTTATTGAATGGAAAAAGGCTTAAGCCATTCGCAGTAAAGACATCTTGAATGTTTTGGGGCATTTCGCCAGCGAGCAGTTTTGCCGAGAAGATCGCGCGTTCTGCCATTGATTCGATGATGTAGCTCCATTGTTCGTCGGTAAAGCGATCGAGCGAAAACGAGACTTCATATGGTTCGGGTGCGGTTCCTTGAACCATCGCTTTTACTTTCGCGCCAACGAAGTCAAGGCTTAACACATTGCCTTGTCGGGCATAGTTGCGGGCGCGAGCTAATCGCTGAGTGAATCCGATCCGCTCTAGAACTTCGATCCACTGTTCAGTCCACCATTCTCGATTGGGAGGTGAATAACTATCTGTCATGGTTTATTCCTCAATTACCGCAGTTCGATCGAGTAAGAGTAAGTCTCTGAGTTGATCGGTGTTTAACTCAGTCAGCCAGTTTTCACCTGTGCCGACAACTTGTTCGGCTAAGGCTTTTTTGGATTCGATCATGTCGTGAATTCGTTCTTCTAAGGTTCCGGTACAAACGAATTTGTGAACCTGAACATTGCGAGTCTGACCAATGCGGAAGACACGATCGGTCGCCTGATTTTCAACGGCGGGATTCCACCAGCGATCGTAGTGAAACACATGATTCGCTCGCGTCAAATTCAAACCAACGCCGCCTGCTTTGAGCGACAGAATGAAGATTCTTGGTGCTTGGGGATCGTTTTGAAAGCGATCGATCATGGCTTCGCGCTGTTTCTTGGGTGTACTGCCGTATAGGAAGAGTGTTTCTCGTCCCAATTGCTTTTCGAGATGCGGTTTGAGCAGTTTGCCCCATTCGGCGAATTGCGTGAAAATTAATGCGCGATCGCCTTCTGAAACTGCTTCTTCGAGCATTTCTTCGAGGCGTTGCAGTTTTGCGGATCGATTGGATTCAGCTTGCTCTTCTTTGTTGAACAAAGCGGGATGATTGCAAATTTGTTTGAGCTTCGTGAGCAGTGCAAGAATGATGCCTTTGCGCTGAATTCCGTCTGCCGCTTCGATTTCCGCGAGTGATTGATCAACGGTTGCTTGGTATAAGGCAGCTTGTTCTGCAGAAAGACCGCAGTAGACAGCCATTTCCTGCTTTTCAGGGAGGTCTTGAATGATAGTTTTATCGGTTTTGAGGCGGCGCAAAATGAAAGGTTGAGTCAGCGATCGCAAAGTTTGCATCGAGGTCGTATCGCCATAGCGTTCGATCGGAATGGCAAACCGTCTTTGGAAGAAGTTCTTTTGTCCCAAATAGCCGGGATTGAGGAAGTCAAGAATTGACCAGAGTTCAGTTAAGCGATTCTCAACAGGGGTTCCGGTGAGCGCAATGCGGAATTCTGCTTCGAGTTCTCGAACGGCTTGAGATTGTTTGGCTTCTGCGTTTTTAATGTTCTGTGCTTCGTCGAGAACAATCCCTTGCCACTCGACAAGCTGAAGGGATTTGAGATCGCGTTGAACGAGGGTATAGCTCGTAATGATTAGATTGGCACTTTTAGCAGATTTGGCGAAGGCTTGATTCTGCGATCGCTTGTCGCCGTGATGCACGATTACTTTTAAGGTCGGGGCAAATTTTTTCACTTCTCGTTCCCAGTTTCCGAGAACAGACGTGGGACAAATCAGCAGGATCGGTTGCTCTAATAGTCTGTTCTGTTTGAGCGTCAGAATGAAGGCAATGAGCTGAATCGTTTTGCCAAGACCCATATCATCTGCTAAGCACGCGCCCAGTCCCCATTTTTCTAAAAATTGCAACCAAGCGACACCACGAGCTTGATAGGGTCGCAATTCGCCTCGGAATTCTTTGGGGGTTTCGATTTCTTCTAGCGTTCCGGTTCCGGTTAAGGTTGTGACTAGCTCTTGCAATGCACCGGATGCTTCAAAGCTGACCACTGGCAGTTTCTCGATCGTTTGAGTATCGCCTGTACTAATTCGCAAAGCATCTTCGAGCGAGAGCGTGGTTTGATCTTTTCGAGCCGCAAAGAAAGACTGAGCAGATTTGATATCTGAAGATCGCAGTTCGACCCACTCGCCGTTAATCTCGACTAAAGGTGAATTCTGAGCGACTAAGCGATCGAATTCTTTTTTGCTTAGGCTCTGACCCCCGATCGACAATTCCCACTGAAAATTCAGCAAGCCTTGTAAGCCGAGTTTTCCTTTTTTCTGCTTGGTTGGTGTTGACGCTTTGATGCGTAGACCCAAGCGATTTGCCAGTCCGCCGCGATTCGCCAAGCTCTCCGGGAGAATCACTCCAATCCCACTATCCTGCAAGCGCCAGACCGTATTCATGATGAATTCGTACGCCTGTTTTGGGTCGAGTTGCAGGGCTTGGGGTCGAGCGTCTTGCAGACTCGGTTCAATCAGCGGATACAGCCGAGAAGCGAGTCCTAACCCCATGAGTAAAGTCTCTTGCGGTCGTTCGATGATGCGTCCTTCATGCTGCAACCGTTCGACAGGATTTCGCCAAATGATCGGAGCACTGACTGTGAACTCCGGATCATCGATCGCTTGGAGCAAGTATTCAATTACCCAACTCTGATACGCTTCAACGGGTGGAATCAGCTTGAGACAAACGCGAAACTGTTCTTGATCTTTTTGTAATGGCGCTTTCCAAATCTCTAGTGCATTCGATAGCGTTGTTGCATCTGTTTCACTGAGCGTTGCAGCTTTTGTTCCTAATCCTTGTATCCAAGTTTGTAAAAGCGATGAGGGTTTGGCGATGCTCACCGATTGACGCACTTGAGCATCGACCATTTGATTCAGAAAATCTCGCAGCAGATCTTGAGGTTCAATCGGTAGATCAATCGCGAGTTCTTCTCCAGACTGATACAGGCGACAGACGGAAGGCATCTGTCGTGCAAAATGCCGCGATCGCATCTGATCGGTGGAGCTATCAAGCAGAACTTCCCAATGATGCAAGCCGGGGAGAAACTTCGATCGAGCTAGCAAATCTAAAGCCCATCTTGCGACATGCGACCAAAATCGTAAATCTCCGCCGACAAAAGATTCCTCGCCGAGCGTTCCGAGCGGCACAGAATTGAGCAATTCAAATGCTTGAGCAGGTTCAAGCCACAGTCCTGCGACCTGCCACGGATACAGCACCCACTCAGACACCGGAGCCGCTGAAAGTTGAGGAGCATCTCCTTCAGTCGGCAGTGCTAAACCGCGAACTTGCCAATTTTTTAGGGTCGTTGCTGACTTCCGCCCCCGTTTTGTATCCTCTTCTAAGCTCGGCACTTTTAACGGCAAAGCTTCTAAAAACGTCAGCAACTCAGACTGATTCATCGCATAGGGATGGAGCGGAACGCCTGGAGCATCTTGTTTTGCTTCTAAGCGCCGCCAAGTCTCACCCCATAGAAAAAAACCGCCCTGAGAAACCCAACTACCGTGTAAAACTGCCATGCTGATCTATATGGATAAAAGCAAATAATCCTGAATTGGTGATTTAATCTTCCAAGACATCTCACGTTTGACTTAGAATCCGCTGCAAAATTTAATTTTAGCGATCGCGATTTCTCAATACAGAAAATCAATAAGCTTGATATTTTATTAAGTAGTTTAACAAGCCGTTAACATTGTTGAACTGTTGCGTTTACGCGATTATTCTAGCGCGATCGCACAAGGCAGGTTGCCCTTGATTTCGCTTGACCCTTCTGGCTTTAGATCCGGAGTAAAAGAACAAGAACGCTCATTTTCTCCAAGCTCTAACTTAAAAAAACCTTCACTATAGATCAAATAGCAAATCCTGCCACATTTCTTATTGAGTCGAGCAGAAACCTCCCGAAAATCTCCCGGTATTTGCAAATAAAAAAAGCAGCAAAAGTATATCAGTGTTACGATTGCAAGAACACTAAAAAAGAGAAGAAAGGACAATACACTTCATGCAAGAGTTCGAGAAGTCAATATCCTTTGATGGTAGGGATATTCGACTCAAAGTAGGCTTGTTAGCACCCCAAGCTGGAGGTTCAGTTTTAATCGAATCTGGAGACACGGCAGTCCTCGTTACCGCGACCCGTGCGAATGCCAGAGAAGGAATCGATTTTCTACCTCTGTTGGTTGATTACGAGGAGCGCTTATATGCAGCCGGACGAATTCCCGGTGGCTTCCTCCGACGTGAAGGACGACCCGCTGAAAAAGCAGTTTTGACGAGTCGTTTAATCGATCGCCCCTTGCGCCCCCTATTTCCCTCCTGGTTACGAGACGATATTCAGGTCGTCGCTACCACAATGTCGATGGATGAGCGAGTTCCTCCGGATGTTTTAGCGGTCACAGGTGCGTCGATCGCTGTACTCCTCGCCAAAATTCCATTTAATGGCCCGATGGCTGCGGTGCGAGTTGGATTAGTCGGCGATGATTTCGTGATCAACCCCACTTATAAAGAAGTGGAAACGGGTGATTTGGATCTCGTCGTGGCTGGTTCTCCCGATGGCGTGATCATGGTTGAAGCTGGCGCGAATCAACTGCCAGAAGCCGACATGATCGAAGCGATCGATTTCGGTTACGAAGCGGTGCGCGATCTGATTCAGGCACAGCGCGATTTGCTCAAAGAATTGGGAATTGAACTGGTGCAAGAAGATGCGCCTGTGATTGACCAAACTCTAGAGAATTTTATTCGAGAGCGAGTGACCGCTCCTGTGAAAGAAATTCTCGGACGGTTCGAGAAAGATAAACCGACTCGCGATGCAGCATTAGATGAAGTGAAAGCGTCGGTGGTAACGGCGATCGCAGAATTAGCCGAAGACGATCCGGTGAAAGTTGCCGCAGCCGCAGATTCTAAAGCGCTGAGCAATACTTTCAAAGATGTGACGAAAACGCTGATGCGTCGTCAAGTCGTCGAAGATAATGTGCGCGTAGACGGTCGGAAATTAGATGAAATTCGTCCGATCTCTTGCCGAGTTGGGGTGTTGCCTCAGCGGGTGCATGGCAGCGGCGTGTTTAATCGTGGATTGACTCAAGTTTTGTCGATCGCGACGTTAGGTAGCCCAGGCGACGAGCAAGAAATGGATGATTTGCATCCAGACAGCGAAAAACGCTACTTGCATCACTATAATTTCCCGCCTTTCTCAGTCGGCGAAACCCGACCGATGCGATCTCCCGGTCGGCGTGAAATTGGTCACGGGGCATTAGCCGAGCGTGCTCTGGTTCCCGTCTTACCTCCGAAAGAGCAATTCCCGTATGTGATTCGGGTCGTCTCAGAAGTGCTGTCTTCTAACGGTTCGACCTCAATGGGTTCGGTTTCGGGTTCAACATTGGCGTTGATGCATGCAGGCGTTCCGATTTCTAAACCTGTGAGTGGTGCAGCGATGGGCTTGATCAAAGAAGGTGAAGAAATTCGCATTCTGACCGACATCCAGGGAATTGAAGATTTCTTGGGCGATATGGACTTCAAAGTGGCGGGAACCGATACCGGAATTACGGCATTGCAGCTCGACATGAAGATCTCAGGTCTACCGATGGATGTGATTGCTTCAGCCATTCATCAAGCGAAACCCGCTCGATTGCACATTCTCGGCAAAATGCTCGAAGCGATCGACCAACCGCGTCCGGAGTTGTCTCCTTATGCACCTCGCTTGCTGACGATCAAGATTGATTCTGATCAAATCGGAATGATCATTGGACCAGGAGGCAAGACGATTAAAGGCATCACCGAAGAAACGGGAGCCAAAATCGATATTGCTGAAGATGGAACTGTGACGATTAGCGCGATCGAAGGCGAGAAGGCGAAACGGGCGAAAGCGATCATTCAAGGCATGACTCGCAAGCTGAGTGCTGGAGATGTTTACGCTGGAAAAGTCACACGAATTATTCCGATTGGGGCTTTTGTGGAATTCCTGCCGGGTAAGGAAGGAATGATTCACATTTCGCAACTGGCTGATCATCGAGTTGGCAAGGTTGAGGATGAAGTCACGATCGGAGATGAAGTGGTTGTGAAAATTCGGGAGATTGATAACCGAGGACGAGTGAATTTGACTCGCCTAGGAATTCATCCGGATGAAGCAACTGCGGCGCGAGAAGCTGCAGCGAAGTAGAACGCTTTAGTTTAAGCTTCAATCTTTCCTGAAAAGGGAAGCTAGACCTCACATCTAGCTTCCCTTTTGTCATATTGAGGCATCGCATAACTCGATGGGCAGACAACCTGGCGAATTTGGAATTGGTATGATGAGTGCGATTTCATGGATAGGAGGCTCATCAGTGATAGAGTGGTCGATCGCTCAACAAACTTCTTTGGACAGCAATTCAGCTGTTGATACACAGACAGCCGCTACTATCCCCGAAGTAGTCATCATTTTAATTATTCTGCTGCTGATTGCGACCATTGTTGCTTTAGTCACTCAAAGTCTGAGAATCCCTTATGTAACTGGATTAGTTTTAGCAGGGTTGCCAATTACGGAGCTTTGGTCGCGACGGATTGGATTAGATCCTGTCTTGGTTTTAAATCTTTTCCTTCCGATTCTGATTTTTGAAGCGGCAATTAATACAGATATTCGTCGTCTCCGCAGCACTTTTAAACCGATCGCGCTATTAGCAGGACCAGGTTCGATCTTTTCCTCAGCAATTATTGCAACTCTACTAAAGTTTGGACTGGGACTCGATTGGATTTCTGCCTGTCTGGTTGGCGTGATTTTGGCAAACACGGATACCGTCTCCATGATTGCTGTATTCAAGGAGATCCGTGTTCCTTCTCGATTAACAACAATTGTGGAGGGAGAAACACTATTCAATGATGCGGCTGCGCTAGTCTCGTTTAATTTACTTCTAGTTGTCTACGCCACAGGCTCGCTTACCGCTGTTCAAGGAATACGAGAAGTGCTCTTAGTCGCAATCGGCGGGGCAATGGTCGGAGCCGTTTTAGGGTATTTATGCCTTCCCATTTTTGTGCGATTGCAAGATCCGTTAAGTAGCCTTTTATTAACAGTTGCGCTGGCATTAGGAACGTTTCAGATTGGGCAATCTCTGGGCGTTTCGGGTGCAGTATCAGTTGTGGTTGCGGGGCTAATTTTTGGCAATTTGGGGCTGTCTCGAAGTTCTTCTGCTTCGGAGCGAATTGCGCTCTTGAGCTTTTGGAACTATGCCAGCTTTGGTGTGAATACTTTTATCTTTTTGCTGATTGGGATTGAAATTAATATCGAAACGCTGTGGAAAATTGCGCCTGCGATTCTGTTTGTGATTTTGGCATATCAATTAGGTCGGATTCTCTCTGTCTACTTACTCCTTGCAGGACTGCGTTGGTTCGATCGACCGATTCCACTCGTCTGGCAGCATGTTTTATTTCTGGGCAACATTAAAGGCTCACTCTCGATGGCATTAGCCTTGAGCATTCCTCTGACCGTGACGTATCGAAGTGACATTATTGCTCTGGTATTTGGTGCGGTCTTATTCTCTCTCGTTGGGCAAGGATTAAGCTTGCCCTGGATGGTCAAACGGCTCAAAATTGCCCGTATTTCAGATACATTGCAGCAGGCAAAGCAATTGCAGATGCAGTTAATTGCGTCGAAAGCGGCTCAGGAAGAACTCAGTAGTTTGCTGAGATCGGGGGTACTCCCGAAGGCGATTTATGAAGAGTTATGGGCATCCTACCAAGTCCGGGTCGTGCAATCTGAGCACGTGCTCCGCGACCTGTACAATCAACGTCAATCAACTCGTCGCGAGCCTGAGCACAGTGAGCTAGATGCAATTCGACGACGATTGCTGCTGGCAGAAAAAGGGGCCGTGGCGAATGCACTCCGCAAACAGATTTTGCCTGAAGATCTGGTGCAGATATACATCAAAGAGTTAGATGAGAAACTTCTAACGTTAGAAGATGACTAGCATGGGCGATCGTTGAAGAATTAGCACTTGTATCCAATTTGGCGTAGAAATGTTTGTCGGGTTTGAATGTCTTTATCTGTTTCCACACCTTTCGGTGAGAATCCATCAATGACACCTAAAATTCCGCGACCTTGTTCACTTTCTGCCACAATGACTTCAACAGGATTCGCAGTCGCGCAGTAGATGCTGCACACTTCAGGGCATTGTTTGATCGCGTTGAGAAAGTTAATGGGATAAGCATCCTTCATGAGGATAACGAAGCTGTGTCCTGCTGCGATCGCTTGAGCATTTTTCACAGCGACTGCTTCTAAGGTTGGATCATTGCTGGCTTTCCGAATCAAACAGGGTCCTGATGCTTCACAGAAAGCAAGCCCAAACTTGACTTGAGATGAAATCCCGACCAATATTTCATACAAATCTTCAACGGTTTTAATGAAATGAGTTTGACCCAAAATTAAATTGCTGTCTTCAGGAATGTCTAATTGCACTGTTTTCAGTTCCATGTTGAGTTCTCCTGAGCACACTTCTAGCCGATAGATCTAGAACATAACCTTGAGAATCTTGTGAAGAGGCGCTTTAATCGATCGCGATTTGGTGTCATGCCGACTCATTTGAAGTTTTTGCACTCGAGCTAACGCTGCTCGGTAATTTGCTTGATCTCCTCGTGCTTTAAAGAGTTCGGCTGCTTTTTGGAAATCTGCGATCGCATGTTCAGTATCACCTTGGTCAAGGTAAGCTAAGCCTCGATTATCATAAGCCTCGCCAGAAGTTGGATCGATCTGAATTGCCGTTGTATTGTCTGCGATTGAACCTGTCAAATCCCGAATCATTCGACGTGCTTCACCTCGACTAAAGTAAAGTACAGCAAGAGTGTCTCCAGGAACTCCGAGATTCAGGGCTTGAGTGTAGTCTTCGATGGCTGGTTGGTACTTTTTGAGATAATGACGAGCCGCTGCTCGATTAAAGAAGGCTAAAGCTTGATATGGAGATAATGCGATCGCTCGAGTTGCATCTGCTTCTGCACGCTCGAACTCATCGACCATCAAATACAATCCTGCCCGATTGGCATAAAGTCTTGCATTGTTGGGATGAAGCTCGATCGCACGGTCTAAGTCCGAAATCGCGCCTCTAAAATCGCCTCGATTTGCCTTTTCAACCGCTTGCCAGAGCCAATCTTCAACCGTAATTTGAGCAATAGAGATGGCTTGATTTTGCAAGTTTGAAGAGGATGAGTATTGCACTGCTTGAACATCATTTCTGATCGAAAATCCCTCGATCAGAAGTGCGATTGCAACACTAAAGCTCAGCATAACTTTTGAGATGCTGCTCATAACAAAACTTCCTTCAGCATTCGATTGCTGAGTTTTGATGACGTTTGGAAAAAATGTCGTCGATTGCTTTCGACCTCTTACAGGCTCATTTGTCACAGATTAAATCTGCCCAATACAACTGAGCTAAGAGATCTTGAATTTTACTAAACAATGGCAGATTCCCTTGGCGATTGAGTTTGAGTTCATCTTGTACCAGCACGGTTGCAGCATTGACTTTAGGAGCGGCGGGCAATCGAGGTAGATGGGTTTCGGCAATTAAGGCTGTCGATTGTGGGACAACGATCGCTGGCTTTTCTTGCGGCTCAGTCGGTTCATCCCACGGATCAGGGATGGAATAGCGATCGATATCTAACAAGCCGAGAGAGGGTCTGTCTGAAGCAATGTTTAATAACATAATTGCCTCCTCTAAATTGTGATTTCTCCTCATTGCAATCGTAAGCAACAAAGTTGAGGAACTTGTGAGATTTGATCAAATTGGCAATCCTCACAAGTTTCTCAAACTCTTCTCTTACTGTGAGCGCAGAGGAAATATCCTGCAATTCCTTAGAGGAGGTATGCTATGACATCGCTGAAATCCTCAAGATTGATTGGCGCGAGTCTACTCGGTCTGGTCTCGTTGGGTGGAATAGGTTATGTGATTTGGCATCTTGTCCAACCTCGTCTCTATCCAACCGATGCCAGCCAACTTTTTCCTACAGCTCAATCGACTGTGGAAGCCACGAGAGAGGTTCTAAGCTGCACCATCACAATGGCAGAAATTGATACACCTCACCCGCCGCTTCCCGTCTATTTTGCTGCCAATAATCCGACGAGTCGGATCGTGGGTCACTTAGACAATCATGCGTTTGTCACGGTGGCAACAGAGCAAAATGGATGGTTCTTGATTCAGAATCCTATGCAAGGCTGGATTCCAAAAACACAGACCCAAAATAGCTGTAATGACAAAGTCGAATTGGTCAAGTTTAGTCCGAAAGGAGGTCGAAGTGCGATCGCCGATCGATTTGTGGGATCAGGAAGCCATCTTTATCGTGTCCCGCTTACTCAAGGATCAACGCTAACGGTCTCGAATACGCGCGGTGTGTTGCCTTTTGTCCTTGATCCAGACGGAGAAATGTTTGGAAATCCGAAAGAGAGCCAAATTAATTGGACAGGTCAAATTCCCCGCACTGGAGTTTACACCTTAGAAATGCTCTCGCAGCATAAAGGCTATCGATATGCTTTTACCGTTTCTGTAAACTAAGGCGAAGTTGCTATGCAGTGGAGAGAGTTGGAAACAGTAGATTCTAGTATTCGTTTCGACAATATTGCTGATCTGTACTGGCGATGTACTAGCGTGAACGTTGCCGTAACTGTTCGTCAACTTGCAGTGAGGGGATAACGTATCATGAATGAAATCAATCTTGGCGATCGCGTTGTTATCCAACGACAGAATTTACAAAGCCTCTTTGCTGCACTCCAGCAATCGGGATATGAGCTAATTGCTCCGACGATTCGGGAAGAAGCAATTGTTTACGATGCAGTGTCTTCGGTCGAGGAGCTTCCGATTGGATGGACTGACGAACAATCCGGCGGAGTCTATCGCCTCAAGCGACGGGAAGATCAGGCGTTGTTTGGCTATGCCGTGGGCGCACATTCGTGGAAGAAATACTTGTTTGCGCCTCAGGTTCGACTCTGGCAAGCAGAGCGTGAAGGGCAAGAGATAACGATCCGTGCAGACCAGCCAGACACGACAAAACGTGCTTTTATTGGGGTGCGATCGTGTGATCTTCATGCGATCGCGATTCAGGATCAAGTCTTTCTGTATGGAGAAGCAGTTGATCCGCACTATCAATCCCGTCGCCACGATAATTTTGTGATTGCGGTGAACTGTGGACAGGCAGGGGGAACCTGTTTCTGTGTGTCCATGCAAACGGGACCGCAAGCTACGAGCGGATTTGATTTGGCATTAACGGAGGTACTCAATCCGACGCATTACTTTGTTGTCGAGATTGGTAGTGAAGCGGGGCGAGACGTGCTTCAAGCTGTGCCTCATACGATCGCAACGCCAAATGATCAGGAGATTGCTCAACAGATTGTTGCAGAAACGGCGCAACACATGGGACGCACGATGCCAACTGAGGGCATTAAAGAATTGCTCTACAACAATCTAGAACATCCCCGATGGAATGACGTTGCTTCGCGATGTCTCACCTGTGCGAACTGTACGATGGTCTGTCCGACTTGCTTTTGCTCGACAGTCGAAGATACGACTGATTTAACAGGCGATCATGCTGAGCGCTGGCGAAACTGGGATTCCTGCTTCACGATGGATTTTTCTTATCTGCATGGTGGGAGTGTGCGCGTCAGTACAAAATCTCGCTATCGCCAATGGATGACCCACAAATTAGCCTCGTGGATTGATCAATTTGGCACGTCGGGTTGTGTGGGGTGTGGACGATGTATTACTTGGTGCCCCGTTGGGATTGACATTACGGAAGAAGTAAAAGCCATTCGAGACAGTCAGGAGGTCAAACACGAATGATGACGAACTTGGCACCGTTGTTAAAAGAACATGCTTTTTTTGAGGGGTTGAAGCCCGAGTATATTGAACTCTTGGTTGAATGTGCGTCTAATGTTCGGTTTGAGGCAAATCAACTGATTTTCCGACACGGGGAAGATGCCGATCGCTTTTATCTAGTGCGACAAGGCAAAGTAGCTATCGAGATTAGTGCACCCGGACAGCCCGCGATCGTGATTAAAACGTTAATGGATCACGATGTCATTGGCTGGTCTTGGCTCTTTCCGCCTTACCGCTGGCAATTTGATGCCCGAGCGATGGAACTCACTCGCGCGATCGCACTTGATGGTCGATGCCTGCGAGGGAAATGTGAGTCTGATCCGGTACTCGGTTACGAACTGATGAAACGCTTCTCAGCGATTATGCTCGAAACATTACAAGCGACTCGCCTCCAATTGCTCGATCTCTACAATGCGCCGAGTCGGAGGGCGTAATGATCCTAGAACCGATGCAGCCTCACATCTACCGAGTACGGCAAACGCGGAAAGAAACCCATGACACCTTCACAATGGAGCTAGAACCTGCGCAAGGGAATCAACCGTTTTACTTTGCGCCAGGTCAATTCAACATGCTCTATGCTTTTGGGACTGGAGAATGTGCAATCTCTATTAGTGGGAATCCCACTGAGCCAAACAAACTCTTACACACGACTCGGATCGTGGGTAATGTGACGACTGCATTGAGTAAGTTGCGGCCGGGTGATTCGATGGGCATTCGAGGTCCATTTGGCAAGGGATGGGATTTGCAAGCCGCAGAAGGCAATGATGTGGTGTTTGTTGCTGGAGGAATTGGATTAGCTCCCTTGCGTCCCGCGATCGCTTACGTGTTGGCGAATCGAGCTAAGTATGGCAAAGTCGTGATTTTAATTGGAACGCGCACGCCCCAAGATATTCTATTTCGGCATGATTTGAAGCAGTGGCGATCGCGGCTTGATTTAGAAGTTTTTGTCACGGTCGATCGGGCTGAACCGGGTTGGCAAGGCAATGTAGGAGTCGTAACTGCTTTGATTCGACGTGCGCCTTTTGATCGACTGAACACAGTTGCAATGATTTGTGGTCCTGAAATCATGATGCAGTTTACCGTGATGGAATTGCTCAAACGAGGGGTGAGTCCAGAGAGCATCTACATCACGATGGAACGCAATATGAAATGCGCGATCGGGTTTTGTGGACATTGCCAGTTAGGACCGACCTTCATTTGCAAAAATGGTCCCGTATTTCGCTATGACCACATCAAATTCTGGTTTGACCAGCGGGAGTTTTAGAGTGATGAAACAGCTACATAAGCCGAAACTTGCTGTTTGGAAATTTGCGTCCTGTGATGGGTGTCAATTGAGCTTGCTCGATTGCGAAGATGAATTGCTAACTGTGGCAGGAGAGATTGAGATTGCCAATTTTATGGAAGCTTCTAGTGCAGTTGTCAAAGGTCCTTATGATTTGTCGCTAGTTGAAGGTTCGATCACCACTCCTCACGATGCAGAGCGAATTCATCAAGTCAGGCGGGCTTCAAAACGACTCGTGACAATTGGCGCTTGTGCAACCTCTGGAGGCATTCAAGCGCTCCGAAATTTCAAAGATGTCAAAGCTTTTACTTCGATTGTTTACGCTAAGCCAGAGTACATTGAAACCTTAAATAAATCGACCGCGATCGCGGATCATGTGTTCGTTGATTTTGAACTTCGGGGTTGTCCCATTAACAAGCATCAATTACTAGAAGTGATTAGTGCGTTTTTGAGCGATCGTAAACCTGTTATTCCGACCTACAGCGTGTGTATCGAATGCAAGCGTCGTGGGAATGTCTGTGTGATGGTTGCCCACGGAACGCCTTGTATGGGACCTGTGACGCAGGCGGGATGTAATGCGCTTTGTCCGGCGTACAATCGAGGGTGCTATGGCTGTTACGGTCCGATGGAAAGCCCGAATACGGCTGCATTGAGCCAATGGTGGAAGCAGTTGGGAGTGGACGAAACAGATCTGGTTCGGGCATATCGCACGTTTAATGCCTACGCAGAAGCCTTTCGCAAAGAGAGTGAGCGTCATGAGCAGTAAAACGATCAAAGTCGATTATCTCGCTCGCGTAGAAGGCGAGGGTGCGATGTATGTGAAGATCCGCGATCGTAAAGTGCAAGATGTGCAGCTTAAAATCTTTGAACCTCCTCGATTTTTTGAAGCATTTTTACGCGGACGGCAATACAGCGAAGCTCCTGATATCACGGCTCGAATTTGTGGCATTTGTCCGATCGCGTACATGATGAGTTCGATTCATGCCATGGAAAACATTTTGGGCATTGAAGTCGAAGGCGGATTGCGCGCACTCCGGCGATTGATTTACTGTGGCGAATGGATCGAAAGCCATAGTTTACATATTTTCATGCTACACGCGCCGGATTTTCTGGGTTACGAGAGTGCCATTCACATGGCGAAGGACTATCCGGAACTTGTGCAGCGGGGCTTAAGACTGAAGAAAATTGGCAATCGAATTCTAGCTTTGATTGGTGGGCGAGAAATTCATCCGATTAACATTCGAGTAGGTGGATTTTATAAGCTACCGACTCGGCAGGAACTACGATCGCTGATTGATGATTTGCAATGGGCGTGTGATACAGCAGAAGAAACTGCACGATGGACAGCAACCTTATCCTTTCCTGAGTTTGAGCAAGACTATGAATTCGTTGCGCTTCATCATCCGAATGAATATCCAATGAATCAAGGACGAATCATTTCTAACAAAGGATTAGATATTTCAAATGATCAGTTTTATGAATACATTGAAGAACAGCATAAGCCTCATTCCACTGCTTTACATGCCATCATCAAAGAGCGTGGAGATTATCTCGTAGGTCCGATCGCACGATTTAATCTCAATTTTGACCAACTCACACCCCGCGCTCAAGCGATCGCGCGTGAAGTCGGGCTGCTTCCTATCTGTCGCAATCCATTTCAAAGTATTGTGGTTCGCAGTATTGAAGTACTATTTGCTGTGGAAGAAGCCTTGCGGTTAATTGAAACGTATGAAATGCCCGATCGAGCAGTAGTCGATTACAAGATTCAAGCAGGAGTTGGGCATGGATGTACAGAAGCGCCCCGCGGAATTCTCTATCATCGCTACAAGATTGATGAAAAAGGCGATATTCTTGATGCCAAGATTGCACCACCGACTTCGCAAAATCAAGGTAGGATTGAACATGATCTGTGGCAATTTGTAGAGCAACAGATCGATTTAGCAGATGATCAATTACGATCTCAGTGTGAACAACTGATCCGCAACTACGATCCTTGTATTTCCTGTTCAACGCATTTTTTGAAGTTAGATGTCGATCGAGCCTAACCCAATGCAAAACATTATGCTGATTGGTGTAGGAAATGAATTTCGACACGATGATGCGGTTGGATTATTGATTTTAAGAAAGCTCCGCAATCAGCTTCCAGAAACGATTTCAACGATTGAAGCATCGGGCGAGGGAACAACATTAATCGAGTTGTGGCAAACTAGCGACACCGTTTATCTATTTGATGCAGTGTCTTCGGGTTCTGAAATTGCTACGATCCATCGCATTGATGTGCATATGCAATCGATTCCATCGCAATTTTTCCACTATTCCTCTCATGCGTTTGGAGTAGCAGAAGCAGTTGAACTTGCTCGATCGTTGAATCAACTTCCAAACAAACTCATTCTCTATGGGGTAGAAGGAAGTAACTTTGCAATTGGGATCGGACTGTCAGAAGCAGTCGAGCAAGCTATAGAAACTGCGATTCAACAAGTGTTATCAGAATTGGAGATCAACCATGCATGAGGCAAGTTTGATGAGCCATTTAATTCAAACGATTGAAGCGATCGCTCAAGAACAAAACGCGACGAAAATACTTGCTGTTAAAGTTCGATTGGGTGCTTTGTCTCATTTCTCACCTGAACATTTCACCTATCATTTTGTGATTGCCTCGCGACATACACTGATGGAAGGCGCACGATTGGAAATCGAAACCTCAGATGATTTGACTGATCCGATCGCACAAGACGTTGTTTTAGAAAGCTTAGATATGGAAATCAACGAAGCATTGCAAAGCTAATTCCTCATAGTTTTCTCAAAAATGAACGATAAAAATGATTTAGAACGATTGCGAATTCAGATTCGAGGTGCAGTTCAAGGGGTTGGATTTCGCCCATTTGTCTATCGTCTTGCTACAAATTTAGGCATGGTTGGATGGATTAAAAACTCAGCAGAGGGAGTCTGGATCGAAGTAGAAGGAACGCGATCGCAGCTTGACCTTTTTCTGCTCAAACTAGAACAAGAAAAGCCTGTCCATAGCCTGATTCAACAATTACAAGTCTCTTCGCTCGTTCCACTGGATGAATCTGATTTTGAAATCTATCCGAGTGTGAGTGGAGAAAAAACGACGATCGTTCTTCCTGACCTTGCTACTTGCTCAGACTGTATCCGAGAACTCTTTGATCCGAACAATCCTCGCTATCGCTACCCATTCATTAACTGCACTCATTGTGGTCCGCGCTTTAGTATTATCAACGCTTTGCCCTACGATCGACCCAACACCAGCATGAATGCGTTTCAGATGTGCGATCGCTGTCGAACTGAATACGAAAATCCGCTCGATCGTCGATTTCATGCTCAACCCATTGCTTGTCCAGAATGCGGTCCTCGGTTGGAATGGTGGGATCAGAGCGGAAAATGGCTGGCATCCGATGAAGCGGCGCTACAAGCAGCAATCCAAGCGATTCAGAACGGACAAATCATTGCAGTCAAAGGGTTAGGTGGATTTCATTTCATGGTAGATGCTCGGAATTCAGACGCGATCGCGACTCTACGACAGCGAAAACATCGACCTGATAAACCCTTTGCAGTCATGTATCCTTCGCTAGCAGCAGTTCAAAAAGACTGTGAACTTTCTGACTTAGAAGCTCAACTACTCACTGCTTCAGAAGCCCCAATCGTTCTACTTCGTCGTAAAGCAAATCTTAGCGTTCTTGAAACGGTTGCACCGAATAATGCTTACCTTGGTGTTTTACTTCCATACACGCCGCTGCATCATTTGTTACTATCCGCGTTAAATTTTCCAATTGTTGCAACGAGTGGCAACTTATCGAATGAGCCGATTTGTATGGATGAGCGGGAAGCGATTCAGCGTTTATCAGGAATTGCAGATGCGTTTCTAGTTCACAATCGTCCCATTGTTCGTGCTGTTGATGATTCGATTGTGCGAGTGATTGCCGATCGCGAAATGATTCTGCGTCGATCGCGGGGGTATGCTCCGTTACCTATTGCGCTCTCCAAGCCTATGCCAACCTGTTTAGCGGTTGGAGGACATCTTAAAAATACGATCGCACTGACAATTGATTCCAATCTGTTTGTCAGTCAACATATCGGAGATTTGGAAAATCAAGCTACTCTACAAGCTTTTGAGCAAGCGATCGATACTTTTGAGCAACTTTATGCGGTTCATCCCGATCTCATTGCTTGTGATGACCATCCTGACTATCTTTCAACTCAGTACGCTCAGCACCGAGGCTCGAAATTTCCATCCAGTCAAATCTTTCCGGTTCAACATCATCATGCTCACATTGCTGCCTGTATGGCTGAGAACGGATTAGAGGAAACGGTGTTAGGGGTGGCTTGGGATGGCACAGGCTATGGACTCGATGGGACAATCTGGGGTGGAGAATTTTTCTTAGCGAATCTGACCGATTTTCAACGAGTAGGACACTTCAAACCTTTTAGACTACCGGGAGGTGAGAAAGCAATTCGAGAACCCCGCAGAGCTGCGATCGCAGTACTTTACGAACTGTGGGGAGAAGCCGCATTCGATCGAACAGATTTAACCCCTGTTCAAGCATTCAATGCCCAAGAGCGCGACATTCTACAAGCCATGCTCCAGAAGGAACTCAACACACCTTGGACTTCGAGCGCAGGACGGCTCTTTGATGCAATCTCAGCTTTACTTAACTTAGTGCACATTTCAACGTTTGAAGGACAAGCAGCAATGGCGGTGGAATTCGCGTTAGAGCATATCTCAACGGATGAAGTTTATTCGTCTGTCATTCATCAGGGCATTTTCGATTGGTCTACGATGATTGAGGACATCATTTCAGAAATTGAGCAAAAAACATCAGTTGCAATGGTTTCTGCAAAGTTTCATAACACAATGGTCGAAGTCATTCTTCAGTTTGCGCGACAATGGAAGCAAAAGCGCGTTGTCTTGTCTGGAGGATGTTTTCAAAATCGGTACTTCAGCGATCGCACGATTGCCCGTCTCCAAGCAGAAGGCTTCCAACCTTACTGGCATCGGCATATTCCACCCAACGATGGCGGCATTGCTGTTGGACAAGCAATCATTGCTGCATCCCAACTATTAAAGCGTGGGAGTTAAGTATGTGTTTAGCGATTCCAGGAAAAATTCTCAGCATTGAGGGTGATGATCCATTGTTGCGAACGGGTCGAGTGAGCTTTGGCGGAATTGTGAAGGAAGTAAACTTAGCCTTTGTGCCAGATGTCCAGATTGGAGACTATGTGATTGTTCATGCGGGTATTGCGATTAATCAACTCGATACTGCGGTTGCAACCCAATTTTTTGAACACTTAAATCAACTGCGTGACACTCCAGCAGAATTGCCATGAAATATATTGACGAATATCGAACTGCTGAGCTTGCTCAACGCTACACTCAAGCCATTGATCGCATCACGACGCGACCGTGGACAATCATGGAAATCTGTGGTGGACAAACTCACACCATTGTTAAATTTGGCATTGATCAACTGTTACCTCCATCGATCACGCTGATTCATGGTCCAGGATGTCCCGTTTGTGTCACATCTGCTGAATTAATTGATCAAGCTTGTGCGATCGCGGCACTTCCTGATGTCATTTTCTGCTCGTTTGGTGACATGCTCCGAGTTCCAGGAAGTCAATACGATTTACTCACGGTGAAAGCTTTGGGAGGAGATGTCCGAATCGTTTATTCGCCGCTGGATGCACTCAACCTTGCTCAAGCGAATCCCGATCGACAAGTTGTATTTTTTGCGGTTGGCTTTGAAACGACGGCTCCAGCAACCGCGATCGCAGTTCATCAAGCCAAACAACAAAACGTTCAGAATTTTTCACTGCTAGTCGCTCATGTCTTAGTGCCTCCCGCGCTCGAATTACTGCTCTCCTCGCCAGATCACAATATTGATGGACTGTTAGCCGCAGGGCATGTTTGTACAGTGATGGGATACAAAGACTATGAGCCGATCGCTCAAAAATATCACATTCCGATTGTCGTGACTGGATTCGAGCCTGCTGACATTTTGCAGGGTGTTTATATCTGTGTTCAGCAATTAGAGGCAGGACAAACAAGGGTCGAAAATCAGTATGCTCGTGCAGTTCAGCGATCAGGCAATCAAATTGCACAACAACTGATGCGAGACGTGTTTACTGTCGTTCCTCGGGACTGGAGAGGAATTGGTACGATCGCTCAAAGCGGATTAGGACTGCGAGATCAATATGCCGAATTTGATGCAAGTCTTCGATTTCAAGTCTCAGCACAGACATCTCAGTCAGAACAATCTGACTGTATCAGTGGTCTGATTTTGCAAGGAATTCGGAAACCGCAGGAATGTGCTGCCTTTGGAACACGCTGTACACCTGAACATCCTTTGGGCGCACCTATGGTTTCTTCCGAAGGAGCGTGTGCAGCTTACTATTACGCAAGGAGAATGCTATGAAAAATCACACTGAACTGAAGCAAATTGCCAGTCAAATTCTGTCTGGAATGCTGGCAAATCCGCATATTTATGCCACGGTTAGCGATGAAGAAGGGCGCGGACAACAAGAGCAAATTTTGATTCTTACTGCGATCGAGATGGCAGAAAAATTAATCGAAAAGGTAGAAGATCGTGAGTAGTCCTCATTCTCGATCGTGTCCTATGCCGATGCAAAAGTTTTCTCAAATTCTGCTCGCGCATGGCGGAGGAGGACAACTTACGCATCAATTAATTGAGCAATTGTTTATTCCGACCTTTGAAAATACTGCACTGTCTTGTCGCCATGATGGTGCAGTATTAGATGTCCATCATGCTCAAATCGCATTTACAACAGATTCTTATGTCGTTCAGCCGCTCTTTTTTCCGGGTGGCAATATCGGGACATTAGCAGTCAATGGAACCGTCAATGACCTAGCAATGTGTGGCGCACGTCCGCTTTATCTGAGTGCTGGATTTATCTTAGAAGAAGGCTTCTCCATGCCTCTATTGCAAGACATCGTAGACTCAATGCAGCAAGCTGCTCAGACTGCCAAGGTTCAAATCGTGACCGGAGACACAAAAGTTGTCGATCGAGGTCGCGGGGATGGCTTATTCATCAATACAGCCGGAATTGGAATCATTGAACATGCCTGCAAAATTGCGCCACAACACATTCAAGTAGGAGATGTGGTCATCATCAATGGCGATATTGGTCGGCATGGTATAGCAATTATGGCAATGCGAGAAGGATTGAGATTTGAGAGTGCGATCGAGAGTGACTGTGCCGCTTTAATCGATCCAGTGTTCGCTTTACTCGATGCAGAAATTTCTGTGCATTGTTTGCGAGATTTAACCCGAGGAGGATTAGCTAGTGCCTTAATTGAGCTTTCTGAAGGAGCAGCCATGCAGATTCAACTCGATGAAGCTGCAATTCCTATCAGCGACGAAGTGCAAGGCGCATGTGAAATTTTAGGCTTAGATCCGTTATATGTAGCAAACGAAGGACGCTTTGTCGCTTTTGTTGCGCCCCAAGATGCTGAGCGCGCGATCGCGCTGCTAGAACAACATTCTCCTTATAATCCTCGGATTGTGGGGCATGTTATTCAATCAAATTCTTCCGCTGTGATTTTGAAAAACAAAATCGGAGTAGAACGCATGATCACACGACTGAGCGGAGAGCAGTTACCTAGAATTTGCTAATTGATTTCAAAGAGAGAATTCAGCAGTCTGTCTTTGTCCCTTCACAACTTTCTCAAACTTATCCTCTACTCTCAAACTAGAACGGTCTTCTCTCTTTAGAACATTGTGAAGCCATTTATAAACTGTAGGAACAATATCATGACCCTTGGTGAATCTTCTTACACGATTTCACGTTCGATCACAGTTCAGGAACTCCTCGATCGCTATGCGGCAGGAGAACGTAATTTCAGTGATGTTGTTCTAGAACAGGCTGATCTCAGTGGTTTGTCTTTGGGTGGCATCAATTTGGGACGATCGCACCTGAAAGGCGCAAAATTAACTGATACCTCTTTGAGTGGAGCTAATTTGAATGAAATCGATTTGAGTGGAGCCAATCTCGATCGTGCTAATTTATTTGGCGCATTTCTGAGTGGTGCTAATTTGAATAACGCAACGCTCAAAGCGACCAACTTGACCGATGCGGATTTAAGTGGAGCATCCTTAGTTGAAGCTGATTTGAGTGATGCGCTGTTACATGGAATCTGCCTTGCTGAGGCAAATTTACAGAGTGCCAAATTGACGGGAAGTAAAATGTGTGGGGCAAGGCTCTGGAAAGCAGATTTGCGAGGTGCAAATTTGTATGGTGCAGATTTATGTGATGCAAATTTGTGTGAAGCAAATCTACAGGACGCAAACTTGAATGCAACTGATACGAGTGAAGCTTCACTGACCAGAACAGTCATGCCCCAGGGCGAAATTCATGAATAGCTATGTTGAAGAGTCCATCTGAAGCGGAGATTTTTAGGGAGTGTTCCACGACAAATTTGATGGGGAGATAGGGGGATAGGGTGAAGGGCTGAAATTATAGTTGCTGCTCCCCATCTCCCCACTCCGTGAAATTAATGGGGTTGACTACTAGGCTCTTTTTGTAATTCTTCAACAGCTTCCATCACATGAGTTGCATACATCAATGAGGGACCTCCACCCATAAAGACTGCAACTCCTAACATTTCCAGAATTTCTTCTTTTGTCGCTCCTGCTTGAAGCGTCGAATGAGTATGAAAGGCAATACAGTCGTCGCAGTGAATTGCTACGGAAATGGCTAAGGCAATCAATTCTTTGGTTTTAGAATCCAGGGCACCAGCAGTGGAGGAAGCTTTACTGAGCGCATAGAAACTCTTCATCACATCCGGGATAGCTGTGGATAGTTTGCCTGTATAGCTCCGGATGTGTTTCATCTGGTCGGTGCAAGAATGCTTGGCGTTCGGGTTGTTTGTGTTCATGACAATTTTCCTAACGATCCAGTCTTTCTCATTTCATCGTAAGAAGGAACCGAAGATAAAATCTAATCTCCTCAAAGAATTTAACGATCTCATCCTCACAAGTTCCTCATCATTGCCCAGTAACCTGACACTATCGTTCCTCATCATGCAAGTGAGGTGAAACAATGGGCTGGAGTCCAATCGAGAAATCATTCAAAAATTGGCGAGTCGAACCTAATTTACAAAACTATGAAGAAACGCGCCGTGTATTCTCTTGGGCAGAAATCGACGCTGAACTCAAAGCAACTATTGAGGGATTGAATATTGCCGATATTGCGGTCGATCGACATGCCAAAAGCGATCGAGCCGATCACATTGCCTTACGCTTTCTAAGAAAGAACTGGGATGTTCAAGATTTTACTTATCGCGATCTCGCTCTACAAACCAATCAATTCGCGAATGTTCTCAAAACCCTAGGAATTGCGAAGGGCGATCGCGTCTTTGCTCTCACAGGACGGATTCCATCTCTTTATATTGCTGCTCTTGGTACGTTGAAAAATGGCAGTGTGGTTTGTCCGCTTTTCTCTGCTTTTGGTCCAGAGCCGATTTATCAACGCATGAACCGAGGAGATGCCAAAGTCTTAGTGACAACTACCGCACTCTACCAACAGAAAGTCGTTGCATTGCGCGATCGATTGCCGAAGTTACAGCACATTCTTTTAGCAGATAGTGCAGATCATGTAGAAGAAGGAATTTGGTCGCTGCCCAAGCTGATGCAAGTGGCTACTTCTGAGTTTGAGATCGTAAGCACTCAACCAGAAGATATGGCATTGCTGCACTTCACGAGTGGCACAACTGGAATGCCCAAGGGGGCGATTCATGTTCACAAAGCCGTTTATGCTCATTACATGACGGCAAAGTATGTGCTCGATTTGCATCCTGATGATATTTTTTGGTGTACGGCTGATCCAGGTTGGGTGACTGGAACGTCCTACGGGATCATTGCACCGCTGACTCATGGCGTGACGAGTATCATTGATGAAGCAGAGTTTGATGCCGATCGCTGGTATCGCATTCTCGAAACTCAAAAAGTAACTGTCTGGTACACCGCTCCGACGGCGATTCGGCGATTGATGCGCCTCGATATTGACCCGAAAGCCGAATATGATTTGAGCCATCTGCGACTCGTGCATAGTGTGGGAGAACCGCTGAATCCCGAAGCAGTGGTTTGGGGGCAGGAAAAGCTAGGCTTACCGATTCACGACAATTGGTGGCAAACCGAAACAGGTGGCATCATGATCGCCAACTATGCCACGATGCAGATTCGTCCAGGTTCGATGGGTCGTCCTATTCCTGGGGTAGAAGCCGCGATCGTGCGGCGGCATGAGGATGGCACGATCGAACAAATTGACCAACCGGGCATTGATGGAGACTTAGCTCTAAAACCTGATTTTCCTTCGATCTTTCGCGGCTATCTGCATGATGAAGAACGCTACCGCAAATGTTTTGTTGGAGATTGGTACATCACAGGCGATTTAGCCATGCGCGATCGCGATGGCTACTTCTGGTTTATGGGACGCGAAGACGACATCATCAAAACTTCGGGACACATGGTTAGTCCCTTTGAGGTCGAAAGTGCATTGATGGAGCATCCAGCGGTAGCGGAAGCGGGCGTGATTGGTAAACCGAATCCGATGATTGGTGAGCTAGTCAAAGCCTTTGTTGCCCTCAAACCAGGGCGAGAACCTAGTGAAGCGCTCAAGCTAGAACTTTTGGGATTTGCTCGACAAAAACTAGGAGCCGCTGTAGCTCCAAAAGAATTGGAATTTCAAGAATCATTGCCCAAAACTCGAAGCGGTAAGATTATGCGGCGATTGCTGAAAGCGCGTGAATTAGGGTTACCCGAAGGCGATCTATCGACATTGGAGACGAACTGATGAAGAAGAAACATGCAACCATACAATCTCCTACTTCTGTTGATTCCAATCAAGCACATTTGCACGATCTTCTTTATCAAATGCTACGGATTCGTCGCTTTGAAGATAAGTGTGCAGAACTCTATAGCGCCATGAAAATTCGCGGTTTTTTGCATCTGTACAACGGCGAAGAAGCGGTAGCAGTGGGAGTTATGCAAGTCTTAAAACCCGATGATGCGATCGTGGCAACCTATCGCGAACATGGTCAAGCCCTAGCACGCGGAATTCCCATGAATACCGTCATGGCAGAGATGTTTGGTAAGCAAGAGGGCTGTTGTCGGGGACGTGGAGGATCGATGCATTTATTTGATAAAGAGCATCGCTTCTATGGAGGTAACGCGATCGTAGGTGGTGGTTTACCCTTAGCGGTTGGGCTGGCTTTAGCCGATAAGAAATTGGGCAGAAAACGGCTCACCTGCTGCTTTTTTGGCGATGGCGCAGTTGCAGAAGGAGAGTTTCACGAATCCATGAATTTAGCATCTCTCTGGCAAGTCCCGTTGTTGTTCGTTTGTGAGAATAATCAGTATGCAATGGGAACGGCTCTGAAGTATTCTCACTCAGTCACAAATCTGGTTCAGAAAGCAGAAAGCTATGGCATCGGTCATGCAGTTGTGGATGGCATGGATGTTCTAGCAGTAGAGCAAGCTGCTCAAAAAGCAGCGGTTGAAGTCCGGGAAAACGGAAAGCCCTTCTTTCTAGAATGTGTCACCTATCGTTTCCGAGCGCACTCGATGTTTGACCCAGAACTCTACCGAGATAAAGCCGAAGTCGAAGAATGGAAACAACGCTGTCCTATCTCAACACTCACGCAACAGTTAAAAGCACAAGGACAGATCACAGATGCTGATGTGGAAAGGATAGAACAATCGATCCGTCAAGAGATCACAGATGCGATCGCATTTGCGGAAGCGGGAACTTGGGAACCTGTGGAAGAATTAAATCGCTTTGTCTACTCAGAGCCAAACGCCTAGGGGGACACTATGAACTATGGAATTGACACCCATACAGACAATCCACCGCTGATGATTCAGACAACCTATCGAGAAGCAGTGCGAGACGCAATCCGAGAGGCAATTCTAAAAGACGATCGCGTGTTCCTGATGGGCGAAGATGTCGGACAGTATGGCGGTGCTTTTGGAGTAACAAAAGGACTGTTGAAAGAATTGGGTGCCGACAAGATCATGGACACGCCGCTGTGTGAGTCTGGGTTTACCGGAGCCGGAATTGGCGCAGCACTGAACGGAATGCGCCCGATCGTGGAAGTGATGACGGTTAACTTTAGCTTGTTGGCTGCCGATCAAATTCTCAATACAGCAGCAACCTATCTGCATATGTCCGGCGGTTTGTTCAATGTTCCGCTCGTGATTCGCATGGGAACCGGAGGCGGCAAACAACTAGCAGCACAGCACTCTCATAGTTTAGAAGGATGGTATGCTCACATTCCTGGAATTAAAGTTCTGACTCCAGCAGTGCTTGAAGATGCCCGTGGAATGCTTTGGACAGCACTGGAAGATCCCGATCCCGTTCTGATTTTTGAGAATACGTTGCTCTACAACATGGAAGGGGAACTTCCAGCAAATGCGGGAGCAGTAGATATCGATCGTGCCTGTATTCGTCGAATTGGGCATGACGTAACGCTCATTAGCTACAGTGCCAGTTTATTCAAAGCACTCGAAGCCGCAGAAACCCTGGCTCAAGAAGGCATCGAAGCAGAAGTGATTGATTTACGGGTTCTGCGTCCACTGGATGAGGCTACGTTTCTCACCTCGATCGCGAAAACGCATCGAGCCGTGATCATTGATGAAGGCTGGCGCAGTGGCAGCATCTCTGCGGAGATTAGCGCTCGCATTATGGAAAAAGCATTCTATGACTTAGATGCCCCTGTAGAACGGATTTGCTCAGCCGAAGTTCCCGTGCCCTATGCCAATCATTTAGAACAAGCTGCCTTGCCTCAATCTGCGACGATCGTCAATACAGTCCGGAGGATGGTGACTCGACATGGCTGAATTTCGTATGCCCAGTTTAGGGGCGGATATGAGAACCGGAACCTTAGTCGCCTGGAGAGCCAAACCTGGCGATCATCTCAAGTACGGTGACATTATTGCAGATGTGGAAACCGATAAAGGCATCATGGAAATTGAGGTCTTTGAAAACTGTACTGTTGAGGAACTCCTGCTGGAACCGGATACTAAAGTGCCCGTGGGAACGCCAATGGCGAGATTGAAATTAGAAAACGGTGCGGAAAAAGAAGCGATCGCGGTCACCGATCGCGAACAACCTAGCCCACCTCCTACAATCGAAGCTCCGACGATTCCAGTCCCAGATCTTCCTCAAGAAGAACGCTTGCGCGTTTCGCCCCTTGCTCGCAAGGTAGCGGCTGAACTGGAAGTGGACTTAACTCAGGTGAAAGGCACTGGAGCCGATGGTGCGATTCATCAAATTGATATAGAAGAAGCTGCAAAAGCCCGGAAACCAGCACCAAAGCCAGAAGAAAAAGTTATCCCTCCATCGCCTGAAGCGAAACCGACTACAACTGATTTTCAGGCAGGAATGCGACGCGCGATCGCGGCTGCGATGTCTCGCTCTAATCGCGAGATTCCTCACTACTATCTCGAAACTCGAATTGATATGAGCCATGCACTGAAATGGCTTGAAGCAGAGAATCAAAAGCGATCGATAAAAGAGCGTATCTTACCTGTCGTTCTGCTGATCAAAGCAGTCGCTAAAGCATTAACTGACGTTCCAGAATTGAATGGATATTGGATTGAAGATCAGCTTCAAGTCCAAGAAGCAATTCACATCGGCTTTGCGATTTCCCTACGGCAAGGAGGGCTAGTCACGCCTGCGATTCATCATGCGGATCTGAAAAGCCTCGATGAATTGATGGCGACCATGCGCGACTTAATTGAGCGTACGCGAGGAGGACATCTCCGTAGCTCAGAACTGTCTGATGCAACGATGACACTAACAAGCTTGGGAGATATCGGTGTCGAAAAAGTCTACGGGGTGATCTATCCACCCCAAGTTGCTTTGGTCGGTTTCGGCAAAATCTCTGAACAGCCTTGGGCAGAACAAGGAATGCTCGATGTTCGTCCGGTACTAGTTGCAACGCTAGCAGGGGATCATCGCGCAACGGATGGCATGATTGGTGCAAGATTCTTGCAAGCAGTCAACACACATCTTCAATCAGTAGAGAAATGGTAAAGAATACAGATTCATCAATGATTTTATGAAGGGTGAAACAATGGCAATCACTAAAACTCAAATTCAAGAAACAATGTTCAGACTCTTGCAAAAGATTGCTCCTGGGTCTTCTCCAGAAACTTTAGGCAAGGATGATGATGTTCGAGAAACGCTCGGAATTGATTCTTATGATTTTCTCAATTTCATGATTGGACTGAACGAGGAATTTGGTGTGGAGATTCCAGAAACCGACTATGGGAAACTCATCACGCTTAACGATATCGTTCAGTATATTTCTACTCACACTCAACAGTAAATCGTCGTCTTCATTGGATGAGTCCTGACTTAAGAAGTTGAAATGATTCAAACCAAGAAAAATGAAGATGACCGATACTGAGAAAATCAACCACAATGTGCATGGCAATAATTGAAATTACTGCACGATAGCGCCATAGCAACCATACCCAAATTGCTGACATCAACGCCGAAATAAAAACTGGTGCAATGAAAAGATCATGCTTGGGTAGTACCTGAATCCAAAATAGAGAATGAATCAAGCCAGAATATAAAACATTGCTGGCATAGCCACACATAAAGATGCAAATCGGTGCATTTTGAAACTTCTGGCGTCCAATGTAGCAGCCAACCAAGAACCAAAAGATAAACATGAATTGCTCAAGAATACCGTTCAACACGGAAAATACAGCGAGGTCTACGAAATGATAATGACCTGTGTCCCGCTTTACGGTGAATAAAACATAAGTTCCCGATGCTAAGAGCGTCACAATCCACCCCAAAAGCAAGGTGAGGTGATACCCTTTTTTCTCCTGCCCAGAAGCCGAACGCGGACTCAGTAACCCGTTTGCCCGATCTCGTCTAGCAATCACTAAAGCGGTCGCGATCGCACAAAATAGCCAGTAAATCCAGATACCAGTTTTAATTGCCAAAAAGGTTTCCTCTCACTGTTTTACGCTCTTTTCAAAGTACTGTCTGAAGCATAAAGGCGAACGTTTCCCATTAGCTCTGTTAATGGAAACCGCGTCCCAAATGCGGGAAGTGGGCAAGGTGCTTTGGATGACGAGTGGGAGCAATTTCTGGCGGCTTGGCTACAGTGGGTTGAGATGGAAAAGCACCCGGTTGCCTGAGATCTGTAATCAGTTGGTCAATGAGCTGAGTCGCGACATGCGCCATGATGAAAATGTGATTGTAGGCTCGCTTTTGCCCATTCACAAATAGCGTTTCACTAGATAGCGAGTACTTGAAAATAATATCGGGATTCGCTTGCTTAAACCGAATCGTCAGCGAGAGTGGTGTCCGTTCCACCCACAAAGATTCACCCAAGTGCTGCTCTAGCTCCTTGAGTTGTTGAACAGCATATTCCGCCATCTTTTCAGTATACAAGGCTTTTTCCATCTCGCCTTCATAGGAAGTTTTCGCCAAGTAGTCCCATAAAATCATCGCCGATAAACCATTGCGTGACCCGGCAAATGTGGTATCAGGAGAACCGATATACTCTGGATTATCCGGTGGACGCAACTGATATTTTGTTTTCGTCATATAGATGCCGCAGGGACAAGGTGCCCCGATCCACTTATGTCCACTCATTGCGATCGAATGCACAAATGGTAATCGGAAATCAAAATTCGGTCCGCGTTGAGCAATTTTTTCAGCATTGTATGCCATCTCCACAAAGGGCATATATGCTGCTCCTAAAGCACCATCTACATGAAACCAATATCCAGTGCGAAGATCAAATTGATTCGGATCGCTCGGGTCGTAGTAAACTTTGCGTTCATGCAGTCCATAGCGCTGAAAGATCGGCATCAGTGCTTTTCCTGCTGCTTCTACATCGTCATAAGCGCCTTTGAAAGTGGTGCCATAGTTGAAACAGATTAAGATGGGATACCCCTTGGCTGCAAAAAACTCGACGAGCTTTACTAGCGAGGGAATATCGATCGAGCCTGGTCCTGTACTGCCTTGCGTGGATGGTACTTCTTTCGACCACGGCTGACCCGGTGCTAGAGGGTTCTCGTTGGGATAGTAGTGCTGCCCTATTTGATAAAATGTATGAAGTCCGAGGACAATGCCCGCTTTGATAATCGAGTAGTGAGTATCTTCGGAGTAAAACACAACAGGGGTATAAGCATGAGGCTTTCCATCTAGCGGCAATGCCTGTTTGTAAATGAGGTGGCGAAGTAGAGATCGAGGATGTCCCCCAAAACTGGCGACCCTCGCTTCTTCTTCAGCCGTGTGTTCTTCTAGGAGGAGCTTGCCTGCTAAATAATCGCGTGCATTCCATAGTCCGTAGAGATTACCTTCGGTACATCCCATGCTGACTACATATCCCCAGTAAGACTCTCCATCGGCGGGATTATGAGGTAAGCGAGCATTCCATACCCGAGCATAGTAATCGAGTACAGCCCGCTCCATCCATTTACTATGAATCGTAAGATTCCCATCGATAAAGGGATCGCCTACGTTATTGACGTGATAGTTCAGATAGGGCTTGAGATCATCTTCGTAATCCAACTGCTGATTGACTTGGTATCCGAGGAAATTCGCCTTCTGGATAGATAAGTATTCGTGTAATCGAGCGAGTGCTTTAGCACGTTGTTCCTCGGTTAAACCTGTTGAGGATAGTTGAAAATCTTCGATCGTAATATTCCTAAGCGATGGATAGGCTGAAGATGGGTGATGGATAGGCATCGATGCGTTTGAGTGACTATCCTGATTCCTAAAATGATTCGCATCACGATTCATAACGCTTCCTCCTGACCATCACTCTTTCAATTATCGATCTATAGGCGTTGTGATGGTATTGAATTTATCTTTATTTACTTTTTGATCTATTTTGGTGCAACTGGTACAGAGTTTTTTGAGCTTTTTCGGACAATAAAAGAATGCGTGTCTACTCTCCTTGTGCTTCTTCAAGATTGAATAGACTAACAATCACACCCGCGATCGGGACTGCTAAAAAGAGACCTAGTAGTCCTGAAATCTTCGTTCCAACCAAGAGCGCAAAAAATACAACCACTGGACTGAGATGAATGGTGCTTTGCATGACACGCGGAGAAAGAAGATTATCTTGTAACTGTTGTAAAACCAAACAAATGAGTAGTACCTTGAACGCGATGAGCCAGTTACTTTGTACAAAAATAATTAAACAGACAAGAGACACGCCGAGCGTTGCACCAATGCCAGGAATTAAGTCAAACACCCCGATCGTGACCGCAAGCAAAAACGGAAATGGAATTTGAAACAGTGCAAAAACGAGAAACGTAGCAATGCTCAGCAAAAATGAGATGAGCAACTGCCCGCGAAGAAATCCGAAAAAGTTTGTTTGGACTGCGATCGACACACGGTTGCGGTGTTGGGCAGGGACTAACTTGAGTACGAGTCGCCATAGCTTTGCACCATCGATCAGCATGAAAAATGCAACAACTAAGATAATGATAAACGTGACATAATTCTGGAAGAGAACGGGCAGAGAACTAACGATCCAGTTCAAGCTCACGACAAACACATCGCGAATTTGGGCTTCGATCACGTCAAGGTTGAACGGAATGTTGCGCGCTGCCAATGTACTTTGCAGCTGGTCAAATGGATTGTTTGAAGTATTTAAAGCCTGAAGAAGTAGCGTTGCTAATTGTTGGACTTGATTGGTCAAGGTTAGCCCGATCGTAACGACTGCAGCAATAATCGTGATCAGGCTTAGTGCAATGACTAACCCTAATGCGAGTCTGCGTCCGACAAATCGCTGTAAAAATTGCAGTGGATAGTTGAGCAAGAGCGCTAGAATCCCTGAAAGCGCAAACACAAAGATCACGTACTCAAAATATTGAAAGATAGCAACTAATGCCCAACCGGAGGCAAAGAAGAGCAGAAAACGCACTAATGTATTCGTACTGATCTGGCTCCAACGCGATCGATGTTTTTTGGGATCTGGCGCTTGATTCATGATGACTACTCTCTAGGCTAAATGTGCTATTACATAGCAGCATGTGCGACTGTCAGTAGACTGGCAATCCACCTCATCATCCTGATTACAATTTCCCAGTTCCTCGTTAGAATTTGCATTGCTGTTTCAGAGCTTCTAACTGGCATGTTTGTCTTTTTCCCTGCGAAATGAAACTCCGTTTTTTGAGTGAATCTGTCTAAAGAGACATTCGCATTTTGCAAGCAAAATCGCTTCCGCCAAAAGGTAAGTCTTTCTGCCACAGATTAGGATAGAAGAGTCCAAAGATTGCAAGCGTTTCTCACGCCTGAGCCAACGATGTTGGAGCAGTCTGATTTGATCTTTCTGAAAAAACTAATTTTTTATACAGTGCCCAAAGATTAGACATTAACTCATTCGCGCATCACCTGTTTGCGGCATTCATCTGCAAGCAGAACAATCGGAGGACAGACCAGTAGTGCTAGCCATTGCATCGGTTGTAACGCGATCGTGGAAAAGATTGATTGCAGTGGAGCGAGATAGATAATCGACAGAATTAACATCCATTCAGTTGCAATTCCCAACCAGATCAAGCGATTGCTAAAAAAGCCTAAGCGAAAAATTGAAACTCGTTCGGATCGACAAGCAAACACGTTTCCGATTTGAGCAGCAACGATCGCAGCTAAAGTCATCGTCATCGCTTGGTTATAGACGATCATGGTTCTTGCATCCGCAGAATGAGACAAGATACTCGGAGTCAAGGCTTGTAAGTCACTGAAGCTATAACCTTGGCTAAACCAAACGAAAAAGAACCCTGCCATACCGAGAATTCCTTCAATTGGACCCAAAAAGCAATATGCTCGCATCAGTAATTTTTTATCAAGCAGGCGCTTTGATTTGTGACGGGGGCGTTGCTGCATTGTGCCGACTTCTGGTGCTTCTGCTCCTAACGCCAGCGCCGGAACCATATCAGTTCCTAGATCAATTGCAAGAATTTGCAGAATCACTAGCGCGGGCGGAATCTTAAACAACACCATGAACAGAAATGGGAAAAACTCAGGCACGTTGGAGACCAAGATATACGTCATGAACTTGCGAATATTCTGATAAACCGCGCGACCTTGTTCGATCGCGCTGACGATCGTGGCAAAGTTATCATCGATCAGCACAATATCTGCGGCTTCGCGTGCTACATCTGTTCCACTCATTCCCATTGCGATGCCAATATTGGCAGCCCGTAAAGCAGGCGCGTCATTCACACCATCTCCTGTGACTGCCACAATATGACCCAGAGCTTTATACGCTTCTACTAAGCGCAATTTCTGCTCCGGCATGACTCTTGCAAAGATTAAGCCGTTTTGACGTGCCAGAATTTGCCGCAGTTGCGTATTGGATAAATGACTGAGTTGCTCTCCGGTAATCACTCGTGCCTGCTGCTTGACGAGTCCGATATGTTTCGCGATCGCTTCTGCGGTCAATCCATAATCCCCGGTAATCATCGTGACGTGAATGCCTGCCTCGTGACATTGTGCAATTGCCTTTGCTACTTCAGGACGTGGTGGATCTATCATTGCAACTAATCCGAGAAACGTTAAATTCTGCTCCAACACTTCATCAGATTGCTGAATGAGATCCGAATCAACCGATTTTGTGGCAATTCCTAAAACGCGGTAGCCTTGTTTTGCGAACTCATCATTTGCTTTTGTAATCTCAAGACGATCTGCTTCAGTCATCGATTTTGTCTGTCCCTGCTGAAGGATCAATCGACTATGAGCTAAAACATCGAGGGGCGCACCTTTTGTAAATACCAGGAATGTAGTTTGAGAGAATGTAGTTTGAGAGTGTGCATCCGGCATGAATAATGAATGCGCGGATGAGTTGCCTGAAACGACAACACTCATCATACGTCGATGTGAATCAAAGGGGACTTCTCGAACTCGGGGAGCGAGGTGCTGGAGTTCATCGATCGACAATTTATTTTTAAGTGCGGCAACCAGTAAAGCAACTTCTGTGGGATCACCGATTGCTTGCCATAGACTTGACCCTGCTTGATGATTAAGTCGTGCGTTGCAACATAGAGCACTTGCGGTGAGCAGTCGATTCACGTGTGGAATTTGAGTATCACCGGTGATTTGAACTTGACCCGTCGGATCATATCCGGTTCCCGTGACTTCTAACGCGACTCCCGGAATCCAGAGTTGGCGTACCGTCATTTCATTTTTTGTCAGAGTGCCTGTTTTATCGGTGCAAATGGTTGTCGTGGCACTTAAGGTTTCTACTGCCGAGAGTCGTCGCACGAGAGCATTCTGTCTTGCCATGCGTCGAACCCCGATCGCGAGTGCTAAACTCACGGTTGGCAACAATCCTTCTGGGATAAATGCAACAATAATCCCGATCGCAAAGATGAAACTCTCTTTCACATCCATACCCACAAGCAAGGTTGTCAAAGCAAAGAGTAAAATTCCCATGCCAACTGCAATTGCAGTAATCACATGCACGACTCGGGTAATTTCAACTTCGAGCGTACTGGCATCACGTTGGATATTTGCAGTTAAGTGTGCGACTTGTCCAAATTCTGTATGTGTGGCAGTTGCATAGACGACAGCTTTAGCACGTCCAGAGGCAACGGTTGATCCTGCAAAGACGAGATTCGGCGCATCTGAGGGATGTAGTTTCTCATTCATGACTGCATCGCTCGATCGCGGAACAGGCATCGATTCTCCAGTCAGGACTGAAACATCCACAGAAAGAGACTGGCTCGAAACCAGTCTTGCATCCGCAGAAATGCGATCGCCTTCTTCGAGTTCGATCACATCGCCTGGAACTAATTCTTGAGCGGGAAGGGTTTGTAAGCGACCGTTACGATAGGCTTTGACCTGCATGGGCAGCACATTCTTGAGCGCAGATAAAGCTTGCTCCGCTTGAAACTCCTGCCAGAAGCTAAAGATCGCATTAATCCAAATGACTGCCCAGATTGCCCAACCGAGTTGGGGTGTGCCTGAAACAAAAGCGAGAGTGCCTGCCGCCCACAACAGTAACGCCATGAAGTGAGTCAGTTGGTCGGCAAAGCGTAACCACAGCGATCGTTGAGCAGGCTCAGGTAATTCGTTGTAACCATAGTGCACTAATCGCTCGGCAGCTTCTTGATCGGAAAGCCCTTCTGCGGTTGTGTTGGCATGTTCATAAACTGTCTCAGGAGGTAATGTCCAAATTGGTAGGTGTAAGTTCATGGCTCACAATTCTTCAGAAGCACTACAAAAGAAAACGCTGAAATGATAGAGAGAGACAATCATTTCAGCGCGATTATAATGTGAGAAAATAGCTTCCTACAGTTTTGCAATCAAACGAGTCAAACTGTTTCAAATGACTACGTTTTGGTTTCATGCTTGTTGGGTCAAATCTACTTTCATCACTTTAGGTTTTGCTGCTTCTGCTTTCGGAAGCGTTAAGGTTAGAACACCATCTTTGAAATTTGATTTGACTTGATTATGCTTCACCGTTGATGGAAGAGGTACGGTGCGAGCAAATTGCCCATAGTTGAATTCAGAACGGTAGTAACCTTTTTCTTCAGTTTTCGTTTCTTGTTGATGCTCGCCTTTGAGCATGACTGCTTCTGGACTAACTTGCACATCGAGATCTTTCGCTTCAATTCCAGGAATTGCGGCTTTGAGAACAATCTCGGTATCCGTTTCTTGAAGTTCGATCGCGGGCATCCACTTCATTTCACCATTCACCGCCGGGATCGGAAAATCGCGGTCTGCTAACCCTTCAAACAACCGATCCATTTGCCGATGAAGAAGATCCAATTCTCGCATTGGTTGCCAACGAATAAGCGGCATAATCTTCCCTCCTGTGTAGATTTAGATTGGAGAGAGCCTTTTGTTAGCTCTAGACTGAAAGTAGAACAAGAATTTGAGGATCTTGTGAAGATCAAAATTGAACTTCGTGACTACTGCGACGTGGGGTTGGCTGAGTGCTGGTACAATAGCCTAGCCGTAGTAGAACTTGAGGGTATCCCTCACGGTTCAGGCTACTTTGAAGTTGAGACCGCACTTCTGGCATCTGAATCGGGGCATTGAAAAATGAGGCAACAATGCCCAAACTTTGGGCACGCAGTAGAATTTTCTGAAGGGCTTGTCCTACATTTAGCCAATCGATTGGTGTGTCGCCATGGGTTCCTAAGACTGCGATCGCAGAGGCACTCTGTAAAAGTTGCTCATTCTGTTTAGCAATCTGATTGCCTAAATTAAAATAGCGAGTCAGCCAAGAAAGCACAACTGTTAAGAAATCAAATCTTGGCGGCACACCTAAAGCATAAGCAGGAAGACCATCATGTCGTGGATTAGATCCAGAGTGCATCCAAGCTGAGAGTTCTTTGCGAATTTCTGGATCTGCCATCTGTAAGCGATCAGCAAGATTGACTAAATTCAGAAGATGGGATTTTGCTTTCTGCCCTTGAACAAGATGCAACCATGCGCCTTCTTCAACTGCGATCACTTGCAACCATTGCAAAACGGTTGTAGGAATGTTCCAGGCCTCAAAGGGTCGTCGGGTCGTATGGCGTTGGGAAATTGCTTCAAACAAAGACTTCTCTTCAGCCGTTTCCTGGTTCCAACTTCCTAAACGAATCTGCGCGAGTAGATTGGGTTGATCTGAGTTGGGTAACATCTGAATGTCGCCTTGATAACCAAAATGATGTAATGCTAGTCGCAAATTTAACAATGCTGCACCACAACTAATGATCAGTTCTCGATGCTCCGGATCAACATAAGACAGAGCACGATCGAGATCTGCCCATAACTCGATTGTCTCCTGCTGAATCGTGAATTTCCAAGGTTGAGTATTGTGCCCAGAGGGTGCTAGCACAGCATAATTGAGTATGAATTGAAGTTGCTGGGTTGGACTGCCTTGCAGTGGAAAGTCTTGGTCTGAAACCTGCCACGGTTGGAGAGAGAGATGAGACATAGAATTTCACTCCAATAAATCCTGCATTCAACAAGAAGAACAGTTCAAAGTTTCTAAGGCTGTCCTTATATGAATGGTTATAGAGAAAAATCGTGAGGAAGTTGTGAGGATGATTCAGACTAATCAGATTCAGATGATGTTCCTCACAACTTCCTCATCATTGTTCCGTATTCTGAAAGGTGCGAAAAGCTAAAGGTGCGATCCTGTTAACCTGATCGCACCAGGCGTGTTTGCATCATTTCGCAAAAACATCCTGACTCTAGGCGAGGGATTTCCTATGTCGAAAACTATCCTCAACGTCGCGCAATACCCGATTCTGCAAGAAATCGAAAGGATCTTAGAATCGTATCCTCATCATCCTTATCAGCAGGCATTCGCTCATCCCGATCTGCAACAGCAGTTAGTAGCTTGGGTTTTAAATCGAGTTCCTAATGTGTTTATTGTAACAGAGGAAACTGAAGAAGCGATCGTTCATCCAACTTATGCACCGCACTGTAGCGATCAGAAATCTTGTCTAGAATTTGTGATTCGAGAAGGGATTCAAGAGGTTCTAGCTCAGAATCAGAAAGAAATTGAGCATGATATTCCACAAGAAGAAATGCCTGGACAAGCTGCTTCGCATTGGTTTGGTTAAGTTCAAGTGTGTCTGATGTTGGCAGATTTAGAAGCCATTCAAATCTGCCAATTCTAGGGCTTCTACTGTTCTTGTACCTTGAGAGAAAATTACGATGAATTGGAAGCAGTGGATTCTGGTGTTTATCTCTACGATTGTGTTGCTCTTTGCGGGTCAAGCACTCGCACAAACAGACATCAATGTGAACAACACAAATCTGATTCGATTCGGTGGAGATGTCATGGTTCAAGAAAAGCAAGTCGTCGAAAATGCTCATGCGATCGGAGGTTCTGTGATCGTGCAACCGAATGGGCGAGTCACACAAACCGCGATCGCAATTGGTGGCAATGTCACACTCAAGAAAGGGGCACGAGTCGATGGAGATGCTTATGCGATCGGCGGTAAAGTTGTGCAAGAAGAAGGGGCAACGATTGGAGGTGCAAAAGGCACATTAGGTGACGATGGCAGCATGGGAATGCATCGCGATCGTAATTCTTTCTGGGTAAGGTATGCAGCACAAAGTGCTTTTCGGATCATGAGTGCGATAATTGCTGCGATTGTTGGCGTGATTTTACTTCGCGCTGCCCCTGCATTTATGCCAAACTTAGCAGCAACGATACGGCAATATCCAAGTCAAAGTACTTTATGGGGGATTGGGGCGATTGTTGCTGTGATTGCGCTGAATATTTTCCTTGCCATTACTCTCATCGGCATTCCTTTAATTCCGTTAGTAATTTTAATCGCGAGTCTTGCCTCTTTTGTTGGCTCATTAGGACTCTCGCTCTTGGTCGGGCAAATCGTCGTAAAGAGTGGTCAGCCCACTCAAGTGCAACAATTTTTGATTGGATTATTGATTGTTACAGTTCTTGCCCTGATTCCCGGTCTAGGCGGGCTTGTTCTGTTTGTTGTGAGTGTATTTGGGCTAGGAGCATTGCTAGCTTGGAAAATAGGGAAGATACAACCCCACGCGATGGGATAGTTTATCGAGATTGCACTGATTCGACCTGAATCAGTGCAATCTCATCAGTTTTCACTACTGAAATCGTCAGCTTTTAATCGTTGCACATCATAATTGCGCCTTAATTCTAAAGGTTTGCGTTCGAGATTTTCATCGATCGCAATTGCACCTTGAAGCACTGCTCCGCTAAAGTTTGCATCAAGATCAGTTCCCGTCAAATCTACATCCGTTAAAATTGCATCACTGAAGTTTGCATGACTCAATTTCACATGAGCTAAATTTGCCCCGGTCAAATTTGCGTGTTGCAAATTTGCTCGACTTAAATCTGCATGAATTAGATAAGCTCGACTGAGATTTGCTCCGCTCAGATTTGCCCCGATTAGATTCGTGTGGCTTAGATCTGCACCTGTTAAGTCCGTTCTCCGTAAATCGCTCCCTGACAAATTTGCTTCGCCTAGATTTGCCCCTTGTAAGTTTGTCTCTGCTAAATTTACATGCTTCATGTTCGCTTGGCTGAGGTTTCCTCCGGCAAGTGATGCACCCTTAAACGTTGTGCCTTGCAACTCGGCTTGACTCAAATTTGCTTCTGCTAAGTTTGCTTGGCTGAAATCTGCGCCACTTAGATCTGCGTGGCTGAGATTCGCCCCTGCAAGGTTCGCACTGTTAAAATTGGTCGCACTGAGGTCTGCATTGAGCAGATTCGCGCCTTGTAATTCGCTGTCGGCAAAGTCTGCTCCATAAAGATGAGCATTGCTAAGATTTGCATTTGTGAGTGTTGCCTGACGAAGATCAGCGTTGATTAAGTCAGCTTCGCAGAGTTGAGCCTGATCGAGGTGAACGCCCTGTAGATTTCCACCTCTCAAGATCAAAGAATGCAGTGAAGCTTGAGAAAGATCGGGCACATAATCAGGATAAGCTTGTCTCCAAGCGTTCCAAGACTTAGCGCCTTGTTTGATCAGAATGAGTAATTGTTCGGCTACCATGATGATGCGTCCTGATTGGGGTTGAGCTAGAGAATTGCAATGAACTATCCTCCGCACAAGTTGGTGTAGAAATCTGATGTTGGGCTTTTTGGAAACTCCTCACAATACTCTTCAAAGGTGTGTTTGAGCAGTTGATCAATGCGCTGTTCGCTCAATTCAGATTGCAAAGCGTCTACGGTCTTCCAAGCAGCGATACAGGCAGGCGATCGCGCTCCTTGCTCTGTACACAGCTGATTTGCCTGTTGACGAGCTTGCTGCAATTCTGCTTCTAGATGCGGCTGTGAGATTGCAGGATGATGTCTCAAAAGCTCAGACACAGAAATCATGCCTACTTGCTGATCTTGGATCACAGGCGCTCTCAGCAATCGATGTTTCGCAAAGAGTTGGGCAACTTCTTCAACTGTTGCGGCTGGATCAATGACAATACAAGGTTTGGTCATGAGTTCAGCAACGAAGGTTGTCTCTAAATTTTTGCCGAGCGCGACTCCCTTGTACAAAATGTCTGTTTCTGTGAGGATGCCGTAACTGTCTTGCTCATTTTGTCGATCGACAATCAGCGATCGACAAGCTTGCTCTTTCATCAGTTGAACTGCTTCTGCTACAGTTGCAGTTGCTTGAATTTTGGCAGCATTCAAACTCATCAGATCAATTGCATGTAACATAGAGTTCTCCTTACCGCTTTTTCAAGTCACAAGCTAGGCTGCGAGGTCTTGAAAATGGTCGGTTGAATTCATTTTTAACTGCTTGTTTAAAGTCGAGTGAGATGTACCTGTCAATTGACCCTCTTCAAAGTTTGGCATTTCTGCCCAGCAGGAACGACAGAGCCAGTACAGCGTACCTTGACGAATGTGACGGAGTAACAGATTAGAGCAGCAGGGACAAATAGACATCACTCTGGATTCCTAAAATTTAATGCTATCGATCTCATTTTTTTTCAGGATCTCGATGAGATAGAAGCCTGAGGGAGAACATGATAGAGATTAGTTCTAAAATTTGAGGAAGTTGTGAGGATCTCTATCTCTCAAGAGATTTTGTAATATTTCGACATGTCACACAGCGATGCTCGAGAGCGATGAAGTCGTCTAAATTGCACCATAGAGCATGGATAGTTTCGCAAGCAAGATTATCTCTTCGGAGTTGCACAAGTCGGTGTATCTAGAATCCTGCGCAGCTCCTTTAACAATGCTTCAGCCGTATAAGGTTTGGGTAGAAGCACATCAACACCCACACTGGAAACATCAGCTAATGTATTGTCCAGCACTAAACCGCTTGTCGCAATGACTTTGACCTCAGCATTCATGTTTTTTAAGGTGCGGATTGCCGTAAGTCCATCCATTTCCGGCATCATCAAATCCATCAAAACGACCGCAATCTCTTGATTGTGCTTGACGTAAAGTGAGATTGCTTCAAAGCCATCACTCGCCGTAAGCACTCGATAATTCTGGTCTTCTAGCATTGTTTTGGTGATATCTTGAATCGATGTTTCGTCATCGACCACTAAAATGAGTTCACCGTGTCCAGGCAGTAGCTCTAGCGTCGCTGTTGAAGATGTACTCTGGTTCTTAGACGTGGGCAAATAGACCTTGAAGCAGGTTCCTTGACCGATTCGGCTATCGACCTCAATAAAGCCCGCATGGCTTTTAATGATGCCTAGCACGGTCGAAAGCCCTAAACCTGTGCCTTTACCGACTTCTTTCGTGGTGAAGAATGGATCAAAAATGCGATCGACGACTTCAGGCGGAATGCCCGTGCCCGTATCAGAGATAGCAATCATGACATAGTCTCCTGCTTTCGCATCAAGCTGCGTCCGGGCATAGGATTCATCAATGACAACATTGCTGGCAGAAAGGGTCAAAATTCCGCCGTCAGGCATAGCATCGCGAGCATTCACGCAGAGATTCATCAGAATCTGATGCAGTTGAGTGGGGTCGGCATAGACCAGATTGAGGCTAGAAGGGGGGAGTTCTGTGCGAATGGAAATCGATTTCGGGAAGGTGCGATTTGTAATTTCTTTAATTTCTCCAAGTAAATGAGAAATCTGGACTGCTGTGCGTCTGCCTTCAGTCCCACGCGCAAACGATAGCACTTGCTTGACGAGTTCGGCTCCGCGTTTCGCGTTGGATTCAGCAATTTTCAGGAGTTGCTGAGTGCGATCGTCTTCCTGGGGAAACTTCAACAACAACAGTTGAGAGGTCGCTAAAATAGGGGTCAGAATATTGTTGAGATCATGGGCAACACCGCTTGCTAGAGTTCCAATACTCTCTAATCTTTGAGCGCGGAGGAATTGAGCTTCAAGCTGTTTTTTCTCGGTGATATCGGTATCCACGGTCAGAATCGATTTTGGCATCCCCACTTTGTCTCGCACCAGCGTCATGCGGCTCATCACCGTGATCGCCTTGCCTGACTTGGTGAATTTTTGCAGTTCTCCTTGCCATGCGCCTTGATCAAACACAACTTTCAGCGCTGTTTCAAACTCTTGAGGCTGAAGATTGTGGAGCAGTTCAGTTGCATCCTTTTCCTGGATTTCGGCTTGTGACCAGCCATAGAGCTGTTCTGCTGCGTGATTCCAAAACAGAATGTGATTGGCAAAGTCACGAGCGTAGATAGCGTCTGATGCTTCGTTTAATAACGCAGCCTGCTCTCGAACCATTTGCTCTGCTCGCTGCCGCTCGATCAGTTCATTTTGTGTTCGCTCATAGAGTTCCGACTGTTGGATTGCAATTCCCAGTTGGGTTGCTAATTGCTGGAGGAGCGTTGTTTCGATCATTTGCCATTCATGTGTTCCTGAGCAATGATGCGCGATCAGCAGTCCCCAGATATGATTGTTTTGGAGAATTGGGACGACTAAGTTGGCTCGAACTTGGGCTTGCTCTAATAGCTCAATATGACAAGGACTTAAGCCTGCATTGTAGATATCAGACTTAGCACTTGTTTGACCTTGCTGATAGCGTTGAAGATAGTGCTCTTTAAAGCACGGATCATAAAACTCAACTGCAAGTACCGATTTCCAGGCAGGATCAACGGATTCATTGACAATTTTTCCACTGAAATCTGAATTAAAGCGAAAAATCACAACGCGATCGGTGTGCAAAAATCGCCGTACCTGATCGACCGTGGATTGTAAAATCTCATCGAGCTTGAGCGATCGCCGAATGCCTTGAGCAATTTCTCCGATTAAATGTTCTTGTTCGATTTGGTGCTGAAGTTGTTTCGTTAAGTTTTGTAGCCGCAGTTGCAGTTTGACGCGAGCAATCACTTCCTCACACTGCAAAGGTTTGGTGATGAAATCAACCGCGCCCAGGTCAAACCCGTGCACCTTGTCTACGACATCCGTGAGAGCTGTGAGAAAAATAATCGGAATCTCGCGTGTTGCTTCGTTAGCTTTGAGACGGCGGCAGGTTTCAAAGCCATCGATTCCCGGCATGAGCACATCCAGCAAAATCAAATCCGGATGGGCATAGTTAGCTTTGTCGATCGCGCTTTCGCCGTCTTCTGCGACTAAAACCCGAAAGCCGGAATTTCCCAGCAAATCAAACAGCACTTCCAGGTTCGTGGGCGTGTCATCCACCACTAATATGATTCCTTGCTCAGATGTTTTAGGCTCCATAGCTACCCCTGATAGCGTTTGATTAATTCCAAAATTTGCCGTTCCTTAAATCCCTGCGCCAAGCGTCGAAGCTGAACGACGAACGGTTCCCATTCGGGGTTTTGTTGCTCTAGATGAGTAGCTTGCTCAAGAATTCCTTTGAGATCGCCCATGCGGGCAAGATCGAAGAGTGTATTGAGTTCGGCATGAGGTGGAGCAACAATTGGGTCTAAAGCATTTTCAGAGACAGTATGCTCTCTAGAAGTCTCAATTTCAGCTTCATAGTGCCACTCTAAATCGAGATGGGTTTGAAGTTGTGCGAGCAGTTCGGTTTCTCGAATTGGCTTGGCAATAAAGCCATTGCACCCTGAATCATGACTGGCTTGCTGATCGTATCCAAAAACACTAGCAGATGTCGCAATGACGATCGTATCTCGTAAATCTGGAGATTGCCGAATTTGGCGCACTGCCTCGAATCCGTCCATCACGGGCATCACCAGATCGAGCAAGATCGCATCGGGTTTGTTCTGATAGGCTTCACGAAGTGCGACTTGACCGTTTTCGGCTTCGATGACGTTAAATCCTAGCGGTTCTAGCAGATGAACGAGAACTGATCGGTTCGCCGCTTGATCATCGACGACAAGAACGCTGCGAGGTCTGCCTGCATAGCCAACTACGGCACGTGGAGAAGCAGCGCTCGGATCGGCACTCCGCGATCGTGCTTCTACTTCTGGCAGAACTAAGTCAAACCAGAATGTGCTACCTTTTCCGAGCGTACTGTTCACATGAATCTCCGAACCCATGATTTTCAGGAGTTGACTGCTAATCGAAAGCCCTAATCCGGTGCCTTCCGTTTTACGATCGGATTCTCCCACCTGTTGAAATGGCGAAAAAATCGCTTCTAACTGCTCTGGCGCAATGCCAATCCCGGTATCTTGTATCTCAAAGCGAACTTTTGTATTTTCAATGCACCCTACTTGAAATAAAACGCTGCCAACTTCGGTGAATTTGACCGCATTTCCTAAAATATTAAGTAAAATTTGCCGCAAGCGTTTTTCATCTGCATAAACATATTGAGGCAAGGGCAATCGCGGTTGATAAATCAAGGTGATCTGTCTTTGTTCGGCGCGAATTTGGCAGATATCCGCGATCGCTTCGAGAAAGGATGGAAAATGAAACTTCTGAGGGACAAGCTCCATTTTCTCGGCTTCAATTTTAGATAAATCGAGTAAATCGTTGATCAGCGTCAGCAGATGCTCTCCACATTGATGAATGATGCCGACTCCTTTTTTCTGAAACTCGTTGAGACTTCGATCTTTTTCTAAAATCTGCGCGTAGCCGAGAATGCCATTGAGCGGGGTGCGGATCTCATGGCTCATATTCGCTAAAAATTCGCTTTTCGCACGGGTTGCTGATTCTGCAAGTTCGCGCGCGGTTTGCATCGCGAGTTCTGCCTGCTTGCGCTCGGTAATGTTGTCGAGTACCCAGAGGCGACCAGGCACATCTCGACCATCGGTTGGTGTACTTGAAAGGCTTAATACGATCGGCTGCGGATCACTCAAAAACCAGTGCCAGTCTCGAATTTTTGCGCCAGGTTGTGTGAATAGCTCGGCTGCTTGGGCGGCAATTTCAGCTTGATTGTCTGCTTTCAGGCGCAGAGCAACCATTGCTTGCGCGATCGCGCTCGGCTCAACTGCACCATGCGCTAGATTCAGATACTTGGCTGCGGTGTGATTGATCCATCCCTGTTCGCCACTTTCATCGATAAAGACAATGCCTTGAGGAATTGTTTCTAACATGGCTTCAAATCGCGCTTGGAGTTGATCAAAGCGCAGCGTTAGATCTTGAAACCTAAGCAGATTGCCTAGTCCGCTCCGCAAAGAGTCGAGAAATTGTTGCAGCGATCGAGAGGGATTTATCCGCTGATGCCACAGGAGCACAATTGCTCCCTGTACGTTCTCAACCTGCTGTAACGGTAAGACAGCGATTGATCGAACGCCTTGCGCTAGGAGAGCAGGTGAGGCTTGCGGGGTCGAAGCATAGTCTGAGTAGTGCAGACATTGATTTTGGCTGAGTGCTTCTGCAAACAACATTGGCGTTGTCAGTCGATCCGGTAGGATATTATGCGGTAATGCAGCTAGTGCTTCAGCGGTGACTTCATCTAACTGGCGGAGCGCGATCGCGCCTGTTGCACCCGTAATTTTTTTGAGCGCAGTTAATGCCTGCTGAATCGCGTGTTCTGGTGTGAGGGCAGTTTCATCTTGAATGAGCGATGCCAGCATGGCTTGAGATGCCTGCTGCCATTCTTGTCGTAACAGATAGACTCTCACTCCAGATCCCAAGAGACCTACAATTCCTAATGCGATCGCAGATCGGATGGGAATGTCGCGGTTTAACAAAGCGACAAAACCGAGTCCGCTCATCCACTGCGATCGCGGACATACAACGCAAAGTGCAAACAAAACCGGAGCGACCAGCCACACTAGAGGCGCTTGTATCAGCACTCCTAACCCTAACTCTGCCAACATCAGCATGAAAATCAACGGCGCAAACGTGGGTAGCCAATCAGGATGTTGATTAGCGCAAAACGCAACTGGATCAGAATCGAAGCGATTTAAACGATAAAACATTCTGCAAGTGTTCGAGTTACCACGGCAGGTGCACTCAGATGAGGAAGATGCCCCTCAGCATCAATATTGATTAGCGTAGCCTGAGAAATTTTATCTGCCATGTATCGCCCAACTTGTGGCGGTACCGCGATATCATTGTTTGACTGAAGAATTGTTGTTGGGACTGTGAGCTTAGGAAGATCGGCGCGGTGATCCGATTGAAAAATCACTCGCGCAACAGCTTGTGCTACATCAGGACGAATCGCAGAGAGGGTTTTTGCAAACTCGCCTGCTAACTCCGGGCGCTCTGGGTTTCTCATGGCTAAGGGTGCAAAACCTCCAGCCCAGGCATAGTAGTTGGCTGACATCGACGCATACAAGGCATCGAGATCTGACTGCTCAAATCCGCCAATGTAATTCGTTGCCGGATCGTTAAGATACCGAGGAGAGGCACTGATAAACAATAACTGCCGAAACCGAGCCGGATCAAGCAGCGCAGCCAGCAATCCCACCATGCCACTCACAGAATGTCCGACAAAAATGACATCTGTTAACTGAAGTTCTGCTAACAGTTCAAGCACATCTTCAGCATAACTGTACAAAGACCGATAGCGACGCGGACTATACGCATTCATATCGGATTGACCTGCACCAATGTGATCAAACAACAGAATGCGGTAAAACGGTGTAAACGCTTCAACTTGGTGCCGCCATGCGGTTTGATCGCTGCCAAACCCATGTGCAAGCACTAGGATTTGCTCGCCCTGACCGACCACTTGAGCATGATGGCGATTGAGAACTCGACTCAGCATCTGCAAGCCCCTCTACCGGGATCTTTCTATACCCATCATGACATTGCTTATCAACTCTGTTTACCAAGCTTAGTATTACTCAATATTCGGGAGGAAAGACGGAGCCACAGCCCGTCCGCTGCTAATTCTTCTGATTGGGCTAAAATTATTAGTAATTAGTCCGTAGAATAAACCTCGACATACTTTAGCGATCGTCATTTTGAACCAGCAATTGCCCTGGGTGAATGCCGAACTCGTTATCGCGTTTACAGGTCTAGGGTTGAATCCCAAAGGTATAGAGTGTAAATCTGCTTTGTTGCTGTAGATAGAGATATCGCTTTCAGATCGTTATTATGCTAATTGGTGTTCAATGAAACTGAATTTGTTCAGTTTCATTGAACTAGGCGCTTTACTAAGGGGTGAGTGAGCTTGCTAGCTCAGTCGTTCTCATAGCGGGCATTAGGGCTAGGGGGAAGTATGACGATCGTGAAACCTGTGATCATCGTGCATGGGGGAGCCAAAACGATTTCAGAGAATGATGTGGCAGCGAATCAAGCGGGATGTCGAGCAGCAATTGAAGCGGGTTGGGCAGTCCTCATTCAAGGGGGAAGTGCAGCAGGAGCAGTTGAGGCAGCAATCCGGGTCTTGGAATCTGACCAAACGTTTAATGCAGGGTTTGGCGCAACTTTAAACAGTGAAGGCGAGGTTGAAGTTGATGCGGCGATGATGGAAGGAGCAACGTTAGGTTGGGGAGCAGTTGCCGCAGTGCAAGGAGTTCGTCATCCCATTGTAGTAGCTCGCAAAATTATGGAGGAGAAACCGCGATTGCTAGTTGCCCGCAGTGGAGAACGTTTTGCCCGCAATCATGCTGTTGAGATTTGTGCTAAAGAAGCCCTGGTGAGTGAGGAACAGTACCAGGAGTGGAAAGAAGAGATCGAAGTTTTGGATCGTCCGAATACGGTCGGTTGTGTTGCACTTGATGCCGATGGAAATCTAGTGGCGGGGACTTCCACGGGTGGAACGACAGGACAACCTCAAGGGCGCGTTGGGGATACTGCATTAGTTGGCTGTGGCTTATATGCAGACAATCAACTGGGAGCCTGCTCGACAACGGGTGATGGTGAGTCGATTATTCCAGTAGTACTCGCCAAAACAGCGATCGATGCGTTAAAAGACAAACATCCTGATGCAGCTGCACAATGGGCGATCGAGACGCTAATCAGTCGAGTCGAGGGAGAAGCTGGATGTATTTTAATCGATCGCCAAGGGCGCATCGGTTGGGCACACAATTCTCCTGACATGGCAGTTGCTTATATGAGCGAGGATTTAGTACAACCTGCCATTTTTACCCGTAAGGATCAAACTCTCGTTCAATCGTTGTAAAACCTGTCTAATGTTTTGTGATGTCTTCTCCAAGTCCCTTTCCATTTTTTCAAGGCAATTCGCTGTCTGACTTATTTGCTCAGGATATTCAAGTCGATCGCGATGCCCTCATTTTGAACTATCCTGCTACGGCAAGTTGGGCAGCTTATCCAAATACGCAGCAATACTTTTTGCAAGATGGGAGTAGTGAAGCGACTAAAACTTCGTTTGATAAAATTTGCCAGAAGGAACCTTGGAAAAATTTAGCAGTTCTAGGGGATACGCTACCTGGGATTGTGATTGTTCCGCCTCCATCTCTGCTTGTTCAGTACTGGCGCGATCAGTTTGATTTTCAGGATCAGCAGTTAAAGATGATGGATTGTTCGACGTACTTGGATGATCTCAATGAGAGTGATCAGTACGATCGCATAATCACTTTATTTCCGTTTGACCGATTACGACCCGAAAAGCACGCGATTCACCCAGACACCCATTACTACTTGCTGAGTAAAGTAACCCTTGCCGAGTTGGGAGTGCCTTGCCCGAACTATCAAACCTATCATTTAGCTCAAACGAGCCTTGATCAAATTAGCCTGCCAGCCCAATTTCCTTATTTGATTAAAACCTCACATGGTCTTTCAGGTGAGGGAACTTATATCATTCGTAATGATAGTGATCTGAACTATTGCTTACACGAACTGAAGAAGTATCTCAAGATCAATCTACTCCAAACGATTGTGGTCTCAGAGTTCATTCAGCATGAGGTGCATAATTACTGCGTTCAATTTTATGTCAATCAACAAGGCAACATTTCCCTGATTGGTGTAACTCAGCAATTGGTTAGCTCTACAGGGGACTATCTGGGTGGTTTGATTGACTATCACAATGATTTGAGCCAGTTCTTTGAAATCATTGAGGCAGTAGGGAACTATGCTCACAAACAAGGATATTTTGGGGTGATTGGTGTAGATATCTTGGAAGATAGAGACGGACAACTCTATGCGATCGATGCTAATTTTCGGATTAACGGGTCTACTCCTTTGTGTCTTCAGCGCCATGAACTCTTGAATTTAGATAAAGCGATCGCGAAATACGCTAGCAGTTACCGCATGGAAGGAACGCTCGATTCTATCTTGACGGAGTTGAAACGAGAGCTAGAGCGGAAAGATTTTTTGATCCTCTCAGCACTAGAGAAAGTGAAGTACGGCAAAATTTATACTGAGATTTATGGCATTGTGACAGGAGCAACGCGAGAAGAGATGCGGCAAATTGAACAACACCTGCATGATAAAGGATTGACATTAGCAGGTTAAGGCATAGATTCTGCATGATTTGTTCAGTGAAGTAGGTCGCTCTTTGAATTCCAGAGACAATGCGTATTACATGCGCGCTTTTTCTTTAATTTACAGGCTAAACTGAGAGAGACTACTCTAATCGTCATTTTGAGAAAAATTGATGGCTAAAGCGACCGAGGTTTCATCAAATTTAGTGATTGTGGGCTTTCATGCACTCTCTGAGCCATTGCGTGTTCAAGTGCTAGATTTGCTGCGCGATCGCGAACTTTGCGTTTGTGATCTGTGTGAAGCTTTAAGCGTCACCCAATCAAAGCTTTCTTTTCATCTTAAAACATTGAAAGAAGCTCAGTTGGTCAAGTCTCGGCAAGAAGGACGTTGGATTTATTACAGTTTGAATTTGCCACAGTTCGTTGTCCTCGAACAGTACCTCGCTGAATTTCGCCGTTTCAGCCCAATCTTACCCGCTCGAAGCTGTCGCGACTCGGAATAATCCATCAAGTTTTTTACAATTCTTAAGCAGAATGTTTTGTAGCACACTTGAGCAAATCAAATTTATTTGAAATGATTGAGCTGTTAATTATTGAAGCATCAATGAGCTTCATTATGAAAATGCAGACCTCAACTCTCTTCAAGTTTTTGCTAGGGACTGGATTTGTCATGACGGCTGGATTAGTTGGCTGTACCTCCTCGAATCAGGCAACTGACTCTAATCCATCCCAGTCTTCTACTCCTGTAAGAGCAGATGTGCCAAACCCAGTTGTGCCGACTTACTCTGGGATTAAAATCGATGGATCGAGCACAGTTTACCCAGTTTCGGAGGTCGCTGCGAAAGAGTATCGCAAAGAAAAAGGGGACAAAGCGGGTGCGATCGACGTTAAGTTCTCTGGCACAAGCAGCGGCTTCAAAAAATTCTGTGCTGGTGAAATCGATATCAACAATGCTTCTCGCCCGATTCTTAAAGAAGAAATCGAGGCTTGTGGAAAAACAGGAGTGCGTTTCTATGAGCTACCGATCGCGTTTGATGCCCTTACCCTGGTGGTTAATCCGCAAAATACTTGGGCAAAAGATATTACGGTTGCCGAACTGAAGAAGATTTGGGAACCTGCTGCTCAAGGCAAAATTACGAACTGGAACCAGGTTCGCGCCTCCTACCCAAACCAACCACTCAAACTATATGGTGCAGGCAAAGAGTCTGGAACATTCAACTATTTCAATGAAGTCACGACCGGAAAGCCAAATGAGAGCCGAACAGATTACACTGCCAGCGAAGATGACAATGAGTTAGTCGCAGGAGTCCTAAAAGATCCCAATGCTCTAGGCTACTTTGGGCTTTCGTACTATGAAGCCAAGCAAAATGAACTTAAAGCCCTTGCTGTTGATTATGAAGGTCGTGGTGCAGTTTTACCCTCACGCGAAACGGTTGAGAAAGCGCAGTATCGCCCGTTCTCTCGTCCCTTATTTATCTACGTCAACATTACTGCTGCACAGCGTAAACCGGAACTGCAAGCGTTTGTAACATACTACCTCGACAATGCTAAACGGTTTGTCACCCAGGTCGGATACATTCCACTACCGGATGAAGGCTACCGATTGACGAACCTGCACTTCTATCAAGGCAAGGTAGGAACAGTATTTGATGGGGTTCCTCAGCCTGATTTGACGATTAGTGAACTCCTTCGTAAACAAGCTGTATTTTAGGAATCGCGTTGAGCAAGATTGCGATCGATACGTCGCGAAGTCGTCACAACTCTGGAAAATCAAAACAAGTTTTTTAGATTTGATTTATCTAAAATAGCCCTGAATTGAAGTATTGCATTAGAATAACTCTAACGTTATTCTAATTTAAGTTGAAATGAAGCAGTAGCTTTAAGGTGAGGCACATGGTTGTACGAGTTGGAATCAATGGTTTTGGTCGGATTGGACGGCTCGATTTCCGTGCTGCTTGGGGTTGGTCGGAATTTGAATTTGTTCACATCAACGAAGTCAAAGGCGGAGCGGAAACTGCCGCTCATTTACTCAAATTTGATTCAGTGCATGGGCGATGGGCACCCGATGTCGAAGCTGGAAGCGATCGAATTCTCATTGATGGACAGCCTGTGACCTTCAGCGAATATGCGAAACCCGGTGAAGTCTCTTGGGAAGATTACGGCGTTGATATCGTGCTGGAATGTTCAGGTAAGTTTCGCACTCCTGAAACACTTGATCCCTACTTCAAGCGCGGAGTGAAAAAGGTGATTGTCGCGGCTCCCGTCAAACAAGGAGCGCTCAATATTGTCATGGGAATCAATGACCATCTTTATCAGTCGGATGAGCATCACCTCCTAACTGCCGCATCTTGTACGACCAATTGCCTTGCGCCTGTAGTGAAAGTGATTCATGAGGGGCTAGGCATCAAGCATGGAATCATTACAACGATTCACGACAATACCAACACTCAAACGATCGTTGATGCTCCCCATAAAGATTTGCGTCGTGCGAGAGCCACAAGCTTATCCCTCATTCCAACAACTACAGGATCAGCAACCGCGATCGGGCTAATCTATCCGGAACTCAATGGTAAGTTGAATGGTTTAGCAGTGCGAGTTCCCTTGCTCAATGCCTCGCTGACAGATTGCGTGTTTGAAGTCGCGCGATCGACCAGTGTTGAAGAGGTGAACCAATTGCTCAAAACAGCCTCGGAAACTTCGTTAAACGGCATTTTGGGATACGAAGAACGTCCGTTGGTGTCGATCGACTATAAAGATGATCCGCGATCGTCGATTATTGATGCCCTCTCCACAATGGTTGTCGATGAAACCCAGGTAAAAATTTTGGCTTGGTATGACAACGAATGGGGCTACTCGAATCGTATGGTCGAACTGGCTCGAAAAGTTGCATTGAGTTTGAATTAACCCTTTTATCATTGCCCTATGTCATCTACAACGGCTCATAATGCCAACCTAAAAAACTACATCCTCGTGACGCTTGCTTATTGGGGATTTACAATCACTGATGGCGCATTGAGATTGTTAGTTCTGCTCTATTTTTACGAGATTGGTTACTCGCCGTTGCAAGTTGCATTTCTCTTTCTGTTTTATGAAGTGTTTGGAGTTGTGACTAATTTCTTCGGAGGTTGGATCGGCTCTCAACTTGGGTTAAAAGTGACGCTCTATGCAGGAATCGGGTTGCAGATCTTTGCATTGGTGATGTTGTCATTTCTCGATCGTAACTGGGCGCAATGGTTTGCAGTTGGATATGTGATGGTCTCTCAAGCCTTTTCTGGCATTGCAAAAGATCTGACGAAAATGAGTTCTAAGAGTGCGATCCGATTGGTTGTGCCCCAAGATGCACAGTCTTCATTGTTCAAATGGGTTGCAATTCTCACTGGATCAAAGAATGCGCTCAAAGGATTCGGATTCTTTCTAGGTGCTGCGCTACTTGCATCGATCGGCTTTGTCAATTCGCTGTGGTGGATGGCAGGTGGATTGTTTGTATTGATGTTCACTGGATTGATGTTGCCGAAAGGTATGGGCAAAATCAAAGCCAAGGTGAAATTTACACAACTGTTTTCTAAGAGTCGCGAAATCAATATCTTGTCAGCCGCAAGATTTTTTCTCTTTGGTTCTCGGGATGTTTGGTTTGTTGTTGGCTTACCTGTGTTCTTACGTGGAGTACTCGGCTGGTCATTCTACCAAGTCGGTAGCTTCATGGCGCTCTGGGTCATTGGCTACGGAATTGTTCAATCCTCTGCCCCTGCGTTAATTCAGCGATTTGGGTCGGGTCGTCCGCCCTCGACGAGTACGATTCGATTTTGGACGGTTACTTTGACGATCGTACCTGCCTTAATCGCGATCGCGCTTGCTGTTGGGGTCGATCCAAACTCTGCGATCGTCGGTGGCTTACTGATTTTTGGTGTTGTCTTTGCGTTCAATTCAGCCGTACATTCTTACTTGGTTCTCGCGTATACGGATGATGATAAAGTCGCCCTGAATGTCGGGTTTTACTATATGGCAAACTCTGGAGGACGATTGGCAGGAACCGTTTTATCAGGGCTAATCTATCAAAGCTTTGGGCTGATCGGCTGCTTGTGGACTTCAGCCGCATTTGTTGTTGCTGCTGCACTGATTTCTCTCAAATTGCCAACCCCAAAGCCGAGTAAAGCGATCGCTTGGAAAGCAAAAGACGGAGACTAATGCGATGAGCCTCAATCCTCGATCGACGAATACTGTTCCCGTACAAGCTGGCAGTGCATTGAGCTTCTTTGAGAAATATCTAACTCTTTGGGTCTTTTTGTGCATTGGTATCGGCATTGTGCTAGGAAGACTGTTTCCGGAGATTGCAACAACGCTAGATGCAATGAGCCTTTATCAGGTATCAATTCCGATCGCGGTTTGCTTGTTTTTCATGATGTATCCCATCATGGTGAAGATCGACTTCTCACAAGCTAAGCAAGCCGTTCGCGCTCCGACTCCTGTGATTTTAACCCTAGTCGCGAACTGGCTCATTAAGCCGTTTACGATGGTTGCTTTTGCTCAAGGATTTTTAGGAGGAGTGTTTCGTCCTTTGCTGACTGGAACTGAGGTGATCAGAGGCAGCGAAGTGACGTTAGCGAATTCGTACATTGCTGGAACGATTCTGTTGGGAATTGCGCCATGTACTGCAATGGTGCTGATGTGGGGTTACTTATCCTATAGCAATCAAGGTCATACCTTAGTGATGGTTGCGGTAAATTCACTTGTGATGTTGTTTCTGTATGCACCTTTGGGGCGTTGGTTATTGGCAGCAAATGATCTAGCTGTTCCATGGGAAACGATCGCGCTTTCCGTTGCCATTTATGTTGGTTTGCCATTAATTGCTGGGATTTACTCGCGCCACTGGATTTTGAAACACAAAGGGCGAGCGTGGTTTGAGCAAAAGTTTTTGAAGTACCTGAACCCGATCGCAATTTCAGCCCTACTGATCACCTTGATTCTGCTGTTCGCGTTTAAGGGAGAATTAATTGTTAGCAATCCCCTACACATCTTGCTGATTGCAGTCCCACTCTTTTTGCAAACCAATTTTATTTTTCTGATTTCATATGTTGCTGCTCTGAAACTTCGATTGCCTTATGAAGATGCAGCTCCCGTTGCACTGATTGGAGCAAGCAATCATTTTGAAGTTGCGATCGCCACCGCTGTTGTTTTGTTTGGCTTAAATTCTGGAGCCGCCCTAGCAACCGTTGTCGGGGTATTGATCGAAGTCCCAGTGATGCTGATGCTGATAGAAGTCTGTAAACGCACTGCCTTTTGGTTTCCGCGCCAGCCTGAAAAAGCAACCTTACCCGATCCGCGTTGTATCTCGTCTCGCCACTGAACCGCATTGCGTCTCAGTTTCTGCTCAAAATCCACATTCTCTGTTGTCTTTAAAGTGTCCTTTGAGACATCGGCTCTCTTAAAATATAGAGTACAGCGCATTCCGACCACCACTTATCCATGAGCTAAAGTAGTCGGAGCGCTAGTACCTTACAGGCTAACTGGGAAGAATTCGAACTGAATTCATTCAGTTCTGAATTTACCGATGACCCAACCATTTTGCTGCGATCGCACCAAAGGCAGCACCGACAACCGGATTACTCAGGAATTTCACCAATGCAGGTTGATCGGCTAACACATCATGAAAAATATCCGGGTGATTGTGATACACAAAGGCAGCCAGTTTACTGACATCATCTGCACTCATGCGACTTGGATGATGGGTCGATAGTCCAAGTTGCTTTTCTAAATCGCGATCGTGAATGCCGCGTTTCTTAAGATGGCTGAAAAATTCTCGCGCCACATCATCTCGCTCATTGGGTTTGATTTGCGCAATCGCTTTTTGCAGTTCGGGTTCCATCTGGCTTGAGGGCACCTGATTTGGATTGAAAGAACGGCTAAAGATCTGATGACGTTCATCTCTTGTCGATCGTTGAGCAAAATCATCAAAATTTTGATAGTTCTGTGAAGTGCTTTCTTCGTCAATGCTCTCGGTATTTCCACCCGCCAAATCTTGCATGACTTGGCGCTTATAAGCGTCACTACTCGACATGATCATTTCTCCTAGTCAAATCACTAAATACTGTAGATACGTTACTAACTTGCAGACTGATATTGAATCTTGTTGGACTGTTGATCATACTGAGCCGTCAGAATCAACTGCTTGTCCGGGGCATAAACTAAGACCGTGAGATCTTGATTGGGAAAGTTTTTATGAAATCCTTGCGTCAGCGATCGAGTCAGATCTTTGACTTCGGTCGGACGCACCTGTGAAGAAATCACAACCCCTAATTTATTGTTGTCGCGCACGTAGGCATCTTTGATCAAACCTTTGCTGGTCGTCACAACCCAGTTGCCAAAATCTTGTCCTACTCCTGAATTGCCGCGTTCAAGCTGGCTATAACTGCGGGTAATGGGTGCAGAAACATTGGTTGGAGGTGCTTTAGCAGTTGCAGCACTACATGCAGTGGTAAATAGCACAACGAAAACGAGCGCAATGGTTGCGAGAACCTTGCGACTGTGTTGAAAAACGTTCACGGTATCCTCCTGAGTAATAAGTGGATATCGAAGTCATGCGGACAAAACTCTGGGTGAAGAATCTGTCTGCAAAATCTTTCCGAATGGTGGAGATCTGGACAACTTTCCTAATGAAGTGCCATAGGGCATGTCCTAACTTCTAAAGTAAATGCTCTACTTTTGCTTAAGAGTAAAGATGTTGCTCAGCTGATTTCACCTGTCTGAGGTTGCAAGTCAGTCTACCTCTTGGGGTTTTTCTACGAGGCAATTAATGATTCAGTTTATGTCTAACAATCGATAGATGAGTATGAAAAATCTTCGACCTACTGTATGAAGTAAATCCCCTGCGCTTAAAGCGATATGGTTTAGTCATGAACCCATTAAAGCTTCGTTTAGAAGAATGTTCGGCATTCGGAATTTTAGTTTTAAATTATCTCGAAAAAAATCCTCAGACTAATATGAGCCAACTTGCGAGAGATGTGAACATTTCAAGAGCAGGACTTGGCTGGATTTGCCGCAAAGAAAGCAATCCTGATGAACGCACAGCAAATCGCATTGCTCGGATTATTGGAGTGGATCTGACTGAAGTTGCACGGCTGGTTCACGAAAATAAAATCGAGAAACTTGCGAGGCGCAGTGCTCTTGAGTATGCCACGAAATTTAGTAAAGATTCAGTTCACATCGTGATTCCTCAAGAAGATGCGATCGCTGGATTGAATGCGATCGTCCAAGCATTTCATACCGTGACTCGAAGTGTGCCAGAGATCGAAAAACCGACAGACTTCCAGATTTACAAACAAGCTTATGAAATTGTGAAGCGGCAGTTTTTAGCTCGAAATATTCCTAGAAAGCAGAAGACAACGATTTAATTGACTATTAAGTTTGCGCAATCCTGCCCTGACATTGACCCATCCCAATCTTGACGTACCCCTTTTCTTCACAATAGCCCTGAAGCGTAACTTCATCTCCTTCGACTAGAAACGATCGCACTTCTCCCGTTGGAAGCGTGATCGGCTGTGTTCCTCGTTGCGTGAGTTCTAACAAGCAGCCTTGAGTCCCTGTTTCATTGCCTGAAATTGTTCCGCTAGCAAATAAATCTCCAGGGCGAAGATTGCAGCCATTACTCGCATGATGGGTGAGCATTTGTGCCACTGTCCAATACATATGTTGGAAGTTGCTCTGACTTAGACGCAAGGGGGCGATGCTCTCTTGACGCATTTTTGCAGAAGACAACATGACTTCTAGTTTTATGGAAATCCCACCTGTACTTTGATTAGAAGATGACATGAGATAAGGCAGAATTGGCGGATCATCGACTGACCTTGTAAATGCAGTGCCTCGAAATGGAGCAAGAGCTTCCATCGTCACAACCCAGGGAGAGAGTGTAGTGGCAAAGCTTTTAGACAGAAAAGGACCAAGGGGCTGGTATTCCCAAGCTTGAATGTCCCGCGCCGACCAATCATTTACAAGGCATAAGCCGAATAAGTGGTCTTCTGCTTGATCGATCGAGATGGTGTCTCCTAAGTCATTTCCTTTTCCCACAAAGCAACCGACTTCAAGCTCATAGTCCAACATTTGAGTCGGGGCCAATGTCGGAGTTGAGCGATTTGCTGGTTTCTGCTGACCGTGGGGACGTTTGATTGAAGTGCCAGTTGGAACAATGGATGATGCTCGTCCGTGATACGCGATCGGGACATATTTATAGTTCGGCAGTAGGGGATTGTCGGGGCGAAATAGCTTACCCACATTGGTTGCGTGAAAAATAGAAGCGTAGAAATCTGTGTAATCGCCGATCGTGGCAGGCAAAAGCAATTGTGCGTCTGACATCGAAACAAGGATTCTGCTATCGGGTGCTTGTCCGACACGAAGTAATTGGCTGAGATGATGGCGCAGGCGTAACGAGGCTGGCTTCCCCATCGCCATCAATGAGTTTAAGGTCGAAGCACAGCAGGCAGCTTGCAGAGCTTCTGGTAGTTCCTCAAGTCGCCCAAGTTTCTGGCAAGCCATGAGATCGAGAATTTGATCGCCGATCGCAACGCCAATATGCGGTGTTTCAGAACGATGTTGGGCTTGAAATATTCCAAAAGGAAGATTCTGAATTGGGAAATCAGTGTCGGCTTGATTTGCAGAGTGAACCCAACTCCGCAAATTTGGATCGTGAGTGAAATCAATCGCGCAGGTCATAAAAGTTTCAAGTTATAAAGGTCATGAATTGGTTCTTCAAAAGAACAAGAACCGACCGATCGAAAGAATTGCTGTCGAGAATACTCGATCGCTGATCTTGGAAGCGAGAACTCATGCCAGCCAATTTCGATATCGCTCAGTTGGAATGCATCGATCGACGACTCCTCAAGGATTGCCACAACTTCATTCAGTGGGATAGCTTGTTGATAGGTAAAAGCTGAAGCGATCGCAACATTCAAAAAGCCGTGCATTGTTGTAGAAGTTCTGTTCAAAGCATCAGTGAAGCAATGACCTCGTATGGCATGATGTAATCCAGCCGTTACCTTGAAGGGAATTCTAGCATTTGCTAAGGATAAGATGCGTTGTCCCAGTTGCGTACTATTAGGAAATGCATCGCTCGTGACACCACCTGTTCGCAACTTTGCGCCTGCTCCGATTTGGTGCAGAATATCTAGATAGGGTTCTAAATCAACATTAAACGGAATTTCAAAAAAAGTATCTACTTCAGTCGGTATTTCTAGCCTGATTGACTGAATCTCAATAGGTGAGAGTGGGGCAAATTCTAAGGCACGAATACGAATAGAAGGCTCTATTTTAGTGAGTTGATATATCTGCTCTAAGTCTGAGCGACAGTTTCTAGACACAATCACGCTTAATGAGCAGGGCTGAGATGAAGCGGCATTCTCAGAAGGTAAAAGCTTGATGAACTCTAGAAGGCGAGCGGCAGGCAAGACGAAGCGATCAAGCATCCAACAATGTGGAGAAGCGTGAGCACGATCGTAAATATTTATTGCTTCAGGTAGGCTTAGCTGTGCAGGGGGAAAGAGTCCGGCATAGTCTATAATCCGTGTGAGAAGTTGTTTGAGCGACGTTAACACTCGGTGATACCTCCTTTAATCAGCAACTTGAAGATTTGATGTATGTCTTCAGCATTCTCTTAAATCTATCCTTGTGATTAGCAATTCTGAAAAGTTAAATCTATAATCTAATTATGGCTTCTCAGATTGGTTCTAGTAACTGATTTTGAGAAGCCTCAGGAACTCTATCCTAAACAGCGCTTCAAACCCGTTGGGTAGCTATCTATCAGATTCACAAATTTTCACAACTTCTTCTTGATTCTTGCTAGCTACTTTAGGCGTCACTGGTTCTTGACCTCATTGACTGTTAAAGTTCTTTGCATTGTTCCGCCTGTCACTTCCAATCACAGGCAAGTGAAGCGAAGGGGCTTTCAGGCGTTTTGTCTGCTTCTCTACAGGGCTTGTATGTAAGAGTAAGGCTCTTGATGCATTCTTCTCGGCTGAGAGGGGCTAATTTTATTTACCTTTCCTCTACTAAGGAGGAACCTAATGGCTGAGTTATTTTCTATTTTATGTTTTGATCACCTTGAGTTTTATGTCGGCAACGCAAGGCAGGCAGCAAGTTTTTATGAAACGTTCTTTCAATTCACAAACATAGCGTATCGGGGCTTAGAAACAGGGAGTCGCAAAGTTGCTTCGTATGTCATGCAGCAAGGCGCAATTCGATTAGTTCTCAGTACAGCGCTGAATTCTGATCATCCGATTGCTCAGAGTGTGTTGAAGCACGGCGATCATGTCGCTGTGATTGCTGTGCAGGTTCCCAACGTGACAGACGCTTATCAACACGTAACTGCGCGAGGAGCGATCGCTGCAATACCGCCAACTCTTGCAGAAGATGAAACAGGAATTCTGCACTATGCAGCGATTCACATCTATGGAGATGTCCTTCTCAAGTTTGTCGATCGACAGAACTATCGAGGCATTTTTGCACCCCAGTTTCAAGCTCGACATTCAGCGCTACCAAATCATGACGCAGGGCTTCAAACCATTGATCATATTGTTGGCAATGTTGAACAAGGTGAAATGGAACATTGGGTGAATTTTTTTGCTGACACAATGGGCTTTCAGTTGTTGGTTGGCTTTGATGATGCAGCGATTTCGACTGAGTATTCAGCATTGATGTCGAAAGTGGTGCAAGATGGCTCTGGCAAGATTAAACTCCCGATTAATGAACCTGCTTTAAGAAAGGGAAAATCGCAGATTCAGGAGTATTTGGAATTTCATCAAGGGGCGGGAGTGCAGCATATTGCTTACTCAACTCACAACATTGTAGAGACGGTTACAAAACTCAAACAGTCAGGCGTTGAGTTTCTGAATGTCCCACGCTCCTACTACGAAGATTTAGAAACACGAGTTGGCAAGATTAATGAATCGATTGATCGTCTAGCAGAACTCGGAATTTTAGTCGATCGCGATCAGGAGGGTTATTTACTCCAAATATTTACACAGCCTGTTGAAGACCGTCCGACTTTGTTCTTTGAAATCATTGAGCGTCATGGTGCTCAAAGCTTTGGTGAAGGCAATTTCAAAGCTTTATTTGAGGCGATCGAACGTGAACAAGCCCTGCGAGGAAATCTCTAGGCAGAAGTTAGAACTCACGGTATCCAGCAATGACGTACTATTATCGGCTCGGTACAATTCCCCACAAGCGACATACCCAATTTCGTGCGTCAAATGGTTCACTCTATCACGAAGAATTGATGGGGATTCGCGGCTTTACGGGTATTCAATCGCTGCTCTATCATTTGTACCCGCCAACGCAAGTTTATAAGGTGTTTCTGGAGCAAACGATCGCGCTTGAGTTTGAAGAGGTTGGGGCACTGCGTCATCGCCATTTGCGGACTCAGAAAGCATTGAGTAAAGGAGATGCGATCGCATCTCGCATTCCTCTGATGGCAAATGGAGAGGTCTGTATTTCAGTCGCACAACCGACAGAGCCAATGTCGTATTGGTATCGATTTGCTCATGGGGATGAAGTCATCTTTATTCATGAAGGGAGTGGTTTACTAGAAAGCCAGTACGGTGAACTGCACTATCATCCGGGCGATTATTTGGTGATTCCAACTGGAGTTATCTGGCGAATTCTGCCGGATAGTAGTACGGCTCAGCGCATGTTAGTCATCGAAGCTCAGGGACATATTGAGCCGCCTGCTCGGTATCTGAATCGATATGGGCAATTTCTGGAACATGCACCTTACAGTGAACGAGATTTGCGCCCACCCGAAACCTTAACTCCTCACGATGAGATGGGTGAGTTTGAAGTGCGAGTTAAGGCGCGCGATCGCATTACGACCTATCTTTATCATCATCATCCGCTCGATGTGACAGGTTGGGATGGCTATCTTTATCCTTATGCTTTTAACATTGCTGATTTTGAACCCGTGACTGGGCGAATTCATCAACCACCGCCTGTACATCAAACCTTTGAAGCGCCGGGGTTTGTCATTTGTTCGTTTGTTCCTCGGTTGTTTGACTACCATCCGCTTGCCATTCCTGCGCCCTACAATCATTCCAATGTCGATTCGGATGAAGTGCTCTACTACGTTGAGGGCAATTTTATGTCTCGTAAGGGGATTGAGCGATCGTCGATGACAGTACATCCGAACGGCATTCCGCATGGACCACATCCCGGGATGTACGAAGGCTCGATCGGTAAAGAGCGCACGGATGAACTTGCTGTCATGATCGATACGTTTCGTCCGCTAAAACTGACTCGACAAGCAGTGGAGCTAGAAGATATGCAATATCCCTACAGTTGGGCTGCTTGAGGGCAATCTCAGGTTCGTTTCATAGCCAGGTTTGTTTCACAAGAAGGACACTCTCTCTATGTCTCCGGTTCTCACTACTCTCTCGACACATTTATCGATCTCCGATCGAATTCAGGAGCGCTTGCATCAGGGGAAATTAACTCAACAACAAGTTGATGACTTTCAGGACTTTCTTCAACAAGTTGAGTGCGACTTTTTGCGGCATCCGATTATCACAGATAACGCTTATACACGCTGGTTTCAAGCAGGCAAAGCCACAGATGAGCAATTACGGTATTTTATTCGTCAGTTCTCTGTGTTCTCGAATCAATTTCTGATTGCAGCATTGTTGAAAGTCATTAACTCTCCAACGCTTCAACAATCACGAGCAAGCCGCGAGGTTTTACTAAATGAGCTAGGTGTGATTTATCGCAAGTTGCAAGGGACAGACAATGCTCAAACCGTTAAAACAGAGGAGGAAAAAGATCGAGAAGGTGATCCTGAAGTGGTCAGCACAGAAGGAACGGTTGATGGTGGAATCTGTCGCTTTCGGGCTGCTCATTTTGAATGGTTAGCAACGGTTGCAGAAGGAATTGGCTTGCACTATGAGGAGATTGGGCAACGTAAGCACGGTAGCCCTGCCACACTACATTTCTGTGATGAATTGCAACGGCTCTATGGCAGTGATGATCCGAATGTAGCGGAGGGTGCTAGCTTTGCAGTTGAGAATTGGGCAGCAGCAGGGTTCTGGCAAGAGCTAGAAGATGGGCTGACGCGCATCAAGCAAACTCGGCATCCCTCTCTGCATTTAGCATTCTTTACTTGGCATAATCGTGTGGAAGCTCAACATGCAGAACATACGTTAGAGGAACTCGAAGCCGTGTACTTCAAGCCAGAGTTCGATCGCACTAAATTCATTCAGGGAGGACAACAAATTCTAGATGCGATCGCTGTTTTTTGGAATGGGTTAGAGCACGATCGCACTCATTGAGAGGAAGCAACAATGCACCAAGAACTCTCTCCTGTCTGGGTTCCATCAATCGAACAAATTCAGGCAACGAATATTGCAGCACTGATGCAGGATTTGAAGATTCACACCTATGCAGATCTGCATTCTTGGTCAATTCGAGATCGTGCAGCTTTCTGGGATGTGATGATTCAACGGCTTGGAATTCGTTTTCAGGAGCCGTATACGCAGATTGTTGACTTATCGCAGGGTGTAGAATTTCCACAATGGCTTGTGAATGCTCGATTAAATATTGTTGAAAGCTGTTTTCAAGCTAGTGAAGATAAAACCGCGATCGTGTTTCAATCAGAAGGCGGTTCGCTGCACACTTGGACTTACAATCAATTACTGTCTCTTACGAATCGGGTTGCGAATAGCTTAGTCAAATTAGGATTTCAACTCGGTGATGCAATTGCGATCGCGATGCCGATGACTGCTGAATCTGTCGCAATTTACTTAGGAATTATCAAAGCGGGTTGTGTTGTTGTGTCGATCGCGGATAGTTTTGCAGCAGTTGAAATTGCGACTCGATTACATATCGCGAACACTAAAGCAATTTTTACTCAGGACTTCATTTGTCGGGGTGGAAAGCAGTTACCGCTTTATAGCAAGATTATTGCAGCGAAGGCTCCAAAAGCGATCGTACTTTCTCAACGTCCAGCTTCAACGGTTGAATTGCGATCTTGCGACTTAACTTGGAGTGATTTTCTCAGTCCGAATGAGATCTTTGATGCGGTTCCTATGTCTCCCACAGCCCATATTAATATCCTGTTTTCTTCTGGCACAACCGGAGAGCCTAAAGCCATTCCCTGGACACAAACAACCCCGATCAAATGTGCAGTCGATGGGCATTTGCACCAAGATATTCATCCGAGCGATGTCGTTGCTTGGTCAACCAATTTAGGCTGGATGATGGGACCTTGGCTGATCTTTGCAAGCTTGATGAACCGAGCTACGATCTCGCTTTATGATGGCGCACCGACGACGCGAGAATATGGTCAATTTATCCAAGCTGCTCAGGTTACTATCTTGGGTGTTGTACCGAGTTTAGTCCGAGTTTGGAAAACGACGAATTGTATGCAGGGATTGAATTGGAGCGCGATTAAAGCTTTTAGTTCGACAGGCGAATGCTCGAATCCTCAAGATATGCAGTATTTAATGTCTCTTGCAAGCAATAAGCCAGTCATTGAATACTGTGGTGGGACTGAAATTGGTGGAGCTTACATCACGGGCACTCTGGTTCAGCCTTGTATTCCAGCAACTTTTACAACACCTGCGCTAGGCTTAGATTTTACAATTCTAGATGCTGATGGTCATTCCGCAGATGAAGGAGAAGCTTTTATCATTCCACCTTCGATCGGGCTGTCTACAGAGTTGTTGAATAAAGACCATCATCAGATCTATTTTGCTGATGGTCTTGATCAATCGTCTTTGCGTCGGCATGGGGATTATCTGAAGCGATTGCCGAATGGTTACTATCAGATGGGCGGTCGGGCGGACGACACCATGAATTTGGGTGGAATTAAAATCAGTTCAGCAGAGATTGAACAAGTGCTAAACACGGTTGTAGGCATTCGTGAAACCGCAGCGATTAGCACTCCATACTATTCTCAAGGCATTCCAACTTCTGAAGGTGGGCCGAGCCAGCTTGTTGTGTATGCCGTTGTTGAGCCGAACTTACAGAAAACACAAGCAGAACTCAAAGCAGTGTTACAAACAGCGATCGCTCAACGCCTCAATCCGTTATTCAAAATTTGCGACTTGGTGATCGTAGAAGCTTTGCCTCGCACTTCATCGAATAAAGTCATGCGGCGAGTTCTGCGCGATCAATTCAACACAATTCATTCAAAGAGGTGTACCGCATGGAACTTGCAGAACGCATGAGTCGATTAGGAACAGAATCTGCTTTTGATGTTTTTGCCAAAGCACAACGGCTAGAAGCTCAAGGACGATCGATTATTCATCTAGAAATTGGGCAACCCGACTTCCCTACGCCATTTCCGATTTGTGAAGCAGCATTCCGGGCGATGAAAGATGGCTATACGGGCTATACTCCGGCAGCGGGATTGCTCGCATTGCGAGAAGCGATCGCTGAACATATTTCAACCACCAGAAATGTTGAAATTCATCCAGACGAAGTTGTGGTTACGCCTGGAGCTAAGCCGATTATCTTCTTTACGCTCATGGCGTTAGTCAATGAAGGTGATGAAGTGATTTACCCGGATCCAGGCTTTCCAATTTATCAATCGGTGATCAATTTTGTCGGTGCTAGAGGAATTCCTTTACCACTCCGCGAAGATGTTGGGTTTCGCTTTCATTTAGATGATTTGATCAATGCAATTTCCGATCGAACTCGCTTACTCATTCTCAATTCTCCTCAAAATCCCACAGGGGGATTATTGCAAGCTGAAGATTTAGCAGCGATCGCAGAACTTGCCGATCGACATAATTTTTATGTTCTCTCTGATGAAATCTATTCTCGAATTCTTTATGAAGGTAAACATATTAGCCTGATTCAATTTCCTGGGATGAAAGCTCGTACTATTCTACTCGATGGTTATTCTAAAACTTATGCAATGACAGGATGGCGACTCGGCTATGGTGTAATTCCCAAACATCTTGTTGAGGGAATCGTTCGTCTGATGATTAATTGCAACTCTTGTACTTGCGCCTTTACTCAGATGGCTGGTATCGAGGCACTTCGAGGCTCACAAGATTTTGTCAATCAAATGGTCGCTGAGTTCAAGCACCGACGAGATACGATCGTCGATGGTTTAAACACGATCGAAGGAATTCATTGCCTCAAGCCTGCGGGTGCATTCTATGTCTTTCCAAATGTGAAAGATTTACCTTTGCCGTGCAATGAACTAGCAGATTACTTTCTCAATGAAGCAGGCGTTTCACTCCTAGCAGGCACAGCCTTTGGTAAATTTGGCGATGGCTATCTCAGAATTTCTTATGCAAATTCATTAGAAAATCTTCAAGTCGCGATCGACCGAATGCGCGCAGCAGTCATGAAATTGTAACTCTTTGCATTCAAGGCTTTTAGCGTCTCTAGTCATCCTACATCGTTCGTAAAAGGGGGAGTAAAGGATATGTCCCCTATTCCCCCAACTTGCAAGACCTTACAAATCAAGCTGTATCTGCTCACGCTACGACACTCGGCTGAGCGACATCATGCAGCGTATGCAGCAAGCGCTGAATTTCTTCTATCGTGTTGTAGTGAGTGCAGCCAATTCGCACCAGTCCTCCACTGTTCTCAATGCCGAGCCGTTGAGTGAGATTCAGAGCATAGAAGTTTCCATTCCAGGCAAAAATACCGCGATCGCCTAATATTTTTGCAATTTCAGCAGGAGAATAGCCAGCAATACGAAGTCCGAATGTCGGCGTACGCCAGTTCAATTGCGATCGCTCCGTGATGCCGTAGAGCGTCACTCCAGGAATTTCGAGCAAATGAGGAATCAAATATTCAGACAGCGATCGCTCATGGTTCTGAATTGCTTGCATTGCAGCAGCAAGGGCACTCCGCCGATTGGTAACGATCGGTGAAACGTGTCTCCCTAACTCAGCTAAATACTCGATCGTGGCTACAACTCCCGCAAGTCCCTCAAAGTTTTGTGTTCCTGTTTCCCATCGAAATGGAACTTCTTCAGGAGCAGGGCGAGGCTTGTAAGGCTGTAGACGAGCTAAATGCTCTCGTTTGCCGTAGAGAATGCCAACATGCGGCCCAAAAAACTTATAGGCAGAGCAAACGAGGAAATCACAGTCTAGCGATCGAACATCAATCAACCCATGAGGTGCATAGTGAACTGCATCAACAAACACCCACGCTCCTACAGCATGAGCGAGTTGAACTGCTCTTTTAACATCATTGATCGTACCAACTGCGTTTGAGGCATAGCTGATCGCGACTAGCTTTGTGCGTTCCGTGATCTGATGTTCTAAATCCAGCATATCCAGAGTGCAGTCGCTCTCATGAATATCAACTGTGCGAACCATCACACCTCGTTCTTGAAGTGCTAACCAAGGCGCGACATTGGCATCGTGATCAAGCGTTGTCACAACAATCTCATCCCCAGGCTGCAATTCTCGACCAATTGATCGACTGATTGCAAACGTCAGCGTCGTCATGTTGGCTCCAAACACAACTTCATCACGATCGCAGCCCAGAAAATCCGCAACGGCTGACCGTGTTTGTTCGACTAAAGCCTCAGTTCGTGCGCTGGTCGCAAAAGCTCCGTGCAAATTAGAATTCGACGTAGTGAAGTAGTTCGCGATCGCATCAATTACTCCCTGCGGAACTTGAGTCCCGCCAGGTCCATCCAAAAATGCGACTGGATACCCATTCATTTCTTGACGCAGAGCGGGGAATTGGGCGCGAATCCAGTCTAGATCAAAAATAGTCATAGGACGCTCCAAACTCAATTCTCATCAGGCGGGAATAGCCCTGGGCAGGTTAAAACAAACACATCTCTAGTCCCTTGCTCATCTGTAAGCACATTGACTGGGGATGTGTAGTGAAAGTATTGAGCATCCCTAAAGACGAGAAGTTCTCCTGGATTTAAGACTTTGGTAAATGCTGGAAGCTTGTCGTCTTTTGATTGATAAAGATGAGTTTCACCCCCCTCGATTTTGTTGCGATCGACTGAGAAAATGCCAACCACATCGACCCCATCTCGATGGATTCCCTCTGGTGCCGGATTCCCAGATTGGTGAGGAGATGCAGTGGTGCGAATCTGATGAACTCCAATCTCTTGGGAAGTCGAACACAGTTGGCAAAACTGGAAAAACTCCCAAACCAATCGTTGAAACTCTTCTAGCTGAATTAACTCATCATCTAGCTCAGAATACTCTCGAACTACGTCGCCTAATAATGGATTGTATTGCCTGCTCTGGAATAACCGACGGTGAGGTAACTTGATTAATCGATCTCCTACAATCTTGAAGTGAGAGAGCCGCCTAAATCGATAGTTACCTTCTAAGTAGGGATCTTTTGGAAGATGAGCGAACGATGGTCGGAACTTATCAACTTCGATCGCGGTTAACATCTCTAAAACATAACTAGCCAGACAATCCGCCTCTGGCTTAATGAATTCTTGTAGTTTAGATAGATTTAGCATTTGATTTTCTCATTTCAGTCAAACGAGTAGCTCCATCAATTGACTGGTTGTCAGCAAATCGCTGAATTAGAAATACTATGAGAGCACCATACTCCAGTTACTTCTCATCTAAAAACATGGGGTTGTTTGATAGCGATCGCTGACAACAGCTAAGTTGACAGATTAAACAATGCAGCGTTATTGACAAAACATCATACAGAAACCATGTTGAGTTAGAGGTTTGATGATGTCTGTCTACGTACTATTGTAATGATGTTTTGATAGGATTGTCGATCCCTAGCGAATATCTCTCATTGGTCAGAGTAATTTGGGATAGTTCCTCTTCAACCGTCTATGATTTGGAACTCAGGTGACATTTTTCTGAGCAAGGATTGTTGAGAACTGCGGCACCTGTAACCCATTGCCTTGATACTCCTGGAGCGTGAAGGCATCGACCTGAATTGCATCGAATCGTGCAGATTCTGCTGCTCGAAGTAAGTCTGCTTCTGCTTTCGTGATCACTTCAGTCTTCAATGCTGCCTCAATCGATGTTTCTACCTTTCCTTGAGGTAACTGTCCGGCTCGGATTGCTTGCTTAACCTTGCTCATGACCGCTTCAGCCTGTTCACAGAGCTTGAGCGCTTGCTCTAAGCGTCCCAAGGCTTCATCGGGATGCTTCGGAAGGTAGATGCCAGACGTTAAGTGCTCTCGCTCTTCTCCTGTCGTCTGTAAGGCTTGTGCTACATAACTTCCCTGTGTATCAGTTGGGAGCGTGCCGAGTGGATTGATTCTTACAAGGCTTAGAAGAATGGATTTAGCAATGCTAGGAATCGGCAGATTGACGAGAATTCCCTCTAAAGCTTGTTGCATTTGAGCAAAGCTATAGTTCATCGCCCATTGGACAAAGATTAAATCCTCTGCCTTGTATCCTTCTGCCCCAAATCGTCGTAATGTTGCAATACTTAAATACATCCATGACAACCAATCTGCAAGTCTTCCTGTTAGTTTCTCCTGTCGTTTCAGCGCTCCGCCAAACCGAATCAATAGGAAATCGGTGAGGAATGCGAACATTGCAGAAGACCAAGCGAGCTTTTGATAGTAGCGCTTCGTGGACTTGTTTCCTGGGACAGATGCAAGATAGCCGCGTGATAGGCTCAGTAATAGTGTTCTAAACGTATTTCGGAATATTGATCCAATGTGCTTCCACAAAGCCTGATCGAATGCGATCGCATCTCCAGTTTCAATCGCCATTACTTCTGCATAGAGATAAGGATGACAGCGCATTACGCCTTGCCCAAAGATCATCAGCGTACGGGTGAGAATGTTCGATCCTTCAACTGTGATCGGAATCGGCATCGCAGTGTAGAAGTTTGCGAGTAGATTTCTCGGTCCGCGACAAATACCTGAACCGCCCAAAATGTCCATGCCATCATTCACAAGTTTTCGAGTCGTTTCTGTGAATTGATATTTTGCGATCGCAGAAACGACCGCAGGTTTTTCACCCGCATCGACTGCACCCACGGTATAGATTCGAGCCGCATCAAGCACATAAGTTAGTCCGCCAATTCGAGCCAGGGGTTCTTCGATGCCTTCAAATCGACCGATCGAACTGCCAAATTGCTGTCTGACTTTGGCATAAGCTCCTGTAACGCGAGCAACTAACTTCGCAACACCTGTACAACTTGCCGGAAAACTAATGCCTCGTCCAGCCGCTAACGCTTGCATCAGCATCTTCCAGCCTTGTCCTGCTTGCTCTACTCCTCCAATGAGTTGATCGACGGAAACAACTACGTCTTGCCCTTCCACAGGAGAATTGTAGAAGGGAACTCCCATCGGATCATGCCGTTTTCCGAGAATCATGCCCTCTGTATTCGCGGGAATCAGAATACAGGTAATGCCAACATCTTCACCTTTGCCGAGTAAATTGTCGGGGTCGTATAGCTTAAAGGCAAGCCCGATTAAAGTTGCGATCGCGCCCAGAGTAATATAGCGTTTGCGGAAATTCAACCGCACCATGAGTTTGCCATCGTCGCCCCGAAATACGATTCCTTTAGCTGTGATACTTGCGGCATCTGATCCAGCAGTTGGCTCTGTTAAGGCAAAGCAAGGAATCTCCTCACCGCTTGCGAGTCGAGGTAGGTAGTATTCTTTTTGTTCTGAAGTTCCATAATTGAGCAAAAGCTTAGCGGGACCAAGAGAGTTTGTAACTCCAACAGTTGCAGTATGAATAAACGATCGTGAAGCTAGTTTTGCCATCACAGTGCTATAGGCAAAGTTCGAGAAGCCCAAGCCGCCATATTCGACGGGAATCATCATGCCAAAGAATCGTTCTTGCTTGAGATATTGCCATACTTCGATCGGTAAATCTTTATGGCGCTGGATCTCCCAGTCTGTTGCCATCCGACAGACTTGTTCGACCTGCTCATCTAAAAAGGTCTGCAATTCGGGCGTAACTTCTGGATAGGCTGCCTGATTCATTCGTTCAAAATCTGGAACACCCGAGAAGAACTCCCCTTCGACCCACACTGTTCCAGCATTAATGGCTGCTCGCTCAGTCTCCGAAATTTTTGGCACCCGAATGACCTTCATAATGGGCTTTGTGAGCACTTGTCGCCGGATCTGAGGGACTGCTAGAACTAATCCGATCGCAACGTAAATGCTCCAAAGCCAGATGGGTGACTGAAACGTGAAGAGTACGATCGCGCCGTAGATGAGCCAAATCCAGAGCGACACACCGATAAATCCTAACGTCAGCAGTACGAGACTCAAAATCGTCAATTGTAAGAGAAGCAACATCGCTCATTCTCCTAAAAACTCATTGAACACAGAACTCGAAGTCTGCTTTTAACGCATCAAATTCTCAAACACTGCCGCCGCTCCCATTCCTCCACCCACACACATCGTTGCCAATCCATACCGAATCCCGCGACGTTTCATCTCATGCAGCAGCGTTGCTGTCACCCTCGCTCCTGTACATCCCAAAGGATGTCCTAACGCGATCGCACCACCATTCACATTCACAATTTCCTCATTCAGCCCAAGCTTCCGAATGACAGCTAACGATTGCGCGGCGAATGCTTCATTCAGTTCAATTAAGCCAATCTCTTCTAAACGCAGTCCCACTTGCTGTAGAACTTTCGGAACTGCAACGACGGGTCCAATGCCCATAATTTCAGGAGGAACGCCTGCTACTGCGAATCCTAGCATTCGCGCCAAGGGCTGTAGATTGAACTCTTTTAGCTTTGTCTCACTGACTAAAATTGTTGCTGCTGCACCATCCGACATTTGAGAAGAGTTTCCTGCTGTGACTGATCCGCCGACTCGGAACACCGCAGGTAACTTCGAGAGCGCTTCTAAATTGGTATCTGATCTGGGGCCTTCATCGGTTTTGACAATACTTTCCACGACCTGAGGTTTACCATCAGCGTAGAGGGTTTCGCGAATAGGAACAGGAACTAGCTCATCGTTAAATCGCCCTGATTGGATGGCTTGAATCGCTCGTTGATGCGATCGCAAAGCGAAGGCATCTTGATCCGCACGGGAAATGTCATACTGTTGCGTCACTGTTTCCGCTGTTGCTCCCATCGTGCAATAGAGTTGTGGCATTTCCGCGACCAGCGTTGGGTTGGGTAACATATCATGTCCGCCCATCGGAATCAAACTCATCGATTCCGCACCCCCCGCAACCATCACATCCGCCTGTCCAGTAATGATGGCTTGATGCGCCATTGCGATCGCTTGTAATCCAGAAGCACAGAATCGATTCACAGTTGCACCTGCAACAGAGTCAGGCAATCCAGAACGTTCAGCAATCACCCGTCCTAAATTCATACCTTGCTCTGCTTCGGGAAACGCACAGCCGAAAATCACATCTTCAATTTGATTGACATCGAGATCGGGAACTTTTTCGAGTGCAGCTTTTAGCGCGATCGCACCTAAATCATCTGAGCGCATATTCCGCAGCTTTCCACGGGGAGCTTTACCGATCGCGGTTCTGACACTACTAACAATGTAAGCTTCTTGCATAGTCTTTTCCTCAATTCCGGAGCGGCTTTTTGGTTTTGAGCAAGTGCATCATTCGTGCTTGAGTTTTTTCCTGTCTCAGCAACGGCACAAATGATTCTCGTTCGAGTTGCAGTAGATAATCCTCAGACACCAAGGCAGGAGCAGTGAGTTCTCCACCTGTTAATACAAATGCCAGCCGAGATGCTAAATAGCGATCGTATTGACTCGCAAATCCGCCTTGCTCATACACATAAGCAATCTGTTCCAATACGGCTCGCCCCGCTTGTCCCAACACAAAGATCGAATTGTTCTGAGGAGGGGGAACATAACCAATGCGATCGAGATGCAAGACTTCTGCTTTCGCAACTTCTAATCGGTGTTCCCCACTGATCAAAATTCGCGCATCATGAGGCAAAAATCCCAAAGCTTGCGCCTCGGCTGCACTGCTCGAAACCTTAGCAATTGCGATCGTTTCAAACGCAGTTCTCAAGAAAGGTAGAACATGGCTTGGCGTTTCGGTTGCGGCTCGTTCTGCAGCTCGACTTGCCATTCGCATCAGACCGCCTGCGCCCGGAATCAGCCCTACTCCAACTTCCACGAGTCCAATGTAGGTTTCAGCCGCAGCGACGACTTTCGGACAAGCCATGACTAACTCACATCCGCCACCCAAGACGCGCCCCTGAATCGCTGCAACAATCGGTTTCGGGAAATAGTGAATTCGCTGGAGGAGTCCTTGAAAATCAGAGATGAGTTTTGCGATCGCGTTCCAATCCCCAGACTGTGCAATCATTCCCATTTCTGCAAGGTTCGCACCGCCTGAGAAATGATCGCTCTTGTTTCCAATGACTAATCCTTTGTAATCGCTCGTCTCTAGAATCGAGAGTGCTGCTGCAAATCCTTCAAGTACTTTATTGCTTAAAGTATTGCCTTTCGAGCGAAATTCGTACAGCAATACACCATCGCCCATCTCTAGCAACGCAGCTTCAGCATTTTTCCAAACTGCTTTCTCTTCCTCAGCCGTGACACTTGGATAGAAAGATTGTTTCACCCAAGCAGGGACAGACATTTCTGCTGCTTGCATATCGGCTAACACCGTTTCAACCCCAAGGACATCCCAAAGTTCAAACGGCCCCATATCCCAACCAAATCCCCAACGCATTGCTAGATCAATATCCTGCGGATCATCTGCAATTTCGGGAACTCGGTGGGCGCTATAGTTCAGCATTTCGAGTGTCGTTTGCCGGAAGAAATCGCCTGCTCGTCCAGAACTTGCATAAAGAGCGCGGATACGATCGCGTAAAGGTAAAGCTGCTATCGCATCAAGTTCACCCAAGTTCAAAGGCTGTGCTGCTTCATAAGCAAACGTTTTCGGATTGATGGACAAAATCTGTCTCTGTTGCTTTTTATAAAATCCCTGTTTGGTTTTTGCACCCAACATCCCGTTTGCTACCATTTTTCGCAGCACATCTGGAATTTGAAAAATCTCGCGATGCTCATCGTTAGGTACAGCTTGATAGAGATGGTCGGCAACTGCTATCAAGGTATCTAATCCGACTAAATCGGCTGTCCGAAACGTTGCAGATTTTGGTCTTCCGATCAGCGTTCCAGTCAAGGTATCAATTTCCTCGATCGAATAGCCTTGTTCAGCCCAAGCTTTGACTCCCAGCAAAGTCACAAATATGCCAATCCGATTGGCAATGAAATTTGGCGTATCTTTAGCAATGACAATGCCCTTGCCTAAGTACCTCTCGCCAAACCATTTCACGCGATCGAGAACGGCTGCATCTGTATCTTGAGTTGGAATGAGTTCCAGCAGTTTGAGATAGCGAGGCGGATTAAAAAAGTGCGTTCCTAAAAATCGCTTGCGGAATGATTCTGAGCGCCCTTTTGCAATCCAACGAATCGGGATGCCGCTTGTGTTGGTGGAAACAATCGTCTCAGGCTGAATGATCGATTCTAAACGCTCCATCAACTGTTGCTTAATCTGTAAATCCTCAACGACTGCTTCGATAATCCAATCCGCTTGGCGAAGTCGATCGAGATGTTCGTCAAAGTTACCAAGCGTGACCCGCCTTGCAACTTTCTCTGTAAATAGAATCGGTGGCGATAGTTTCAACGCTTTCTTCCACGCACTTTCGACTAAATCATTCTTTGATCCGGTCGGAGATGCAATGTCTAAAAGGTGAACCGTTAGCCCCACATTTGCCAGATGTGCTGCAATTTGGCTTCCCATCACACCTGCACCTAATACTGCTACGGTTTGGAATGGTTTAAACATAAATTTTAGAGTCCTCTCTGCTAGGAGGTTGTAAACCGAGGATGAAGAGATTGAGCAAAGGTTGGACAAGCTTCAACCGGAAGAACTGGACATTCTAGTTCTTGAAGATCGAAGTCTGAAGAGTCTTGTAGCGGAGTCTTACTTTCACTGTATAACAGATGAATTTCTTTCGTGAGATTAGTTCCGAACGCCCCTTCATCTATCAAGCGAAATCGCTTCACAGCCGCCCAGTAAGGCTGATGGCAGTTTGCTTCATCGACGATCAATTGATAGAGCGACTGCACACAAGGATGTTTCAGCAACGTCACATCATCGTCTGCTAGCCTCAAATTCCGCAATGCTTCAAGATTTGGAACAATCAATGCTCCGCACCCCTTTTGCCCTGCACCCATAACGATCGCATCTTTCACTAGTGGCGACGATTTTAATCGCGCCTGAATGGGACGCGGTGCGATATATTTTCCACTTGCTAGCTTAAACAGTACTTTCTTCTGTCCCGTCACTTGCAAAAAACCATCTGCCGTAAGCGCACCCAAATCCCCAGTATGGAGCCAGCCTTGCTCATCGATCACAGCTTCAGTTGCCTCAGCATTCTGATAATAGCCGCGCATCACATAAGCTCCTCGCACAAGAATCTCCTGATCCGGCGCGATCGCAACTTCCACACCTTCGATGAGTTTCCCAACAGTTCCGGCGCGATTGGCGCGATCGCGATTACAACTTACGATCGCACTTGCCTGCGTCAATCCATACCCTTGATAGATGTCAAGACCTGCTGCTGCAAACACTGCAACTAATTCCGGCTTCAAAGCAGCCCCACCACAAAGCACATACTTCAATCGATTGCCAAACAGCGATCGCCACTGCGACAATCCAAACCGAGTCACGAATTTTTGCAGCAGCGCATCTGTTCTGGAATGCCCTAATTTATGCCGTTTTGCAAACCACAGCGTCACTGCAAGTGCGATTCGTTCTCGCCTAGAAGTTAATCGCTCTGCCTGATCCATTGTTTTGCCATAAAGTCTCTCCAACAGAAGCGGCACAGTTGCTAGAATCGTGGGTTGAACTTCTTTAAGATGCTTAAACACCCGATTCGCACTTGAAAAATAAATCGTATGCCCGTAGTAGAAATGCCCATAGAGCAAACATCGAGCAAACACATGGGTTAAGGGCAGAAACGAAAGAACAATATCCTCTGCGCCCCAATGCAGTCGCGATAAACTGGCAAATGCAGCTAAAGCATTTCCTGAGAGATTCTCATGCGTTAGCATGACTCCAAGCCATTGCCCATCCTCTCCAGGTACATAAACTAGCGTTGCTAGATCTTGCGGAGAAAGTGACTGATAAAGTTCCTGTACTCGACTTGCAGAATCAGCATTCTGGCTAATTTGGTTAAATGAGTAGATGTGTTGCGGATTGCTCGATCGCCAGTTTTCTGGTACTTCTGCGATAAGAATGTACTCTAACTCAGATACCTGCTCTAGATAAGGTAAAACCTGCTCTAGCAGATCCAGATTTGCAACGATCAATGCCTTTGATCCGCTCTGTTCTATTACTAAAACAATCGTTTCCAGCGTTTGAGTCAGATCAATCGGCACATCGACCAATCCTGCCATCAAACACCCCATATCGGCGATCGTAAAGTTGACATCGCTCGGCATTAACAATGCCACCCGATCGCCATGTACCAATCCCAGATTTAAAAATCCCAATGCTAAAATTTCCGCTTTTGTGCGAAATTCTTGATTTGAGAGCGATCGCCAGCCTGCTTCTGTCCATTGATTCAATGCAGTGGCATTCGGGCGTAGTGCGCAAGCTTCTTCTAACAACGAGGGCAAAGTCCGTCCGAGCAGAGATGCCGGGTGATCACGTTGAGTGAGTTCCTTAACTCCAAACATCGATCGCAAGAAGAATCCAATTCTTCTCCTCCATAGATGAATTAAGCTTCAATAATCAACGGCTGACACGTTTTTGCGCCAATCAAGTGCCGTTTCAACCAGTCTTTGAGATCTGAGAATACTAGCTCACAATCGGCATCCATATACAGATCGTGATAGTTTCCTGGATATTCCCGATGCTCTTTGTCTGGGAAGATAACTTGCTGGAAGAATAAACGGCTGCCTTCGGGTAGCGTCACGTGGTCGCTACTTCCGTGCATAATCAGCAGCGGAATGTTCAATTCAGCCGCATGACGATAAATCCAGCGAACCGTCGAAAAGTATTCCGTTGCGAGTCGTGCACTGGCATAGTCATGTCGCAGCGGATCGTTGAGATACGCTTCAACGATTGGATTGCTCGCTCCGAGGTGACGAAGACCCAAACGTAAGCTAAATCGTGGGACAGTCCGCGACATGATTCGACCGAGCGCTAACTTCACGAGCGAGATTTTTACTTTTCCCAATGCAGGTGCTGTTACAATCAAGCCCTGAATTTCATCGGGCGATCGTAGAACATAATCGAGCACGATCGTACCGCCCAAACTATGCCCCCATAGAATCATCGGGCAACTGGTTCGCTGCGATCGTACAAAGCGTAAAAAGAGGCGTAAGTCTTCTCGAAACTCCGCCCACGCATTGATATGTCCTCGTTGTCCTGCTGAACGTCCATGCCCTCGTAAATCGAAGGCATAGACTTCATAGCCTTGCGGTACTAAATACTCCACTGCATTCTGAAATACATTGCTATATCCACCTAAGCCATGCACTAATGTAACAACTGCCTGACTCGGCTCGTCAGGATGCCAACTTTGATAATGAAGATTCATCCCCTGCCATCCGGCAAGAGTTCCTTCTCGATGTTTCATAGATTTAATAATCCTTATCTAACCCGTCGCTTTGTAGATGAAGAGAAAAGCGATCCCATTAGAGATGAAGCAATTACCTAACATTGCTGCTAGAGCGCTCCCTCTCTAGAAAAACTAAGTAAATTTAGATGAATTAAATTGAATGTTACGATTCAACTTCAACGGCTGCAATATCGAGCGCAGTTTGCGTTCTGCACGTTTATATTCCTCCAACATTGCTTATGTCGCAATTCTAAACCATCTGTGAAATTAGAGAAAGTGAGGATTCATTTTGCTCCCCATCTTTCCGAATTTTACAAATGGAATAAGATTGCTGTAGGATGCTTAACTTCACTTTAGTAATTTTGAGAGTGACCATCAAGTTCCTGAGTTAATTTTTAACAATCATCTGCAATGCCTTTTCTGATCCAGAACTCAGATTGGAAGTAAGTAAATTGCTACCTAAGTATGGAATTCCCATTCTCAAGTATGAGAAATCTCAAAGGACTTGCAGTCTAATATTGCAGGATACAGCTAGGAGCAGAATGGCTATGAAATCTTGGATGATTATTGCAGGTGTTACCTTCTTCGTTTCATTAGGGAGTTTTTTGTTTCGACCGCGTCAAGATTTAGGGTGGGTAAGGCGACTAGAGCTTCCCCAGTGGTTAGCAGTCATCGAGCCAGCAATTCCTATCATTTGGACAATTGTGTTTGCTTGCGGCGCAGGATCTGCAATTTTAGTCTGGCAGCAATCACCAGGCACATTCAACACTTGGCTCTTGATGCTTGGGTACTTGCTGTTAGAAATTGTCACTGTGGCTTATATTCCTTTAACGTTGAGGCTTCAGAGCTTAGCGATCGGGACAGTTTTAGGCGGAGTCGGGGTTGGTTTGGGACTTCTGCTTATGGTGGTGGTTGCTTTGATCAATGTGAAGGCTGCTTTGCTGTTGGTGCCTTATCTGGTTTGGAGTCCGATCGGAACTTATGCAACACGGGAATTAATTGAACTCAATCCAGACTCTATTTGAATGCGGCTTTTTCTGCTCTCGGTAAACCTGCCGCTAACCTTTAACCTAGTAGTCAACCGCATCAGTTTTTCGGAGTGGGGAGATGGGGAAAACCCAAGCTCAGATTGTTTCTTATCTCCCTATCTGATTTATTGTGGTGAACTACTGGTTTGTCAAAATTATTCAGATCCGCAAAACTTTGATCGCGCTTTGCAGTGGCAAGAATTCTTCTATAGCTCAAAATAAGCAAGGGATAGGTGTGGCATTTGCAATCTGCGATCGCAAACTTTACTGACTCTGCAGTTTGATACTACGAGAAGTGCAAACCCGAAATCTAGTTGTTTGAATTGAGAGAGCAAAGTAAAAGCAGTCCAGTGATAAGAGTTGGGTTCTAATTCCTCTACGACAACCTCAGAGCAAGCGCTCAACCCCTAAATCCAGAATCACTAAGGGTTGAGCGGAGCCTTTTCAGAGTTGACTTGATTGCCTGGGCTACTATTTTCGACGAATTGCAATTGTGTAAGACGGTCTTTGTTTTGCTTCGCGCTGGGTTTTCACAATCCGCAAGTCATGATCGACATAGAGATGCTCGAACTTTGGCGTCGCCAGATAGGTCTTCTCAAACTTCTTCACTGTATTGCGATCGAGATTTTCTAGCTTCAGTTCTTTCGGCAATTCTGTTTTTGTGTTGAATTCTTCGATGCGTTTGTCTAAGACTTCATCAAACCAGGCTTCTGCTCGTTCGATCGTCAATGGGAAAATTCGCCGTCTGACTGCTTGATCGATCGCGACATTTTGAATAAACCATTGCCCGTCGCGAATCTCAAATTTCTGCATCACCATCAGATCATAGGCTGCGAGAAAACTAGAAAGCTTATTTAGCCAGCCTACGCGATGCCCAGGTGCGTAGCGTGCAATGTTGGCATAGTAGCCATTATCGTGAAAGATTTGATACGACTTATCATGCTCCCGACCGGGTAACGCATCATGAAATGGAATCGTTGACCAGATCGGTGTCCACACTCCGAGTACGATCGGAATTTGATCGGCAACGATAGGGTAGGGATTGCGTTGCTGAAGTTGTTCAAAATAGGGGGCGAGTACGTCCTTATGAAACAACACCTTTTCTTTCAAAGGAGCGCCATCTCTATCTTTCGTTAACGATAAAATTTCTTGCTTCAGTTCCTCAGTACTCAGGCGCTCTAATCGAACATCATTCGCTAGCATAGGTTGTGCTCCGATCACTCGATCAATGTGGGTTCATCACAACTCTAAGTTAAGAAAATTATCAGAGTTTCCTCTCTGTCTCCAGTTGTGATATAGAAGATCGAACACTAGCTAAAAGATAGATTTGATAGGGAAATAGGGAAATGGGGAGCAATCTGAATCGAGTTCTCCCTATTCCCCCATTCGCTTGTTTTATACCTGTTTCGACTCCGCTCAATCTGCACAACTCGGTGACCTAGCGTCTTGAGTGAAGTCGAACCGAATCTTTCTCAATCAGGTATTTGCAAGCTTACTTGCGGTGCATTTGTGACCAGACGCGAGTTGGTAAGCCCCAAACGTAGATAAAGCCCTCAGCCGCTTTGTGATCGAATTGATCTTCTGCGCCATAGGTTGCTAGATCGGGGGTGTAAAGCGACAGTTCTGACTTGCGACCGACGATCGTCGAATTGCCCTTGAACAATTTCACGCGCACCGTGCCACTGACTACTTCCTGTGTCTTCTGCACAAAGGCATCTAACGCACTTTTCAATGGGCTGTACCACAAGCCGTTGTAAATCATTTGAGAGTAGGTCTCTTCAATTCCACGCTTGTAGTGAGTCACATCTGCGGTCAGCGTCAGACTTTCCAAATCCCGGTGCGCTTGAATCAAAACGAGCAATGCCGGAGTTTCATAAATCTCGCGAGATTTGATGCCCACCAGTCGATTTTCGACCATATCAATCCGACCGACTCCGTGATTGCCGACTCGCTCATTGAGTTCTGTCACGAGATCAATCGGATTCAAGACTCGACCGTCTAAGCTTACGGGAATTCCTTTGTCAAACCCGATTTCAACGTAGTCTGGCTCGTCGGGTGTATCAGCGATCGCTTTCGTCATCGCATAGATTTCTTCCAAGGGTTCTGTCCAAGGATCTTCGAGCGGACCTGCTTCAATACTGCGACCGAGTAAATTACGATCAATACTGTACGGCGAGGATTTTTTCACAGGCGACGGAATGCCGAATTTTTCACCGTATGCGATCGTTTCTTCCCGGCTCATGCCCCATTCGCGCGCCGGAGCCAACACTTTCAAGTCAGGGTTGAGCGCTGCGATCGCGACATCAAACCGCACCTGGTCATTGCCTTTTCCAGTGCAACCGTGTGCAACTGCATCAGCTCCATATTCTGCGGCAGCATCGACCAACAATTTCGCAATTAGAGGACGTGCCAAAGCCGTCGAAAGGGGATAGCGATTCTCGTACAAGGCATTCGCTTGAATTGCTGGAAAAGCGTAATCTTTGATAAAGCTGACTTTGGCATCTGCGACGAGAGAAACCGAAGCCCCCGAACTCAGGGCTTTCTCTCGAATTGGCTCTAACTCATCGCCCTGACCCAAATCTGCTGCTAGCGTGATCACCTCTTCCACGCCCCATTCTTGCTTGAGGTATGGAATACAAACGGATGTATCGACTCCTCCGGAATAAGCCAGCACAACTTTCTTTGCACGACCCATGGTTTGCATCTCTCTAATGTAAGACGATCAAGTTTACAATTATGCGGGCAAAATTCTGTATCGCATGACAGGAGTTGCGTAGAATTCTGGACTTAAGTCTTTTTTTCTCTGGAGTGGGAGTGGGTAAAATTTCTCAGACTCGGCAACATTCCGGCTTGAACCACGATCGAGGATACTAAGAACGTGCCACTGAGGAGAGTGCTTTGTGTTTTTGAGTGTTGTCATTCCCACGTACAACCGTAAACCGATTCTAGAAAAGTGTCTGAGAGCAATGGAACGTCAGACCTTTGCGGATTACGAAATTGTCGTCGTCGATGATGGTTCAACCGACGGCACAGTTGAGTGGTTGCAGTCTCATGCGGCAGAATTTCCTCATGTCAGATTGTTCTGCCAAAATCATGGGGGTGCAGCGGGTGCTAGAAATTATGGAGTGGAGCAGGCGAAAGGAGACACGATCGTCTTTATTGACAGCGATTTAGTAGTCACAGATGTGTTTCTTCAATCGCATGTTGAAACACTGATTCAAGGGCAAAAAGAACTCGGGCATAATCGCCTATTTACCTATGGTCGTGTGATCAATACGGCAAATTTTGATGATCCGACTTCTGAACCGTATAAATTGACGGACTTTTCTGCGGCTTACTTTGCGACGGGAAATGTGGCGATCGCGCGTCATTGGTTAATCGAAGCAGGACTTTTTGACACCGGATTTAAACAATACGGTTGGGAAGATTTGGAGCTTGGAGTGCGCTTAAAAAATTTAGGATTGAAGTTGATCAAATGTCCTGAAGCTGTTGGATATCACTGGCATCCCGCTTTTTCACTCGATCAGATTCCAAAATTAATTGACGTGGAACTTCAACGCGGACGAATGGGCATTGTGTTTTATCGAAAGCATCCGACCTTTGACGTGAAGATGATGATTCAGATGACTTGGATTCATCGAGTCTTATGGGGCGTTTTGTCGATCGGGGGATTGTTGAATGAGAAAACACTGGCTCCTGTAATGCGATCTCTGATTCAACAAGGCAAACCCCAATTAGCTGAACAAGTCGCTCGAATTTTCTTGAACTGGTATAACGTCAAAGCGGTTTATGCGGCTTATGCTCAATCACAGAAGTAGAGAAAGCCGAGCTAAAATGCCTGTAAATCGAATGAATAGGGCAAATGATTTTATCAACCCTTGATCTGAAACCGATTATCGACTTAACTGACGAGCAGTTCTATCAACTGTGTCGCGCCAATCCTGATCTCAAATTTGAACGCAACACAGACGGGAAAATCACAATTATGTCTCCAATAGGTGGAGAAACTGGCAACCGAAATTTTGAAATTGGGACAGAATTCGGGATCTGGAATCGTCAAGCTAAGTTAGGAGTTTGCTTTGATTCTTCGACTTGCTTCAAGCTTCCAAATGGTGCAAATCATTCTCCCGATGTTGCTTGGATTGCTCAAGATCGTTGGGATACTCTCACTCCGCAACAGAAGGAAATTTTTCCTCCCATTGCGCCAGATTTTGTTCTCGAATTGATGTCACCAACAGACGCACTCGAAGCAACTCAAGCTAAACTTCATGAGTACCTAGAAAACGGGGTAAAGCTTGGCTGGCTAATCAATCGCAAGACTCGAAGAGTTGAGATTTATCGTTTGGGTCAACCTGTTGAAGTGTTAGACAACCCTCCTCAACTTTTCGGTGAAGATGTCCTACCGGGATTTGTTCTCGACTTAGCGATCGTTTGGTAATTCCTATAGATTATGGCTTCTCCGAGTTTGTCCACATACTTTGTCTGTATTGGCGAAAACTTCACAGGGGTCTATCACTCTCGTTCCTAATCGCCTTCCTCAATCGGCATTGCCTTATGGTGTTTCTCCTTTTAACCAGTTAAACAATGTTCCAACGCTCAGTTGAAAGTCATGAGCAAACGCGGGAACAGGTAAGAAATCTTCTGGAGCGTCGAGATCGAAGTAATGAGGTTCTTGTTTAGGTTGATAAATAAAGACTGAGAAATCATCTGGATCGATTAACCAGCCCATTTGGCATCCATTTGCAAGACATCGCAAGACTTTCTTCGTCAGCGTGGTTGCGCTTTGCTCAGGTGAGAGAATTTCAATGATCCAGTCTGGAACAGAGACAAAATCATCGCTGATGTTTCCTGCTTCATCAAATGAAATGCGATTCCAGGTAAAGACTGCAATATCTGGCACAATAGAGCGTCCTGCAAAAGTACAGCGCAATTTTGGAAATGCCCAAGCAAGCTTCTGAGGTTTGAGTTTGGCATTAATGGCTGGAACAAGCTCTCCTTGAAGGGTGCTGTGCTTGACTTTAGGCATGAATTTCTGAATGATTTCGCCATCAATGTATTCACTGGCAGGCTTGGTTTCTGGAAGGAGCAGGAATTCCTCAAGTGAGATAGATTTTAGGGAAGCTTGAACCATTCTTTTCTTCCTAACGCTTGCCTTCAATTCTAGGCGATCGCAAAAGCCTGTCTATCGTGGCACCTGCAAAAGGGCTTTTGAGTTTCCATTCACAGGCGTAGCAATGTGAGTAGACAGACTTTATAAACTGCTTTCTCAAATGTTGACCGGAACTCACCTTACAGAAAATCCGATCGCGCGGCTTGCGTTTTCTCAAGTTCAGCCTGCAACTCTTCCCATTTCTCTTGCTCAATCAATTGAGTGATGTGATCTAATCGGTCTCGATAAACCGAGAGAGATCGCAATACCTCGCTTTTATTAAACCGAGCCATCATTACGCCTAGCTCAGGATTTCCACCTCCGACGCGGCTCGTATCTCGAAATCCTGAACTCGCTAACATTTTGGCTAAATTCAGCACTGCTTGATCCGATTCGCTGAGACAAGCTGAAATTAGACTTGCACTTGCCATGACTGGCAAATGTGAGATCCATGCCACTGCGCGATCGTGCTCCTCCGGCTGGCAATGAAACAGCTTGACCTGTAGCGGACGTAACAGTGTTTCAATTCGTTCTACAGCCGATTTAGGTGTGACATCCGTGGGAGTTAGCACGTAAGGATTGCCTGCAAATAATCCGTGCAACGCTGCCTCAATTCCACTCTCAGTGGTTCCTGCCATAGGATGTCCGCCCACAAAATTTTTCCAGATTGGAGACAAATCTTTGACGATCGATGCTTTAACTGAGCCAACATCGGTTACAACGGTGTCTAGAGAAATATGCGGGATCAATTGTTGAACAGTTGTCAAAATATGCACAATCGGGGTACATACAAAAATCGCATCCACATCCGCCATCAGTGCCAAATCCGAATCGGCTTCGTCTACGGCTCCCCGAGCGATTGCCAATTCGCATGTGCGTGCTTTGCGACTCACCCCCAACACGGTATGCCCTTGCGATCGCAAATCCAAACCGAGCGATCCGCCAATCAACCCCAAACCGACAATCCCAACTTTCATCTCCAATTTCTCCAACCTGTTACAGGTAATTCTGCGCTACAAGTGGGCATGTTAGCGCTGAATTTACTCCGAAAATTTCAACTTTGCGATACGAGGATTGACAGACCTGTATGAACGTTGAGGAACTTCTAGAACAATATGCTGCCGATCAGCGGGAATTTTCGGGGCTGAACTTGAGCGGAGTCAATCTACCCGGAGTAAATTTAAGTCGATCGACGTTCGCTCAGGCAAATTTTAATGCAGCGAAGCTGACCAATTCAGATTTCAGCAATTCAAGCTGTGAGTACGCTAAATTTCACGGAGCCAAGCTTACCCTCTCCGATTTTAGTCATGCAAATCTTCAACACGCAGACTTAAGCCATGCAGAATTAACTCGTGCAGACTTTAGCGCGGGAGACTTGCGATCGGCGAATTTGAGCTACGCCGATTTACGTGATGCGAAATTGCGAGGTAGTAACTTAAATGCGGCAAATCTGAGCCGTGCTGATCTTCGCTATGCCAATTTAATCTCCGCAACGCTACAAGGCACAAATTTGACCAATAGCGAACTCAGTAGCACCGACTTATCGGGTGCGGATCTGCGTTGGGCAGAACTGCGGCAAGCTACGTTAAATCGTGCCAATCTTCAAGGCGCAAACCTGCGAGGTGCAAACTTACGTTGGGCAGATCTCAGCGGCGCAAATTTACGATGGGCAGATTTGACAGGCGCGAAATTAAGCGGCGCAAACTTAACGGGAGCGGATCTCAGTCATGCCATCCTGCTTGATGCAACTTTAGTGCATGTTGATTTATCGCGATCGAATCTCGCTCATGTAGATTGGGCAGGTGCTGATTTGAGTGGTTCCAATCTCACAGGCGCAAAACTCTATGCGGTGTCTCCGTTCGGCGTGAAAACCGCAGGCGCAACCTGTCGCTGGATTGATCTCAGTCAGAATGGCGATCAGAGTCAGATTTATCAATTTATCAGTGAGAATCTCAGCGAATATTTTCATGAGTCTCCGCCGATCGTTGAACTTGTGATTGACGATCGCTTAAGTTCAGATGCGCATTGTGCTTTGGCAGTGGCGTATCAACAACTCGCACGCCAGAAGAACGCGATTGTCCCTCCTCAAATCGAAGTGCATAAACGGCGCACGATTCTACGATTTGCGCTCGATCGGGATGAGGATCTGTTTTCTACAGCATTTATTGCGATTCTGCCTTTTACGGATGCCAAAGTCGCGCAGAGTAATTTATTACACCTGCTCAAATCGGTTCCACTTCAAGAGATTGATGATTCGATTGGAATCCAGGCATTTCAGGTGCTGGTGAAAGTTTTGAGCGATTCGATTCAAAAAATTGACCGCTCAAAGTTAGTGCAAGCAATTCCAACGGCGATTCAAAAAATTCGCTTTTTCCAAGCCCCAACGAGATTAATGCTCTCGAATTCTGCTCAGCGATCGCTTGCCATCTACGAGAATCCTCTGTTCGGCAAGCGTCGGATTCAGTACAGTCCTGAAGCAGAACTTCCATTTCTCAATCAACCGATCTCATTTGTGCTGCCTAGCCAAAGTGAAGTGATCGAATTCCTGCAAGGGTTCCAAGCAAGACGATAAGATGCTCGGTGTACATCACGAGTCTTAGCAACTATGGAACGCCTCGGATTTATTGGGCTTGGCATCATGGGAAAGCCAATGGTGCGGAATCTGTTGAAAGCAGGGTATGCGGTCACAGTCTTTAATCGATCGCAAGCCGCGATCGACGAACTGGCTCAAGCGGGTGCAAATCCTGCGACTTCACTCCAACAAGTTGCAGAACAATCTGACATCGTGATCACCTGTCTGCCAGATTCGCCCGATGTGGAAGCTGTGGTGCAAGGACTACTCAAAGGGTTGCGATCCGGGATGTTATTCATCGATATGTCTACGATCGCGGCTGCAACCTCAAAAAAGATTTATGCCGAACTGCAAGCGCGTGGAATTCAAGCCTTAGATGCGCCAGTTTCAGGAGGCGATATTGGGGCACAGCAAGGAACATTGTCGATCATGGTTGGTGGAGAGGCATCGGCATTTGATCGAGCTTTACCCGTCTTACAAGCGATGGGCAAAAATATCGTTCACGTGGGTGATTCAGGAGCCGGACAAATTACCAAAGCCTGTAATCAAATTGTCGTAGCGATGACGGTGCAAGCGGTTGCAGAAGCGCTGACGCTTGCGAAAAAATCAGGGGTTGATCCGGCGAAAGTTCGAGATGCTTTACTGGGCGGATTTGCCCAGAGTCGTGTGTTAGAAGTTCACGGCAAGCGGATCTTAGAGAATAGCTTTCAACCTGGATTCAAACTCGATTTGCATCGCAAGGACATGAATATTGTGCTGCAAACAGGGCGCGAACTAGGTGTTCCTTTACTAGGCAGTAGTCAGGTCACGATGCTGATGGATGCCTTGATTGCTCAAGGAAAAGGCGGATTGGATAATGCAGCGATCGCGCTCCTGTACGATCTCTTGTCTACTCAAAATTGATTGATGCTTGTCTTTGCATGACATCGCACTGCTGATTGATGGGTCAGAGCGTGCAAGTTGGAGGAATAGAGGCGATTTCTTCTGCTCTGCTCTTCTGGGGAATCTGGTAGTTCTACGAGGATCAATTTAGGGGGCTTGTGTTCTGATGATTAGAAAAAAGCCCCAGTTATGAGTGATGTCTTTATTTCTTACTCCCGCAAAGATAAAGCGTTTGTGGAACATTTGTATCAGGCACTAAAAGAGCAAGGGCGCGAAACCTGGGTCGATTGGCACGCGATCGAGTGGACAGAAGATTGGTGGCAGGCGATCCAACGCGGAATTGAAGGCACGAACACGTTTGTTTTTGTGCTGAGTCCAAACTCTGTGGAATCTGCGGTTTGTCGGGATGAGATTAACCATGCGGTCAAGCACAACAAGCGATTGATTCCGATCGTGTATCAACCAGTCGAAGCGCAACAGGTGCATGAAGCTCTCGGAAAATTGAACTGGCTGTTCTTTTGCGATGCCGATCGATTTGTTGAAATGTTTGGAGAATTAGTGAGATCGATCGATATGGATCTGGAGTATGTGAAGGGACATACGCGACTGTTGGAAAAAGCGATCGAGTGGAATCAGCAGACGCGAAATGAGAGTTTTTTGCTGCGTGGGGTTGATTTACAGACAGCAGAGGCTTGGCTAGTCAAAGGAGCAAGTAAGCAACCGCAACCAACCCAATTACAGGGAGAATACATTAGTGCATCGCGAGCAGCAGAAATCCAACGGCAACAAGCAGAGGCAAGACGGCAACAAGTCTTTATGGCAGGAGTGGGCATGTTCGCATTCTTGGCATTTGGAGCAGCGGCGGTTGCAGTTCAGCAGCGACAGGTCGCAGAACGACGAGGAATCAATGCTGAGCTAAACGCACAAAGCCTCACAGCGATCAATCTGTTAGAGTCTAATTTGGGCATTGAGGCATTGGTTGAAGGCTTAAAAGTAGGACAGAAACTTAAGAGTGCAACCCAAGAAGTCGAGCCAGAAACAGCGATGCGGGTTGTTTCTGCGTTGCGACAAATTGTTTACAGTGTTCATGAACAAAATCGGTTAGAAGGGCATGGCAATACGATCGAGAGTGTCAGTTTCAGTCCGGATGGCAAGACCATTGCAACCGGAAGTTGGGACAATACGGTGAAACTCTGGAATCTCAAGGGCGAAGAACTGAAAACTCTCAAAGGGCATCGCGATGTAGTTAGAAGCGTGAGTTTCAGTCCGGATGGTAAGACGATTGCGACTGGAAGTGAGGACGCGACTATCAAGCTCTGGAATCTAGAAGGTAAAGAACTGAAAACTCTCAAAGGACATGGCAGCCATATCTTATGTGTGAGTTTCAGTCCAGATGGCAAAACGATTGTGACCGGAAGTGGAGATAGGACAGCAAAGCTCTGGAATTTAGAGGGCAAAGAACTGAAAACGCTGAAAGGGCATGATGTTTTTGTTGCAAGTGTGAGTTTCAGTCCCGACGGCAAAACGATCGTGACTGGAAGCGGGGATACAACAGCAAAGCTGTGGAATTTAGAGGGTAAAGAACTGAAGACTCTCAAAGGGCATCGTAGTGCTGTGAAAAGTGTGAATTTTAGTCCCGATGGCAAGACGATCGCAACAGGGAGTGAAGACTACACAGCAAAGCTCTGGAACTTAGAAGGCAAAGAACTGAAAACCCTCAAAGGTCACAGCGGTTATATTACAAGTGTCAGTTTCAGTCCCGATGGCAAGACGATCGCAACGGGAAGCTGGGATGACACTGTGAAGCTCTGGAACCTAGAGGGCAAGGAATTGAAAACCCTCAACGGGCATCTTGAGTCTGTAGAAAGTGTGAGTTTTAGCCCGGATGGCAAGACCCTTGCCACAGGAAGCTGGGACAACACGGTCAAGCTTTGGAACTTAGAAGGCAAAGAACTCAAAAAACTCAAAGGCTATGGCAGTACTACTGTGAGTTTTAGTCTGGATGGCAAGACGATTGCAACCGCAGGTGAGCAGTACACGGCGAAGCTCTGGAATTTAGAAGGCAAAGAACTCAAAAAACTCAAAGGAAGTAGCATTGTTGTCAAAAGTATCAGTTTTAGTCCGGATGGCAAGACGATCGCGGCAGAAGATGGGGATTTCACAGTGAAGCTTTGGAACTCAGAAGGCAAAGAACTCAGAATCCTCAGAGGACATCGCGCTTTTGTTTCAAGTGTAAATTTCAGTCCCGATGGCAAGACGATCGCGACCGGAAGTGGCGACGAAACGGTAAAGCTCTGGAACTTAGAAGGCAAAGAACTGAAAACCCTCAAAGCGCATAGCATCTCTTTAGCTGTAAGTTTCAGTCCCGATGGTAGGTCAATCGCAACGGGTCTTTTAGACGGCACAGTGAAGCTGTGGAATCTAGAAGGACAAGAACTAAACACCTTCAAGGCGCATCGTGAGCGGGTTACCAGTCTGAGTTTTAGTCCGGATGGCAAAACGATCGCGACGGGCAGTGAGGACAATACGATAAAACTCTGGAATCTAGAAGGACAAGAACTGAGCACCCTCAAAGGGCATCGTGAGCAAGTGAATAGCGTGAGCTTTAGCCCAGATGGCAAGACGATCGCGACCGGAAGTGCAGACAAGACGGTGAAGCTTTGGAATTTGGAGGGACAAGAACTGAGAACCCTCAAAGGGCATCGTGAGCAAGTGAATAGCGTCAGTTTTAGCCCAGATCACAATCAACTCTTACTTGCCTCAGTCACGTCTGATGGAGAAGGTATCCTCTGGAACTTGGATATCAACGACTTGCAACAGCATGGCTGTGAATGGCTCAATGACTATCTCAAGCACAATCTCAATGGCGAGCCGTATCAAAATCTTTGCACTGGCTCTGCTGCGGTTAGCCCTTGGGAACAAGCAATGGGATGGGTGAGAGAGCGGCTGTCGCGATCGTAAATGGAGCGAAATTGACAAAAATATTCGCGCGATCGCACTCACGATTTACGTTCTGAAACTTCCTGCGATGTGCTCACTTCCACTTTGGTAGACCAATCCAACTCAGCCTGACCCAGAACATAAGTCGAGATCGCGTCAATTTCCTCTTCATTCAGTCGCCCTCCGAACGCAGGCATGGCATTCTTGCCGTTGACGACCTGATATCGAATCGCCTCCAACGAATTCATTGCATATTTTTCCAGTGCCTCTTTTCGCAGCGTCTTGTGCGAAATGATCACGTTATTTCCGCCAATATGACAGGCTGAACAATTGGCATTAAACAACTGTTCTCCGCTCGGAACTTCAGCCAAGACTGGAGAAATCCCCACAAAAATTGCGATCGCACAACCGATGAGTGCGATCGCAATTTTTGACCAACATTTAAGCGGATTTGTGCTCATTCTTCTCAATCCTGTGCCGCGAACCTCACCCTATTCTAGAAGGGGATTAGGCTTCAAAACCGAGAAGAACCGAAACTATTGCACAACCACTTTACCGACCATGCCTGCGCCCCGGTGAGGCAAGCAGAAATAGCTGTATTCCCCTTTAGGAGCATCAGCCGGGATCGTGATGTCAAAAGTCTTCTTCGCACCTTCTAGGGCTTTGTGAGAAAGGCTAGCAGCTAAGGCAGCATCTGCACCCGGAACCTTGTCAAACACAACGTTATGAGGCGGCAACTGACCCACTTCAAACTGAATCGTGTCTCCTGCCTTCACATTGACAACTGCGGGTTCAAATACTAGACCCTTCTTGCCACCCATAATCACTTTTACGGTATCTGCTGAAGCAGGAGCAGCAGAAATGAAGAGACTACCTGCAATCAATAGGACTGCACAGAATACCAGGGACAGACCCCGAATAGCGGAAGCGATCGATTTCATAGTAAATTCTCGAACGACATTGTTCTCTAGACTATTTGCTTATTTTACAGCCTGTCGTACTCAGTTTGACATGCTGTAATAGATAAAAAATTAGATTCTGAAAACCGCTAGAAATTCGTCGTTCCCCATCCTTTTGCTTTGTCCGCCGCTCTGAGAATAAATCCTGATAAGTTCTCAACTTCAGCCTCAGATAGCCATGAGTCTGGAACCTCTCGGCAAAGGAGGTTTTCTTCGCTACCGTCATAGCTCATGGGCTGACGCATAAATTTAACGAGTTGTTCAACGGTGTCACGTGGCGGAGTCGCGTGTCTCAACGTCTCTAGGGACAACGACACTTCTGGATTCGGCAGTGTCGAACCGCCCACATGGCAAGAGGCACAGTGCAATTCAAATAATTTTTTTCCTGCGATCATGTCCTCGGCTGAAAACAATCGTGTTTCGCCTCGATCGTTCATCAATACCGGAACCGGATCGCTAACCTGTAAATACTGTCTAACGTAGGGATCAACCGCTGCCTCAACAGGAAAACTGACCCCAACTAGCACTATACAAGCCGAGCAGAAGATCACCAAGCCACGGAGCCAGCGATTTTGAAGCAAAGCATGTATCAACATAGGCGAGGTCAGTCCCCAAAAAATTGCAATTCAACGTGGTTTAGTAATAAATCTTACCGCCGCCCCACTTGTCACCGACAACTTTCGGTTGCAGCAGGATATGACCTGCGATCGCAACTAAATCTTGTTCGGTCAAGTTACGCATTTCAGGGAAGGTATCCTTGCTCTTGAGGCTCGGATGCACTTCAGAAATATCAGTTGCTCCGTCATAACTCGTCGGCACTTTCATGTAATCGACCAGCGCATCAATATTATTGCGCGCAGGCGTTGCCAAAGACAGCGCTTCGGGGTCAAGTCCAACGTTCGGATCCGTTTTGGTCACGCCACCGACATGGCACTGGGCGCAAGCATATTGAAACAAACGTTTGCCTTCTTTCACTTGCTTGAGCGAAAGCGTGACTGTCCCACCATTGGCATCTTTTGCCACTGTGCGGGTCGCCGCATCCAACTCAGATGCCTGGGCAGACTGGGTACATACCTGAAAGGCAAAAAAGACGGTGGCTACAGCAAGCCAAAGAAATCTTTTAAGCATGGTTCTCCTTAAAATGTGGCTCAGTAATCGGGCTTCACAACACAACACAACAAAACAGCAGACGATAATGGCAGCCTCACCCCAACGGATGAAGGCATCGGCAAATCGAGCGATCGGCTTTGCTGATGATGAGAATAGACCTCTCTAATACCAATATCATGCTGATGTACCCAAGGTTTCACCAATCTTGGATTCACGCTATTCTGCGGTGGGTGTGAAAGTTTTGATGCCAGGAATTTGTACCCCATGAGCGCTGGCAATGGTTGGCTGATGTAGCCGAATCAGTTGCGCTAAGGTTTTTTTCAGTTGGGTGCGCGGCACGATCGCATCGACAAAGCCGTGATTGAGCAAATATTCTGCCGTTTGGAAATCATCGGGTAGTTTTTGCCGCAGGTTTTGCTCAATCACACGCCGCCCTGCAAACGCAATCATCGCTTTCGGTTCGGCAAGAATGATATCACCGAGCATGGCAAAACTTGCAGTGACACCGCCTGTGGTTGGATGCGTCAAAACCGGGATGTAGAGTAACCGACTTTCGCGATGGCGTTGCAATGCGCCTGAAATTTTTGCCATTTGCATCAGACTCAGCAGCCCTTCCTGCATTCTTGCACCGCCTGATGCACAGACAATCACAACGGGAAGCCTTTGTTGAGTGGCACGCTCGATGAGCCGAGTAATTTTTTCACCGACGACCGAACCCATACTGCCGCCGATAAAGCGAAAGTCCATCACTCCTAAAGCAACCTGGCAGCCATCAAGCTGACCGATTCCGGTTTGTACGGCTTCGGTGAGTTTGGTTTTTTCTTGAGTATCGCGGAGATAGTCGCTGTAAGACTTACGAGCGCGGAATTTTAAGGGATCAGTGGGCAGGATATGCTCATCGATCGCGACCCAAGTATCGGGATCAATCAACTGCCGAATCCGCTCTGGACTGTAGACGCGCATATGATGACCGCACTCCAGGCACACCATTTGATTTGCTCTCAAATCTTTGGTGTAAGTCAAAACACTGCACATTTCGCACTTTTTCCAAAGTCCATCGGCGATTTCACGCTCTTGACCTTGAGGAATTTTCGAGTCGGACTTGCGCCGATTTGCAAACCAATCAAAGAGTGACATGGGCAATCCCTATCCTTCGCAGTGAGAACAATGAAATTTAGCAGGTTTTATAAATCGTAAGTACGATGAGCGCAACCTCTTTCAAATCCTATATAAAAACGTGGCTTTTCTCACAAATTGTGCTGCTTTAGAATTCGTAACCGTAAATACTGAGTTCCCGTAATTACACGTAAATATATTTATTAGTCGTAATGTTACTTAATCAGCATGTTATATTCCGAACATTGCTCTCAACAATCCGCGAGGAAATAAACTATCCTCGCAGTGCTAACTGCAGTACCATTTTCCAACGTGTTGCCTAATGGTAACCGCAGAAATTTAGCTCTATTTTTTGTTGTTCTGAGATGAATGCAGTGCCACAGCTTTACCGGATTAGCTGTGATCTCAAACACACATGCGTTCATCCTATCAAAATCTGGGAATTCTAATTTTGAGTGCCGTGGCAAGACTGAAATTCACCTGTTGATATGAACAAGTATGTTGCTGAGTTAGTGGGTTCGTCTCATTACCGCGCGATCGCGGATGATGCCCTGAAAGATGAGGACAATGCCGCCTGGGTGATGGAACTCGAACCGGAAGTCCGAGCGGTTTGGCTAGAGAGGATTCGCTGGATTCGGATCGCTGATCGACTGGCTGAAAGCGAAATGATTGAAGGGAATTCTGGTCACTTCCAAGACTTTTGCGCATCTTGGCGTTGGCTAAGTGCAACAGGCAGAGTGCAGCCTGCGGGGACGCATCGTGTGCTATTTGAATCGATGTGCAATCTGTGGTTCAACAACTGTGACCCAACTTCTCACCTGTCTCTAAAAGCTTGGGAGCGCTATCTTTTAGCCCTCGATCGGTATACTCAAAAAGATATGGTTTTTGAGACAATGGAAGAGTTTGAAGTTATGATGCGTGCGCTAGCTGCTTCATTCTTTCAGGTTTTACCATTCTTGTCAACTACCACTTGGCAGATTGTTGGAGCATTCGGTACGGTTGACCAGTTTTACAACATTCTTCGCGATCTGCGCGAAGATGCCGAGCAAGGCATTTGCTATTTGCCAACCGAGCTGCTAGATCGATTTGGGATCAGTCGATCTGAGATTTTGGAATTACGGGCGCAGGAGAATCCAGGCTACCGAGCAATGATGGAATTCTTGATTTATGAGTATTTGCCCACGCTGCGCCGTCGAGCATATCCGTTTATTTTGTCGCCAGATTTACATCCGTCTTGGCAGATTCTACGGGAATGGTCAATGACTCGATATGCTCGGATTGAACGGGTTTTTCGTCGTTGCGGATATGATTATATGCGATTCCCGCATGTGTACTGGCGGGAGGTGCAGCGAGATTTGGTATTGATGATGCCTTCGCGGTGGAACGCGACCACCACTTATCCGCACGGAGGACGGTTGAGTGTATTGAACGATCGTCATCACAAGCTGCGTAAGTTTGCATCAATGAACACCGAACTGCTGAAGGTCGGAGCTTGAGTTGTGAAAAGAACGAGCGTTAGCTTTGAGATGAAGCCTAGCTTTCTAGCCTAAGTCAAAATGAGCCGCTTACAATTCCTGACCATTGAACTTTTTTCAGCTTCTCACGGCGATATGAAAAAAAGTTTTTTGAATCTTGATAAGTACAGTGGGGTGCGATCGCGATTTGCTCAGGCGCAATTCCCATCTGTTCAAGTTGAATTGCAATCACCCGGCGCACATCTAAACGAGCGCGTCCGGGAGTCGAATCTGGCAAAATTGGCGAACTGGGCAGGCTGAGTAATTTCTCCAACTCGGGTTCTGCTCGGATCGAAGCTGCCACTTCTAATGCAACTTGATGTGAGACTTGATAAACTTCACCCGAAATCGCTGGACCTAATGCAATTCGGACATCCTCAAGTTGCGTTCCTTGGGCTTGTAATTTCGCGATCGCCATCGGCACAATCTTTAACGATGTGCCTCGCCAACCCGAATGCACGGCAGCCACATTTCCTGTCTTCGCATCCGCAATTAAGGCAGGCGTACAATCGGCACTACACGCCCAAACCGCTTGCTGCGATCGCTCGGTAATCATGCCATCTGCATCAGATAACTGTTCTAAATTTCCTGGATACTCCAACTCTGACGGGGATAAGACCGTATTGCCGTGAACCTGTTTGACCCGATATACCTCGGAAGCCGGGTCTAACGCCTCAATCAATTCTTCTGGCATTCGTGGCGCACACTGTTGCGTAAAAAAGCCATGCTGCCAAGGCTGAAGTAGACTACAGGTTAAATAAGGCAATTCGTTCCAAGTTTGCCAGTGCCAATTATGCATAAGGGCATCCACGAAATTTCTCTTCGTTATCGTAACGGTTTATTGCGATGACAGGCAGTTCTTTGCCCACAAGAATGAAGATTTCGTAAATTATCTGGTGCAAACTCGCAGAGAAATACGACTGTTCATTCTCTTGAAACTTCCGCAGTTTTACTCAGGTCACACAGCGGTAAATCAATCGTTAACAAAGCAGTTCAAATCCTGAAAAAGCTGGCATCATGGCAAGCGAATTGTTCTACGAAAGACTGCGAGATCATTTGTGAGATTTCGATAAAACTAATTCCCTAAATCCGGATTTGTACTCAAAACCCAGTACTATATGACTGGAGATTATAGTTAACTAATGTAAAGAATTCCCAAGTAGTTATCGAGCGGAACTTAGTCAGAGTCATTACCGACGAGTGAACACGAGCAAAGCTGAAAGAGGACAGTACAGTATGACGCAACGACCCACCCCGACCCACCCCGACCGGAGCCAAAAGCGATTACTCAGACGGCTTGGATGTCTCGGTAGTTTGGGTGTCTTTAGTAGCAGCATGACCCTAGCACAAGCTGCTCCCATTATTTCTCCTTCCCCGATCGTCGTTGCACCATCATCTACATCTACAGCGACCGAGCCAACGCCTCCCGCTCCTGCAAGTGCAGCCGCTCTGACGACTACTTCAACTCCAAGTCCGGCTGTTCCGGAAGCTGCAGCCGAACCTACACCTCCGGCTGAGATTGAGATTCCCGAGTCTTCTCCCGTTTCAGAGTCTCCGTTGGTTCAGCCTCAACCTGCTGCGAGTCCCGCTCCTAGCTATCAAGCTCCCGATGAAATCGTCATTGAGCAGCGAAATCCGACCACAAATAAGGTCACAACCGCTCCTGCAAAACCTACAGGCATTGGTAACACTGTCTCAAAAGCGATTTCTGGAGTCATTCGCCCGACCTTTAATCAGGCAGATCCTGAAACCGCAGTCTCAGTAGAAGCAGCAAGTACCGCACCTAGCGCAACTTGGACACCGCCTTCAGTTGTGCCGCCTTCGTTTGTCCAAAATTATTTCAACCGTACGGTGCGTCCTCTGGGTATGCCTGGAAATGGCGATGTGCGTCTGCTCTTCCCGCTTTCCGTTCCGGCAGTGATTACCTCGGTATTCGGCTGGCGGGTTCACCCAATTACCGGCAATCAGCGTCTCCATACCGGAACTGATATTGGTGCGCCGATGGGAACGCCTGTTTTGGCAGCTTTGACAGGTCGAGTCATTTTCTCTGATTGGTTGGGTGGATATGGTGCATCCGTTGCACTGGAGCATACGAACGGCTCCCAACAAACCCTATATGCTCACTTATCAGAAGTGTTCGTGAAACCTGGGGATATCGTCAAGCAGGGAACGGTGATTGGACGAGTCGGCAGCACTGGAAATTCGACTGGTCCTCACTTGCACTTCGAGTTTCGTCAACAAATGCAGGACGGGACTTGGGTTGCTCAAGATGCAGGACTATCATTGGAACAAGCAATGGCTCAGTTGACGAGAGCGATGCAGGTAACTCAACAACCCGTCAAAGGTCCCATGCCCCGATCGTAAGAGACCCGTTACGTTTCTAAAGAAAACCGTTACGTTTCTGAACGTCTGATCTTCTGGGAAGATCAGACGTTTTTATCGTTTAAAGTTTCTTCCCAACTAACCAGAGTAGTCCTGCATCGACAAAGGTGAGTGGGTTATCTAATGTTCCGGCTAAGAGGCTGAGGAAGAGAAAATAGCCGAGTGTCGCGATCGCAATGAATTTAATCAAAACTAAACTTGCCATAGCTAGATGAAGAGGAATCTATGTTGTGTAGAAGTAATACACTCGATCAGATAGACATGTCAATTTTTTAGCCGTAGTTTATCAAGATAGAGTGACATTTATAAGCTTTATCAAGATACTACACATTTTGTGTCTTTTCCATCACTTGAATTTCATAAATTTTGTGCATTCTGGGTAGAGATACAACTCTAAAACGCCAAAAAACGGATGTTGCAAAAAAAAACGCAACATCCGTTTTTGGTTAGATGAACGGTTTAGACGATCGTGAAGCTCGACTGGAGTAAGGTGTTCGATTGCACTCCAACTAGCGTTGTGAGAACTTCTTGGCTGCGTGTCAGTTGAATTAAGGTGTTATTGACCGACGCGCCAGACCCTTGAACGATCGAGAGGTCTTCAAATCGCAAGTTGCCTGATAAGCCAATGAGATCGACTCCGACTTCAAAATCCAGAATCAGATCGGCTCTATCCTGTCTGCGAATCACGAACGTATCGCGACCTGCGCCGCCGACTAAAACATCATTGCCTAATCCTCCAAATAGCACATCATCACCATCTCCACCTCGAAGCGTATCGTTACCGCTGAGTCCGTAGAGGATGTCATTGCCGTCTAGACCGTTGATAACATCGTCTGAGTTATTGAACCCGTCAATGACATTATCGAGTTGATTTAAGAAGGTGACTGTATTTCGGTTGAAAACTCTGCCACGCACCACATCCGAATTGAGCACATCAAAATCGTCTGCGATCGTCTTCTGTGCATTGAACAGAATATTACCGATATTGAGTGCGGCTCCAGTTTCTCGGCGCAAATTGTCTAGGGTGTCTAGACGGAAGTCTTTGAGCGTCACAATCGGGCTATCGGGAGCCGTAAAAGAGATCTCAAGGTCGTTGCCTTTTTGCGTGAGTTGGAGATTTTTGGCGTTGAGTTCTGCACCCGTGAATTTGAGGGTATCGGCTTCTGAGATTGTGTTTGCGCTCGGATTGGTGCCACGTCCGATTCCTCCAAAATTGACAATCACTGTGCGATCGCCAGATTGGATATCAAAAATCTTCTGTCCGCCTTTGCCATCGGGTTGAGCGAAGGTGAATTGTGAAACGAGTGGATCATGATCACTGACTTGATTGGCAAATTCGGAGTTGATATGAACCACATCGAATTTTGCATCGCTGTTAGTGAACAGGTTGCGGCTGACTAAAATGTGATCGAGCGCCTGAGCATTCCCCTCAAAGTTGTAGTTGTACCGCTGATTTGGACGGAGCGTGTCATACAGATTCACTAAAGACGGATCACCGGTCAGAATGTCTAACGGTGCAGAAAACTGGAAGTCGTTCAGATCACCTGTGACAATGACATTCGCAGCCGGATTTTGCTGAAGAATGCGATCGACGAGATCTTTGACGATTTTTGCTTGCTCGATTCTTTGGGGTTCAGTCGTTAAAGTTGGCGGTTGGAACTGTCCAAATAGCGGTTGATCTCCCCCTTTCGAGTTGAAGTGATTGTTAATGACAAACACTTGATGACCACCATTGAATCGAAACTCACCGACTAGCGGCTTACGCGAATCGAGAAAAGCAGGATTGGTTGGACTCAGGCGACCTGGACTTGCGGAAAGTCCGTCTTTGTTAAACGTGGTGTCTACTAAGGAACCGCCCCCTAGACGATCGACAAAGTTGACGCGCTCTGGATTGAACAAGAAGCCGACCCGAATGTTCGCTCCCGGTTGTCCTCCATCTTGATTGTTCACCGGATCGATTTGGCGATATTCATACCGCGTCCCCCCTGCTGCAACGATCGCATCAATTAAGCGTTGATACGTCACGCTGGCATCAACGACACCATTGTTCTGTGCGCCGTTATTGTCTTGAATTTCTTGAACATTCAGAATGTCCGGTGACTTCAAGTTTTTGACAATCTGATCTGCCAAAGCAGCAAACTGGGCGACACCGCTGGTTGGACTGAGATTCTCAACGTTGAACGTTCCTACGGTGAGTTGATTCGTACTGCCTTGTAAGGATGTCGTTTCACGTTGTAACCCACCCGATGTGGCAATGAGCGGTTCAGTGTTCAACAGTTTGAAATTGTTGAAACTGTAATCGATCACGCCAGTAATGCTAGAGAAACGATCGCCGACATTCACTTGGGGGGGGTTAGATACGATCGCATCATCTACAATGATCCGCTCTGGATTAAAGTCACTTGGCTGGATGATGATTCCGCCTCGATCGGTGCGAGGAGACGCATTTGCACCGTTGTTTGCGAGCACAGCAATCTCGCCGAAATTGTTCGTGGGACTGACTGCAACCGCGTCTTTCACTTGCACTCGCATTCCTTCTAAGCTTTCGTAGAAGTCAATGCCATTGGTATTCGGGTTAAAGACAGAACCCGGATTTTCGACATTGCCATTGACAGCACCATTACTAATCACTTGGTTTGGTGGGATGCGTCCACCTGTTCCAATGACAGTCACATCAGGCAGTGGATTGTTGCTCGACAACACTCTAAAGGTTGCCGCTGGATTACCTGCTCCACCAATTTGAGTTGTGGTTAAGTTTGTACTCGTTGTGCCACCCGGACGAAACTCACTGACAACACCATTCACTTGAACTGCATCGCCCACTTTCACAGTAGGAGCTGTATTGGTAAAGATGAAAATGCCTTCAGAGGTTGCAGAGTTAGTATCGGGAGTTGGATCTTGAATGTAGAAGCCATTGTTCCGAACAACCGTGACAATCCCTGCAACATTGTTCACAGTTTGACCGACGAGTAGCGATCGCTGTGCTGCTCCTTGAATATCACTAATTCGAGTAGGCGGATTGAATTCTAGGACAGCAGTCGTTTTACTAATCTCATTGGTGACAACGAGGAGAGGTTTCCCGTTTGGACTCTCTTTAGCAGCAATAAAAGTCAGACCTTCAGGACCCGAATCTGTTGCTCCGGAGGTAGGGCTGACTCTGAAATCACGCGGATTAAAGTACTCGACAAATACGGGTTTGCGCGGATTTGTCACCTCGTACACCATCACACCGCCAATGCGTTCTAACCCGATAAAGGCATAGATACGATCGTTGATCGTTCCAACGACGACTGCTTCTGGTTCAGGCCCTTTGTTGTCGCTGCGATTGTCGAAATTGTTTGCTGCATTGTCAGAGTTAAAGAAGCTAGGAAAAGCAGAAGCTGTAATCTGCTCAAACTGATCACCACTGTCGAACACGAGATTGCCCTTCGTGTCGCGAATCGAGAACGAACGAGTTCCGAGGACTTCAATGCGATCGAAGAAGCCATCGCCATTCGTATCCCCTGTCGCAGTCGTAACAGTTAACCGTCCCAAATTTGCATCGCGCTTCAGATCGGTAGCATTAGGAAAGACACTAGGATCAAGGCGATAGTTACTACTTCCTACTCGAATTTCTTCAGAAAAGCCTGTATAGTCACGGGCATCACCTTCATTGGCAGTAATGATGAAAGTTTCACCATTGACTGTAAATTGGGCGATCGCATCGGGTTGATACATGCCGAATACAGGTTGATTGCGAATGTTAATTGCATTATCGCGATCGCTGGCATCTAGCCCATTGCTTTGATTAAAGCTGACAATTCCTAATTTGATCGTATTAGGAACGGTTGTCCCAGAGAGAACCCCATCTTTTGCAGTACTACCGCCGACTCCAAAATCGTTGTCGTTGATTAACGCGATCGTGTTCGCATCAATTCTTGCTAGCCCTTCTAGCTTTTCAATGCCTGTATACCCTAGAGCAGCAGCATTTGTGACCAGCCGCTTCGTGATAGGTCGAAGATTGGCGGCACTCAGTTCTGCGATCGTCAATTGCTCAATCGTTTTCCCGCCAACACTGGTGACTGTGCCAATGTTAGTCGCACCTTTGAGATCAATTTCATACAGTAACTTGTTCGCATTCGTTCCACTGCGATCGTCTCGCTCAACGACTAAGAATTTGCCATTTCCCAGTGCGACGGCATCCCCAATCTTGTCAGTTCTCGCATTTCCACTGCCGCTAATATCATCCAGAATGTAAAGATATTCGCCCGTGACAGCTTTCGTTGTGATGTCAAACTCTAGGACTCTCAGGTTGCGAGAATTCCGGGAAGTACTATCGTTTGCCGTATCAGGATTGTCGATCGCGCTTTGAATGAAGGCATAAAGTTTGTTTCCTTCTAAAGCAACTGCTTCAAATCCGCGATTATTGCGGCGCTGTGCATAGACTTCCGGTAAAACAGGTGTGCCAAAGCTAGCATTTTCAGTGGGTGAACCTTTGGGAATAAAGCGATCAATCAACCGACCTTGTGGATTGAAATGATAAATCGCAGGTCGATATTCATCTACTAGCCAAAATGTGCCATCTGCTGCAATAGCTAGCCCTTCAAAATCGCCTCCCAGTGGGTCATTTTCCAAGCGATTCCCAAACAGATCTACTGGAATTTCATCTGTAAAAGCAGTGCCGACAGCCCCATTCTGAAGATTTGGTAAGCCTGTGAGTGGTGTACCATCGGGACGGCTTAATCCAATTCGATCAGTTAAGGTAATCTCACCAGAGGCTTGATTGAGTTCAAATCGAATCAGTTGAGGCTGAAAATCAGGCAAGGCGAAAGGACGACCGAGATCGCCAGCTTCACCATTAGGTCCGCGATCGGTGTGCGTCACAAATTTCAGATTGCCATTCGCGGCAATTCCTTCAAACACCAGCCCAGAGAAGCCACCTAGTAGAATCTCTTGCCCAGGTGTCGTTTGAGCCGGATTGTTGGGATTGGTCGTTGCAGTCTTGCCCAAAACAGGCAGATTCTTAAATTCGTAGGATTTCAGCGTGGGTAGCCCTTTGCTGTGATCCTTCAAACCTAGCGGTAACAGATCAGTCACTTTCGCAGTTGCAATATCCACAACTGCGATCGCATTATTTTCCTGAAGTGTCACCCATGCCGTCTTGCCATCATCTGAAACAGTGATATATTCCGGCTCTAAATCTTGTGCAACTGTTGCATTCGGTCCATAGATCCGAATGCCTTTTGCTTGTAGATCTGCTTTTTGATTATTGAAGCTCTCAAATCCAGCAGTACTTACAGTTACATTCGCAATGCCATTGGAGATGTCGATGATACTGATCGAGCCAACGGGATCAATCGAATCCGTCTGATTGTAGCTATTCGGCTCCCCTTCATTTGCTACCAGAATCTTTTTACCATCTGGGGTGAATGTCAACATGTCAGGAATTGCACCGACTGCGACACTTCTTTGAATGTTACCTTGAACATCTAAAAAGACAACTTGACCCGGATCAGTTTTGCGAATGCCATCAATTGCAACTGCAACGATGCCATCTTTTACTGCAACGCTATTCGTCCCACTCCCAAAAGGAGCAAGCTCGATTGAGTTAACCAACTTTGGAGCTTTCGGATCGCTCAAGTCTACAATTTCGAGCTTCGTGCTTCCTCCAATCACGAACAATTGCTTGGTCTCAGCATCATAAGCAGAAATTTCTGAGCCACCTGCTAGTGCTAATCCGCCAATTTTGGTGAGCGTGCTAGAGTTCGGTACAATTGCATCAGGCGCAAGAGCTAGATTCCGAATGCGAGTATCTTTGGTAGGGTCAACATCTGCTGCATCGAAGCTGCCAATCGCTTTGAGATATTCTGCAAACGCATCTTGTTCGGTTCCATTATCTGCAAAGGTGGCAACGCCAGTCCGGGATGGATCGAGCAGGTCTACTCGATTCGCCTGGGTTGGATTGGCAGCGATAATCTGCGGGAATGGATAGCCATCTCCTCCGGTTGTTGCTCCGGGTGCACCGACTAGGAAGCTTAAAGTCACCATGCGGAAGGTGCGAGTTGGATCGCCAATAATTTGCCCACCTCGGACAACTTCCTCGATCGCGTTGCCATTCGCATCAGTAATTGAGAGCGATTGGACTCTTTCGCCTGGAGCCGTTGCCGTGCGAGCGGTGCGAGTCGGATCAAAGCTAAACTGAAATCCTCCAATCTGTGGAAAAGCTCCCGGAGTCGCTCCCGGACGAACGCCAGCAACACCATGCTCTATCAAGTCTTTTAACTGAGCCGCAGTAACCGTTACAAGGGTCAGAGCATTGTTAAAGCGTAAGGAATTTTCAATATCGAGTTGAGAGATCTCTCCTGATTTTTTATTCGCTAAATCGTTTGCACTCGGCGGTAATCGATCGACGGCTCCTGTGGCTCCTCCTGATCCACTGACAACGCCAATGTTGTCACGAATTCCGCCACCATTTTTCAGGGAAAGTACAACATTTGCATCGGTCTGACGGGCTGCAAACAGATTTGCATCTGCGGTGAGATTACCTAGGTTGGTCTCCTGCGTTCGGACATCTTCTCGTGTTCCATTGAGAAAGACGCTGGTGCTGCCGAAAATGCTGCTGTCTTTTGGAATAATGACGCGATCGCGCAAGGTTTGAGCGATTTCGACAATCTCAGGATCAGGAGTTCCGGGATTTACCGCAACCAAAGCACTCACACTGGCTGCATCTGTGGCATAAGCTCCATTGATTAAAGGATTGAGCGTAGAGAGATCAATCTTACCTTGAGCATCAAACTCAGCTACTAAGCGCCCTACATAAGTGTAGTTTGCAGCCGTGTTTACGACTAGAACACTTCCGGTTGGAGATTGTTCAACTAATGGATAAATTCCAGCCGTAGTATCACCGGGACGTAAGCGATCGGTACTATCGGCTAGTAATGTGTGTGATCCACCTGCAATGATCACATCCACATTTGACAGGCGTTTAGCTAGCTCTCGTTCGATGAACAATTGCTGCATGTGCGCCGTGACGACAATTTTGTTGATTCCAGTATTCGCGAGATTGTTCACCTCAGCTTGAATGATTTGGGCGAGGGCATCTAACTGTTCTGGAGTCGGATTTCCAGCAAAAGGTTGAGGTGTAACCACGACACCCGCACCGGGAGAAGAAATTGCGGGCAAAGTTGGAGTGGTTGCGCCAATGATCCCGATTTTTTCACCTCCAACCGTGATGACGGTACTTTTGGCGATACTGTTGGGGCGCGGAGCTTGTCCATCTGGGACAACTAATCCTCTCAACGAAGCATCATTTGCGAAATTGAGGTTTGTACTGAGATAAGGGAATTGTGCGCCTGGATAGGCTCCACTTACATTGAGGACACTTGCGATCGTATTGGTTCCCAAATCGAATTCATGATTTCCAAGTGCCGATGCTTGAAATCCGAGTTCGTTCAAGATCGCAATGTCTGCGCGTCCAACTCCTTCTTGACCGAGTAATGCTCTTAATGCAGGATCACTGCCTGATGAGAAAAAAGGACCAGGAATAAAGTTGTCACCTGAAGACAAAATCAACGTGTTGGCGTAGTCATCTTTCAGGGCGTTAATTACAGTTGAGAAATTAACGGAATCGGTAATTGCGGGAATTCCAGCTTCAAAGTCAGAAGCATGGAGAATCTGGAGTTGAAATGCCATAAGTTGAAAATCAGTGTGAGACTTGATGCAAGAGCTATGAAATACACCCGCTCTATTCGTCCCACACCAACTTTAAGAACGCGCTAAGTCCGATTTAAGAGTATCAAACGCTACTGGTCAGTTCACGCAAACTTGAACTTCTTAAAGTTTGCATCAATTATTTTGTTTGCAGGAAATCATTCATACCAAAAGACGATCGTGCTTTTGAATTCTCGGTCAGGAGGCGTTAGAGAAAATGACCGGAAGCGCGATCGTCAGAAATAAATTGATTCAAGTTTGAAAACTAATCTCTTCTTTCTTGAGATTCAAGGTCTTGCATAAAACAGCGTTCGAGCAGTTCAACGCGATAGTGGAACCAGTAACGGCGTGGATTCAAAATCAACGGATATGCAAGATGGAAAAGTGGCTGATTGAGATATTGCCAGACCGGGAAACGAGGTTTTAGTGGAATCATGGGAGCCATTCATCTAAGTATCATGTGAGGGCGACACCGAATTGAATCAGGATTGTGACATTCTGATTCGATATGGTTTTTGCTACTACCAAGATGGCAAATTTCACCTAGGACTTCCCTGGTAAGGATCGCGGAACCTTTTTGATCAATTTTTTTGCAAAGTTCAGTAATTCTAGTGAAAGAAATCTTACTGAATTAGGGTCAGGAGAGAATTGCCCAAATATTCGTACTGTTCAGGGGTGTTATACAACTGAGCTGAGATTCGCACTAAGCGTTGGGGAGCCTGGGGAAAAGGAACGATGGGCACTTCAATGTTAAATTTCTCTAACAATGCGTCTTGCAGTTCTACATAAGAACCATTGGGTAACGGGATAGTTGCTAATGCTCCAATCATTTCTTCTGGACAAGGAGGAGCAACATTCAGCATTTCACAGAGTTGCTTTCTGGCGGCGATCGCTTTATCTCGATTTTTTGCCCTAATTTCGTCCCAGCCTCCCGGCAACAGCGATCCCATATATGCGATCGCGCTTGGAACTGTTAAATATGCAGTCGGATCGTCTGTGCCCATCCAATCAAATTCGAGGTGGAACTTGGAGCGATCGCGACGAGGAGAATTTGAACCGTGGCTAATTGTTAGGGGGCGAATCTCAGCTTGCTTCTCTTTTTTCACGTAGAGAAAAGCGGCTCCTTTCGGCGCGCAGATCCATTTGTGACAGGTTGAAGCGTAATAGGTCGCACCCAAATTGGTGAGATTCAAATCCACCATTCCAGGGGCGTGAGCGCCATCGATCAGGGTATCGATTCCACGTTCTGATAGAGTTTGGACGATTTGAGCGATCGGAAATACAAGCCCGGTCTGACTGACGACATGATCGATTAATGCCAAGCGGGTTCGCTCAGTCACTTTTGCCAGAACTGCTTCAATGACTTGAGAAGGAGATGCGATCGGAAAAGGGACGTCAGCGACCACAACTTTCGCACCACAGCGCGCGGCGACGAAATCTAGCGCATTTCGGCAGGCGTTGTATTCCTGACTGGTGGTGAGCAGTTCATCGGTTGGCGAGAAAGTGAGCGATCGTAACACTGCATTTACGCCAGTGGTCGCATTGGGGACAAACACCAATTCTTCCGAACTCGCACCAACGAATTCAGCTAAACCATCTCTGGCTCGATCGAGCAATCCTTCAAATTCTCGTCCTAGAAATCGCAGAGGTTGCCGTTCTAAGCGGTTTCTGAATTCTTCTTGAACTCGCAAAACCGCGATCGGACATGCTCCAAACGAGCCATGATTGAGAAAGGCAACATCTGGATCAAGCATCCAGTGTTTGGAAATGTGATTCATCTAAAACTCCCCAGACAAGATTCGAACTTGTGACCAATCGATTAACAGTCGACCGCTCTACCGCTGAGCTACTGAGGATTGCGTATCTCGCGAGACTAATCATAACCCGACCTTCTAGAATTATGCAAGCCTTTTCTCAAAATTTCTTAGATCATCTCGAATCAAGTTGGAATTATGCCGAGTTTTCAGGGGTTTTCGGGCAGCAACGCTGTCTTCGCGGTTACCTTGAATCAAAGGATTTGGGGATCGCTTCGAGTCCCGGCATCCAGCCTTTTCAAGGTGTTATTTCCAGGTCAGATGAAGACCCTGTAAACCAGTAATCTATTGATCTGCTCTCGTTTCGATCTCCAGGATGCCTCTAGATCGTTATATTACATTGGCTCACCTTGGAAGGGCTGGTTTGACTACCTAGATTTGGGGGCTTGGCGTTGGATTTTTGCTAGAGCCTCCCTCGCTTTGAGTTGAACCTTTTGACTGGGATCTCTCAAGAGTGGGGTCAGATGAGGAATAGCTGATTTTGCTGCCGACCGCATTACGCCCAACCCATAAGCTGCCGCACCCCGTACCGCCTCATCTGGATGCTTCAATTGTGCAATCAGTTGAGGAATGGCAGGTTTGCCAAGCTCTCCTAGGATTTGGGCTGCCTCATCTCGCACTCGCTCATTGGGTTCTTTTAATAGGGAAATGAGCGCGGGGATGACCTCTGGTGTCTTCGCACCCATTTCCTTTAAGACAAAGGTTGCCCGACTCCGCGCTTCGCTATGAGTCGATTCTTTGAGCAGCGTAATCAGGGTAGGAAGGAAATCAGAGGCAGGTGCGCCTATCATCCAGAGCGTTTGGGCAACCATGCTGTGTACGCCAGGGTCAGGATCGTTTAACAGGGGTTTGAGATGCGGGATCGCTGCTTTACCAGATTTGCCGATAAGCGCAACGGTATAGACAACATCGAATCGTATGGTTGCATCTGTATCTTTGAGCAGTGGCATGAGGTGAGGAATAGTAGGAGATCCAAGACTTGCTAAGGTAAAGACGTATTGACCCCGAACCGCTAGATCAGTTTTGAATAGCGTCACTAATTTAGGAATTGCAACGTTTGCGGCTTTCCCCATTCTGCCCAAGGCTTGCACGGCTTTGTCTCGCACACCGCTATCTGGATCATCAAGGAGAAGAATCAAGTGAGGGGTTGCTCGACTTGCTGTTGTTCCCATTTGTCCGATCTCAAAAGCGGCTGCGGTGCGATCGCTTGCCTTCGGGCTTTTCAATTTCTGAATTAATGCGGACAGAGATGCTGGACGCGATGCCGAAGATTGGGCAAGGATGCGATTGGTCGGGGGAGTCGTAGCAGCGTTTGGCTCGACTGGGATAGCAATGGTTCCCCAGACGACGATTAGACTGAGTAAGTTAAGGTTCAGACATCTTTGCATCTTTACGGATCACTTAGAAAATTAAGGTGTATCTTCTTTCCTGATTCTAGGTTCCAGTCTTAGAGAGGTTATGCCGTTGGCTGCGATCGCGCTTGGCAGGTTAGGAGTGCGCTCCAGCCCTTTCAAGGTGTTATTTCCAGGTCAGATGAAAACCCTGTAAACCAGTAATCTTGTTCCACAATTGAGCAACTACAGTACTTTTTCAACAGTGAAAACAAGTTGAATTGATCTGCTCTCGTTTCGATCTCCAGGATGCTCTAGATTCGTTATAGTACATTGGCTCACCTTGAAAGGGCTGGTTCCGGCATCTTAAACGAATGAAATGAGTATCACGGCTCTGACTTGGTGTTAGGGTAGGTAACTGTGTGCTTTGCGATTGTGAGCTTTTCATTTGTCGATCGTTAAAAATTAACCGATGCAACTTCAGATCCAGACTTTCACCGTTCATAAGCGTTTTGCGCTCAAAATTAGCCGTGGCACTACAGCCCAAACTACGAATATTTGGATCAGGATTGAGCAAGACGGTATTGAAGGATGGGGGGAAGCTTCGCCTTTCTCAATTGGAGAAAATCCCCAAACGACTGAAGCGATCGCGCGTTCTCTTCAAGCGATCTCACCTTTGCTGAAAGCTTTGCATCCTCTGGAGCGTCAACGCATCGATCAATTACTTTCACAGGCTCGGATTCCTTCTGCTGCGCGTGCCGCGCTCGATATTGCATTACATGATTGGTTGGGCAAATCGGCAGGGCTACCGCTTTGGAAGCTTTGGGGACTAGACCGCGATCGCATTGTTCCGACTTCAGTGACAATCGGGATCAATACGCCAGAAGGCGCAAAACAGCGGGTTAAGGATTGGCTCGGTAAAGGGACGATCGAATCGCCACGACAAGACATTCGAGCGCTGAAAGTCAAGCTAGGAAGTCCAGAAGGCATTGCAGCCGATCAGGCAATGTTTGAAGCAGTGCTAGAAGTGGCTCCAGATATTGAGCAGATTAGTGTCGATGCCAATGGGGGTTGGACAGTCGAATCGGCGTTGAAAATGGCGCATTGGTTGAGCGATCGCAAAGTCACTTATATCGAACAACCGCTCGCAAAAGGGCAAGAAGCTGAACTGACGAAGCTGTTTTATCTTTCTCCTTTGCCAATTTTTGTCGATGAGAGTTGTTTTACGAGTCAATCTATTCCAGCTTTAAGCGATCGAGTGCATGGAATCAATATCAAACTGATGAAATCTGGAGGGTTGAGTGAAGCGTTGCGTATGATTCATACGGCAAAAGCTCATGGCTTGAAAATTATGTTTGGCTGCTATTCGGATAGTTCATTAATGAATACAGCACTCGCTCATCTCTCGCCCTTCGCGGATTATTTGGATCTCGATAGTCATTTGAATTTAGTTGATGATCCGTTTGTCGGTGCAATGTTTGAAAGTGGGCGTGTGATTCCAAATCAAGATCCAGGTTTGGGCGTTTCGCTGAGGGCAAGATCATGCTGAGATTAAACGATCGAGTTGCTGTACTTTTGCATGAAGGCATCCAAGGAACACAGGGTAAAACAGGCTTAGCTTTTACACGTGCTCGCCCTGATTCAGTGGTGGCAATTATTGATCATCAATGTGCTGAACAGTCTTATCAAGGTCTAACCAAGATTGTGTGTCAGGCTCCGATCGTGAGTTCGGTGACGGAAGCTTTGAAACATCAACCGACTGTTTTATTGATTGGGATTGCGCCTTCTGGAGGAGTCTTACCTGATTCTTGGTTTGCGGAAGTTCGGCAGGCTGTGGAGGCTGGTTTGTCGATCGTCAATGGGCTGCACACCCCTCTACTCCCAAAATTTCAAAACCTTCAATCGAATCAATGGATTTGGGATATTCGTCAAGAGCCACCTGGATTACAAATTGGAACTGGAGCAGCGAGATCGCTGACTTGCCGAAGAGTGCTCACCGTTGGCACAGATATGAGTATTGGCAAGATGTCTACGAGTTTGGAGATGCATAAGATTGCCGAGCAGAGAGGATTGCGATCGCAGTTTTTGGGTACGGGACAGGCTGGAATTATGATTGCAGGGGATGGGATTCCGCTCGATGCAGTGCGAGTTGATTTTGCTTCAGGTGCAGTTGAACAGCTTGTGATGCGTTATGCAGACCAGGACATTTTGCACGTCGAGGGGCAAGGTTCTATATTTAATCCAGCTTCAACGGCGACCTTGCCTCTGATTCGCGGTTCGCAGCCGACTCATTTAGTTTTAGTGCATCGGGCAGGACAAATGAGCATTCGCAACTTTCCGCAGGTGCCAATTCCGCCTTTGAAGGATGTGGTGCAGGTTTATGAATCGCTTGCCTCTGCGGGCGGAGCGTTTGCAGCCGTGAAGGTGGCCGCGATCGCGTTGAATACAGCTCATTTAGAAACAGATGCGGCTTGGAGAGCGATCTCATTGATTCAGGAAGAAACGCAGCTTCCTTGCACTGATCCGATTCGATTTGGGGCTGATCTGTTGCTAGACGCGGTTCTAAACCGTGAAATGGCGATCTAAATGTAACGAATTTGTTAGACTAGCGAATGGTTCAAGTCGCCCTGTCCTCGCGTGTCTAAGTCGTATGTCTAAAGATAATCCGCAAACGAATTCTTCAGTAGAGACTCAACAAGCAGCTGAGCCTGAAAAAATTCTCTGTCCGTATTGCTTACGAACTGCAACGAATGGAATCAAATGCCAAGGCATCTGTGTTGCGGAAAGTGGTTACTGATTCATCCGAAATTCAGCAGGCGCATCATCTTCAGACAAGAAGTTTTCAGAATCGTCGCATCATTCTCATAACGGATGAAAACTTGGTAATAAATTGAAAAGCCCAGGATCTGTATAGAGCCTGGGCAAGATTCTATCTAGTAGCTCTATGAAAACTCCGGGATGAGAATCTCGGAGTTCCTCACTTTGTTACAGCGTCAACGATTGAACATCGGTTTCAATCAGTTTTGCTAAATCACGCAAGAATATTGCCGCATCTGCACCGTAAATAATGCGGTGATCGCAAGTGATATTTACCTGCATTTGTCGGCGTACTCCGAGCAGTCCATCATCGGTTGCAACTACGGTTGGACGAGATGCGCCGATCGCTAAAATCGCTCCCTGTCCTGGTGGCAAGATTGCATCAAACGCATCCACACCAAACATGCCTAAGTTCGAGACTGTGAACGTTCCAGAACTATATTCATCGGGTTGGAGTTGTTTTGATCTTGCACGATCGACTAAATCTTTCCAGTTCCGAGACAGCGAGTAAAGATCTTGCTGATCTGCATTTTTCAATACAGGAGTGATCAAGCCACCATCTTCCATTGCGACTGCATTTGCAATGTTGATCGACTCGTTAAAGTGAATGCCGTTCTCAACGTAGCTTGCATACAGTAAAGGATGTTTTTGCAACGCCATCGCGATCGCTTTTGTGAGCAAGGCTGACATCGTGACACCCTTCGATTTCACCTGTTTGTACAGTTTGTCGAGTGCATCCGTTGTAATCGTGTACGAAGCTCGGAAGACTGGAACATCTAAACTTGCATTCATATTCCGGACGACTGCGGTTTGCAAGGTCGTCATCGGCTTGATTTGACCCGGTTGGGTGGGAGCGACAGGCGCAGCAGCGGCTCTCGGAGCGGGTGCAGCAGCAACAGCAGCAGGCGCAACAGGTGCAGCAGGTTTTGCGGCAGGTTTGACGGTTGGGGTTTTGCCAGCAGCTTTTTCGATATCTTCTGCCACAATTCGACCATGCGGACCACTTCCAACCACAGCACCCAGTTCAACTTTTAACTCTTTTGCGAGTTTCCGTGCCCGTGGAGAAGCAACGATCCGTCCATTTTGAGTCGGCGCACTAGATGAGCCATTTGTGGCAGCGGCAGCAACAGGTTCTGGAGTCGGTGTTGTAGCAGCGGCAGTGGCAGCCGGAGCGCTCGGAGTTGTTTGGGTCGCTTGTTGTTTCGCGGCTTCGATCTCGGCTTCGGTTTCAGCTAAGAGCGCGATCGCAGATCCGACCGGAGCTGAGTTGCCTGCATCAACGACGATCGTAGCTAAAAATCCTTCGTAAAAGGATTCTACGTCCATATCAGCCTTGTCAGACTCAACCACCACAACGGTTTCACCTTTCTCAACTTTGTCGCCCGGAGCTTTGAGCCAGGACACGATTTTTCCTTCGGTCATGGTGGAACTGAGGGCGGGCATAAAAATTTCGTGGATCATGGCGGGTACATTTCAGGGTGGATCAGAATCTGAACACAAGAATGCGATTTTTTGTGCAGATCAGATTGTATCGAAATTTGGCAGCAAATTTAGCTGCGATCGCGCTGCTGCTGAAAAAAGTCACCAATTAAATATAAAGAGCCGCACAGCACTGTCAGATTCTTGGATTGGGCAGCCTGCAATCCTGCAAAGACATCGGGATAGACTTGACAAGTCTCCAAGCCCGGACAAATTTCTTTTGCAAGCGTGGCTAATTCACTCGGATCAGCCGAACTATGACCTGGTACAGGAATGAGATAAAGCGAATCTTGCGATCGCAAAAGTGCTTTAAAAATATCTGCGTGATCTTTGGTCGTTAGCATTCCCATTACCCAGTGAATCGGGCGATTTAGCGAATCTACAAATTGCCGTAGCGCGATCGCACTTGCCGGATTATGTGCGCCATCGATCAAAATCCGATTTCCTTGCCATTCATACCACTGCATCCGCCCTGCCCATGTTGTATTTGCGATTCCATTGACGATGGCATCATCTGAAATATTCCAGTTTTGTTGACGAAGAAATTGAATGGCAGCGATCGCTAAAGCCGAATTGTGTAATTGAATCTCTCCTTGAAGTGGAAGTTGATATTTTAGCGATCCCTGATGTGCCCAGCCGCCAATGAGTTGTGAGGGTTGAGGATAAACGACAGGACAACCGAGCGCGGCAATTTGTCGATCGACAACTGCTTTTGCTTCATCGGGCAACTGTCCAATGACAGCAGGATGGTTTGCTTTGAGAATTCCTGCTTTTTCTTGGGCAATATTTGAAATCGTAAATCCTAATCGCTGCCAATGTTCTCGACTAATCGACACAATGACGCTGACTAAAGGATTGTCAACCACATTGGTTGCATCTAATCTTCCGCCCAATCCGACTTCGATCACTGCAATATCTACTTGCTGTTCAGCAAAGTAAACCCACATGGCTGCGGTAATCACTTCAAATTGAGTGGGTGAATGCTCTGGATCAATCTGAGATTGTACTTTTAGCAATGTTTGATATAACGCTGCTGATGCAATCGGTTGACCGTTAATGCAAATACGCTCGTTCCAATCAATTAAATGGGGTGAAGTGTAGCGACCTGTTTTATACCCTGCTTCTGTCAAAATGCTAGATAGATACGCACAGACCGATCCTTTGCCATTGCTGCCTGCTACGTGGATGATGGGGACTTGCTTTTGGGGATTGCCTAAATCTGCAAGCAGCTTCAGACTCGCTTCTAGCCCTAAATGTACGCCGAAGCGCTCATAGGTTTGGAGCAACGCATCAATTTTTTCAGAGAAATCGGTCATAGGTTCAACGGAATCCACCATCTAAAATCATCGCACGCAAGACTACAATGAAGGACTGAACAAAATTTTAGTGCGATCGCGTCTCATGTCTATTACTGTTCGTGTCCCCGCTACGACTGCCAATCTTGGAGCCGGATTTGATTGTTTAGGAGCAGCTCTCACGCTCTACAACGAATTTCAATTCTCGCCGATCGACTCTGGCTTGAAAATTACGGCAACCGGAGCGGAAGCTGATCGCGTTGCTCTCGATTCTAGCAACATGGTCTATCAGACGGTTGTCAAATTCTTCGATCGCGTTCAGCAATCTGTTCCTGCGATCGCAATTGATATCAAGATGGATGTTCCCTTGGCGCGGGGATTGGGAAGTTCAGCAACAGCAATTGTCGGCGGACTGGTGGGAGCAAACGCGATCGCAGGGTCGCCGATGAGTCAAAGTGAGATTGCAGCTTTTGCGACTGAGATTGAAGGACATCCGGACAATGTTGTGCCTGCTCTGATTGGGGGGTGCCGATTGGCTGCATCAGGAATTGATCGGGCATGGGAAATCTGTGATATTCCTTGGGACGCGAGCATTGTTCCGATCGTTGCCATTCCGAACTTTGAGCTTTCAACGGCTGAAGCTCGCGGCGTTTTGCCGACAGACTATAGCCGTGCGGATGCGATTTTTAATACAGCGCATCTAGGACTATTTGTTCGAGGCGTAGAAACGGGAAATGCTGATTGGCTAAAAGCTGCCTTGCAAGACCGAATTCATCAGCCGTATCGCGAGAAATTGATTAAGGGATACGATGCAGTGAGAGAAGCGGCGATCGCAGCAGGTGCTTATGGTGTGGTCATCAGTGGAGCCGGATCGACCGTTCTAGCGCTTGCTCATCAACACTGCTCAGAAGGAGTCCGATTAGCTATGGAAAAGGCTTGGACAGAATTAAATGTTGGAGTCGATGCGAAATGTTTAGCGATCGACTCCCAAGGAACTCGCATTATCAATACACTCTAGATAGAACTCAATAGACCTAAACTTTCTTGAATAAATTCTCATGCGTAGAACCTTCACTCTCATTCTGCTCCTTTCATTCTGCTGGCTCACCTCTATCTCTCCGGCTCAAGCTAGCCTTTTTTCCTTTTCTGGCAGCCGTCCCACGAATTTAGGGCTACACAACGATCGCTTAACGGAGTGCCCTAGTACACCCAATTGCGTCAATAGCGTTAGCTCTGATTCGACCCATGCGATCGCTCCTCTTAAATCTTCTAACATCGAAAAAGCCTTCGCAGATCTCAAACAAGTGATTGAATCTCAACCGAGAACAAAAATTATTGAATCTACTGAGAACTATCTTTACGCTGAATTTACTAGCAAACTCATGGGCTTTGTTGATGATGTAGAGTTTTATCTAGACAAGACGAGCAAGGCGATTCAAGTGCGATCAGCATCCCGTCTTGGCGAATCTGATCTCGGTGTGAATCGGCAACGCATTGAATCGATTCGCACTCAACTGAGCGAGAACGTCACATAAAACTGCTGTCCTATGCAAAACTCATCACAAAGATGTGGAATAGTAGAACAGTGTTTTTATTTCCCTGTCTCTCTCTATGAATGAGTTATTGCATCTTCCGCTTCTGGAACATCCAGGAACTCTCTGGCAACGCACGATCGAGCAGACTCAACATGCCCTGTCTTGCGGTGCGTTGCTTTCTATTCCTACAAGTCACGAGTTTGTTGAACAAGCAGGTGTTCAATTTCTCGTACGGATTGTCAGTAACTTAATTCGCAAAGAGGCAGCAGACCTTAAACAAAAACAAGAAGAAAAAAGCGGACATCCCATCAATCCTTTTCTACCGTACGAGCGGGATTTGTTTGTGATGGATATTTCTGAAACGCATGTGTGTCTTCTGAATAAATTTAACGTGGTTGATAACCATCTACTGATTGTGACCCGCGCATTTGAAGAACAAGAAGCCTTACTGACCCTTCATGATTTCACTGCGATGTGGGCATGTTTATCGGAAGTCGATGGTTTAGCTTTCTATAATGCAGGAAAAGCAGCAGGGGCAAGCCAACGACATAAGCATTTGCAACTTGTTCCTTTTCCGATGGAGAAAGAGATTGATCGTGTTCCGATTGATCCCCTAATTAAAAAGGTCAGATCGCGCGATCGCATCACTCAGATTCCTGAATTTTCCTTTCTCCACGCATTCGCAAGATTTGAGCCTGAAACCACACCTGAAGACATTCTTCAACACTATTACGAGCTACTAGAAACAGTTGGAATCCGCTCTAATCGTGTGATGCAGTCGGCTCCTTACAATTTATTAGCGACGAGGGAGTGGATGTTGATTGTGCCGCGATCGCAACCCGGATTTGGCGGAATTGGAGTGAATTCTCTAGCATTTGCAGGTGCGCTCTTAGTTCAAACTCCTGAGCAACTCGAAACGCTCAAACAATTACGTCCGCTGAATTTTTTAAAGAACGTTGCGGTAATATCCTCAATCAAGACAGGTTGATCATAATGAAGAATTGCCCCACAGCCTGTTATGAAACACGATCGATTTATTGTTCCCGCGAACACAAAGATTAATCTGAAAGACTATGATCCAGCTTATACCGACGGCTTAACCGATAAAGCTGCGGCTCAAGCCGAACTTCAACAAGGGGTGCAACGACTAGCAAAGTATCAAGATATTCTCTACGCTCAAGATTCCTACGCATTGCTGATTTTGTTTCAAGCAATGGATGCCGCAGGAAAAGATAGCACGATCAAACATGTGATGTCGGGTGTCAATCCTCAAGGTTGCCAAGTCTACAGTTTTAAGTCGCCTTCTTCTGAAGAATTAGATCACGATTATCTTTGGCGATCGAATCGGGCCTTACCAGAACGCGGTCGGATTGGCATCTTCAATCGGTCGTACTACGAAGAAACTTTAGTCGTTCGCGTTCACCCAGAACTCTTAGTTCATCAGAAACTTCCACCAGAAGCCAATGGCAAAGAGATCTGGGACAAACGATTCAAGCAAATCAACCATTTTGAACAGTATCTCGTCGAAAATGGCATTGTTGTACTCAAGTTCTTTTTGAATGTTTCTAAGGAACAACAAAAGAAACGATTTCTAGCTCGGATTAATGAACCCGAAAAAAATTGGAAGTTCTCTGTCTCTGATGCTAAAGAACGGCAACACTGGGATCAATACATGGAAGCTTTTGAAGATGTATTTAACAATACGAGTACTAGCTATGCTCCTTGGTATATTATCCCCGCCGATCATAAATGGTTTACCCGGTTAGCCGTCTCAGACATTATTGTGAGTACGTTAAAGTCTTTGCATCTGTCCTATCCCACGGTTAGCGAAGTCCGGCGTGCAGAGTTACTAGAAGCAAAGAAAGTCCTAGAAAGCGAGGAATAATTGAAATAACAGAAGGCGGAGTTGTCCCAAAACTCCGCCTTCTAAGGTTTCGTAGGTTAGAGTGAGTAACGCTTTAAACTCGCGCTTCCTCTACCAGTTTTTCCCAACCTAAATCCTTCAATGCCCCATTTCGCCGCAGTGGTCGTGTTACTAACTCCAAAATGTCCCGCGTATTCCCAAATCCGTGAATCTGAGCAAACGTAAACTCGACTGACCACTTCGTACTAATTCCACGCGCCTCTAGTGGATTTGCGTGAGCCATTCCCGTAATGACTAAGTCCGGTTTCAATTCATGAATTCGCTGCAACTGATTATAGTTATCTGGCTTTTCAACGATCGTTGGAACTGGAACACCCATCTCCTGACAGGTTTTCACTAAGAAATCTAATTCCGCTGCCTGATACCGCTTGTCCATGTAAGGAATGCCGATCTCATGACAAGTCATCCCGCACCGAATCAAAAACCGAGCCAGCGAAATCTCGAGCAAGTTATCGCCCATGAAGAACACTGACTTGCCGCGAATCAATTGCAGGTAGTCTTCAACACTTTGCCAAATTTTTGCTTCCCGCTCTTCTAATCCTTTCGGCTCAATGTTAAACACTGAGCAAATCTTTTCAACCCAAGCCCGTGTTCCATCTGGACCAATTGGGAAAGGCGATCCAATCAATTTCGTTTTCCGTCGTCGCATCAATGTTGTAGCAGTTCTTGACAGGAACGGATTCACGCCTGATACATAGTATCCTTCCTCGATTACGGGAAGCTCAGTATAACGCTTCGCAGGCAACCATCCTGAAACCTTGATCCCTTGATGCTTTAATTCCAAGGAAAGCTGAGTCACGATCGGATCAGGAACAGACCCAAACATTACGAGCGGCGGATGATCCACATATTCTGACTCTTCGCGCTTCACATCTTCCTGTTTGCGTCCAAAGTTCATCAACTTCTGGATTGCATTACGCTCCTCTTTGTCTGCTTCCGCGGTTGGAGCTTGGGTTGGACAGCGTTGCGCCATTGCTGCTAAAACCGTGTCTTCTCCTTGTGTGAAGGCGTAATCGAGACCATTCGCTCTTGCTACAACAATGGGGATGCCAATCTCGGATTCTAGTTTCGGCGCTAGTCCTTCTAAATCCATTTTGATGATTTCAGTGGTGCAAGTGCCGATAAACACAATCACACTCGGATTACGATCGCGCTTAATCTGCTCACAGAGCCGCTTCAATTCGTTGTAATCGTTCAACTGAGCAGAAATATCGCCTTCTTCCAGTTCTGCCATGGCATAGCGAGGTTCTGCAAAAATCATCACGCCCATCGCGTTTTGCAGAAAATAGCCGCAAGTTTTCGTGCCAATAACGAGGAAAAAGCTATCTTCAATTTTTTGATACAGCCATGCAACACAGCTAATCGGACAAAAGGTGTGATAGTTTCCAGTTTCGCACTCGAAATTAAGGGCTTGAGGTTGAGCATCAGCGAGAGTCATAACGGTAGTTCTCTAAAGTGAGGATTTTATTGAGGCGATGGTGTCGTTCGGTTGCGTCCTTCGCAAGCTTCATCAACTTCAGCCGGACGACGAGGTTTCTGAGGCGCTTCGGTTGCAGAACTCGCAGGAAGATACTTGGGAGTTTCAGCTTTGAGTTGTTTGTGATTCAGTTCTTGTTCGGGATCAAAGTTCAGTCCCAGTGCAACAACAATGCGATCGGGATGATTGCTCAAGTCCACAATGAGCGGCAGCATTTCGGTCAGACGGGGTTCTTCGGTTGAGAGAACACCCAGAATAAAGCTAGAAGACGGTCGCCGTTTCCCTTCGCAACTGACCCAGATCGACAACCGAGAAATCCAAGAACGGTTTGCTTCGTAATAGTCGAGCCAGCGGTCTTTGAGCGATCGACGTAATTGATCAATGTTCACAAGTCAAACAAAGTAAAAGGACAAAGTTGGCACTAAAGATCACATATCGCAATTCGTAGCCTTCATCCTTTCCCCTTCATTCTTTCTTTAGACCATCATCAAATCTAATTCTTCCTCGGCGGCTTTTGGTGGTGGTGGATTGAGATAAAAGTCAGACAGCAGCGAGAATAAATCGCGATCGGCAGCATCTTTTGGAACGACTCCTTCAGGATTTGCCAAAATCTGATCGGCAATGTTCAGATAGTAATCACACACATAGTTCAATGAGGGATCAGACTCTGCCATTTCAAACAATGTCTTTCCTTTCACTCGCGAAACGCGAATGTCTTCAATCAAAGGCAACACTTCCAAGATTGGCATCGGCACTGCATCAACATACTTTTCAATCAGATCTCGCTTTGCCGTGCGATTTCCAATCAAGCCTGCGAGTCGTAATGGATGGGTTCGTGCTTTCTCTCTGACCGAAGCTGCAATCCGATTTGCTGCAAACAACGCATCAAATCCGTTATCCGTCACGATCATGCAATAGTCTGCATAGTTCAACGGAGCCGCAAATCCTCCACAAACCACGTCTCCCAGGACATCAAACAGAATCACATCATATTCATCAAATGCGTTCAGTTCTTTGAGCAGTTTGACCGTTTCACCGACTACATAACCACCGCAGCCTGCTCCTGCTGGAGGCCCACCTGCCTCTACACAGTCCACACCGCCATAGCCTTTGTAGATAACATCTTCAGCCCAGACATCCTCATAGTGATAGTCCTTTTCCTGAAGCGTATCAATAATGGTTGGAATCAAGAAGCCAGTCAAGGTAAACGTACTATCGTGCTTGGGATCGCAACCGATTTGTAAAACCTTTTTGCCGCGTTTTGCCAATGCGACTGAGATGTTGCAGCTTGTCGTCGATTTGCCGATGCCGCCTTTGCCATACACTGCGAGTTTCACTCTAAGGTTCTCCTAAGTCGTCTCTGAAGGGGTGAGTACAAATCTGTTCTGTTTGCATTGTTGTTGATAAGACCGTTTCTGCCTAGTCCTCGCAAAAAGAAGTTACATCGCTAAGACAATTCAGTTGAAGAATATATTTATCAGAACTCCAAGAAATCTTACTAAGGTGAATTAAGCAATTATTTAGCAATTTTTAAATTCTTGAATTCTTTTTTTTATAAAAATAAGAACAAAAAACAAACACATTAAACCTAACCCTGTTGCTCTTTTCGTTCAATTGCTGATTAGGTCAGTTCCTGCGTCCTACCCACGATTTTCCAATTCAAAGTTCTTCAGAGTGAGGAAGATAGACAACTGCTCCTGCCTACAACGCAGTACCCTATCCGTTCACTGCAGAGTTCTATTAAGAATCATCAAAGTTTTGCGGTCTTACTCAAAGAAAAAGGCATCCACACTGGATGCCTCCGTGAACTCCTTTGATGATGAAAAACGAATTAGCTATGCACCTCGACGATTTCTGCGTTGCTGACGCATTTGTTGAATTTGATCGCGTTGCGCTTGTGTTAGTACTTCTTGATTGATTTTTTGCTGAGCTGATCTCATCTTGTCTCGAATCTGCGTTTTCTGTGCATCAGACAAATTCAGCGATCGCATCATCTTTCCAGGCTTTTCACCTCGCTGTACTGCTGCATCGTACTGAGCACGCTGCCCATCATTGAGCACGTTGGTGTAGATATCTTTTTGCACCGCTTCCCGAATCGACTTCATGGATTGCTTCTGTGCATCAGTCAAGCCCAGCTTATTTGCATATTCCTGTTTTGGGGCTTGTGCCAAGCGGTTTGTAGGACGAGCATGAGCTGCAAGCATCGGCGAAACTGCCATCATCAGCGCGATCGCACCGGGGAGAAGAACTGCAACTTTTTTCATTGAGAATTTCTGCATGGTGTAAGTCAAAAATTAGGTCAGTGATCAGCTAAAAAATTAGCTTCGCTTCCTTAGACAGACTCACTATCTCAAAGGTTCAAATTATTTTTCTTAAATCGGCAGCGAGATCGTAAATTCCGTGCCTTCACCCACAATAGAGCGGCATTCTAACTGCCCTCCATGCTTCTCATTTACAATTTGCCGACTAATTGGCAATCCCAGTCCTGTTCCTTTTCCTACTGGCTTCGTCGTAAAACTTGGCTCAAAAATCTGGGATTGAATCTCAGGCAGCATTCCCAACCCGTTATCCTTGATGCGGATAGAAACCGTTTGGTTGGAGCGATCGATCTCAGTTGAAATCCAGATCATATTAGGAGACGCTGCAACCTCTGCATAAGAGCGCGTTTCATTTTGCTCTTCAAACGCATCGATCGCATTCGCAATCAAATTCATAAAGACCTGGTTGAGTTGCCCTGGATAGCAGCTAATTGGCGGTAGTTCTGCATATTGTCGAATAATTTGAATTTCAGGATGTTTCTCATTTGCTTTCAGGCGATGTTTGAGCAGCATAATGGTGCTTTCAATTCCCTCACGCAGTTGAAATTCAGTTTTTGAAGAGATATCCGATCGCGCAAACGAGCGTAGCGAAAGACTAATATCCTTGAGGCGATGAACCCCTTCATGAATTGATTTGATTAATTTTGGCAAGTCTTCGGCAACATACTCTAAATCAATATCTTCAATAAATTCTGCAATATCTTCAGCAGAATCTTTGCGCTGATACATCTGAATTAACGCAAACAAATCGCGTGTGTAATCATCAATGTGTTTGAGATTGCCGCTGACAAAATTAATCGGATTATTAATCTCATGTCCGACACCTGCAACAAGTTGACCCAGTGTAGACATTTTCTCACTCTGCACTAATTGCAATTGAGTCGTCTTTAATTGATGCAGTGATATTTCTAATTCGGCGGTACGATCTCGAACTCGTTGTTCTAGTTCCTGAGCTAATTGTTGCAGTTGCGCCTCGGTTTCGGCTTGTTCGGCAATTTTCGTTTGTAGGGATTGATTGAGGTGCGAAATACTTAAATGCAGCTTAACGCGAGCAATGACTTCTTCTTGCTGAAAGGGCTTGGTAATATAATCGACCGCGCCTAGTTCTAACCCTCTAACTTTATTGATGGAATCAGAGAGAGCGGTCATAAAAATGATGGGAATGTGCTGTACTTTAGCATTGGCTTTGAGACGCTGACAGGTTTCAAATCCATCAATCCCAGGCATCATCACATCCAGCAAAATCAAATCCGGGAGTGCGTACTCGGCTTGCTCGATCGCAGATTCTCCATCTGTTGCCATCAATGTTTTCCAGCCTTGCCCTTGCAGCGCTTCAGACAGGACTTTCAGGTTGGTTGGTGTATCATCTACAAGCAAGATGCGAACCGGGACCAATGAAATCGGGATCATTTAATGTGCCGCCTTAGTGTAGGACTTGATAAACTGACGGATTTTTCCAGCTTGAAACGTCGCAGTAAGCTTCTTCAATTCGGCTACAAACGTTGTATAGCAAGGGTCTTCCTCTATTAATGTATTCAGAATACCCTCGATCGCAGTAATATCGCCCATCATAGCAAGATGATAGATATCATCTAAGACATTCTGTGCTGGAAGAACGAGTTTACCCTGGGCCGGTGCGGCTTGAGCGGGCGATTCCGTGGGTTGAGTTTGATAGATCCAGGTCAGATTCAGGAGAGCTTGTAGTGTATTGAGCAATTCTCCAACTTCAAAAGGTTTGGGAAGAAAGGCATTTGCACCCGCATCAAGGCTACGCTGACGATTGGAGCCAAAGACATTAGCACTCGAAACAATGATGGGAATTGCACTTGTTTCAGCAGTAGAGCGCAGTTGCTCAATCAATCTCATTCCATCTAGCAGAGGCATCGCTAAATCTGTAATTACGAGATCAGGATGATCTTCGTCAATTGCTAACCAGCCATCACTTCCGGTGTAAGCGACTTTGACTTCAAATCCGATCTGTTGTAGTAGTGTTGCCACCATACTGCATTGAGTCCGATCATCATCTACAACGAGAATAACCGGGGGTTGACCTTGAATTCCAATGACTGTCTGGGTTTGCGCTAGATTCTGGGTAGATTGATTCCATTCGGATGCGATCGCGAATTCAACTTCGAGCGAAAAAATACTGCCTTCGCCTAAGCGACTCTGCACTTGAATTCCGCTTCCCATCAAGTTTGCAATTCGCTGGCTAATGGCAAGTCCTAGCCCTGTTCCTTCAGATTTGCGCTCAACGGCTCCGACTTGTTCAAAAGGGAGAAAAATTTTGTCTACTTGCTCGGTAGACATCCCTACGCCTGTATCTTCGATTTCAAATCGAATTCTAGACTCTTGAGCCGAGAGTGCGCGGAAGGTGACCTGTCCTTGGTCTGTAAATTTGATCGCATTCCCGAGTAGATTGATCAAAATCTGTCGCAGTCGCTTCTCATCAGCAACAATGCCAATCGGTAAGCAATCGTCAATCTCGACCTGAAATCCAATCCCTTTCTGCTCAGCCCGGATTCGGCAGATTTCAGCAACCCCATTGAGAAAACTCGCAAGATGAATGCTAGACGAATCAAGTTCTAGCTTACGAGCTTCAATTTTTGACAAATCTAGAATGTCATTGATCAACGTCAGCAAGTGGGAGCCGCACTGATGAATAATTTTGATGCCTTCTTGCTCTTTAGGGGCGACTGATCGCTCTAAGATTTGGGCATAGCCTAAAATTCCATTGAGCGGTGTCCGCAGCTCATGGCTCATGTTGGCAAGAAATTCGCTTTTTGCTTGGTTCGCAGAATCTGCTGCCTGTTTTGCCTCTAAGAGTTCGCGGGTACGTTCCTCAACTTTTGTTTCTAGCGTTTTGGAATAATCAATGAGTTGATTGTTCGCAGATTCTAATTCGCGATTCGCTTCTTCTAGTTTTTGGTGTTTGTGAGAATTTACAGTCGCAACCACACTCGCAATGAAAGAAGCAAGCGCGGGTGTGACTGGAATCAGCATTCCTCCTAGAAAAATGAAATAGGCTCCCGAGACAATTGCACCACTTGTCCCGACCGTTGCCCACAGAATTTTTCCACCCGGAAGGCGCTGGCGACTAGGTAAACTTGCTAACGTCCAACTTCCTATGGTTCCAAACAGAGAGCAGGCAAAAATCCAAGCAATGAATTTTTTGATCGTCAAGCCATGCAGCATGTTGTTCTGCTTGACACTATTGACCAGTTGATAAGCAATGTTGGCATGGACGACTACGCCAGGGGTTGGATCTTGAGCAGAGAACCACGAAGAACTAAAGGGAGTTCCAAAAAAGTCGTTGGTGCTCGCGGCAATCGAACCAATAAATACCATACGATCGCGCATCAAATCTGCGGGGACGCGTCCTGCGAGAACATCTCGCATCGATACTGTGTGGAATGCTTTTTCTGAGCCATGCCAATTGAGGAGAATCTGGTAGCCGCCAACATCTGCGTCTGAGTATCCTGCTTCTTGATCTTTTAGAGGAAGATAAACGGTTTGACCAAGCTTGTATTGGAGTGGATTTTTATCTGAGCTGTCTAATGTGGTGCCTTCAGCTTCTAGATATTTTAAAGCAACTCGTGTTGCTAGTCCCGGCTTAACCGTCTGATCTTTCGAATCTTCAGAGGTGAGCAAGGCACGCCGAACTTGACGATCGCCGTCTAACACTAAATCTGCGATCGCAACTTGGTCTTTCTTTTTTAAAGCAGGCGGAGGTGCAACGCGATCACCTGTGATTTTCTCAACTCCAATCAAATTGGGTGTGGATTCAAATACATTGACCAGCTGCTTGTGACCTTCACCTTCTGGCAAATCGCGATAAAGATCTAGCCCGATTGCTCTTGGCTTTTGTGCCCGAATCTTTTCAATTAACTGTGCTAGTGACCAGTCTGGAATCGGCCATTTTTTTACACTTTGAATATCTTCCTCATCGATTGTGACCACCACAATCGACTTTGCCATTTCTCCGGTCGATCGCTGCCGAAAGAACTGATCGCGCACTTGCCACTCAAGCAAATTAAATACACCTAGCATTTGTCCCGCAGTAACAGTTGCAGCAACGCTAGGTGCAATGATCAAGACGCTACGATTTCGCCGAAAAAAAGCTTGGATTTTTTGCCGCATAGTAGTTACATGATTCGGAAAGCACTGGTCGCACTGACCAGTGCTTCATAGAGAGTTAGTTAAGAGAAACGAGCATTGGTGCTTGTGTGATCGAACCGAGTTCGACAGATGAGAGGAGTTCGCTCCAATGGTTGGTCAGAACTTCATCTGTGGGGTGACTTGCCCGCAACATTGCCAGAGTTGCAACACAGTCATACCAATGTCCATTCTGTCCCAGAATTTTTGCTTTCTGAAGCGCATCGGCTTGTTTGAGACTTGATGCCATTTCTGCGCTCATCTCAACTCGTTGAATCCAGCCATCCACATAGGGAGCACTGGGGTTTAACTTGTTATCGATCTTGAGTGCTAGAAACCACTGGTAGTCTTTACCCACCTCTAAAGCAGGTATAGACTCAGGGAGGGAAATGGCGCGAATGCCCGCTTCTTGATTGACCGCAATCGTTGTTTCATAGATCGTGGCTCCTGCTTCATCTTTCAGGCTAAAAACTGCTTCTTCAGCATCGGTTGCAGGGAGATAGACCAAGATCGTTGGGCGTTCAGAGATCGTCGTGCCGTAGTAGTTTTGCGGCGTAAGAGCCAACATTGCGGCCGGACCCGATGAAGCCACGAGTGAGGGATCTAACTCCTGTCTACCAAGACGAGAAGCGCCACCCGCAGTTACGCGAACTGTACGATTAGTCCGCGAAGGTTGGAAGAATCCACGCGAAGCTCCACCCACGGCTGCACGAACACGACGGTTTGCACCGGGTTGGAAAATGCTGCCACGAGAAGCTCCGCCTGTCGCTTGACGGACAGTGCGGTTTTGCCGATTCGTAAATATGCTGCCACGAGAAGCTCCGCCTGTCGCTTGGCTGGGAGAGCCATTGCCAGGAGGAGGAGAGAACGGAAATGCTTGAACTGGAGTCCAGGCGCTACTAGCAATCAGGGCGACAATGCCCATCGTGCTAGCAATTGCTTGTTTTTTCATAAAACTTCCATCGCATCGGAGTAAGATTGGACACAATCGAACTGAGCTAAGAGAACACCACTATAAACTAATCCTAGAGAATATATTCCCTTTAGCCAGTGGTGAGTTTGCGTAATTCTCAGCTTGAGGAATCCGTGAATCTACAGTTTTTTACTGCCAATTTCCAACCATGACAAATCCACTCCAGAAAAAGGGATCTTTAAAGTCCGTTTTGCGTATCAAATGGAGTTGTGCTTGGCGTAGAGCTTCTGCTTTGGTGCTTCTCGATTGACCGAGTTCTTGATAAAACTGCGTCATGAGTGTTGCGGCTGCTTTATCTTTTACAGGCCAAAGCGTTGCGAGGGTAGACCGTGCTCCTGATTTTACTGCTAGTCCTGCCAGTCCAAGAACAGCGCGATCGTCACCACTTGCGGTATCACAAGCGCTGAGCACGAGTAGATCGATCGCTTTTGAAGCGTCCCGGCTTTGTAGGAGTTCGGAGAGTTCTTTGATGTTGACAACTCCATCCCAGGTCAGCAGGAAGGTATCTTCGAGGCGAGAGCTAAACTGTCCATGTGTGGCAAGATGCACAACATTCGCTTTACTGTCTTTTAATTGAGTCGATAATGCATTGCCTGTAAATTGTGCGTTAAGCAGTTTGGAAGAAGGAACGGTTTGCGCGATTTTTTTAACTTCAGTTTCTACAGCAGGGAGGGCAGAAAAGCCCGAACGAGACTCACTGATACCAGCAACGATTGCGCCAATGTTGGTTTGCTGGAGGGAACGTGCTGCCATTAACTGAAGCCCAGGAGATAGGGTGACAGCATACTTCTCGATGAGGTATTGCTTGCCATCGTAAAGGGCTGACATGGGAATATTTCGCAGTTTACCGTCTAGAACAAACACCAGTGTTTTTGTCTGTTTTAATTCGGACTCGATTGGACGAATCAGCCAGTCGTAGACTTGTTGAGAGACGCGATCGCGAGCCTGAAGGTTGGAAACTGGGTTGAGTGCAGCCAGCAGTTGATCGAGCGTTTCTTCGACTTCGGCTTGCGATATTGGGGTGATGTGATATTGCAGAGGTTTGCCTGCGGTGGAAGAAATCACGGCTAAGCGATCGGGCAAGATAATCGGATAGACAACAGTTGCAGTCGTGTCAACCTGGTCAATTTGTTGGGTTTTATCGAGACAAGCTTCACGGAAGAAGTTGTCGAGTTCTGCAACTTGTAGAGATTCGATGAGTTCGCGAGCTTGGGTGAGTTCTGCTTGACCCGGTTGACCTTCGAGTAAGAGGGCCACGAATTCACGGTAGACCGGTTCGACGCTTTCTCGGAAGGAGAATTGGACATCAGGATTGATGGCTGCAAGGTCGCCTCGGATGGCACGCAGAGATTTCACTGCTTCGGTGTAAGGTGAGATCGCTTGCTTAGTTTTGCCTTGTTCGATTTTCAACCGTCCCATTTGCCAAGCAGATTGAGCAATGATCTCATCGGCTTGAAGTTGACGAGCGATTTCGAGAGATTGCTGCGTAACGGTTTCGGCTTCTGCCCATTGCTCCGTGCGCCCGTAGAGCTTGCCCCATTGGTTGAGGGCATAAGCTTCGGCTTGGGAGTCTTGCAAGCTCTTGGCAGACTGAACTGTTTTCTCAAGTAGACTTGAGAGCGTGTTGAGCGATAATAGTTTTTCGCTGTTTTCAAGCTGATTGAGCGAGGCGGCAAAATTAATTGCGCCATACATAGAAGTACGGTTTGGGGGGAGTTGCTCAAGCTGGGATAATAGCTGGGGTGCAATTGGAGCGGCTTGGTCGAGTAACCCGTAATCAATCAGAAGTTTGAAGCGATCGAGACGAGCTTGCAGTTTCTCAATTGGGCTAACGGCCGCTTGTTCGGATTGTTCAAGGTATGCTAGAGCAGCATCTGGATCGTTTAAGTCGGTTGCCGCTTTTCCAAGTCCTGCTAGAATTGCGCTGATTTCGGATTTAAGATTTTTGGCTTTGGCGATCGCTAGACTTTGTTCTAAAACTTTACGGCTTTCCGTCGAATCTCCAATCATTTGCAGAGTCGCGCCGAGTGTTCTCAATCCGCTAACTTTGACTTGAGAGTCCGGCAGTTTAGCTAATTGCTGGTTGATTTCGTTTAATTGCTGCTTGGCACGGCGATAGTAGCCTAAGCTTTGTAGGGCTTGAGATTGGTTAATTTGACTGCCTAGGCTACCGATTGTGTCTCCCGCTTGAGTGTAATAAGTCTGAGCTTGTTTCCAGGTTTCTAGGGCTGCTTCTGCTTTGCCTGTATGGAGGAGTAAACTAGCTTGAGTATTGAGAACCTGTGCCCAGAGAATGGCATCTGCTTGGGGTTTCGTCGCTTTGAGATGGGAGAGGCTTTGCTCGATCGATTGAGTCGCTTCAGCCCATTGACCCAATTCTTGCTGTGCCAAAGATAAGTAGCTGAGGCTAAGGGCAGCATTGGAACGATCTCCTTTTGCCTGAGATTGTTGTGCGGCAGTTTGCCATACGGAAACTGCTTCTGCAAATCGCCCAGACTGATAGAGGGTACGTCCTTGATCTAAGAGAGTCGCGGGTTGTGCAGCAACAATCGGGGCAGGAGTTGGTTGGAGGGTTGCTTGAGCAGGCGTGATGGCGATCGCTAAAGACAAGCTGAGAACGCCGAGGCAAAGATGGAGCAACCGACGGTGTTTTGATCGGGACATCATAGACAGTTACCTGAGGTCAGTGGTTCGCAAAGTAGACTTTGCCGAACAGGAATCAGGTCTAGTGTTCCCCTATGCGCTACGGGCTATCAATGCTCGGCTGTGGGCGGGATAGTCGTGAGAGTGCGAGTTTGCATCGGTTATCTGGAGAAGAGGTTGAAGTCCTGAGTTAATTGAATCTGAATTAATTGTCTGGGCTGAATTGTAGCGGGTCTAGAAGCTGTGAGATAAGTTACGCCTGCTCCAAGCGCGGCTCCGCCAATCACGTTTCCGCCCGAGAAACCACCGAGGACGGCCCCCGCGATCGCGCCGAGTCCAGAGTTTTGAATTAAGCGATGGTCTTGAACTTGAGGATTGCCGCTGATCGTGTCTGATTTGCCAATGAAGGCGAGATTTTGACCTTGGATGGTGACGGCTTGGGTGACAAATCGACTTCCGTTTCGATCGGTTTCAAACTTTCCCATGACTGCACTCCCAGGCGCAACGAGTAAGCGCCCTGCGCGATCGCGGATTTCGTTTTGCAAAATCAATACATCTTGTCGAGATTGATTGCCCTGAAGTTTGAGTGGCTCGTTGCCGGGATAAAACAGGCTAAGCTTTGTGCCAACAGGAAGGAGACTTTCAGAAGATCCGTTGGCAAAACGACTGATTTGCTGCGGGGTGGATGGGGGTTGCTGATTGATGAGGGTGGGTAAGGGTTGACCGAATTGGATGGTTCTCTGGCGGACAGGAACAGGAGTATCTTCGACGGGAGCAGAGGTCGATCGAGGTTCCACGATCGAAGAGGGATCGGGAGAGCGGCGATCGAGTTGGGGAACGGTCACGGTCGGCGGTGTACTCGGTAAATTTGTGGGGGCATTAATGGGCGGAAACGAATCTGGAATTGCCAAGCTGGGATTGACTTCTGGAAGTTGTAAGCCAGGCGATTGAGGGACAGCGCGAGGAGTAATCGGTGCATCTGGAAAAAGAAGACTACTTCCGGTGGGAGCATTGCCTGATCCGGCAGCGGGGGGGAGGGGAGTAGATTGAGCAGGCGGTAGATCAGGGACAGTCGCAGCAGGAGGCGCAGAATTAGTTGCAGGGGGAGGGGTTACAGGCGGGAGGTCGGGGTTGATGGCGGGGGGAGCGGGCGGTAGTCCAAAATCGTTTGCGGGAGTGGCTGAAGTTTGGGCAACTTTTGGTTCTGCGGGTTGGATTGGAGTTGTTTTGGGAAGGGGAGCGGTCTGGATGGGACGCAGGGAGTTGAAAACGGCTTGGGTTTGGGGGGAAGGAGTGCGAGCCGCTAGAGTAGGGCGGAGTATCCAGATTTTGTCTGAGCTTGGGGCTTGTTGAAGTTGGACTTGTTGGGTTGCCAAGGTTTGATTGGGCGCAAGTTCGAGGACAATCCGGGTGGTATCTGGCTGGAATTGGAAGACGCGAACTTGCCGAACTGCGCCCATAAAAGTCTGTTGGGGAGAAATCTGACCTACCTGGGTGTTGGGTAAATCAAGGACGATGCGATCGGGTTTTGAGAGGAGAGAATAGGTCGGTTTGATGCCTGCTGCGAGGGTAACTTCGAGTTGATTGATGTCGGGGTCGAACCGCAAGTTTTCAAGCGGGGCTGCGATCGCGGATGCGCTGGTGAGGAGAACGATCGCGCTAATCAATTCGGAGAATGTGAGGGCTTTCTTCAGCATGGCAAGTCAGGAGAAAATTAGCGATCGAGTGGGGGACACTCGGAGAGGAAAGAATTGGGTGGATTATAGGCGAGTTTTTGGGAACTGTAACTGTTTTTGGACAAAAAGATTGCCTAAGTCACGTGGCTTAAGCAATCTTCCTAGCAATGCATGAATGTTAGGTTAGAGCAGAACTTCTGTAGAGACATGTCGCTGAAATGCCGCTACAGGAGTGATTTATTGCTTTTTCTCAGCGGGTTGGGTGATTTTTTCTTTGGCTGCATCACCTGCTTGTTTGGCAGCGACTCCAGCTTGCTTGGCTGCTTCACCGGCTTGTTTAGCTGCTTCGCCGGCTTGCTTTACGCCTTCGCCAGTCATCGTTTTTGCGGCTTCGCCTGCTTTGGTTGCAGCTTCACCCGCTTTGGTTGCGGCTTCGCCCGCTTTAGTTGCGGCTTCGCCTGCTTTGGCTTTTACAGATTCGCCTGCTTTCTTCGCTGCGTCACCCGTTTTCTTTACAGATTCCCCGGCTTTGTTCACTGTCCCGGCAGGTTTTGCAGCGGGCGCGGTTGGAGCAGCAGGAGGAGCAGCCTGCTCGGTTTCAGCACATGCAGTTAAGCCCATCATTAGAGCAAGTCCTGCAAAGACGCTAATTGCTTTGAGTCTCATCATCATATCAACCTCAATAAATTAGTAGATGTTTCGTTTGGAGAAGCCATCACAATTTATCGCATCTTGGTTAATCCAATGCTTTTGTAATTAATTTTTTATTGTTTATAAGATTTATTCTTTTCAATGCCCGAGTGAATTGCGAGATTTTCTTATTAAACTTTATTGCGCCATAGCTTTTCGAGCATTTCAATTTGCTGTTTCAACGCTCGACGTTTGCGTTTTTTCTGCACAAAAATTGCAACACAAACACCGAGAGGAAGCGCGATCGCAAACAGTCCCTCTGAAATCAGAACGGCATCATTCTCAACGGACCATCCTGGAACTGTGGAAATAGAGCAAATGAGTCGAAAATGGGTTTGCATAATGAAGAGTGGCAGCAAGAAAAGATTGCGTCAATGCCTTCTGATCGGAGTAGATTTTATTTTGTCACTTGATGCTGGAACGCCTTGTATTTCTTATTTTTCTTTAATGTTGAATCTGAGTATGACGATTGGCAACATCCCGGGCAATTGACCAATCGAATCGGGGAGACGAATATTTTTCAGGGTTTGCAGAATTTAATGTCTAAACATAGAGATTACTGATATTGATGACACAGAGGCATTAGAAAAAGGCGATGAGAATATGGGCGAAGATGCGAAGTCTGGTTTGGTTCCTAACCCACAACCAAGTCGGTTTCAAGCGTGGCAGCAAGTGATTGGGCTAGCAATTTTGCTCGCAGCAGTCATGTTTACTTGGATGATTTATGGAGTGTTTCAACCTAGGATTTTAAGCAGCTTAGGGTTTACAGCCTTGGCAAGTCAGTTGGGGATTTATCAAGGTTTATTGGGCGCGATCGTTGAACCTGTGGTGGGATGGAAATCGGATCAGATTTTTCGGCGGTTGAATACGCGATTTCCGATGGTGACGTTTGGGGTGACGTTGGCGGGATTGATCTGTGTTTCGGTTTCGGTTTTGTGGCAAGAGAAGGCAGTAATGCTGGCGATTCGGAATTTTGTGCCGATTCTGACGACGGTTTGGGTGATCGCAATGATTATTTTTCGCGGACCTGCGATCGCGCTGTTGCGGCAGTTTACTCCGGCTGACTTTCCCTTAGCAAATGCAATTTTGACGCTGGTGTTTGCTTTGATGGGGGCGATGTCTCCGTTGGTAGGTCGTTTGATTACTCAATGGGGGGCTTCGGCAACTTTTCTACTGGGAGCGCTATCGCTGGTGGTGGGGGGACTACTGTTCAAATGGTCGCAGCCCCCGCTCCAACTTGCAGAAGTCACGAATGATCCGCCGATCCCGCTGAAGAAGGCGATCGCGATTTTTTGGGTTGGATTGGCAGCGGGAATTCAAAGCACGTTGTTATTTGGTTATTCGCCGCAACTGCTGCATCAGCAAATTCAATGGCTGGAGCCAGCTTATCTAACTTCGGCGATTTTGGTCATTTCTGCGGTGAGTGCTTTGCCGTTAGAACGGTTTGCATTGACTTGGGGGGTGCATCGATCGATGTTGATGAGTTTTTCGGTGATCGCGTTATTGTTAGGCGTGTTGAATGTGCCTGCTAATTGGCTGTTTCTGGTGCTTTTTGGCTTGGCATTTGGATTGTTGTTTATTAGTCAAATTCCTTATGCTTTGGGAGCGGTTCCGAGTAATCAAGCGGGGTTTGGAACGGGACTTTATTTTGGGGGAATTGGGGGTGGATCGGCGATCGTGAGTTGGGCGTTGGGAAGTCAACCTGTGTCAAGTAGCATCATACTCTGGGGATTTTTGGCGACGGTGATCGGAGGGATTGGGCTAATCGGTACGAGACGCGATCGCAACTTGATCTAAAAAATTCTGAAAGTTCAAACTTGCTTGTGTAGATTAGACTGAGAACGAAGGTTTTCAAATCAGCCTACACAATCTTTATCTGTTTAAGGTGAAATGAATCGAGTGGATAACCCGGCTCCTAACAACAAAGTGCGTCAGAAAGACGAAAATCCCTGGCTAGAGGGACTCAAAACGATCGGTTTAAGTGCCGTTCTAGCGATCGGGATTCGGCAGTTTGTTGCGGAAGCCCGTTATATTCCATCCGGGTCGATGTTGCCGACGCTGCAAATTAACGATCGTTTAATCATTGATAAAATCAGCTATCGCTTCAATAACCCTCAACGCGGTGATATTGTAGTCTTCGCTCCGACTCCTGCCCTAGAGAAGCAAAATTTTCACGATGCGTTTATTAAGCGTGTGATTGGGTTGCCGGGGGATAAGGTGCAGGTCAAGGGCAATCGAGTTTATGTGAATGACCAGCCGTTGCGCGAAAATTATATTGGAAAAGATGAAGCGCCCCAGTATGAATGGGGACCGCAAGTGATTCCGCCTGATTCTTATTTGGTGCTAGGCGACAATCGCAATAATAGCTATGACAGTCACTACTGGGGATTTGTCCCACGCGACAAGATTATTGGACGGGCAGTGGTGAGATTCTGGCCTCCGAATCGGGCAGGTGAGATTACGCCAGAGCCTCAGTATTAAAGATTTCTAGGACTCGACCTGTAATTGAGTGGTTGAGCCAAGAGGTATTTGTGGACAGCGATCGTAGATTTGAGCGATCGACTGTCCATTTTTCATTGGGAGCAAACAAGATCAAATCTTTGGACTGAAAAGATTGATTGAGGCACTGGGCTGAGCGTGTGGTTAAGCTTTGCCAGAGCGTTAGGGCAGACCAGCGACCGGATTCGACTAAATTTGACCAGAGTAGGGGTAGAGCGAGTTCTAAGCCGATCGCTCCTGGAGGTGCTTCGCCGAATGCAACGGTTTTTTCTTCGTAGGTGTAGGGGGTGTGATCGACTGCGATCGCGTCGATAATGCCATCTTGAACGGCTTGGATTAAAGCGTCTCGATCGTGCTTGTTGCCTAAGGGTGGGTCGAGTCTCAGATTGGGATCATAGGTTCCGACGGCATCTGTATCTAAGAGCAAATGGAGCCAAGTGGTGCTGGCTGTGACGGGTACGCCTCGTGATTTGGCATCGCGAATCAGTTCGACTCCTCGTGCTGTTGAAATTCGCATGAGATGAACGGGTGTGCCAATTTCTGCGATGCATTCGAGTAGGGCGGACAAGGGGGCTGATTCTGCCATCGTTGGGACTCCAGGCAGACCGAATCGCATTGAGTTTGCGCCTTGTCGGATTACGCCTTTTCCGGCTAGTCCTGGATCACAAGCCCAGAGTGCGACGGGTTTTTGAATGGGGTGGAGATATTCTAGAGCGCGACGAATCAGCGTTAAATTGGGAAGTGCTTTTCCGTCGGTGAAGCCAATAATTCCGGCTGCGGCTAATTCTGCGAGTTCGGTCATTTGTTGACCTTCTGTTCCGAGCGTGAGTGCGCCCCAGCAGTTGATTTTGGGGAATTTGGTGCGAATTTGGGTGACGCTTGCGGGATTGTCGATCGCGGGATGGGTATCGGGGAGGAGATTGAGTTGAGTGAAGCCTCCGGCGATCGCGGCTTGTTCGATCGAGGTGAGCGTTTCGCGTTCTTCAAATCCGGGTTCACCGCTGTGACTGTAGAGATCGATGAGTCCGGGGGCGAGAATTTTGCCAGCGCAGGGTTGAATTTGCGTGTCTGGGGGAATTTCAGAGGGTGCGAATGCGCGGATAATCCCGTCTTCGATTAAAACGTCGGTGATGCGATCGACATTTGCAACCGGATCAAGCGATCGAACTTGCTGGAGCAGAACAAACATAGTTTTGTGCAACGAATAAAACAGGAGAATGAGATTGAGTAGGATGCTTCCCGTTCAATATTTAAGTACGGTTTCGCATCCTATCTTGCACTCTCTACCTTTTTCTTGAGGGATTAAAGTGCGCCTGCGGCAGTCTTGTCTAACACGCCGCCTAAATGGGTTGTGATATTCATTGCCATTAGTAAGGGCGTTGCATCGTTGCCTTTGGGATAGTCGATGACGCTGACGGCACCGTTCCCTTGTTTGAAGTTCCAGAAAGAGGCTGTAGTTAAACCGGAGATGTAGCAAAGAATTGCTTTATTGATGGCATCGTGTGCAACGACGAGGACGGTTTCTCCGGGTTGGGCATTCTTAACAATCTCGTTCCATCCAGCGATCGCTCGATCCCAAACTTGCTGCAAATTCTCGCCTTCTGGCATTTGGACGGTTTCAGGGCGACTTTGCCATTGCTCGAGTAAACCGGGATAGTCTGCTTCGATTTCAGATTCAAACTTCCCTTCCCAGAGTCCGTGACTAATTTCGCGCAGGTCGTCGCGCAGTTTTAAGTCAATGTCGGGATGATGTTTCAGAATGAGTTCTGCGGTTTCTTTGGGGCGTGCCATTGAACTGCTGACGGCGGAATCAATGGAGACAGATTTAAGGAATTCGCCAGCTTGGGAGGCTTGACCTCGTCCGTTGTCGTTGAGGGGAACATCGATTTGTCCTTGGAAACGTCCTTGGCGGTTCCACTCGGTTTCGCCATGTCGGACGAGTAAGAGGCGTGCGCCTTGGTGGTTGGGACGGAGTTTGGGGATGGTTTCGCCTAAATGAGAGGTGACGTTGAGGGATTCGATTTGAACGGTTTGTCCAAAATCGCCGGAGAAGTTGAGAACGGTGATGCCGCAGTTGGAGATGTGGAAGCGTTGATAGTCGGCGGGTTCGAGTCCGATCGCGGTATTGATTAAGGCGCGATTAATGCCACTATGGGCGACGATCAAGAGGGTTTGATTGGCGTGTTGGGGAATGGTCGATCGCCAGAATCGTTCTGCTTGCTCGTATAAGTCTTGAACTGGAGCGAGTTCGCTGCCATCGGGTAGCGTCATTCTGACTTTATGTGGCTCGGTGTGCCAGTAGTCATACATTTCAGGATATTTTTCTTGGACTTCGCTGAAGAGCATTCCTTCCCAAAGAAAAACATTGATTTCCTTTAAATCGTCTGTGACTTGCAGAGCGGGGGGATTGTCTAATCCTTCAAAAATCACTTCGGCTGTGCGTTTTGCACGTTGGAGTGGGCTGGTATAGATGGCATCGAATTGCAAGTCTTTGAGGGCTTTTGCAACCTGGGTTGCCATGATTTCTCCTTTTTCGGTCAAGGTGGAGAGATCACAATGCCCCTGCGCTCTTTTTTCAACGTTGTAGCTGCTTTCACCGTGGCGGACGAGAATTACACGAGTCGTCATAGATTTTGGGGCAAAAAAGTCAGGATGATTCTATCGTGTTCGTGTGTCAAATGATGAGAAATCTAAAGTAGCGATCGAACATAATTGCAGTACCCTTGGATCTAGTCCATCCATCTTCACTAGAGCCATGCAAGTTTTCGTTCTGCTGTTCAATGCTGACACCGATAATCCGGGGATTCATACGATTAGCGTGGGAACTCAGAATTTGGTGTTGATGTTTGCGCAACAAGATGATGCGGAGCGGTACGCGATGATGCTGGAGGCGCAGGATTTTGCGGTTCCGACGGTGGAAAAGATTGATCAAGAAGAGATTGAAGAGTTTTGTCAGGATGCGGGCTATGAGGCGTATCTGATTCCTGAGAATTTTATGCCGCAAAATGAGTTTGAGCGGTTGTTGTTGGCTCCGCCTGAGGCGAATCGTGAAGAGACGGATTGGAGCAGTGAGGATAAGCCGGAACGTGAGGAGTCGGAACTGTCGAATGGGGAACTCGATCGCATTCGTCGCCAGTTAGAAGGGTTGCTTTGAGTTTTAGTCTCAATGTCTCAAACGGGTTTTATCAATAGACTCATTCTGAGTCTCAAGTGATTTAATTAGAGCGATCGTTGGGCTTCTGCGGCATGGTATCGAACTCATTGCGTGCTCAAATCTTGACCAACATTGAAAAAGGGAAAGTTTTGAGAAGACGGAAAAGATCGAGCACGGGGTAACGAAAGTGAGGCAGGCGATCGCGGCGCTCAACTCTACGATCGCCGTTGATGCTTGAAGCTGAAAGCTTACTGCATAGAATGTAAGCCGAACAGATTGCCTTCGGTATCAGCAACTAATGAGATGAAACCATACTCTCCGATCGACATCTTAGTTTTTTGAATTCGACCGCCGAATTCTTTGACTCTACTTTCTTCTACTGCACAGTCATCGCAACTGAAATAGATCAGAGTACTGTTACCTCCCGATGAAACTCCAGGCATTTTGACTAATGCACCCGCTGCACCTTCGCTTCCCATCTGCATCGGAAAGCTCCACATTTCTAAATCCGGGTTGTTCAGACTTTCTAGTTTGCGTTGAAAAACAGATTCGTAGAAGGCTTTAGCTCGATCCATGTCTTGCACATAGATTTCAAACCAGATGACGGGATTGCTATTCATCGTTGCCTCGCTGAATATAGTACAAATATATTGTAGAGCGGGTCAGTTCAGCGATCGACGATCGGTTGAGAATTGTAATACTCGATTTTGAGTCTCGTTTTCTCAAAACTGTTTTATTGCTGGACTTAAAACGAGTCTTGTTTAAGACTTTGCGCGACAAATATGTCTCGCCTGAGACTTACTTTAAGTCTCATAACGTGTCTTAAATAAGAAAAAGATGGTACGAGCCACGTGAACAATCACAATTGAGGCAACGATAGCGCTGTTTGCCTACCCTTGAAAGTTTGGAAAAAGACATCTGCTCTTGTTGGGATGAACTTCTGAAAACAAGCACAAAGTTTCTTTTAGTCTTCTCATCTGTCATCGGAAAACCGCTTAAAGTTAGAAATGGGACGATACACTTTATTCGCTTCAAGAGGTGTACATTATGAAACCTGCAACTTGGTTACCTGAAGAAAAAGACGAAAAAGTAAACCAGTATCTTGATCACATCAATCGTGCTCCATACGCTACGATCGCGGCTGTATCCGTTGGGCTGTTCTGTCTATTTACGGTCATCATTCTGCTAAGCAGTTTCTAGGACTTCAGTTCTGAGACCCGAAATGCTTCTCATCAACTTCTAAAACCACAGACTTAAGGAGGCTGAGATGGAAGCTTCTGAGTACCTGAAAATGATTAAAGAAAGACTCATTTCTGATTCAGCAAGTTGGGGAAGCTTAGTCACTCTGGCGCTTGGCATTACCGTGCTTGTAACATTGATGATGTTACAAGCACAGGGATAACTTGTTTTCTTGAATCGCTGAGTCTTGGCATTCTAGTCCACTTCTTCACCTACTCCAATGGTTGAGATTGTTTAGAGTTGGAGTGAAATTATGTTGAGAAAGCTATCTTCGCTAAAAGCGCGATCGCACTTCGCATCGGTATTTACAATCAGTGCAGTTCTGCTCAGTCTCTTACCTTTGACTGCGAGAGCAGGGCAAATTGGAGGACGGAGCTACTTTGAACGTGCGCCTCATCTCGTTCGGACTGCTGCTAGTAACGTTTTAGCTCATACTCCATCGGCTTATGAGTTTACGATTCAAGTGCCATCGGATGCTGGAGCAGCTTTGCAAACGGTTAGAATTGCTCAGGAGGAAAACCTCGATCGTGTCAGCTTCGATCCTTCACAAAGTCGTGCATTTCTAGGAGATCACATGGCGAGAGGGCAATCGGTTTCACTCGCCGCGATCGGTGGTGAACGCCCCAACAATAAGAGTGAGACAACCGTCACATTTAACCCTCCGATTCAACCCGGACAAACTGTGACTGTTGTACTAGATGCAACAGCAAATCCTTGGCAGGGAGGCGTTTATTTGTTTGGAGTCACGGCTTATCCTGAAGGAGATCAAGCTTCTGGATTGTTCTTAGGCTATGGACGCATTCATTTGCAGTCTTACCAGTAGCTTTCTTTCAATCTGATTAGAAACAATGTAGACCCTTTGCCGTCGAGGGTCTTTTCTTTGGTTCATGAATCTATTGCTTGACCTTACCATTGAGATGCGATCGCACTTGCAAGCAGACTGATGATCACAAGGATGCTGAACACCTTGAGAATTTTGCTGCTCGATTGCTCCTGACTCCAAATCTCTTGATAAGACAATTCCTGATTCTGAAGCTGAAAGAATGCTGGAGGACTCATACCAGGAAGGAACCGACTGAGACCAAAGTGGAGAAAAAACCGCATCATCCACAATCGCGCCTGCAAGCGATTCTGATTGTATTGCCAAGGGGCTGCGGTCTGAGCTAGTCGAACGACTGCCTGAACATCCATGGCTCGAATCGCCTCATACCGTGGAAGTGCCTGTAATAGATCATTTTGGCTTTGACACAGGATGTCATTTAAAACAGACACATCTTCTAATGCTGCATTCACACCTTGTCCGATATCCGGGGGAAAACAATGAATGGCATCTCCTAACAGCACGATGCCAGCCTGAATCGTTTCTGATGGTTCTTGCTTCAAGAGATAGTGCAATCCAGGGCAGAATTGAGGCATTGGAAAAACGCCACCGTTACTTTTAGCAAATCGATCGGCTTCTTCGATCGAGATCATTTGACGAATGGGCAGTTGTGGAAAGCCTTGCTCTAAAAACTGGAGAACTTGCTCGCCCGTTTTCAAGCTCCAGATTTGATGATCTGGATGGGTGATGATATTGACAGTGCGCGGCGCGGTGTCATCTTTGAGGGGCAAAAGACCGAGCGTGAGAAACTGAGTGCGACTCCGCCATATTCCCCGAATGGCATAAGCTCTTGTAGAAACAGCATGGTCTTGATGTTGAGCGTCAAGCGGAAAGTTTGGGGGTAGGCTCAACACTTTGTATCGCAATCCAGAACTCGGAGAAGGAAATCGTTGCATCTCAAATCGATCCGTGCGCTCCCACTGCTTCAATGTCGTGCGAACAATCGATTGGATTCCATCACAGCCAACTAACAGAAATGGTTCAAATCGCTCAATCTCATGGTTCGATTTCTGAGCGACTACTTCCAGCGTTTTGATGCCTTCCTCTGTGCTAATTTGATTAATCTCTGTACATTGAGTGTCGAAGCGAACCGTAATGTGGTCTTGCCAGTTGCGTTCGATTTCTTCGTAGAGCAATTGGACAAAGACTCTTCGAGGAATCCAATACGCTATTTTTCGGTTGGAATTGACGATCGGTAATTTTGAGGTTTTGCGCTTACCGTTGGGCTGAATGCGGGTGATGTAGAACGCTGTATTGGGAACACCGATTTTAGGTAACTGTTCAGTCAGTCCAAGTAAGTCTGTTAATTTTTGACCTCGACCATCAATGAGGTAGTTAAAGGACTTATCTGGCTCGTAGTAGTCGGCTGCCGTGCGCTTTTCTAGCACGGTAATATTTGTCCATCCTCGGTGTGCCAACATGAGTGCTGTCGCGAGTCCTGCGGGACCCCCTCCAATAATTAAGGCATTGGTGTGAGAAAGAACGAGTTCGCTTGGCGTAGGTTGAATCAACATAGAGCGTGTAGAACAAGTGCGCTTAGCTCTCATAACGATATCGCACTCAAAAAACTAGAGCAGCAAAGCTCGATGGATCGTCTTTAGAAAAGATGAGTGCGGCAAGTCATAACAAGGCAAATTTCTAACGAATTTGCTTTGTTATGACTTGCTTCAGCAGGCGTTGCCGCCCTAGTTTTTGATGGATATGCTGAGTTCAATCACCAATGTCAGGCAGTTCATGAATCAGTCGTCCTGTTTTCCTGCGGTTGAAACACCTTCTAGTGATGCGATATTTTCTCCTTGTCGAAGATATCGCTATGTTCTTTGGCGAAGGTGGGCGAACGATTGGAGTTCTAATTACGCCATGTTTGTTGGCTTGAATCCATCTACGGCAGATGAAACACAGGATGATCCTACAATTCGCCGTTGCATCAAATTTGCGAAAGATTGGGGGTATTCGGGTCTTTGTATGACAAATTTGTTTGCGTATCGAGCAACAAACCCAAAAGATATGATTGCCTCAGTCGATCCAATCGGTTCAGACAATGACAAGTATTTACTGGAGTATTCGGCAAGGGCAAGGATTGTTGTGGCTGTCTGGGGCAATCATGGAACTCATCACGATCGACATCTTGACGTTAAAAAGATGCTTCCAAATCTTTATTGCTTAAGGCGAACTAAGCGAGGAATGCCTTGGCATCCACTGTACCTTCCACAAACACTCCACCCAATTCAGTTTTGATAGTGTGGGTTTCACATACAAGCCGATAACCTTTTAGCCCTGTAGATCTAAAACATTCCCAACTTCTGTATGATGAGCGTGTCTCGAATGAGACACAGATTAAGTCTCATATAGCGTCTTAAATGAGAAAGAGGTATTATTGGTGAGAAGAGTAAGGTTGGATATAGCGGCGATTTGCTCTGACGTAGCATTTGTAATTTTGTCCAGATGCGCTTCTAACTCGCATCCAGGGATTGCCGTTTTTGTCTTTTGCATTGAGGAGAACTTCGTCTGCGCCGCCACGACCGACATCGGCTTGCAGTAATTCTGAGCGTTTGAACTGTCGGATAATCCGAGACTTTGCATCTGCATTGCTGCGACAGTTTAAGTATGAGACTGTCACTTGCCAGAGTGAGCCGCGCATCAGAGGAGATTGGACTGTGCCTTTGACTGGGGCTTCATTGCTGAAATAGTTACCTTGCCGATCGGGGTTGGAGTTGTACGGCTCGGAAAGGGTTGGAGTTGCACTTGTGATGGTAATGATTGTGAGAGTCAAAATAATGGAGTGTGGTTGGTTCATTGGCTTCTGCGATCGAATTCACAGTTTCAAATAAGACTTAATTTAGGACTCATTATAAGTCTCATATAAGACTAAAGAGGCGATTTACTGAAGAGATCGACGGGTATAATCAGGTCAAATTTGGATAGGCGAGCCGTGATCGAGTCGAAAAATAGAGGTGAAAATTTAGTCCATTTTCAGTCCAGTTAATTTTATAGTCCAAGATTATCGAACTGGAACTCTTGAAAAGTCTGGATTTGAGAAAGTAATTAAAATTTGAACTTCTGCGATAACCGCAGAAGTTCAAAGGGTTCTCAATCTCGATCGATGGTTTGGCTTTGTGATTTCCTGACAGCTTCACAACCGATCCAACATTGAAATCAGTCTTGTCTCAGATAGGGTAGGAAAATCAAGCTTCCCTATCTTTCCACATTAATTTATTTCCCTTTCATCGCTTTATATCCAGCAATCTCTTCAGCAGTCGGCATAAACAGATCTTTTTTGCTCATAAAAAGCTGCTTCTTCTGCTCTGGAGTCATCGACGCAAAAATTTCCTTTTTCGGAAGCGTCTTAAAAACACCTGCAAGTTTAGCCTTCTGATCTGGCGTGAGCATTAATGATTGCATCGCCTTAGGCAGATTCGGCGTTCCTTCTACGATCGCACTCTCAAGCTGCTGTTGCTGCTCTGGAGTCAAAATGCTCTGAAGCTGCGGCAAAATTTGTGTTTTCAGTTGCTCAATCACATCAACTGGAGCCGCTTCAGCCACAGATAAAATCGGAGGAGCAACCGACAAAGGTGTTGCCTGCACCCTTCCTGCAAAACCGAGTAAAACAACTAAACTTGCAAAAACGGACACAAACAATCTTTTCATATCAATCTCCTGCAATGATCCAATACAAACCGCTTGAAATCTGTCTCTGCGATCGAGGAATTTGACGCTCGATCGCACTACCAACCGTTAGATGTCGGCATCCAACGCTAAGAATCAGATTCAGTCACATCAGTAGACTTTTCAGCACCCTTTGCCTTCTCTGCCTTCGCAGCTTCCTTCGCCTTTTTCGCCTCTGCCTTCGCAGCTTCCTTCGCTTTTTTCGCTTCTGCCTTCGCAGCTTCCTTCACTTTCTTCTCTTCAGCCTTCGCTGCAGCTTTTGCCTCCTTCGCCGCCTTCTTCGCAGCTTTCTTCTCCGCTTTTGCTGCCTCTTCAGCCGCCTCTTCAGCGGCTTCAGAATCTACTTCTACACTAGGAGCAGCTTGCACTTCAGACATATCGTCTGCTTTTTGAGCATAATAGCCCTTCGTCTGTTCAAGATCAGTCGTTGCACTTGCCGCTTGAGCTACACTCATCACTCCAAACGAAAGACTAAAAAATAATAAAAATGTAACTGCTACTGCACTCAACCGACGCGCAATGTGTTTGAGCATAAAACTCCAAATCTCCAATTTCTAACAAACATCAGCCCGAACAAATCAGAACGCTACCCAATCCGGTCGCACAAAAGGTTTACGGAACCAGATTCATCTTTACAAAATTTGCTTCATGCTACGTGAAGCGAATAACGTCCATTTATCACTGTATACCGGATACATTTAAAGACTGCAGCAGAGGCTACGATCGAAGGAAAAATTAGAATTACTTAAACAAGTAGAAATTTTCTATATGACACCTAGAGGAGCAAGCCTTTTGGTGTAGACATAAGACCAACGAATTGCGCAATTGTGATTTGTTGTGGTTATCGGATGGATGACAAACATTAATCTGCTTTGAGCAGTTCCCCTTTTCAAAAGCCGGAAGTTCGCAACTTAATTCACAATCTTGAACTGTCCTTTCTAGAGCATAGTCAGCATAGAAATCCCGTTCCACTTTAATTCATAGAATCGTAAGGTGAGAATTCCTCCTTAAGGTAGAGCTGATTTTTACCCGATTTCTATCGTGTTATGAGACGATCTAAGCCTTGAAGATTACGAACATTCGATGGTATTTCCATTTCGACCTAAACAATCTAAAGGCTCTCGCCAAAATCAAAATCAGAGAGGGAGCTGGCTCGTGAGCCTAGCCGAGCGAAATCCTTTCACGCTATCCCGCTGGATCATTTGTTGGGCGCTCATCGGCGTGGGCAGCGGTTTATTCGCCGGGCTGTACTGGAACCTACTAGAACTTCTGACCCATACTTTACGATCGTTCAGCGGTACTTCACTGCTCATCGTCATGCCCTTTGCGGGTTTCATAATCGGGCTAATCATCCACCTTCTAGGTCATCCGGGTGAAATTGGCTTGATTGTGGATAACATCCATTCTCGCGGTGGGCGAATTGACGTTCGTGAAAATCCTTCCATGATCCTGACCTCGTTGGTGAGCATTTCGGCAGGAGGGAGTTTAGGTCCCGAAGCTCCGATGGTTCAGGTCACAGGTTCTTTTGGAACTTGGGTTGCCGATCGCTTAAAGTTAACGGGAGAAAACCTGCGATCGCTGAGCCTAGCAGCAATGGCAGCAGGCTTTACCGCATTGTTTGGTGCGCCATTGGGGGGTGCGTTCTTTGCATTGGAGATTCTGCATCACCAGCATGTCGTGGAATATTACGAGGCGATTTTACCTGCGATCGTTTCTAGCTGTGCTAGCTACATTGTCTTTGCCTTAATTACGCATTTGGGGCTGAATCCAACTTGGCAATTTCCCCAATACACAATTAATAATGTGGATGATTTTGCTCTTTCTATTGCTTATGGAATTGTTGGAGCGATCGCGGCTTGGATATTTATTAGTATTTTTAGAGGTTGTGCTTGGCTGTTTGCAAAAATTCCGCAACCGATTTATATTCGGACGACCATCGCGGGATTAGTGTTAGGAATTATCGCCATGCTCGTTCCTCTGACACGCTACTTTGGTCATGAAGAATTAAATTCAGTCGTTGAACAAAATCTCGGTGCTTTCACTTTGCTAGGGATCGCGATCGCGAAAATGATTGCGATCGCGGTAACGGTAAATGGCGAATGGCGCGGGGGATTTATTATTCCGCTGTTTTTTACAGGAGCTTGTCTTGGTAAAGCGATCGCGCTACTGATTCCGGGTGTTAATCCTGTACTTCCGATGATTGCAATTATGGCGGCCATGAATGCAGCAGTAACTCGGACTCCGATTAGCACAACACTGCTCTTAACGAAGTTGACAGGCTTTACGCCCTTTGCCCCCATTCTCTTTGCAAGTTTAGTCGGGTTTTTCCTCTCTCCCAAGTTGCCTTTCATTCGCTCTCAGAGTCGAACTCAAAATCAATCGCCATTGTCCACTCTAGAAACAGGCGATTAGTGATCGATCGGTGCCTTTGCCCCGGCACCGCCTTTCCCTAGCAGTAAAAGCAACGGCAACGAACATAGAAAAACCACACCCACAAACCGAAAAATATCGGCATAGGATAAAATTGCCGCTTGCAAATTGACCAATTGATCCAAAGAGGTAAGGGCTTGCTGTTGGGCGGTAGCTGCATCTGAGCCACGGCTTTGAAATGCGCTTGCTAGAGCATTCAGACGTTGAGTGGTTTCTGGATTGTAAGGCGATAAATTCGTCAGCAACATCGCTTTGTGAAACGCTTCTCGTTGAGCCAATAGCGTCGTTAAGATAGCAATGCCAATGCTACCGCCAAGCTGACGAGTCAGGTTATAAAATCCCGATCCAGCCGAAATATCTTGCTTTGGTAGTGAGTTGTCCATTCGATTCGATCGTCAGGTTTTGCTGATTGCCATAGAGATTCCCGGTGGGAAGATTAGAATTGCCTTTGCTAATCGCATCTGCAACTTCATCAATCCCGATTCCTCTAGCACTTAAAGAGTTTGGATCAAGCAATGCTCGAACTGCATACTCCTGCGATCCAAACACGTTAACCTGAGCCACACCACTCACCATCGAAAGTCGCTGAGCTCACTGCGTTTCGGCATATTTATCGATCGTAGAAAGTGGCAAGATTTCAGAACTCAACGAAAGATAGAGAACTGGCTGATCGGCAGGATTCACTTTCCGATAAGACGGTGGCGTTGTCATCGTCGAAGGCAACTGTTGGATAACTTTCGCGATCGCGGCTTGTACATCTTGTGCAGCCCCATCAATACTGCGATTGAGATCAAATTGCAGCGTGATCTGAGAACTGCCCAAGGAACTACTCGAAGTCATCGAAGTAATGCCAGCAAAGCAAGAACAACAAACTCCAGAGCTTCCAGCGTTGCTGTCGATTTGCAGGATGGAACAAATTGACAGCGCTGTGAGATCGAGGAGAAGCATAAATAGGCATCATGCAAACCCATTTTTTTGCATATTAATAGTTAGTTTATCTAACTATTAATATGACATATTTTTTCTGAGTGTCATACTTCTCGAGGAATAAAAAAATAATGAAACCAAAGATGCTCGATCTAGAAATTGGTCTCTTCTCAAGCCGCCGCAGCGTTAATGGAAACCATGCCTGCGATTATGCAATTTGTCCGTAGTGAAATGCGGAATCAAATCAATTGAACTCAGTTGAACGAACTCTAGTCGTTAGAGAGATGACTTGCCCAATTCAGTTTCTAGGATGAAGTTGTGAATTTGTTTTTCTTCAAGATTTAGTATTCATTACAGTGAAGTGTTATGGCTAGCATTATCAAACCCTCTCTAGTTTCATTGACCTTAATTCTTGCCAGTCTGAGCACAGGATGTGTTCGGAATCTCAGTGCTCCACAAGAACAAACGGTCACGCCCCAAGCTCAAAGTTCCAATACTCCAGTTCCTACCCCATCCAATCCTCCCGTTGCCAATTCAGGAGGGAATCCAAACTATGTGGCTCAAGTCGTAGAACAAGTTGGCCCTGCAGTGGTTCGCGTTAACTCAACTCGAACATTACAGCAGCCCACCAACGATCCGTACTTAAGACGGTTTTTTGGTGAGCAATCTCCCACTCAGCAACGAGTGCAGCGAGGTACGGGTTCAGGATTTATTATTAGTCAGGATGGGCGAATTCTCACCAATGCACACGTTGTTGACAATGCAGATACGGTGAGTATTGTACTGAAGGACGGGCGACGATTTGATGCCAAAGTTTTAGGCAGCGATCGCGTGACAGATGTTGCAGTTCTAAAGATTGAAACAACAGGACTACCTACTGCTCGACTCGGCAATTCTGATAATCTGCAACCTGGGCAAGCCGCGATCGCGATCGGCAATCCATTAGGACTCGATAACACAGTGACAGAAGGAATTGTTAGTGCAACAGGTCGTTCTAGTTCGGATGTCGGGGTTCCGGCTGAACGGGTGAGATTTATTCAAACCGATGCAGCCATTAATCCAGGAAATTCGGGTGGCCCATTACTCAATGCCAATGGAGAAGTTATTGGCATCAATACTGCCATTATCCAAGGAGCACAGGGAATCGGTTTTGCCATTCCCATTAACACTGCCCAACAAGTTGCGGAGCAATTGATCACGAAAGGACAAGTCTCTCACCCTTATTTAGGGGTGCTGATGACTGATCTCACGCCAGAACTGCGCGATCAAATTAACCGCAGTAATGTTGGCTTTCAAGTCAATCAGACGACTGGCGTACTCATTGTGAGAGTAGCAGAGAATTCTCCTGCGGCACGAGCAGGGCTACGTCCAGGAGATGTGCTTATAAGTATTAATGGCAATGCGGTTCAAAACACTGAACAAGTTCAGAAAACGATCGAAGGGGCACAGTTAAATAATCCACTTCCGATGACTGTCCAACGCAACGATCGTAGCGTTGCAGTTAATGTACGACCTACCCAACTTCCGCCACCCGATGCATCTTAATTCAAGAAGAGAGCTAAGAGAACAAAATCCCGAATCACATCGGATTGAGGTTAACCCTTGATCCGATGTGATGAGATTGACTGTACTCTCTTCGGTAATGAGCGCTTAACCAAACACCATGAATCACTAAATTTGTTACTAAAAACGATGTTTGACACAACCAGAAACCGAGCGTCAGTTCTAGCTGGCATATACGATCGCAGGCACTCGTTTATAAGCGGGTGTCCCCGATCGCGTTTCGACCTTTGCACTAAAGATTCGATTCACTTCTGGATAAAACATCACTGCCGCTCCCGGACGTACAGCTCCATAAATCAATTCCACCTGTTCTAATTTGCCTGCATTGCCTTGTACAGTCACGCGCTGATGTTGCTTCAATCCTGCTTTCTCAGCATCAGTTGGGTGCATCAAAATACAATTACGATGCGGCATTCCGCGATACTTGTCGCCATCTTTGTACACGACCGTATTGTGCTGAGAATAGCTGCGCCCCGTCATGATCGCCACAACGACACTAGGAATTGAGCCATCAACATTGAACGAAGCGCGATCGGGCAATTCCAACCGGGGCAACGGGGTACTAAACATCTTTGCTTTTCCCGAAGGCGTGGGGAACTTAGGTTCTGTGATGATGCGACCCTCGATCGTAAACTCCTCGCGAGTGTCATCGATCGTTGCCATCTTCGAGAATCCAGGAACCATTTCTGCAATCAATTGCCGCACATACTTTGGATCGCGCAGCTTTCGCCACTCTACCGGATAAGAACCGTGAACTCGATGTGCGAGTTCGGTCAGAAAATCAATTTCAAGAATGACATCTGCGTCTTTCAAATGGGTTTTGCCAGGATCATTCAACCGCACAAAATTGTTGCCAGATTCAACCGTGGTTCGATAAGGGGTTTCAAACCGATTGAACACCGGAATGATAATCGTGTTGTGCTGAGCCAGCCCGTTGAAGTGCCCGATATTCGGCTTAGTAGCCAGATAGATCACCGTTTCAATTTGCGCGATCGCTCTCTTAGCTTGAGTCGAATCCGGATTCGCACCATAGAGATTGCCACCTAAGCAAATCAACGTATCCACCTTACCTTGATCGGCAGCTTCAATCAAAGCGCGAGTGTCATAGCCTTTCACGCTACTCAATGGCTTTCCGAGTAGTTTCTCTAGCGACTCTTGCAGCCCTTCTTTCAGCTTCTGAGTCGTCACCCCCATTGAGCCAAATCCCTGAACATTGGAATGTCCGCGAACAGGCATCACACCTGTTCCTTCTCGCCCAATATTGCCTGAAATTAGAGCCGTATTCGCAATACTCAAAATGTTATCCACACCATTTTCATGTTGTGTGAGTCCCATTGCCCAAGCAAACACAACTGATTTCGAGGTTCCAATAATCGTTGCAGCAGCTTCTAGTTCTTCCTGAGTCACTCCACAAGTAGAAGTAATCGTTTCCCAGGATGTTGCACTTGCTTGCTCTAAGACCGCTTCTGCATTCTCGGTGTGAGCATCGAGAAAGGTGCGATCGACAGATCCCTGCTCAATCAGCGCCTTTTGAATCCCAAGAAAGACAGCGACATCACTGCCGGGAATCGGCTGTAAATACAACGAAGAAATCTCTGAACCTGGAATCAATGATTTCACTGGAAACGCAGGCGAGCCAAACTTGACCAATCCAATTTCCATCATTGGATTGATCACAATCACTCTGCCGCCTCGATCATCTCGGAGCTTGATCAACTCATTCATCAAGCGCGGATGATTGTAAGCAGAGTTTGCGCCTGCTAGAACCACACAATCTGCTTTCTTGAGACTCTCCAATGACACGATCGAGGTCTTAGTTCCAAACATCTGCTGAAGTGCAAAAGTTGAAGGCGCATGGCAAAGATCTGAACAATCTGCGAGATTATTCGATCCGAATGCCCGCATCATCAATTGCAACAGAAACGCCGCTTCATTCGACGATCGCCCCGAACTATAAGAAGCCACTCGTTCTGGCGCTTTCCGAAATCCAGCTTCGGCAATGCTGTAAATCTCCTCCCAACTAATCCGCTCGTAGTGGGAACTGCCTGCGCGAAGAATGACAGGATAGCTCAATCGCCCTAAACGATCGGCTTGCATCGAACTCAACTGCTGCAACTCAGTAATCGAATGTTGTTCAAAGAAATGAGGCTTAATCCCTGGCTTAATTTCTGCCGAGATTGCTTCGACACTCTTCATACAGCGCTGAAGCTTTTCTCCTTCCTCATCAGTAAAGCCTCCTTTCTGCCCGCCCGTTCCCCAAGAGCAGGAGAGGCAAGCGCTGTGGTGGAACAAGGTTTGCCAGATTTTCGCGCCTTCGGGCGAAAGCGTCTTTTCTGCCCAGAACTGAATAACAGGCAATCCACCGCCAATGTCCAATGCCTCTTCATTCTTTTCATTAAACGGGGGCACAGGTTGGATGTCTTGCGGATTGGCACTCATGGTTTAAGGGTGTTTAGCTACTTCCGCAAAGTATCCCGAATACGATCGCAGCAGAATGTGTCCACAGAGAGATCTGAGCTTCTGTCGAGCGAGGGATTTAGCTCAGGTTTAATTTCTGTTCTACGACAGGTTGTGATAACTGTGCGATCGCGTGATGAATATTTTTAATTTCATAAGCAATTTGATCTAGCCCCACAGAAACAGGGGCGCGTTCCCGGACGGCATGAAATATCTGAGTCGCAGTCCTTGAACCAGGCGTAACAGAAGTGTGAGCCGTTTGCAGTTGATTGAGGTGATGGTGAATTCCGTCGAGCACACGATCGAGATCAGGCAAAGACTGGAGAGTTTGCCGCTGTTGTAAAGAATCAGCCCCGTTCTCTAAAACCTGAACGACCATATCAGCAAATTGTGTGAACTCTGGACATTGATACTTCCCGCTTAATTCCTGACGATGATCTGCAAGCGCTGTCACGGAATTGAACAAGCGGCGAATATAGAAAATCAAAGTTGTGATCGATTCAACATCACCTTGAACATTCCGAGGCTCACTAAATAACCGTTGTGCTGAAGCTGTAAGGTTCGTATTTTCTAACGCAGCTTGACGGCGTGGAAGCGCAATAGATTGAGCAGCCCCGACTTTATCGGGATGAAGATAAGCTGCAATCACCTGCTGAAAGTAAGTCAGATTAGCGCGGATCGTCGTTTCTAGCTGAGCAGGAAGCTGTTGCCGCTCCCATTGAGGAAACAATAGAAAGCTACCCAACAATGCGAGAACCCCACCTGCTAGACTATCCGCAATTCGTAAAACCCCGATTTCCCATCCCCCTTGACTTGTCGCATTCAAAAGCAAAATGATAGCAGGAGTCAGAAGCGTAATAAATAGAATAATACTGAGGGGCTGAACTGCCATTGCGCCCATAATGAGTAAGAGAAGACAGACACTAATCACCCAAGAGTTGTGAACTAAAGCAACGATCGCGATCCCAATTACACCCCCAATCACCGTTCCAATCACCCGTTGCAGAATCATCTGAGAGGTACCACCATAGTTTGGCTTGAGAGCAATCACAGCCGTAAGCGTCACCCAATAACCTTGAGGAATCTGAAATTGAGCGGCAAGAACTTCCGCAATCGTGGCAACGATCGCTAACCGCAAAGCATGACGAAAAAAAATCGAATGAACCGTGAGATGGTCACGCAGAGGAGTGAGAACTTCAGCGAAATTAGCTGGCTTTGGAAAAGAGAGCCTAGAACGAGTTCTAGCTGACCTCACTCTTCTATGAACCGTTTCTTGTTCCAAGGCAGTCATCAACTCGACATCGGTATAAAGTTGGCCTGATAGTCGCGTCAGTATCGTGGAAATCTTATCCAAACTTGTTAATGCAGTCTGATGATCCGGCGGAGTCGAAACGAGATTGGAATGGAATTGCGTATGTAAGATTTGCTGTTGATGTTTGAGCGCTTCAATGGCGCGATCGAGATCACCTAAATGTACCGAGGATCGACCTTTCGCGATCGCAGTAGACATTTGTTGCAATACAACTGCTAACTGTTCGAGACTTTGCTGAATAGCGGGCTGTAAGGATTGAAATAAAGAATGATCAGAAACAACCACAACCTGTTCAACCAAAGTAACCGTGTAATTTGCAATCGTTGGAGTATCTTCGATCAAAATCAGCAATTGGTTGCCTGCAAGATTTCTCGCACCTTCTGTCCAAGCAGCTGACCAGAGATCGCGTGCTGCCGTGAGTGCTTGCGTAAAACTATCTTGAGCTTGAAGAAAACGAGTGAATTGAGCGCGACGATCGTCAGGATAGGCAACTCGTCCCTTTGCAGCATCAATCAGTTGATTTAGAGCTTGATAACAGCTAGAAACAGATTGGATAACAGGTTTATAGGGATTGAGTTGCCAGATCCCTAAAGCAACAATGATTGACCATATTCCTCCCCCAAAACATAGAAGACACTGCTGAAGCACCGTAGACAAGTTGGGAAAAGTAGCAAATTTTGCCAATGCTACGATAAACATAATCGAAGCAGTTAAGCTGATGGCAGAGGCTGTCGCGCCCCACAACCCGGCAAACCCAAGCAAAAACATCACGAGAAACGTCGTCAGTACCGATAGCCAGAGAATGCCATGCACCAGATTTGCCAGCAGCAGCATTGCAGTAATACTAATGATTGCGACAAATTTTGCGGTTGCCTGCTGTCGATACACCCCTTCTACATTCACGATCGCCACCATCCACGCGCCCATAATTGCGATCGTGCTTTGTGCTGGTTGTCCGATCACGATTCCTACTATTAATGGCCCTAGAACTGAGAGCAGCACTTGGAAGCTAACCGCGAGCGCGGGCTGACCAGGCTTAAGCTGAAACTGCTGAAGAAACCCATTAGTTAAGGCGAGAAGTGTAGAAAACATAATTCTGGCAGGAGCCGGGATTGTAGATGAAAATCCATCAGCCAGATGAATTTTATATAGAGTAAGAGCAACACTCAAACCGACTTAAGGCAGATTAATTTGTCCTCCAATACCAAGAATAGAATTAGACGATGTGCGACTTCGCCTTACCAAGCAAAAGCCACCCATCGTCTGCATTCTAAAAAAATATACTTGAGCAAAAACCGTATTTTGTTCGGTGCTGAAGTTTTACTTCACTAAAGACAATTCTAAAACCAATGTTTTGGATAGGTTCTTTCTTCAGCTAAGTTATTAAAAACAACAGCACATAAAACTAAAATCAGTGACCCTTCCAAAGCAGGCGTTAACAAAAATTGCCAGTCCGGTTTCGTCATCATGACAACCAAAGCAACAGCTCCTGAAGGAGGATGTACAGTACCAGTCATTTGCATAATCCCGATCGCAGTCGAAACAGCCATTCCCATTGCCACGGGAGAAGTCCCGAAAACATGCAAAATGATCAGACTGATGATCGCAGCTAACAGATTTCCACCAATGACATTACGCGGTTGAGCCAAAGGACTGTCCGGAACACCAAAGATCAAAACGCTGGTCGCACCAAAAGGAGCCATCAACAACGGGGAATTCGTTTTGACGGCAAGGTAAGAAGTAACCGAGATCGCAACAAAACTACCGAACCAACTCCAAAACACATGTCGATGATGGGGTCGATCGACTGGACAGGTTAGAGGGCAGGATTGCCATCTGCCAAGGGTTTTAAACCAATAACTTTCCCATTTCAACCGAGCTTTCTTATAGTGGAGCATGAACTACCCAATCACCTTTATTTCCTGAAATGAATGCTTCGTTAAAGTTAAAATATCATGACATTTCTCAAGAAAGCTACAGAAAAGTATCTAAAGGTACAGTTTTTTTGTTATCTCATCACGCGAATTTATAGCAAAAATCAGAAAATATTATTCCAATTTTTCTCTGTTCAATCAATTGAAACCTCATTAGATACAGTGAAATTGCCCTGAAAACTTTCCTGCGGTAGAGAGCAAATTAAGCCATCCGATAGACGCGATCGCTATAGAGCCAATCCGGTCTGATCACAGCTATCTGCCGAAGGTAAGGTCGATCGTGACAGAACAATTCCAACCCGAATTAAATCTTGGAGCGAATAATTTACCCTATTCAGTTCCGATTCACCTGCAGTTTGTCCACATGACACTCGGCTTGTTTATTATTGCCATTATTTTTGATATTGCTGGAACACTATTTCCCTTAGAAAAACCGATCTTCAAATTTTTTGGTTTGACTGCTCTGCGATCGAGTTTATTCACCGTCGGTTGGTACAACTTATTCGCGGCTACAGTAATCACGTTTTTCACTGTTGCAGCAGGCTTTTTTGAGCTTTTCCTCGCAACGCCACCACCAGGAACCAGTGCTTGGGGCTTGAGTGCAGGCACAACGATGTTAATTCATGGAGTCGCAGGTGTCTTCATCTTGACGGCGATCGTTGGTATGACCCTATGGCGAGGACTCCAACGCTACCGTTGGCGCAGATCTGCCCGACGAGAAGTGCAATGGAGTTACTTGCTAGTCGGAATTGCCATGCTCGGAATCCTCTTCATTCACGGCACTTTAGGGGCACAGCTCGGTGATGAGTTTGGCATTCACAACACCGCTGCAAACTTAGTCCGACAGGGACAAAATCCGAATCTAGTTTTGAAATAATCTGCAAGCTTATGTTTTCTAACGTATCGATCGCTAAAACACGATTACGATGGCAATCTTTGCAGCCATCTACTTCTGGTTTCCTAAAATTACTGGACATATGTATGCAGAGGGTTGGGGAAAGCTACATTTTGGGTTGACTTTCTTAGGTGCAAACTTAACCTTCTTCCCAATGCATCCTTTGGGTTTACAAGGAATGGTACGCCGAGTTGCAGCGTATCCCCCCGAATATCAAAATTGGAATGTGATTGCCAGCTTAGGTGCATTCTTGCTCGGACTTTCGGCGTTACCCTTCATTGCCAATGTGGTTGCCTCTTTATTTCTAGGATCACGAGCCAGTGACAACCCTTGGGAAGCAACGGGACTAGAGTGGATGACTTCTTCTCCTCCGCCTAGAGAAAACTTTGAAGAGATTCCTCAGGTCATGTTTCCGCCCTATGACTACGGCAATCCTAGAGCCTATGGCGAGAACGATCCCCCTCAAGAGCCATCGTAATTTATTAGTTGAGCGGTGTTATGACTAGAACGATTCGTCCGCTTAGTTCGATCGTTTCGATCGGATAACTACAATCAAGGTCACTTTGGAGTGAGTGCAACGACATTGTTCTGGCATGTTGTCGATGGCATTTGGGTGATTCTGTTTTCGCTACTCTATTTGTGGAAAGCTTAGGGAGCGATGTAGATTCAAAAGCTTAGACAAGAAAGCGAGAGTGAATAAGCGACCGTTCTAGATCTCAAGCTCTAAAGTATATCTGTGGGCAATCATCCTGTTGTTCTATCCAGCTTTAGCAGTAGATAGCAATATCTTCGCCGCACACGTCAGCTAAGTAACACAAAGCTTTGAACCGTAGTCCTACTAATTGTTCATAAAACGGATTGAGTTTGCACATTGGCGGAATGTGGAGCAGGACTCGACCAAAGAAACGGATATCGCGTTCAAAAGGACATTGAGAAGGAATGAGGCGACAGAAGAAATGAGCCGCTTCTGGGCTACGGATTTCCACTGCGTCGAGTTTTGCAGCAATGGGTTGAAGGAGAGAAGCGATGAATCTGTGAGAGGTAAAGTTCAACATGGTCTGATCTCCTAGATGCCAGTAGTGTAGAGCGCTGTGGCTTTGTCTGATACTAATTAATACGGTTGAATTCAATCATTTATGCAACGAGTGTGATCTCGTGATGAATCAATCAACATGCTCAAGCAAAGGTATTCCGAGATGGGTCGTGACAGTCTGTAGATTGACTGATGCAGAACACTCACCCAACCACGAAAACCCCAACCAAAAGCCAGGGTTCGTTCTAATTCATCAAAGTGCTTCACGTCAATTTAGCGATCTAGAGACTGAGGAGAGACAGCCTCAGAAGCTTCTAGCTTGCAGCCAGCGCCATCAAGAATGTAAAAGTGATCAGTAAAACAGCGATCGCGCCTTGTGTAACGTAAGTTTGCTGCTGCTCAGAGGAAGGAAATTCAGCAAAGTACATCACAGGCTCCGAAGGGTAGTTATTCAGGATTCCGTCTTCATTCCGAGTCGTATACATTGCAATTGCCTCTAAAAAGGTAATTTGTTTCGTTCTGTAAACTAATGTAACAGTATTGTTACAAACAGTCAACAAAATTCAATTTTTCTGATATAGGGATTTACTCTTCCTCTGATAAGGCGTGCTGACCTATCCTTGGAGGGCGATTCCCGAATATGCAATATGTCCCTTGCGCTCGCACGCTCTCCAATGTGAAGGTGAGCGGCTCGACACAATTGAGTCAAGTGATTAGTCCTCGTGCCATACCTCGTCTTTAGCGCCAAGAACTGAGAATCTGAGTAACGCAGCTAAAGGCTTGAGGAGTACGGACAGAATAGAGTGTTGAAGCAATTTAGATTTTTGAATACGCTTCGCTACTCTTGGCGAGAATCGGTAATAAAGCTGAACCGCTTTCCTGCCGATAGAAGAATGCAACAGAATTTCGTCTCTGAACTTATAGAAGGTGTCCAAAGTTCCTGTATCGGCGTTACACGCAGTAGCGATGAAACATACGCCACTATTTCTTCTGTTCAAATCATAGATATTGTTATCCAAAGGTTGGGAACGGTTGATTCGTTGACCACATTGGGAACAAAACTCTCCTGACATCGCTATGTTTGAGAAATTCGCAGAACTTCCAATGGGCGAGTCTATATTGATCTTCGGCGGTTTTATATTGATTTTCGATGGGTCTATGTTGATGTTCGGCGGGTTGAAATAATCGCGATCTAGAGGAATTTTCACGCGATCGGCTGTGTAATTGGGAGCCGTTTGTTTTAGCGAAGCTCCACAGTTAGGACAGTAGTTGCAGGTTGATGAGACTGTTTGCTGACATCGAGGGCAATTACTAAAGGTTGGGATTTGAAATCTGTCGGATGTATAGAACGACATGATGCACTCCTTTTCCCTATGTGTTGTCTCGATAATAAAAAACGAATTTGAGGAACTTGTGAGACAGTGCTGGTTCAACAGTCTTCACCATAGACCAGCATGCCGGAAGGGCACTCTAACCCAAAGTAATTGCCTCGATCTCAATGCAGATTAACGCGAACCGAGCCGAGCCACTCGAAGTCGAGCATCAATCGCAGAATGACCTTGAGCTGTCGGAGAGGCAAGCTGTGTAATTTTTTCAGTTACCCACGGCATCAAGCGATTGCCCAAAACTGCAAGATAGCTTTGCCATCCCACCAAAATCTCGGTCGATCCTCTCTCTAGCCCTGAAACCAAAGTCTGCGCCACTTTTCGCGGCGTAGTAGGCATAATCCAGCGAAACCAGTGGAAGTTCTGCACCATCTCCGTATCAGTCAGCGATGGCAGTAAGGCGACCACCCGAATGTTATGTGCTGCCAGTTCTCCCCGCAGCGCTTGAGTAAATCCTAAAATCGCAAACTTCGTTGCAGAATAAGTTGCCATTGTGGGAGCCGCAATTTTCCCCATCAGGCTCGATACATTCACGATCGTTCCTTGTTGATGCACTGCCATTCTGCGAGCAATCAGGCGGGTAATGTTGTACATCCCCATTAGATTCAGTGACATCTCCTCTTGCATTTGAGACGACTGGGAGAGGAGAAACGGAGTTTGATAAGCAACGCCTGCACAGTTGATCAGAATGTGAATCGGAGCATAATCGCGCCATACTTGAGCGATCGCAATATTGACCGCCACACAGTCAATCAGATTGAGCGCAACTGGAACCGCTTCTACTCCGAATGCTCTGATTTCATTCGCAACTTCTACAAGTCGATCGTGAGATCGTGCGACTAAGATCAATCGTCGCGCGCCTTGTCGAGCAAATTCCAATGCAATTTCTCGCCCAATGCCACGAGAAGCCCCGGTAATTAGGGCAGTCTTTCCCTGAATATTCATCGTAAAATCTCCACGGTTAGGGTTCTATCAGGCTCTTTGTCTTTAACTAAACGGATACGGGACAAGAGCTGAAATAAATCTTTGAGTTGTGCTTTGAGAGAGGTACCTGATGTTCGATCAAGCGATATTTTGTTGTGCTTTGATGCCGCAGACTCATTTGATATTTACGAAAAATGGTCAACAGTGAGATTGAAACAAAGCATAAGATACGTCACTCCGAACGATAGGAATCAGTCAACGCAAATTGACATGCACACCCTAGCAAGGGAATCAAGACACCGCAACTTTTATTAATAGAAACCTACGATCGTAACATTTCGAGATGAAGTACTCAGAAATAACGTGGATTCGGCAGCCGATTCATCATCAATCTAACTCGATGATCATTGTGATCCCCTTGAATCGTCGGGATGCCATCCTCATATGCTGAAAATGAGAAAACTTGAACTGCGGAAGCTGATCTGAGTGGAGCGAAATCTGCCAGCCGCAATCTGAGTCATTTCGATTGACTCGTCATCCAATGATGCAGAAATGAGCAAATCGAATAAGCCTTAGAGGATGTTTTAAAAGCTATCCCACCCCAGAATTCTATTCTAGGCTAGTAAGGCGAAGCCCACTAAACCTTACTATGCAAAAGTTTGAGCAATTCAGTCCTTTTTAAAGGAGTTCGCACAGTTAGCCCGGAATTCTATTCCAGGGCGGGTGAATGCATCTCAACGAGCACCTTTAAATACACAAGGCAACACTAGACTTCTTGCAGAAATGGCAAATGAAAACATTCAATCTATATAGAAATTCGTGCCAAAAATCGCTCTATGCAAGAAGCTTAGTGAGTAAAATCCTGTCCTTACGAGATGTGCCCTAATTTCGGAATAAAATCGGCGTAGGAATTTCATCAAAATCGCTCCTAAAAATAAAATCAGGATGAAAAAGAGCTTTGTGCTTGTTGCTAGTACGCTCACAGTGCGTCTTACAGGGTGCTCTCAAACGTTCTAGTTTCGTCGTTGCGAGTGCAGAATCCCAAACGCAATACCGTCTCGATCTCGCTCTGAGCCGCGTTATACATTGTTGTGCAGTTCAGAGTTGTGCAGTGAAATCAAGCCTACCCTGACCCTGAATTGCTTTCACTCTATCGCATACAGAGGAATACACGATTTATAAACTACGGTATCTCAATCGCTTAATCGTTATTTTTCAGAGTCATAGCCTTGTTTTTCTCTCAGAATTATGGCAACTTTATAAATGAAAAGTCCTTTATCTCGATCAGTTTGCCGTAGTATAAACGGCGGAGATTTTCCATGCGCCACACTTTCTTTTGGACAAGGCTGAGAAAGCCGAAATTTTTTGCACTCGCTGCAGCGATCGCGATCGCGTTTGCTGTCATTCCTGGGATGGCATCCTTTGCCGCAAGTCCGAAATCTACAATTCAGTTCGTATCACCGAGTTGGGTCAGTGCGAATGTGAACGATCCCAATTTACGCATTTTGGATGTGCGGACTAGCCCTCTGGATTATGTTGAAGGACATCTTCCAAAGGCAGTCAACATCGCAGATAGCAATTTTCGCGGTCCGAATGGATTTCTGCCTGTGCAGTACTGGGATACCAACAAGTTAGCTAGTTTGTTTACGCAAGCAGGAGTAACAAATAAGAGTAAAGTTCTCGTCTATTCAGATGGGCGAGATGTCTTAGGTGCAACCATGGTTGCTTACTTGCTAGAGCGATCGGGCGTGCGAGATATTGCAGTGTTAGATGGAGGATACGCAGGCTATAAAGCCGCAAATCAGCCTGTTACCAAGGAGTTTCCTCGTTATCGCCCTAGTCAATTTGCATTGCGCGATAATCCATCGATTCGAGTAGATTTGAATGGTGTCAAGCAACTCATCAATAAGCCAGGTGTCGTCTTCATTGATCCCCGCCCCCCAGAATTGTTCCGAGGCGAGAAGAATATTTGGGTACGAAACGGGCATATTCCAGGTGCTCGGAACATTCCTTGGCCGACTTTCACAGAATCGAACAATGCACAAGACGCTTTGAAGAATCCCCACAAGCTGAAGTCATTAGATGAAATTCGCAAATTGCTTGCCGATCGCAATATCAAGCCGTCGGATAACATCATTGTCTCATGCAGTACTGGGCGAGAAGCAACTCTACAGTACGTTGTGCTGAAGCATTTGCTCGGCTATCCGAATGTGCGAATTTATGAAGGGTCTTGGACAGAGTACAGCACAACTGATTTACCCGTTGCCACAGGTCCAGAGCAAGCAGTTTAGCTTCAAGGTTTGATTGATCGCAACTGATATAGGCTTAGTAGTTCTATCAGAGTTAATTTTGATCAGGGCTACTAAGCCTAATCGACTCATTAGGAGAGAAAGTTTTATGTCTGATCAGTATCAGTTTGAAACACTACAGATTCATGCTGGACAAACGCCTGCTCCTGGAACGAATGCACGTGCAGTTCCAATCTATCAAACGACCTCTTATGTGTTTGACAACGCTGATCATGGAGCGAAGTTATTCGCGCTGCAAGAGTTTGGCAATATTTACACGCGGATCATGAATCCGACAACAGATGTGTTTGAAAAGCGAATTGCAGCACTAGAAGGAGGAGCCGCAGCACTCGCAACATCCAGTGGACAAGCTGCTCAGTTTTTAGCAATGAGTACGATCGCAGAAGCAGGCGATAACATTGTTTCAACGAGCTATCTGTACGGTGGAACTTACAATCAGTTCAAAGTTGCTTTGCCTCGGTTGGGTATTCAAGTCAAGTTTGTCGATGGCGATAATGTTGAGGATTTTCGACAAGCGATCGACGATCGTACCAAAGCACTCTATATCGAAACAATCGGAAACCCCCAGTACAATGTGCCTGATTTTGCAGCTTTGGCACACGTCGCTCATGAACATGGCATTCCATTAATCGTCGATAATACCTTCGGCTGTGCAGGATATTTGGCACGTCCAATCGAGCATGGCGCGGATATTGTTGTGCAGTCAGCAACCAAGTGGATTGGCGGACATGGCACTTCGATCGGGGGTGTGATCGTCGATTCTGGTCAGTTTGACTGGGGAAATGGGAAGTTTCCAGTGTTTACTGAGCCTTCGCCGGGGTATCACGGCTTGAATTTCTATGAAGTGTTTGGTCCTGAGAGTCCATTCGGCAATATTGCTTTTATTATTCGCGCACGGGTTGAGGGACTGCGAGATTTTGGGCCGAGCTTGAGTCCGTTTAATGCGTTTCTTCTTTTGCAAGGCTTAGAGACCCTATCATTGCGCGTCGATCGACATAGTAGTAATGCGTTGGAACTAGCTCAATGGTTGCAACAGCACCCGAAAGTTGAATGGGTGAACTACCTCGGTCTGCCGGAGCACCCGTATCATGAACGTGCAAAAAAATATCTTCGGCATGGTTTTAGTGGGATGCTCAGTTTTGGGATTCAAGGAGGTCAAGAAGCAGGACGGAAATTTATCAATAGCGTCAAACTTGCAAGCCATCTGGCGAACGTTGGAGATGCAAAAACGCTTGTCATTCATCCCAACTCAACCACACACCAACAGCTCAGCGATGCAGAACAGCGATCGGCAGGTGTCACTCCGGAGCTAATCCGAGTTTCAACAGGGCTTGAGCACATTGATGATATCAAAGCTGACTTTGAACAAGCGTTCCAGAACATTCCAGCATGAACTATCGCTCTATCATTTCGCCTCAAACGCAGTTCTATCAACTGTCTGACCCGTTCTTTCTAGAATCAGGACAAGTGTTGCATGGGGTGCAAGTTGCTTATCAAACCTGGGGAAAATTGAATGAATCGGGCAATAATGCAGTGCTTGTATGTCATGCCTTCACAGGCTGGGCAGATGTCGAGGCTTGGTGGCAACCCCTTTTTGGAAGTGGGAAAGCGCTAGATTTAGAAACAGATTTTGTTGTCTGTAGCAATATTTTAGGCAGTTGCTACGGAACAACCGGTGCCACGTCAATTAATCCGAGTACTGGAAAGCCTTACGGAGATAGTTTTCCAGCGATTACGATCCGAGATATGGTTCATCTGCAGGCTCGATTAGTCGAGGCACTGAAGATCCGATCGCTAAAATTAGTCATCGGCGGATCGCTCGGCGGAATGCAGGTTCTAGAGTGGGCATTGCTGTATCCAGAGAAAGTAGAATCAATCGCTGCGATCGCAGTTTCCGGTCGTCACTCGGCTTGGTGTATTGGACTCAGTGAAGCTCAGCGCCAAGCCATTTATGCTGATCCGAATTGGAACAATGGCAACTATGCTCCGGATCACCCCCCGGCTCACGGACTGGCTGTGGCACGAATGATGGCAATGAACACTTATCGATCGTGGGCAAGCTTTGATCAGCGCTTTGGGCGAAATGCTGAAACCGAAGAATTTACGATCGCTCGCTATTTGCAGCATCAGGGACAAAAATTAGCCGATCGCTTTGACGCGAATACCTACATCACATTAAGTAAAGCAATGGATTCTCATGATCTAGCTCGCCCGAATCAAAGCTATCAAGCAACGTTACAAACAATTCAGCAACCTACCCTGATTGTCGGAATCCCGACAGATATTCTCTATCCACCTGTCGAACAACAAGAACTCGCTGATTTCATTCCTAACTCATCCCTAAAATGGTTAGACTCTCCTCACGGTCATGATGCATTTCTGATAGACATGACTGTGCTGAATGATTTGATTGTGCAGTTTCGTCAGAGTTTAACCAGTCAGACTCTTTGTTCTCATCGAATGTAGGAGCCAGTTTGATGCAGTCAGTTTCTAGATACGATCGTCACATCAGAGTTCGCATTCATCTACAGATTCCGATGGTCTATCGACATCAGCCTGTAATTTCTGATTTGATTTCAGTATCGGGTTTGGCTGTGAATATTACAGCGGCAATGCTCGGGAGCAATACAGACGACTGTGGTTACTTTGATTTAGCACTCAGAGGCACACCCCAGCAGATTAGTCATGGACTTGCACATCTAAAATCACTCGATCTAAAAGTCATTGGAAAGCCGAACTCGGATGGAGACGAATGGCACTATTGAAAGATGAATCGGTTAAGTTTGAGCTTTCAGTAAGCTGAGAAATGTGTGAGTCTTGTTTTCCCAGAGAATGTAAAATCCCAGTGCAATCAAAACAAAGGGGATAATCCGATGCCCATAGTTCATAAGTGGACGAGCAATCAGACGATGCGTAGCGAGATACTGTGCGATCGCACACCAAATTGCAATCATGATGAGGAAAACGACCAAAATCACAATTAACTCAAGCCAAGTACTACTGGCAAATAGAGGAAGATAAATGCCAATATTGTCGCCGCCATTTGCGATCGTGACTACAGCAACTTGATAAGTTTGAGGATTCAGAAATTGAGCAAAAACAGAGCGAGATGACTGAGAGACAGTTTGCACAGGTTCATCGTCCTCTTGCTGAAAAAAGCTAGAAATGCCGATTGCGATAGGAACTAAGCCCAGTAGCCCAATCCAAGGGCGAGGAATGAGCAATCCGCCGAAGAAACCCGGTAAGCTAATCAGCAACAGCACAGCAAAGCCAAGATATTGCCCTGTCATAATATGATGCCGTCGGAACGTGCGATCGACTTGAGAAAAGAACAGCATCAAAACCAGAATATCGTCCAGATTAGTTGCTGCAAATGCAGTGATTCCAGTAACTACGGCACGAATCAAAATTTCAGGCATAGGATTCGATAACTTTAATCGATTGAAATAGCATGATCGATAAACTGAGCTTTAAAAGAATACATTCAGATAGAGCCTTCTCAGCATTTGTTGTATATTAGCGGAAACTGCCTCAATCCTTGCTTATGACGAAATCTCTGGACTCTGAACCGTCAAGCATTGCGAATTCAACCCGAAAAATCAGTAAAAAAAGTGGTCGCGACGCGAGTATTGCGATTCAAGTCATTCTGGTCTTGCTTTGTTTAGCATTGATCTCCAGCTTTATCGTGATTGTGCGAGCAGGAGAACGCGGAGTCTTGATGAAATTTGGTGCAGTTCAAGACAGCGTGTTGGGAGAAGGCATCCATTTCATTGTGCCGATCGTTGAGACTGTAGAAAAGCTCAGCGTTCGCGTTCAGAGCCAGGAAATTTCAGCCGAAGCTTCTTCTAAAGATTTGCAGGATGTGTATGCAGATGTAGCGCTGAATTGGCATGTGCTTCCGCAAGAGGCGAATTTGATCTATCAGCAGATTGGGAATCAGCAAGCTGTCATCGATCGCATTATCAACCCGGCGATCGAAGAAGTGCTCAAAGCAGTCATGGCAAAGTACACCGCTGAGGAAATCATTACAAAGCGAGGAGAAGTCAAGACAGGCGTAGATCAGGCTCTAACAGAACGCTTGAAGCCGTATCATATTGCCGTCGATGATTTGTCATTAGTGCATATTCACTTCACACAGCGATTTAGCGATGCAGTTGAGGCAAAACAAGTTGCAGAGCAGGAAGTAAAACGGGCTGAATTTGTTGCATTAAAAGCAGTCAAAGAAGCAGAAGCAAAAGCCAATCTAGCACGGGGAGAAGCAGAAGCTCAGCGGCTTCTGCAACAAACGCTCACACCGGAATTACTGCAAAGACAAGCGATCGAGAAATGGAATGGGAGCCTTCCACTAGTCGTTGGCGATGAAAGTTCTACAGTACTAGATCTAAAAAAATTGATGAAAACAAGCTTGCCTGGAAATGCTGCAACAAAATAGTTCAAAATGTATTCCAAGCGTTACTCAACTGATCAAAAAGTTAACGATTTCATCGGACTTTCAACGCCATTTCATCGCTAATATCAAGATATCCTGACATTAGCCGAGCGTTTTTTCTGGTCAATTTGGCGCTGAATCCAGTGTTCAAATATCACAGGTCAAATCTCTCCTAGTAAAGTCAAGATTACAAGCCTTAATGGATAGTAGTTCGAGCTAAAACTCCTGCGATGCATCGTGTTTTTGTTCAATTCCTCTATTTTTGAGAGAGTTACTGAACATTGTAAAAATCGAAGTACGATCGCGCTTGCATCTCCTAAAAACTCGGACTACGCTACAAATCAAAGAACCTCATATTCAGTCCGACGAACAAAGGAACGGTGACAGCTATGACACAATCAATGAGCCTTGAAATGCAACGGGGTCTACAGGCCCTCACCACGTGCAAAAAAAACTGCACGACAACGCTCTCGTACTACTTGCACAACAACACGCAAGATCGCGATTTGTCATTGATGTGCTTGCTGCGAGACTGTGCAGAAATGTGTCTGATGAGTACTAACTTAATGATCGATGGATCTGAATTCATGGGACGCACATTCTTGATCTGCGCTGAAATGTGCGATCGCTGTGCAGCAGCTTGTGAAATCTACTCAGACGATCCGCAAATGATGGCATGTGCTGAAGCTTGCCACGCTTGCAGCCAGTACTGTAGTTCAATGGGTCGATTATCGAGCGCTTACTTCCGTCGCCCGAATTTCGACACCTTCGAGGCCTTAGTTGCAAGCTAAAAACCCAGGTTCAAATCACACTATCCTGCAATTCAGGCATCAAAATTTTCTCAAAAGCACAGATCGACTGAGTGCGAAACCGCTTTTGATGCCTGAGTTTGAAAATTGGCTGAATAATTTCTAAAATCGCGCGATCGCATCTTTGGTCATCTTCGATCTCGATCGCCCTAAGCGTTTTCAATTTCAGTTCTTTCTCGACCATCAGTTCTGGTAAAGCTGCGGCTCCAACTCCTCGCTCGACCACAGCTTTGACCATTTCACTCGTACTGAGTACCAAAGCAATTTGCAGTTCAGATAATTCAACACCCCAATCATCCAGCGCTTGCTCGAACATCTTCTGTGCGCCTGAACCGGATTCGCGCATCACCCACGATGTTTTTAATAAGTCTTCTACAGCGATTTGAGGATGGGTAAACCAAGGATGCGATCGACCGACCACAATCCTCAGCCGATCTGAGCCGATCGCTTCTTGCTCTAATAGCTCTTTTAAGACAGGCTTCACATCGCCTGTGACTAATCCTAAGTCAAACCGCCCTAATGCAGTCCCTTCACAAATTTCTTCTGCATTTCCTAACTTACACTGCACTTGAATGCCTGGATATTGCTGTTTGAATTGGCTAATTTTGTCAGGGAGCCAATAATTTCCGATCGTTAAACTCGCGCCGATTTTTAGCTCTCCACGCTGCAAATTGTTTAGCTCTCGCAATTGACGTTCTGCGAACTCGACTTGATCTAAGATTTTCTGCGCTTCCAACTGAAATAAGCGCCCCGCATCTGCCATTTCAATGCGGCGACCAATGCGGTGAAATAACTTTACGCCATACTCCTGCTCTAAGCTCTGGATAGCTGCACTCACAGCAGGCTGTGTAATGTAGAGAGCTTCGGCTGCACGGGTAAAGTGCAATTGCTCAGCAACGGCTAAAAAAATTCGTAATTGTTCCAGTGTCATAGTCGTAATTGAGGTTGGATGCTTACGCCGTTGGAAATTTTTCAATCATTTTGCGTAATTTGAACGCAATTGTGAGCATAATGACAGCAAAACCACATTAAATCGATCAAGATAGAGTAGTTGAATCGTGTTGGCATCTTATCACACCCAGACTTTTTCGAGAAAAAAAGCTTCTGGAGTTGCTCACACCCCTCTCATCCATATTGAAAGTCACCATGAAACAGTCTAGTAATTCATTATCTGTGCCTGCCAAGATTGAGTATGCGTTACTGGCGCTCTTAGAATTGGCAAGCCAGTTTGACAAAGCAACCCCGCTGAGAATTCACGATATCGCCGGTCGTCAGCCCATTCCAGAGCGGTACTTAGAACAGATTTTTAATCTGCTGCGACGTGGTGGACTGGTTCAAGGTCTACGCGGAGCAAAGGGAGGATATACGCTGACTCGCGAACCTCGATCGATCACGATCGCAGAAATTGTGACATTGATAACGGGAGAACCGATCGAGAATCGATCAAGCGTGAACTTGGAGCGAGAACTCTTATCAGAAGTGTGGAAACAGGCTCAAACAGCTTCTCATGAAGCGTTGCAGCGCTGCACATTAGAAGATTTAGTCCAGCGCTGTGCTGCTCGCAAGCAGAAATCATCCATGTTTTATATCTAGCACTTGTGATCAGTGGGCTTGTATCTTAGTCTTTGCTTGCTAATAGGGGAATCTAATGAGCTACTGTCTTTGCTGCTCTGAGAAATTACTGCGTCATGTGCGATCAACGGGTGTGTATTGGTTTTGCTCGAATTGTCGGCAAGAAATGCCAAATGTATTTTGCTTATCTCCAAAATCTACAATCAATTCCCGTGCCACGATCGGAGGGAATCGTGCTGAGATTTGATCCTTTACTTTTACTCACGCTGGTTTGTACAGCAAGTATTATCATCCTGATTGGAATTGCTTTTATCCCAAAATGGTTCTATGACTTTTTGCTGTAGAATCCTCGACTCTGCACCATAATAAAAATCCCCCAAATTCTCTAAATTTGGGGGAAAACAGATACCATCTCGAAATCTAAATCTAAAACTAGCTCACCGACGAAAGTGAGCGGCTTGCACCATTGAGCGGCGCGACTTCAATCTCTGTGAGATCCTTAAACAATGCAGTACTCAGATAGCGTTCGCCAAAGCTCGGCTGTATAAAGACAATCAGCTTTCCAGCATTCTCTGGACGCTTTCCAACCTGAATCGCAGCAGCCAGTGCAGCCCCCGATGAAATTCCAGATAGCAATCCTTCTTCTCTTGCTAAGCGACGACTATACGCGATCGCATCTTCACTGCTAACTTGAATCACTTCATCAATTAACTCAGTGCGCAAGACTTCCGGGACAAACCCTGCTCCAATCCCCTGAATCTTATGCGCTCCAGGTTGCCCGCCCGAGAGAACATGACTCTCAACAGGTTCAACTGCGATCGCTTGGAATCCAGGCTTACGCTGCTTCAAAACTTCTGCCACACCCGTAATCGTCCCGCCTGTACCAACACCTGCGATCAAAATATCAATCTGCCCATCGGTGTCTGACCAAAGCTCCTCAGCCGTAGTTTCGCGATGCACTTTAGGATTAGCTGGATTGCGAAACTGTTGCAGCATGTAAGCATTTGGGACTGAATTCACGATTTCCTCAGCCCGTCGAATCGCTCCTTTCATGCCTTCAGTTCCGGGCGTTAGCTCAAGTTGAGCGCCATAGCCTTTCAGCATAGCTCGACGCTCCAAGCTCATCGTATCTGGCATCGTCAAAATCAATCGATAGCCTTTCGCTGCCGCCACCATTGCGAGTGCAATTCCAGTATTGCCTGAAGTTGGCTCAACTAAAATCGTGCGACCTGGTTCGATCAGTCCCGCCTCTTCAGCAGTCTGAATCATACTTGCCCCAATCCGATCTTTCACGGAAGCTGCAGGGTTCATGCCTTCTAGTTTGGCGACGATTTGAGCAACAGACCCTTCTGCCTGAGGGATATGATTGAGGCGAACTAATGGCGTTTTCCCAATTAACTCTGTAATATTTTTTGCAATTCGCATTGCGCTACTCCATGGTGATGAGGGAGATCAATTCAGTCACAAACAAACGTGCATATCACCCGCCTCTATTTATTATACTCCGATAAATCGATAGGAATTATGGAATTTATGAAAACTTAAGACCGTTTAACGCGCAAAATGGCGAAGATAACGGAATTTCCAAAGAGAACGATAGCTCCAATGCAAAACGTGGAATGTAGAATCTCTCTGTGCTTCAGGAGGTTTGACTTCCCAAATATCTCGAACTCCCGACTCATATTTTTGCGATAATTTCGTTCCCCAAAATTCATCGACTGCAAGTTCTTGCTCGATGCGATCGTAAAATGCCATGAGTTTATTTCCTTGAGTTCTAGAAAGGCAAACGCTTCTAATGCCAAATATTCCAAGTCTCAGCAAGCTCGATCATTTCCTCGCTGCTCAAGTTGAGAATGACTCCATCTGCAGTACAGATACAAATTCGTGTATTCCCGCATTGTTTTTGCAACAATTGCGCGATTGGCACAAATTCTAGACACAGCATCGGATCAAAGACTAGATCTTCTCTGTTCATCAGCAGAAGATTTCCAGTTTTACAAAAGATCAAACTAACGCAACATTTCCTAAAAAGCTCGGGTGAACACGCAACTAATTGTTGCATGACCTGTTGTTCGTAGAATCTATCTGTCATATTCAGACCTCAATCGACAGTCGCCGGTGTACTACTTTGCTTTGGAAACTTTTCGTTTGCAACAATCTCTCCGAATGGACTAAACATCACCTGCTGATCGATTGGCTGTGCATGACTGAGAGGAAGTCTAGGGAATAACAGTTCGGCAACTCGATAGGCTTCTTCTAAATGCGGATAGCCTGACAGAATAAAATGATCAATTCCTAGCGCTGAGTATTCCAAGATTCGAGCTGCAACGGTATCGGGATCGCCGACCAGTGCTGTTCCCGCTCCTCCTCGAACTAAACCTACACCAGCCCACAGATTCGGACTAATTTCTAAGGCTTCACGGCTACCATTGTGCAACTGAGTCATTTGACGCTGCCCTTGAGAATCCATGCGGGCATAGGCTTTTTGTGCTGCCGCGATCGCATCTTCATCCACATAGCGAATCAACTGATTTGCAGCATTCCAAGCTTCACTCTCAGTTTCTCGCACAATCACGTGCAGACGAATACCAAATTTCAGCGATCGTCCTTGTTGTTCTGCGAACTGACGCACAGATTTGATTTTTTCAGCAACTTGGCTAGGAGGTTCACCCCAAGTCAAGTAAGCATCAACATGCTTTGCCGCAATTTCTTTCGCAACCGGAGACGATCCCCCAAACCACAGGGGCGGATAAGGCTTCTGAACCGTTGGAAAAAGAAGCTTTCCACCCTGAACGTCTAAATGCTCTCCTTTGTGCGTGATTTCATTGCCTTGAACAATTTCGCGCCAAACAGTAAGAAATTCATCCGTTAAATGATAGCGATCGTCGTGGCTCAAATGCAGCCCATCTCCTGCTAGTTCGACCGGATCGCCGCCAGTCACAACATTAATCAACAACCGACCATTTGAAAGTCGATCAAATGTTGCTGCCATCCGAGCCGCAACTCCAGGCGAAACTAATCCTGGACGCACTGCAACTAAAAACCGCATCCGCTGAGTGAGCGGCATCAATGTAGAGGCAACAATCCAAGCATCTTCACAAGATCGACCTGTCGGTAACAATGCTCCAAAGTAGCCTAAATGATCCACCGCCTGAGCGATCTGCTTCAAATAGTCATAGTTCGTCGATCGCCCTGCAATCGAAGTTGCCAGGTAACGACCATCCCCATGAGTTGGAATAAACCAAAGAACTTGCACGCTTTCTCTCTCCTAATCTACGGTATTGAATCGTATGTACCGGATTACTTAGATTTAAGCTGCCAGTATGTCACAGACATAATCGAGCAGAAAAGTACTTCTGATACAAATCTCTAGGGATTTAAAAATTTGCGCTTTGTGAATAAAAAAGTAACAATCGCCCCTTGCTTTCTTCAGGAAGTTCATGGCAGTATTATTTTGAATACGATAATTCGATCGACATTACGTAGATTATCTGAAGGTTTCGATAATTCAAAGCGTCTGCGGCACGATCTTATTTCTGATTGGTGTGAGGAATTTAACAATGCGGAAGAGCATTTCGAGCTTGCTTTGGGCATCGCCCATTGTGTTAGGAGTGAGCCTGTGGAGCCAAGCAAACGCGGCAGAAGTTAAAGAACTGCCTGCGAGTTCTGAGAACTCTCTCAGTCAGCTTGCAGCCTACAGCAGTGAAACCAGCGAAGTGAATGCTGCTGGACAAGTTACATCTGTTTCCCAACTGTCTGACGTGCGTCCAACAGATTGGGCGTTTCAAGCCCTGCAATCTCTAGTTGAACGATATGGTTGCATTGCAGGCTATCCCGATCGTACCTATCGCGGCAATCGTGCATTAACCCGTTATGAGTTTGCAGCAGGTCTGAATGCTTGTCTCGATCGCGTCAATGAACTGATTGCAGCAGCAACAGCTGATTTGGTCAAAAAAGAAGACTTAGCAACCCTGCAACAACTCCAAGAACAATTTGCAGCAGAGCTTGCAACCTTACGCGGGCGAGTGGATTCTCTCGAAGCTCGAACCACGACACTAGAAAAGCAGCAATTCTCAACCACAACAAAACTGAGTGGAGAAGTTATCTTCGGTATTGCTGGTGTTGTGGGAGAAGATCGTGCGTTGAACTCTGATCAATGGCGAGTCATCAACGCGGCTCCCGCAGGTGCGGCGCGAGAAGCTGCTAGAACTGCCGCTTTTGGTGCAGCAGGGCGAGATGTGCAAGACAATACGGTATTGAGCAATCGGGTTCGATTGGATCTCAATACCAGCTTGACTGGCAAAGATCGACTCTTCACTCGTCTAGAGGCAAGCAATACAACTGCTTTTAACACTCCAGTCACCGGAACGAGCCAAACTCGTCTCGGTTACGATACAACGAACAATCCAGACAACAGTGTGCAATTGGGCAAACTCTTCTATCGCTTCCCTCTAGGCACGAATTTGAACGTGACTGTAGATGCGATCGGGGGTGAATTCTACGATAACTTCAACACCTTTAACCCCTTATTTGCTTCTGCCTCCACTGGAAGTGTGTCTCGATTTGGTCGTTTTTCACCGATTTATCGAGCGAGTAACACTGGCTCAGGCAGCAATACCGGAGCAGGGGTCAGCGCAGTCTTAAAGCTGAGTGATTCTTTGAGCTTTTCTGCAGGTTACATTGCCAGAAGACCAAATGATCCAGCAGAATCGCGTGGATTGCTAGACGGAAGCTATGGCGCGATCGCACAGTTAGCTTTCCAACCGAATCGCGATTTCGCGCTTGGCTTATCTTATGCACGATCGTACTTTAGCGGTGCGAACAATGATGTCTCTGTCTCTGGCGCTTATGGAAGTGCTTTTGCTAACCAACCATTTGGTAACGTTGCAACTTCCGCCAATCATTTTGGATTACAAGCGACCTATCGGTTTAGCCCTAAATTTACGGTTTCAGCATGGGGATTGTACACCCAAGCGATCGCTGAGAATGGTAAAGGACTCGCAACAGTCAATACTGGAGATAGAGCTGATATCTGGAGTTGGGCAGTGTCTCTCGGATTTCCAGATTTGGGCGGAAAAGGTAACTTAGCTGGCATCATTTTCGGTCAGCCACCTAAAGTCACGAACAGTGATTTTGGACCACCTGTGCTAGGAGCAACGACAGCCCGCCGCCGGGATGAAGATACAACGCTGCATTTAGAAGGGCTGTATCGATTTCAACTTTCTGACAAGATTTCGATTACGCCTGGTCTAATCGTGATTTTTAATCCAGAAAACAACAGCAATAACGACACCCTTTATGTCGGTGTTGTTCGGACAACATTCCGATTCTAATTGCAGTTGAACTAAAGTTTCCGTGTTCACTCCAACCCTCTTGTCTCAAAGCAAGAGGGCTTTTTTTCATAGAACAAGTAGCAGTATTTCAATTGTTTCTTCGCTACTCTTCTAGTAATCATTCACGCCGAGGTGCCGCTCTGATGATTCTACAAAGCTTGCTAGTCATAACCGATAAAATGTTCATTCCTTCCAATGATTGGATGAACATTGCATTTCGTTTAACGCTATCGCTAATCGTAGGTTGCTTGATTGGAATCAATCGCCAAAAAGGAGGCAGACCCGCAGGAATGCGAACTTTTATGTTAGTGAGTATGGGGTCTGCTTTGTTCGTAATGCTTCCGCTGCAAGCAGAAGGAGATAGTCCCTATGCTGCCACGAATGCTCTGAGCCGTACCATTCAAGGCGTAACGACAGGCGTTGGCTTTCTGGGTGCAGGACTAATCTTGCAGCAGTCCTCGAAAAAGTCTGAACTTCCCAAAGTTCGAGGATTAACAACTGCGGCTTCAATTTGGATTGCAGCCGCACTAGGAGCCGCGATCGGGTGTGGCTTTTGGCAAACTGGACTGGTGGGTGCAGTGTTAACGCTGGTGACGCTTAGTGGAGTGAAGCGAGTTCAGCGATCGATTGTCATTCGATTGCCGCAAACTGGAAATTCTGCCCAGCAAGAGCGGGATAGAGATAGAGATCGCACCTAGCTTAATCGTTAAGTTCCTGCCAGCCTGTTTCGTCTTTAATCTGCGCGCCTGGAGGAACTGCCGATTTGCTCTCTGAAGTTGAAGAGGATGGAGTTTCAGTAGTAGTCGTAGTGTCTGGAGTTGCTGCTGGAGAAGGTAAAGCAGAGGTTGCCTTTTCTGGGACTGTCACTGTTCTCACTTCTTGCCAATTCACCTGTCCTTCCGGTTCAATTTTGACTAAGATTGCATCTGTCTTATCCTTGCGAGTCAGTTGACATTCAAAACTATCGCCGGGTTTTATAGCTCGATAGCTACCGCCGCAAGTGACCCGCAATCCATTCTGGGGTGTGGCTTTGATCTTTTCTTGAAATTCTGCTTCTAGCTTTGCCAAATTGAGCAATCGCCAAGAATTGGGAATTTCCCATTTTGCTTTCCCTTCATTCTCTTGCTGAACGGTCACAAAGAAACCACCATCAGGATTTAGCTCGCCAGTACACTCAAACGTACTATCAGGTTGAATTTTGATGTTTGTCGGGCAATGGACAGATTTCACCGAAATGCCATTTTGCTGATTCAAGCTGGTTTTGATTTCTTCTTGTAGGCTAGTCACGTCAAACGTTTTTTCACACCCAGAAAGAATCGCTGTTCCAGCCAAGAGTAAGAGAAATTTTCGCATGGTTAATTACTTTCGATCGCAAGTGAAACTCGTTCTCCACCAATTTGCTGCATCGACCCTAAAACTTTCGCAAGCTGCTGATAAGAGACGGTGCGATCAGCTTTCAACAACACAGATCCTTGTGGACTTTTCGCGAGATAGCTCTGAATCTGCTGAGCCAGTTCGGTTTCAGAGACAAGTTTTTCCCGGATCGCAGTTTGCCCTTGTGCATTCAAGCCCACCACTAGAGATTCTGGAGTTCTTGCACTGGAGGGAGTTGACTTGGCATTGGGCAGATTGACGTTGAGCGTGCGTTGTTGATCGCTGAGCGTCATTGCCACAATAATAAAGAACGTGAGAATTGTCATAATCACGTCCATCATGGGAACTAAATTGACCTCTGGAATACCAGAATTTGACTTCGATTTAGAAAACATAAGCGCTATAGAAGAGATTGATTCGCGATCGCACGATTTTCCAACGACAGTTCCGATTCTGCTTTCAACCGCTTGTACCAAATGTGGCGGTAAATTAGCTCTAATCGGCACCCCACTTTAGAAAAGTAATCGACCTGTTTCGCTTGTAGTGTCACACACAGTCGAAAAATTAATAATGCAACGATCGCAACAATCATGCCTCCTGCCGTTGTGGTCAAAGCTTCCCCAATCCCTCCCGCAGCCTTAGAAGTATCGACAGATGAGCCGCCACCCCCAATTTTCAAGTTAATGAAAGTGATAATTAGACCCGTCACAGTTCCCAGCAGCCCAAGCAACGGCGCAACCGCAATCACTGTTTCCAATAACTTGTCCCCTTTTCGCATTAGGACAAACTCTTCTTCGCCTGCGGTTGCAAGTGCCAAATGAAATGTTTCCGGCTCTGGATAATCAAGTTGCAGTGCTGCGAGCAGAAAACGACCAATCGGCTGATCCGCCGCTCGAAGCGCGATCGCGGATGCCTCATCTAAACTGTATTGTGCTGCATCCAAGACATCATGAGCGATCTTATCTTCGACTCGGAGGACTTGAACCCAAAAGATAGTTCGCTCAATCCCACAGGCGATCGTTGCCACTGACAACCCTGTTAGCGGAATCATCACCGGCCCACCTTTGGCAATCAAATCAAACAGAATAGACATAGGACATCCAAGATTAAGAGAACTAAACTGGCAAGTTTTTCCAAGCGACAACGAGCGTGTTTGCACCGTCTTTTGTTGGAACTAGATTGAGATAAAGTGTCACTGATCCTTTCTTAACTTGATAGAGGCTACCTCCCCCATACTGCTGCGGTAAATCTGTTACTTCATAGCCATTGTTCTGCAAGTTCGATCGAAAGTATTCATCCATCATCGTGTCTGCCTGGCTTGCGACTAAGCTAATGTTACGGATTCCGGCTTTCTGAACTTGCCTGTCATAAAACAAGGTCGGCTGTGCAAACAAAGTGGGATCAGCGGCTTGAGCATCTAGATTGCTCAAAATCTCGGATACTTCAGGCGGAACTTCTACCGCTTTTTTCAAATCTTCTAGTGTTCGAGGCGCATCTGCTAAAACATAAACCGTTCCTTTCTCACTTTGGAGAATACTCAGAAATTGCGCTTGCCCGTTGCGAGAAACTTGATAAATTGCGCGATCGACTGACTGGACTGTCAGCTTACTCTCATATTTCTTTTTCGCTAGCTCCTTAGTAAAGAAATCAGAGACCTTTGCGAGAGCATCGCTCGTTTGCAGACAAGACTGTAGCCCAAAACAACCCGGTTGAGCCGTTGGATAGATAGGGAAATCTGCCCAGTTGTTGCTGTCTGACTCAGCGGGTTTCGTCTCAGCAGGTTTCGTCGGTGATTGAGGGATCGGAGGTTTTGGACGATCGACAGGGCTTGCAACAGGCGGAATTGTTGTTTCTCGAACGGGTGTAATTCTTTGAGGTTGGGTTGGAGTTAAAGGCTTGGGCGGTGCTTTGATCACTGCCGTCTTGTTCAAAGTCGGCAACTGAGTCACACGAACTTGTTTTTCTTGTTCTTTGAGAGGTGTGGGTTTTGGCTCATTCCCAGTTGGGATCAGCATCAATCCTACATGCAATCCTAGAGAAACTAGCACTGTTAACCAAACCCATTTAGCAGTACTACTCGGTTTAGCCACTTGAAACAGGGGTGAGATCTTCTCATCGGAGATCGCAACCTTATCCAGCACCGCGATCGCGCTACTATCATTCGGATTAACGCTCTTGTTTGCTGAAGACTCAAGCTGAGACTTGTGTGAATTTTGATCTGAAGTAAACAAAGCAACAACCCTACCTGTGATCATGAAGAAAAGGGGCAAAATGCCCCTAACTGTAGATACTGGAGAAACCGCGATCGAACTTTAGCGAGAAGCCTGAATCCGATCAAAGACTGCACCATCATCAAAAAATCGCTTCTGCGCTTCTGCCCAACCTCCAAAATCTTTGATCGTGTACAGCTTATTCACTTTTGGAAACTTCTTATCAAATTCCTTCGTAATGCTCGTATTGACGGGACGAAATCCGACTTTTGCAAATTCCCGTTGAGCTTCTGGGGTGTAAAGGAACTGAACAAATGCTTCTGCAACTTCCCGCGTCTTGCGTTTATTGACGACTTTATCCACGACTGCGATCGGGTTATCGATCGAGATATTATTCTGCGGGATCACGGTAAAGAATCCTGTTTCACCCTTTTGTGACGCTAAGATGACCTCGTTTTCGTAGTTAATCAGCACATCGCCCTGATTCTTCTTGAAGAAAATGTCACTCAGCTCCCGCGCATCTTTAGCAAGCACAGGAGCATTCTTAAACACTTGTGTCACATAGTCTTGAGCTTTCGCATCATCGCCGCCTGTCTTACTGACTGCACCCCATAATGCCAGAAAGTTCCAACGGGCAACCCCAGAGGTTTTCGGGTTTGCTGTGACAACGCTAATTCCTGGCTTCGCTAGATCTGACCATCCTCGGACATTTTTAGGATTACCGGGACGGGTCACGAGTGCCACAACAGAACGACTCACCACTGCATCATTTGGAGCTTCTTTCTCCCAACCTGGATCAATCAATCCAGCTTTTTGAATGCGATCAACATCGAATCCAAGTGCAAGATGCACAATATCTGCTTCTAGTCCATCGATCACGGCTCTAGTCTGAGTGCCTGAACCGGCATAGCTTTCAACAAACTTAACTTCTTGGTTCCGTTCGCGCTTCCATTTCTGCTGAAACAATGGGATGACTTTTGAGTAAGCTTCTTTCGTCACCGCAAAGGATACTAGAGTAAGCTCAACAGTCTGCGGGTTTTGGCTGATCAACTGCTGCTTTGGCACAGGCGGCTGATCAGTAGTCTTGCCTTCATTCCGTAAAGTGTCGATCGCAGCAGAAGCAGGGATCGACAAACTGAAAGTGACTCCAGTAGCTACTAGAAGACTAGGAACTTTTAGGCTAGAAACTTGATGCTGAACCTTATTGAGCAGCGATTGGGCAAAAGAACGATTTTTCATAGATTGAGAATACTTTTAGAATAATCTACGATTGATTGATCGGCATTTAGTAGATTAGTTTGTATCAAGAGAATCTCACAAGTCGCATGAGAAAACAAGACCTGAAAAAATATTTTTTAGATGCGATTTGCCAATTTTGGAATGACTAGCAATTCATGCAATTTAAAGTATCGATACGAGTTCAATTGAGAAACAGTAATTTCTTACTCGCCTATAAGAGATTAGATATGGGGACTCATATTAAGAGGATGTTTGAAACGTATCGCTCATCGCATTCATCCGCCCCCGGAATTCCATTCCAGAGCGAGATAGAACGGAGCGAGGAAATTGTTGGTACGTTTCAAGGCTCCAAATAAATGACGAGATAAGTAACGAGCTTTACTTTTCATTGCTCCTAGGAGTATGACATACTTGGCAAATAATACGGTATTCCGACCGGTTTAGTGTTATTTGTGATCCTCCATGATAATTGACGCTCAAGGACTCGCGGTGACAAGCACCCGAACTGATTTTTCTTCTCAACTCAGGACTGAACTCGATCGATTTATTGACCAAGCTCTTTACTACGGCAATCAAGCCGAAGCAGCGATTCTGCAAGCGCTGGCACTCGATCCAACCTGCGCGATCGCTCAAGCATACGCTGCCGCTTACTACCTATCCCAGGAAACCGCGATCGCGCGTCAAACCGCGATGCATCACCTCAAAGTGGCTGAGCGTTATGCTGCAACGGCAACTGAACGAGAACAATGGTACATTCGCGCGATTTCAGCTTGGGCAGTCGGCGCAATTTCTGAAGCCATCAACCTACATGAAGCGATCGCAGAGAACTATCCACAAGACCTGATTTCTGTGCAGCAAGGACAATATCACTACTTCTATCGAGGCGAATCTGATCCGTTACTCAAAATTGCCGAGAAAGTTCTTCCTGCCAATACCAACAATCCCCATCTGCACTATTTATATGGAATGATTGCGTTTGGCTTGGAGCAATGCGGAGACTTAGATCGCGCTATGCAGACTGGACTGCAAGCGATCTCGCTGAATCGATTCGACCCGTGGGCGCAACATGCGATCGCGCATATTCTTGAAGAACAAAATCGCCCAGAAGATGGAATTCTTTGGATGGAAAGCCATTCAGACACTTGGGAGCAGTGCAATTCGATGCTATATACCCACAATTGGTGGCATGTCGCCCTTTACTATCTGGCATTGGGAAATCATCAGAAAGTCTTAGAGCTGTACGATCAAAAGGTTTGGGGACGGGCGAATCCGTCGTCGTCAAAAGATCAAGTCGGTGCGATCGCGACCTTACTGCGCTTAGAAGTGCAAGGCGTTAATGTGGGGAAACGCTGGCAGGCTCTTGCTCCTCATCTGGGTTCGCGTTTACACGAACATGCGCTACCTTTTCAAGATTTGCACTATATTTATGCACTCGCACGGGCTGGCTACACAGACTGGGTGAATGAATTTCTCCAAAGTCTCACATCGCACGCACAGCAACTTCCGGCAACATCGCAATTCACCTGGCTGCAAATTGTCTTGCCTGTTGCCAAAGGGTTAGTTGCATACACTCGACAAGATTGGTCAACGACAGTTTCGGCAATGCAGCCTCGACTCTCTTATCTACATACCGTCGGTGGGAGTCGGACTCAACAGAAAATGTTTGGTCAGATTTATCAACAAGCTGTTCTACGCAATCAGTCTGGCAAAGTGCGGCAGTTATGGCGAACGGTTAAAGCTGGCTAAAGCACGAATTCGTCACATCGTCATAGAGATCAGCGATCGCTGCATAATCTTCCGTAGTGACAGCCGCAAAGCGCTGAATCTGCATTGCAGTCATCGCTGCTGATAATTCTGAATCTGGATGCAGTAATGCGAATTGAATTTGCTCAATCACTGGATCGCCTAAATGTGTTGCCACCACAATCGGCGGCATCGGACAAGACCGACTCGACTCGATGATTTTCACATGATGTGCCAGTTCGGGAAAGACGCGAAATTCTTGCTCCAGCACCGTACTATCAATCGCAGCACAATCTGCTTTGCGATCGATCACCCAACGAATCGATCGCTGATGTGAGCCGGATTGAATCGCATGTTTGAAAAATTGTGGACGTTGTTCCTGAATTAAGCGATCCCGAAGCAAGTAGTAGCCACTATTCGAGCCAGGATCGTTATAACAAACGGTTGAATTTGCTAAATCCGAGAACGTTTGAAACGAACTCTCCGCATGAACAATGATATCGGAGAAGTAAATTGGCGTATTTTGATACCGCTCAGCTTGCATCACTGGAGCCGCGATCGCGCTGAACTGCCGAGGTCGAATTCGACCATACCGAACAAACGGCAATCCACAAATAAAAGCTAGATCGATCGCATCTTCATAAAGTCGCGAATCCTTCAACGGATCACATTCGCCGACCATCAAATCAGCCTGACAGCCCAAGACTCGCCCCAAATAAAGAGTCACAGCTTGATAAAACTCCAACCAATTTGGAGCCAAATATGAAATCGCATGAAAAGACACAATCTGATTCCTCAGCAAGCATTAGAGTTATCGTAATCCCAAGTAAACCGATCAAATAATAGGAGTATTTTCTTGCGCTTTATCTCTTTCTCCGATACGATTGAAAACTGAGATAAGGACGGTAATCCTACAATATTACCGTAGATTAGGAGAACAATTCATGAAGTTGAAGCACCATCCACATGAGCTAGCACCACGCTTGGCTCAAACCTTCAAAACACTATTTAATCTGCACTCTGTCAGAAAATTCGTTTCACTCTTTGTGATCGGCACCACCCTAAGTGTCGCTATCGCCTCCTGCGGCGGCAACACCGCTTCAACTTCTTCTAGTCCCAATAGCGCTAGCCCCGTTGCCAACGCCGCTAAAGAG